>DATJMM010000015.1:0-60937 GCA_035508735.1 Solirubrobacteraceae bacterium | reverse complement strand
GTGAGGCCGGTGTTGGCACCGTGCTCAGAGATGCGGCTCGAGATCGAACCGACGACGTTGACCTCCAACCCGTCGAGGATCCAGGCGGTTCCAAGGCCGGCGATGACCATCCAGTGAAAGCGCGCCCATGGCAGGCGGTCGAGGCGCGCCGGGACCGTGGTCTCGATCGTGCCGGTTTCAACCCCGTCACCGCCGTCACCGGCGCCCGCCCGTGACGCCTCCCGCCCCGGCTCAGCACCGGGCTTGGGCCTTGACTCAACGCTGTGCTCCATCGTCATCTCCTCACCAAACGCTCCAGGTCCGAGGCGTGCCGCCGCCGTATTGCGAGTGCCGCCACGGGTTTGACTCCTACCCGAGCGCCGTGAGGAGTAATCAGCCGGGGCGACTGTTTGAGCGGCCAAGACGCGGGTAGCAAACGCGCACCGGCCGCCGTCAACGAGGCGGCGCAATCCGCCTCACCGAAAGGGAACGTCATGAGTGAAACCGTCGCCGACCATCTGCTCGACCGGCTCGGGAACGAGTGGGGCGTGAAGCGGATCTACGGCTATCCCGGCGACGGCATCAACGGGATCATCGGCGCCTTCGGGCGCGGCTCGGGACGTCCCGAGTTCATCCAGGTTCGTCACGAGGAGATGGCGGCGTTCATGGCCTGCGCGCACGCGAAATTCACGGGTGAGGCGGGGGTCTGCCTGGCGACGTCCGGCCCGGGGGCGATCCATCTGCTCAACGGCCTGTACGACGCCAAGCTCGACCATCAGCCGGTGGTGGCGATAGTCGGCCAGCAGGCCCGGCTCGGGCTCGGCGGCAACTACCAGCAGGAGGTCGATCTGACCACGCTGTTCAAGGATGTCGCCCACGAGTACGTGCAGATGGCGACCGAGCCGGGGCAGATCCGCCACCTGATTGACCGCGCGATGCGGATCGCGCTCTCCGAACGGACCGTGACCTGCGTGATAGTGCCCAACGATCTGCAGATGGAGCCTGCGGTGCCGACCCCACCCCACGCTCACGGAACCGTCCACTCGGGTCCTGGCTACGCCGCACCGCGGGTTGTCCCCAGCGATGCCGATCTGCAGCGCGCGGCCGAGGTCCTCAATGAGGGCGAACGCGTGGCGATGCTGGTTGGCGCGGGGGCGTTGCACGCCACCCAGGAGGTGATCGGCATCGCCGATCTGCTTGGTGCGGGCGTCGCCAAGGCGCTGCTGGGCAAGGCGGCCGTACCCGACGATCTGCCGTTCGTGACCGGCTCGATCGGCCTGCTGGGCACCCGGCCGAGCTGGGACATGATGCAGGAGTGCGACACGCTGCTGATGGTCGGCTCGAGCTTCCCCTACTCGGAGTTCCTGCCGCAGGAGGGCAAGGCGCGCGGCGTGCAGGTCGACCTCGACGGCCGTATGGTGGGCATCCGCTACCCGATGGAGGTGAACCTCGTCGGCGACAGCGCGCTCACGCTGGCGGCGCTGGCGCCGCTGCTGGAGCGCAAGCAGGACCGCTCCTGGCGCGAGCGCGTGGAAGAGAACATGCACGCGTGGTGGCGCGTTATCGAGGAGCGCGCCGAGGCGCCGGCCACCCCGGTGAACCCCCAGCTGGTCTTCCACGAGCTATCCAAGCGCCTGCCCGACGGGGCGATCCTGACCTCCGACTCCGGCTCGGCCGCCAACTGGTTCGCGCGCGACGTGCGCCTGCGCGCGGGCATGCAGGCGTCGCTGTCGGGGACGCTCGCGACGATGGGCGCGGGTGTGCCGTACGCGATCGCGGCCAAGTTCGCGCACCCCGAGCGGCCGGTGATCGCGCTGGTGGGCGACGGGGCGATGCAGATGAACGGGCTGGCCGAGCTGATCACGATCGCCAAGTACCGCGAGCGCTGGGCCGACCAGCGCCTGGTGGTGCTGGTGCTCAACAACCGCGACCTCAACCAGGTCACCTGGGAGCAGCGCGCGATGTCCGGCGACCCCAAGTTCGTGGAGTCCCAGCAACTGCCGGACGTGCCCTACGCGCGCTGGGCGGAGCTGATCGGCCTGAACGGCATCCGCACCGAAGACCCGGCGGAGCTTGGCGACTGCTGGGAGCGCGCGCTCGGCAGCGACCGCCCGACCGTGCTGGAGGTGGTGTGCGACCCCGAGGTGCCGCCGCTGCCGCCGCACATCACGATCGAGCAGGCGCGCGCGTTCGCCTCCGCAGTGCTGCACGGCGATCCGGGGCGGCGCCAGATGGTGGCGCAGTCGCTGCGCCAGAAGCTGCCGGAGCTGATACCGCACCGATGATCGCCCGGCTCGCACGCAACCTGCGCGAAGGGCGCGCGCAGCGCACGCTGTCGGCCGCCACCGCGGCGAGCGCGCTGCCGCTCGGGCTGGAGATCTACTTCGAGCACTTCCGCGGATCGTTCGGCGAGAAGTGGATGTGGACGCCGGTGGCGCTGTCGCCGCTGCTGAGCGCCGCCGCGCTCGCCGGCGTGCGCTCGCGCCGCGCCGCCACCACCGTCCTGCCGGCGCTGTCGGCGCTGTACTGCCTGGACGGCCTGGTGGGCGCGTACACGCACGTGCAGGGCGTACGCAAGCGTCCGGGCGGCTTCTCCGAGCCGCTCTACAACATCGTGATGGGCCCGCCGCTGCTCGCGCCCGGCTCGCTCGCGCTGGTGGGCGCGATGGGGCTGGCGGCGGCGGCGGCGCGGCGGGAGCGCTGAGCCCGGTGGGGGCCGCGCACCTGCCCAAGCAGGGGGGGCACACCGGTCCGCAGCCGCCGCCGCACCTGCCGCGCCAGCGCCACGGCGTGACGCCGCAGATGCGCGGGCGCTACCCCGACTACGACGTGCTGGACAGCGTGCGCCACTGGGACGAGCCGACCCGCCGGGTGGTCCTGGAGCGCGTCGCGCAGGTGCCTGCGATCCGCTTCTTCGAGCCCGCGGAGGCGCGCACGCTGGCGGCCTTCTGCGACGTGGTCACCGCCCAGCACGCCGAGCCGCGGATTCCCGTGCTGGCGATGGTCGACGCCAAGTTCTGCGCCGGCGAGCTCGACGGCTTCCGCCACCACGACCTGCCGCCCGACCCCGAGACCTGGCGACGGGCGGCGGCGCTGCTGGACCGCAGCGCGCGCGAGGCGGGCAGCGAGGACGGCTTCGCCGGCGCCGGCTCGCAGCTCCAGCACGAGCTGGTGGAGCGCTTCGCCAAGGGCGAGCTCGACTGGGATCTGCCGGTGCAGAAGGCCTGGTCGGTGTTGATGCGCGGCGTGCTGGGCGCCTTCTACTCGCACCCCTGGGCGTGGAACGAGATCGGCTTCGGCGGCCCGGCCCACCCGCGCGGCTTCGCGCGGCTGGGGGAGGGCCAGCGCGAGCAGTGGGAGCGCCCGGAGGAGTTCGTCGCAGACCCGGTCGAGGACGTGCACGAGCGGGGCCTCGAGTGAGCGCAGGGCACAACGGCGCAGGGCACAACGGCGCAGGGCCGGACCCGAGCGCGGGCGCTCGCGGCGGGCGCCTGCGCGAGCGCCTGCGCGTCGCCGCCAAGGGCGCCCGGCGCCCTTTCGAGAACGACTCCGCATTCCTGCTCGAGCGCGACCGCCGCGGCGTGCCGGGCCGCGAGCGCATGCGCCGCTACGGAGCCGACGAGCAGGTGGACATGCTGATCGTGGGGGCCGGCGCCGGCGGCGCCACGCTGGCGCAGCGCCTGGCGCGGCGCGGCTGGCGCGTGCTGGTGCTCGAGGCGGGCCCGTTCTGGGACCCCGACGAGGACTGGGTCTCCGACGAGGCCGGCGCGCACGCGCTGTACTGGACCGAGCCGCGGGTGATCGGCGGCGAGGACCCGGTGGAGCTCGGCAAGAACAACTCCGGGCGTGGCGTGGGCGGCTCGATGATCCACTATGCGGGCTACACGCCTCGCTTTCACCCTTCGGACTTCGAGGTGCGCAGCCGCGACGGCGTGGCGGCCGACTGGCCGATCTCCTACTGGGAGCTGAAGCCCCATTACGAACGCCTGGAGCGCGAGCTGCCGGTGGCGGGGGAGCGGTGGCCGTGGGGCGACCCGCACGGCTACCCGCACGGGCCGCACCCGGTGGCGGGCGGCGCGCTGCGCGCGTGGGAGGGCGCCAGGCGCCTGGGCATCGAGATGCGCGTGGGGCCGGTGGGCATCACCAACGGCTCCTTCGGCAACCGCCCGCACTGCATCTACCGGGGGCTGTGCCTGCAGGGCTGCAAGGTCAATGCGAAGGCCTCGCCGCTCATCACGCACGTGCCCGACGCGCTCGCGCACGGGGTGGAGGTCCGCGCCGAGTGCATGGCCGCGAGGATCGAGACCGACGAGCGCGGGCGCTGCACCGGCGTGAGCTACTTCCAGGACGGGCAGGAGCGCTTCCAGGCCGCGGCGGCGGTGACGGTGGCGGGCTACTCGATCGAGACGCCGCGGCTGCTGCTGCACTCCGCCAGCGCGCGCCACCCGCACGGCATCGGCAACCACAACGACCTGCTCGGCCGCGGCATCATGGTGCAGGGCGCGCCGCAGGTGGCCGGGCGCTTCGAGCAGGAGATGCGCATGTACAAGGCGCCGCCGCCGGAGATCAACTCCGAGCAGTTCTACGAGACCGACGAGCGGCGCGGCTTCGTGCGCGGCTTCTCGATCCAGACGGTGGGGCCGCTGCCGATCGGCTGGGCCGAGCACGTGCTGGCGGACGGCCACTGGGGCCAGGCGCTGCGCGAGTACATGCGCGACTACAACCACTGGTACACGCTCGGCGTGATCAGCGAGCTCTTGCCGCGGGCGGAGAACCGCGTGACGCTGGCCGCGGAGACCGACCGCAACGGCATCCCGGTGGCGCGGCTGGACTACACCCAGTGCGAGAACGACCGCGCCAACATCGCCTACGCCAAGCGCACGCTGCACCGCATCCTCGAGGCAGCCGAGGCGCAGGACGTGCTCACGATCGACCGCTACGCGCACCTGGTGGGCGGCTGCCCGATGTCGGAGTCGCCCGACACCGGCGTGATCGACTCCGACCACCGCGTGTGGGGCGTGCCCAACCTGTTCGTGGCGGACGGCAGCGCGATGCCCACGCAGGGCTCGGCCAACCCCGCGCTCACGATCATGGCGCTGTCCAGCCGCCTCGCGCAGCGGCTGGCGGACAAGCGCGTCGCGCCGCCGGCGCGCGCGCGGACGCCAGCCCCGGCGCTGGCCGGGAGCGATGAGTAGAGGGGCGCGCGCGGCGTCCCTGCCGCGTCGTGCGGGGCGTGGGAGGATGATCGTGCGGGTGAGCGCAGACGTCACAGAGCTGATCCTCGACCACGCGCACAGCGCGGTGATCTCGATGGACGAGCGCGGGGTGGTGAGCTACTGGAACCCCAGCGCGGAGCGCATCTTCGGGATCTCCAGCAAGCAGGCGCTGGGACGCGCGGTGGCCGAGCTGATCGTGCCGGAGCGCCTGCGCGCGGCGCACCGCGCGGGCCTGGAGCGGTTTCTCGCCGAGGGCAAGCGTCGCATCCTCGACCGGCGCATCGAGCTGGACGCGCTGCGCGGCGACGGCAGCGAGTTTCCCGCCGAAGTGACGGTGTCGGCCTTGCACGGCGAGGGAGGCTGGTCCTTCCACGCGTTCGTGCTCGACGTGAGCGAGCGCCGCGCGGCCGAGCGCGAGCGGGAGCGGCTGACCGAGGAGCTGCGCGCGGCGCTGCGCGGCGCGGAGCGCCGTTTCGACGCGATCGTGGGCGCGCTGTCGGACCCGGTGACGATCCGCGGCCGCGACCACCGCTTCCTGTACGCCAACCGCGCGGCGCTCGACTACCTGGGCTTCGACAGCTGGGAGCGCCTGCGCGAGACGCCGCCGAGCGCGATCATGGACGACTACGAGGTACGCGGCGAGGACGGGCGCGAGATCGCGATGGACGACATCCCCTCGGTGCGCATCCTGCGCGGCGAGCCGGCGCCACCGCTGCTGATCCGCACGGTGCACAAGCGCAGCGGCGAGGAGCGCTGGAACCTCCTGAAGGCGGCGCCGCTGCTGGACGAGCAGGGCGAGCCGGAGGCCACGATCATGATCATCGAGGGCGTGACCGGCCTGCGCCGCGCGCAGCTGCGCAGCTCGTTCCTGGCGCAGGCGGCGGAGACGCTGGCCTCCTCGCTCGACTACGAGCAGACGCTGCACAACGTGGCGCAGCTGGCGGTGCCACGCATCGCGGACTGGTGCGCGGTGGACCTGCTCGACGAGGACGGCGACCGCCGCACGGTGGCGCTGGCGCACATGGACCCGGAGCAGCTGGCGGTGGCGCAGGAGCTGCACGCCCACCTACCCGAGCGGGTCGACCCCACGCAGGCGCTCGGGCGCGTGCTGTCCACCGGACAGTCCGTGCTCCACCCCCGCATCGACGATGAGATGCTCGCGCGCGCGGCGCGCGACGAGCGCCACCTGCAGCTGCTGCGCGCGCTGCGGCTGCGCTCGGCGCTGATCGTGCCGATGCGCCTCGGCGCGCGCATCCTCGGCGCGCTCACCCTGGGGGCGGAGTCGGCGCGTGTGCTGGACCGGCACGACGTGGAGCTGGCCGAGCAGGTGGCGGCGCGCGCCGCCACCGCGATCGAGAACTCGCGCCTGTACAGCGAGCGCTCGGCGATCGCGCGCACGCTGCAGCGCAGCCTGCTGCCCGAGCGCCTGCCGGCGATGCCGGGGTACGAGCTCGCCAGCATGTACGTGCCGGCGCACGAGACGAGCATGGTGGGCGGCGACTTCTACGACGTGTGGCCGCTGGCGGACGCGTGGATGGTGGCGATCGGCGACATGACCGGCAAGGGCATCGAGGCGGCCGCGCTGACCGCGCTCGTGCGGCACACGCTGCGCGCCGCCTCGGAGTTCGACTCGAGCCCGGCGACGCTGCTGGCGCTGGTGGACACCACGCTGAAGAAGCGCGCGCAGCTGTCGGTGTGCACCGCGCTGTGCCTGCGCGTGCAGGGCGAGACCGTGACGATGGCGGTGGGCGGTCACCCGCCGCCGCTGTGCTGCTCGGCGGCGGGCGTGCGCCCGCTGGGCGGCCACGGCCCGCTGCTGGGCGCCTTCGCGGGCGCGCGCTGGCAGGAGTTCAGCGTGCGCCTGCAGGTGGGCAGCGTGCTGGTGGCGTACACCGACGGCGTCACCGACGCCCAGGACGAGCACGAGCGGCGCTTCGGCGCGGCACGGCTGCGGGACGCGCTGGCGGCGCACGCCGGCGAGTCGGCGGCGGCCTTGATGGACGGCCTGGCCGGCGCGCTCGAGGCCTTCCAGAGCGGAGCGCACGCCGACGACACCGCGGTGCTCGCGCTGCGCCGCACCGGGGGGGTCGGCGGCGGGGAGGAGACGACGCCCTCGCCGACGCTCGCCCGCGTCCCCACGATCGGCTCGGCGGCGTAAAGACGATGGCGCGCGCGGGCAGGATCGAGATTAGCGAGCAGGTGCAGGGGGAAACCGTAACGCTGTCGATCGAGGGCGAACTGGACCTCAGCACGATCCCGGTCGTCGAACGGCAGGTCGACGCGAGCATAGGCGGAAGCAAGGCCAGCGAGTTGAAGGTGGATTTGAGCGACGTCAGCTTCATGGACTCATCGGGCCTGCGGCTGCTGATCGAGCTGTGCAGGCGCGCGCAGGAGGAGGGCTGGCGCATCTCGCTGACGGCTCCGCGCCACGAGGCCGCGACGCTCGTGCTGCGCATGACCGGCGCCGACGCGGCGCTCCCGTTCGTGCAGGCGCCACCGCCGTGATGACGCCCGCGGAGAAGTCGACCGGCAAGGAGCGCCCGACTGCTTCGCCATTGGCCGCGCGCGAGCCGGTTCCGGCCGGCTGTGCCGCAGCGCGCACGTTGTGCCTGCGGCTGGAGCGAGATCCGCAGGCGCCCTCGCTGGCCCGCGCGGCGGTGAGGGACTTCAGCGCCGAGAGCGCGCTGCCGCCGGTGGACGGGGCCACGCTGGCGCTGCTCGTCTCCGAGCTCGTCTCCAACGCGGTGCTGCACTCCGACGCGCCGCCGCGCAGCGGCATCGCGCTGCGCGCGCGCGTGCTCGGCGAGCGCGCGGTGCGCGTCGAGGTGATCGACAGCGGCAGCGGCTTCGCGCCGGAACCACGCGACCCGGCGCGCGCGATCGGCGGCTTCGGCCTGTTCCTGGTGGACAGCCAGGCGGCGCGCTGGGGCGTCGACCGCGAGGGCGGCACGCGCGTGTGGTTCGAGCTGCGCGGGGTCGAGCGGGCCTCGGCGTGAGGCGCGGAGAGGGCGGCGCGGGGTTTGGCGATCGTGCGCGCAGGGCAACCCTGTGGCGTCCCGCCAGCAGGCGAGACGCCAAGCCAAGAAGGAAGCTCGAGGTGAGAACATGGTTGCGATAATCGTCCTGCTGCTGATACTCGCGGTCTTCGGCGGGCTCGGCTTCGCCGTGCACCTGCTGTGGCTCGTGCTGATCGCCGCCGTGCTGCTGTGGCTGATCGGCTTCTTCGTCGGGGGGGTCGCCGATGGGGGGTCTCGGCGCTGGTATGGACGCTGGTAGCGTCGTCAGCAAGCGCGGGGGGCCGCGGCTCGCCGGCGCGGGTCTTCGCATGAGCTTCGCAACCGACAAGGCAAAGGGCGCCGGCGCGGCGCGCACGCGCCCCGCCGGCGCGCACGACGCGGCGGTCGAGCTGCTGCTGGAGGCGGGCAAGGTGCTGTCGAGCTCGCTGGACCCGGAGACCACGATGCGCCAGGTGGCGATGTTGACGGTGCCGCGCCTGGCGGACCTGTGCGCGATCGACCTGCTGGCGGAGGACGGCTCGATCGACGAGGTGGCGGTGGCCTCGGCGGACCCAGGGCTCGCGCCGGCGCTCGAACGGATGCGCCGCCGCCACCCGCTCGACCCCGCCGGCGAGCACCCGGTGGCGCGCGTGATCCGCAGCGGCGAGCCGGAGCTGCGCGAGGAGATGTCGAGCATGCTGCTGAGCTCCTTCGCGCAAGGCTCCGAGCACGCCCGCTTCATGATCGAGCACCGCTACCACTCGGCGGCGGTGGCGCCGCTGGTGGCGCGCGGGCGCACGCTGGGGGCGCTGTCGGTGCTGCGCCTGGGCGAGTCCGCGCCCTACCGCGCGGAGGACCTGGAGCTGGCGGTGGAGCTCGCGCGGCGCGCCGCGATGGCGATCGACAACGCGCGCCTGTTCGCGCAGGTGCGCGGCGTGGAGCAGCGCCTGGAGGCGGTGCTGGTGAACCTCGCCGAGGCGATCACGCTGATGGACCGCGACGGGCGCATGGTGTTCGCCAACCAGGCCGCGGCCGAGCTGCTGGGCGCGAGCTCGCCGCAGGAGCTGATGGCCGCGGAGCCCGGCTCGGTGATGGCCCGCTTCGTGGTCCTGGACGAGCAGGGCCGGGAGCTGGACTTCGCGCAGATGCCCAGCCGCCGGCTGTTCGCCGGCGAACAGCCCGAGCCGCTGCTGGTGCGCAACATCGTGCGCGACAGCGGCGAGGAGCGCTGGCTGATGGTGCGCTGCTCGCCGCTGCTGGACGCCGACGGCGAGGTGCTCTACGCGGTCAACGTGTACGAGAACATCACCGGCGTCAAGCGCGTGCAGATGGCGGAAAGCTTCATGGCCGAGGCCAGCCGCGTGCTCGCCTCCTCGATGGACTACGCCGAGACGCTGCAGCGGATCGCGCGCCTGGCGGTGCCGCGGATCGCGGACTGGTGCGCGGTGGACGTGCTCAGCGAGGACGGCGAGATCGAGCGCGTGGCGGTGCACCACAGCGATCCGCGCAAGCTGGCGCTGGCGGACGCGCTCGACCGCGCCTACCGCCCGACGATGTCGGACCCGCAGGGCGTGGCGGAGGTGATCCGCAGCGGGCAGCCGCTGATCGCCACCGACATCGACCCGGCGGCCCTGGCGGCCTACGCCCGCGACGAGCAGCACCTGCGGCTGCTGAGCCAGATCGAGGCCACGGCGGTGATCATCGTGCCGCTGGCGGCGCCCGCGCGCACGCTCGGCGCGATCACGCTGGTCTCCTCGCAGGAACACCGCCGCCTCACGCACGCCGACCTGGACCTGGCGGTGCGCCTCGGCCGTCGCGCCGGCACGGCGGTGGAAAGCGCGCGCCTGTACACCGAGCGCACGCGCATCGCGAAGATGCTCGAGGCCTCGCTGCTGCCGGAGACGCTGCCGCGGATCCTCGGCGCGGAGGTGGAGTCGCTGTACCGCGCCGCCGGCGAGCTCAACGACGTGGGCGGCGACTTCTACGACGTGCTGCCCTACGGGCCCGATCGCTGGCTGCTGGTGATCGGCGACGTCTGCGGCAAGGGTCCCCGCGCCGCCGGCGTGACGGCGCTGGCGCGGCACACGCTGCGCACGGCGGCGATGCTGGGACAGGCGCCGGCGGCGATGCTGGCGACGCTGCACGACGCGCTGCGACGGCAGCCGCCGGCCGCCGACCTGTGCACGGTCGGGCTCGTGACGTTCCGGCGCGACGGCGAGCGCGCGCGCCTGACGGTGACGCTGGCGGGGCACCCGGCGCCGCTGGCGATCGACGCGCGGGGACGCTGCCGCGAGCTCGGCGCGCCGGGCACGCTGCTGGGCGTGCTCGACGAGATCAAGCTGAGCGAGGTGCGCGAGGAGGTCGACCGCGATGAGACGCTGCTGCTCTACACCGACGGGCTCACCGACGCGGGTCGCGGGGACCGGCGCCTGGGCGAGGGTGGCCTGCCGGAGCTGTGCGCGCAGGCGGCGGCGCCGGGCTTCGCGGGCATGCTGGAGCGGATCGAGCGCGCCGCGCTGGAGCGCGCCGAGGGCCGGCTGCGCGACGACATCGCGATGCTGTCGCTGCGGTTGAGCGACTAGCAGCCAGCTGCGAGCGCGCGTGCGTGGCGGACGATCGGCAGTTCTTGCGCTGATCCTCCGATAAAATCGTGAAGATGGGGGTAAACGATCAGCTCCGCATCGAGCTTCGGCACGACGCGTCGGGACGCGCGGTGGTGGCGCTCGCAGGTGAACTGGACATGGCCAGCGCGGAGACGCTCCAGCAGGCGCTGGACGCGCAAGAGCTCTCGGCAGAGCCCGCGGTGGTGCTGGACCTGCAGCAGCTGCAGTTCATCGACTCGACCGGGCTGCGCGCGGTGCTGGCGGCGCTCGAGCGCTGCCGCGGGCGCGGCCAGGAGTTCGCGATCACGCCGGGCTCGCCGCAGGTGCAGCGCCTGCTCAGCATCACCGGCGTGGGCGAGCACCTGCCGACGGTGGCGGCCGCGGACGGGATGCCCGCCTGAGCGGGCGCGGCATGCCCGCCTGAGCGGGGCGCGCGCCGGCGGCGGGCGGCCGCGACCTCAGCCGAGCAGCTTGTGCAAGCGCACCACGGTGCCCTGCGCGGAGCTGCGGATCTGCACGAGGTCGCACAGCTGGTTGGCGAGCCACAGCCCGCGCCCGCCGACGGCCCCCGCTGCCGGGCGCAGGCGTCCCACCAGCGGCTGCTCGATGCGGCCGGCGTCGCGCACCTCGCACAGCAGCCGCGCGCCCTCCCGCCACCAGCGCAGGGTGCCGCCGCCGCCGCCGTGGCGCACACTGTTGACGGCGAGCTCGTCCACGGCCAGCACCAGCTCCTCCGTCTGCGGTTCCGCGAGCGCCTGTCCGGCGGCCCACGCGCCGATGGCGCGGCGCACCGCGCCGAGGTCCGCGAGCGCGAACGGCAGCTGCTCGACGGGCGCGCCCGGCTCGGGCAGCGCGCCCTCGAACACGCAGGTGGGATCGGCGCCGCCCGCGTAGCGGGCGTTGGGGGCGCTGGCGCCCTCGCGCCAGAGCAGCGGGTGCGTGCGCTGCGCGCCCTCGATCGCATCCTGCTCGAGCCCGTCGAGGTCATAGGCGCACAGCAGGCGCCAGCGCGGTCCCTCGGCGAAGGCCACGTTGACGAGCGCCTCGTGGCGCTCGCACTCCTCCAGCTCGGCGGGCGTGCGTCCGGGCCAGACCGGCTCGCAGATGCCGAGCGCCGGCCCCTCCCCCCGATGCGCGCGCTCGCCGGCGAACTCGCGCCACAACGCCAGCAGGCGCGCCGGGTTGCGTCCCAGCTGCGCCAGCTCGGCGAAGGCCACCTGTGGGCAGCGCTCGCCCAGCTCCTCGCGCAGCGCCGCCGCGCGTGGCGGCGAGACCGCCACCAGCACCGCTGCGCCGGCGCCGAGCGCCTGCCGCAGCGGTGCGCGCACGCACGCCACGAAGCCGTCGTCGCCGCCGTCGTAGAGCAGCGCCTCGTGCTGAAGGCCGCCCGGTTCGCGCCCGCCAGCGTCGCTCGAGCTCGAGCGTGAGGGTTTGCACGTTGTGAGCGGGCGCATGCTCTGAGCGTCAGGGTCGTATGGCGCGCCACCCCCGCGCGCTCAAAGGCTCGCGCCTGATGCCAAATGGTAGTGCGCGCACTGGACATAGCCCGGCGGCGGCGCGGGGGCGCTCACGCCTTCGAGAGCGCCCGCGCTCCCTCGCCGCGGGAGGCGGACAGCGGCCCGGCGGCGGTGAGCGGCCTGGCGATGCTCTCCAGGCTGCGACGCTCCGCCCGCAGCCCGAACAGCAGCTCGGCGAGGCCGCCCACGATCATCATCACCGCCCCCAGCCCGAGCGCCAGGAAGACCTGCTCGTAGCTGTGGGTGTTGATCATGCGGCTGAACACCTGCGGGCCGATCGCGCCGCCGATGCCGGTGCCGACCGCGTAGAACACCGCGATGCACAGCGCGCGCGTCTCCATCGGGAAGATCTCCGAGACGGTCAGGTAGGCGGCGCTGGCGCCGGCGGAGGCGAAGAAGAAGACCACGCACACGCACACGGTGAAGGTGGTGGCGTCGAGCTCGTGCTGCTTGAAGAGCACCGCGGTGAGGATCAGCAGCGCGCCCGAGAGCAGGTAGGTGCCGGCGATCATCGGCTTGCGGCCGACCACGTCGAACAGGGGGCTCAGCAGCAGCGCGCCGGCGAAGTTGCCGGCGCCGAACACCGCCAGGTAGTACGGCACGTTGCCCGACGGCGTGTGGAAGTACAGCGACAGCAGGTTGCCGAAGCCGAAGATCACGGAGTTGTAGAGAAACGCCTGGCCGATGAACAGCGCCAGCCCGAGGATCGTGCGGCGCGGGTACATCGACGCCACCGAGCGCACGATCGTGCCGAGCGGGATCGTGGCGCGCTGGCGCACCTCGATCGGCTCGCCCTCGGGCTCGGGCAGCGGCTCGCCGCTCTGCTCGGCCACCGAGCGTTCGATCCCCCGCACGATCTTCTCCGCCTCCTGCTCACGCCCGTGGATGAACAGCCAGCGGGGGCTCTCGGGCACGTTGCGCCGCACCAGCAGCACCGCCAGGCCGATCACCGCGCCGAGCACGAACGACAGGCGCCAGCCGAGGTCGAGCGGGAAGATGTTGGTGTTGAGCATCAGCACCGCCAGCAGCGGCCCGCCGATGCCGCCCACCCAGTAGCTGCCGTTGATCGCCACGTCCACGCGGCCGCGGTGGTGCGCCGGGATCAGCTCGTCGATCGCGGAGTTGATGGCGCTGTACTCGCCGCCGATGCCGAGCCCGGTGAGGAAGCGCACCGCGTAGAACCAGCCTGGCGAGAACGACAGCGCGGTGAGCAGCGTGCCCACCAGGTACAGGCCGAGCGTGAGCATGAACAGGCGCTTGCGCCCGAAGCGGTCGGTGAGCTGGCCGAACACCAGCGCGCCCACGCAGGCGCCGGCGATGTACAGCGAGGCCGCCCAGCCGGAGATCTGGCCGATCGTGAGCCCCGCGCCGGCGCCGTGTTCGCCCAGCCGGCTGGAGATCGAGCCCACCACGTTGACCTCGAGCCCGTCGAGGATCCACGCCGTTCCCAGCCCGATGATCACCACCCAGTGAAAGCGCGCCCACGGCAGCCGGTCCAGGCGCGCCGGGATGTCGGTCTCGATCACCCGTCCGCCGGCCTGCGGCGACCCGCTCATGCTCCCGTTCGTGCTTGCGTGACCGTCATCTTCGGGGCGCTGCGCTGCCATCCGCTCGCTCCTCGTCGCTCCCCTGCCTGGTTCCCGCGCACGGCCGGGCAAAACCCGCCCTGTCCGCGGCCGGGCCATATCGACGCGGAGCACGTTTAGGGCGTGCCCGGCCGGGGCAACACCCGTATTGCAGTGTTGTCCCAGCGAGCGGAGCTGCTTTCCCCCGGCGGCCTTCGCCCATATAGGCGGGACAGCACGCGGCGCGCCGACCAGGTCTTGCCCGCAAGCTTGCCGGCCGGCGCGCCGCGCCCCAATTTTGCGAGGAGGAGAGATGAGGCTCAGGAGCGAGAGACAAGGCCGCGGCGTGCGCGACGTCGGCGCGGCCGCCGTGGGCAGCGCCGGCGCGGGCGTGATCTTCCTCGCGCGCCTCGTGATGGCCCTCGCCACGCTGATCGCGCTGCTGATCGCGCTGGCGATCGTGCTGCGCGACGTCGACGCCAACGCCTCCAACTCGATCGTCGAAGGCGTCCACGAAGGCGCCAACCTCTTCGCCGGCTCCTTCAGCGGGCTGATCTCCTTCAGCGGGCATCACCCCAAGCGGGCGATCACGGTCGACTGGGGCATCGCGCTGGTCGTCTACCTGCTCGCCGGTGCGCTGCTGTCCGGCCTGGTCTACCGCATCGGTCGGGGCGGCGTGCTGTTCGAGAGAAGGCACCGCGCGGTGCCGAGCCACTAGAGGAGCGCCACGCGCGCAACGAGCTGGAGGGAGAGAGGGAGAGTGCAGAAGAAGGCGAGCACCGTCCGCGGCCGGGTCCTCGCGCTGCTCGTGGCGAGCGTGTGCGTCGCCGCGCTGTGCGGATTCCCGTTCTCACCCGAGGCGTTCTCCTTCGGGCTCACCAAGTGGGAAGCGGGCACTTGCACGAACGTCGAATGCAAAGACTCCGACGTCGAAGAAGGCCACAGCGAATACTTCTACCGGCAGGCGGCGGGTCATCCGGACTTCGGCATCACCGACTTCCGCTTCGCCACCACGGAAAACGGCATCCTGAAAGCTCAAGTGCCGATCGGCCACGTCAAGGACGTGCGCGTCGACCTGCCTCCGGGTCTCGCCGTCAACCCCGAAGCGACCGAAGTCAAGTGCACTGAAGCGGAGCTCAACTCGAACAAAGAAGCGTGTCCGCCGGAGAGCCAAGTCGGGGTCGACGAAGCGACCGGGACGGCGACCGTGATCGTGAAAGCCACGATCGAAGAAGAATTCCCCGTCTACAACATGGAACGCAAGCCGGGGGAGCCCGCCCGCTTCGGCGTGGAAGTCAACAGCGCGAAACTGAGGCTGGCAGGTCTGAAACCAACCGACATCTACCTCGAAGGCGGGATCAGCTGGCACAAGGAAACGGCAACCGCCGAAAGCAGCGGGGTTCCCACCGGCGATTACCACGAGTACTTCAAGATCAAGGAAATCGCGACGGAACCGGAACTGGTGGAGTCCAAGCTGGTCTTCTGGGGCATACCGGAGGAACACACCCACCTGGGCAAAGCCGCGTCGTTCATCACCCTGCCCAGCACCTGCGCGGAAAAGCCCGTCACCTACCTGCACGTGGACTCATGGGAAGAACCGGGGCACTGGCTGGCGGCCGCCAACGAGACGCCGGTCACCGCCACCGGCTGCAGCTCGCTCGCGTTCCAGCCCTCGTTCGCGCTCGCGCCGGAAACCACCCAGTCCGACCAGCCGGACGGCGCCCTCACCACGCTGCACGTGCCGCAGTACACCGACGATCCGTCCAGGCCCAACTCGCCGGACGTGCAGCAGGCGCAGATCACCCTGCCGGAAGGCATGACGCTCAACCCCTCGGCGGCGAACGGACTGGAAGCGTGCAGCCAGGAACAGTACGAAGGACGGAACTGCCCGGCCGGCTCTGAAGTGGGCACCTTCGGCGTGAACGCTCCGGGCATACCCGACGGGTCGCTCACCGGCCATGTCTACGTGGGGACGCCGGAACCGGGGGCCACGGCCGCCTCCGGCGGGGAGTACCGCATCTTCCTGCTTGGCGAAGCGCCGCAGTACGGCGTGGGCCTGCAGCTCGAAGGCCGGGTGAGCGCCAACGAATCGAGCGGGCAGCTGACCGCCACCTTCGCCGGCGCGCCGCAGGTTCCCTTCGAAGACCTCGCCATCAAGTTCAAGAGCGGCCCCCGCGCTCCGCTCGCCAACCCGCTCGCCTGCGGCCCCGTCGCGCCGGCCGCAGCCATAACCCCGTACGGCGGCGAGCCGGCCGCCAGCGCTGCCGCCAGCGGCTTCACCGTCGACGCCAACGGCGCGGGCGAAGGCTGCGCCTCGCCGCTGGGGTTCTCGCTCACGCAGAGCCTCGCGCCGGCGAGCCCGGCGAACGCCGGCGCCTACGACCAGGCCACGTTCAGCCTCACGCGGCCCGGCGGCCAGCAGTACCTCTCGAAGATCTCCACCACGCTGCCCGAGGGGCTGCTCGGGGCGATCCCGTCGGTGACGCTGTGCGGCGAAGCGCAAGCCAAGGCCGGCAGCTGCTCCTCGGCCAGTGAAATCGGCACCGTCACGGTGGCCGCCGGCGCGGGCGGCGAACCGTACACGCTCACCGGCAAGGCCTACCTCACCGGCCCCTACGACGGCGCCCCCTACGGCATGTCGGTGGTGGTGCCCGCGATCGCCGGCCCCTACGACCTCGGCACGGTCCTCACGCGCGCCACGCTCGCCGTCGGCACGTACGACGGACGCGTCACCGCCACCGCCACGCTGCCCAGCGTCGTCGGCGGCGTGCCGCTGCGCCTGCAGAGCCTGCAGGTGCACGTGAGCCGCTCGAGCTTCCTGTTCAACCCCACCAGCTGCGGCGAGCTGGAGACCGAATCCACGCTCGGCTCGCTCGAAGGGGCCACGCAGAGCCTGTCCACGCCGTTCCAGGTCGGCGACTGCGGCGCGCTCGCCTTCAAGCCCAGCTTCAAGGCCTCGACGGCGGCCAAGCCGACCAGGCCGAAGGGCGCGAGCATCCAGGTGAAGATCACCCAGCCCGCCCATGAGGCGAACCTGCGCTACGTGCAGCTGCAGCTGCCCAAGCAGCTCGTGGCGCGCCTGTCCACGCTCCAGAAAGCGTGCCTGGCGGCCACCTTCGAAAAAGGCCCGCCGCCGGGCGAATGCGCGTCGAGCTCGGAGGTCGGCACCGTCAGCGTGAGCACGCCGGTGCTCCCCGACCCGCTCACCGGCGAGGCCTACTTCGTCTCCTATGGCGCCGAAGCCTTCCCCGATCTCGACCTCGTGCTGCACGGAGACAACGGCCTCGAGGTGGTGCTGCAGGGCAAGACCCACATCGCGCACTCGAGCGTCACCACCTCCACCTTCGAAGACATCCCCGACGTGCCGGTCTCGAGCGTCACCGTGACCCTGCCGGTCGGGCCCAACTCGGCGCTCGCCGCCAACGGCCGCCTGTGCAACGCCGCGCTCGTGGCGCCCACCACGCTGATCGCGCAGAGCGGCGCGAAGATCGCTCAGAACACGAAGCTCACCGTCAGCGGCTGCGCCATCGAGCTGCGCTCGCACAGGCTGCGGGGACGGCGCATGGTGCTCAGGATCTGGACGCCCGAAGCGGGACGGCTGACGATCGCCGGCAAGGGCGTCCACAAGAAGACCGTGCGCCTGAGGAAGGCCGGGACGGCGAAGGTCAGCGTGCGCCTCACCGCCCGCGGGCTCGCCGCCGCGCACGCGCGCCGCAGGCGCGCCAGGAAGCTGAAGCTGCGCCTCGGCTTCGCGCCGCGCGCCGGCCACAACCGCTCCGCGCTCAGTCCCATGCTGCGCTTCGCCGCCCGCCGGCGCCGGCGCCGGCACCGGCGGCGCTAGCGGCGGTCCACGAGCGCCAGCTCGAGCGACTCGCCGGCGCCGAGCGGCGCGACGCGCCTCACGTCCGTGAGGCGCTCGATCACCGGCGCGAGGCCGTCCGCGGCGGCCGACAGCACGCTCTGGCCGCGGCCCGCGTGCAGCGGGCCGATGCGCAGGTCGAGGTTGCGCGGCGCCACGTTCACGGCCACGGCCAGATGCGTGCCGTCGAGCGAGCCGGGCGCGTTCTCGGCGATCGCCGCGGCGATCAGCTGCACGTCCGAGATACGGTCCACCGTGAAGTAGGCGCGCGCGGCCAGCGCGCACAGCACGCGCGGCAGCACCGCCCTGGCGAGCGAGCCGGGGGCGAGCTGCAGCTGCACGCTTCCCCGGAGCGGCGCGAGGATCGCTGCCCCGTTGGCGCTGCCCGCAGCGGGCGCGTCCGCCTCGAGCGGCCTCCCCGGCCTGGCGCGCGCGAAGCGCATCCGCACCTCCGTGCCGCCCCCCGGAACGTCCGCGAACTCCACCTGGCTGGTCAGCGCCGCGATCACCGCGAGACCCATGCCGCGCTGCTCCTCGTCCTCCTCCAGGCGCTCGCTCGGGCGCATGCCCACGCCGCGGTCGCGCACCACCACCGAGATCTCCCGCTCGAGCGCCGTCACCTCCACCTCCAGCGGCTCCCCGTCCCGCTCGCCGCCGCCGCCGTCCGCCTGCGCCGGCGCGCCGCCGCCGTCCCGGCCGGCGTATGCGTGCAGCACCACGTTGTTGCAGGCCTCCGTCACGGCCGTGTTGAGGTCGTTGGTGTCGACCGCGTCGAGCGCCAGGCCCTCGGCCAGCCCGGTCAGCGCCTGGCGCACCACCAGCACGTTCTCAGGCCGACTCGGGAGCGTCAGGATGACGTTCGGCTTGTCGGCCATCGGGCAGCGACTATATGGCCCGGCGGGCGCGGACGGGCTGCTCTCAGGCGTCGGCTGCGCTCGTCATCGCGCGCAGCTGCTCGAGCGAGCGGCGCAGCAGACGCGAGACCTGCATCTGGGAGATGCCGACGCGCTCTGCGATCTGCGTCTGCGTGAGGTCCTCGACGAAGCGCATGCGCAAGATCGCGCGCTCACGCGGAGCGATGTGCCCGAGCACAGCGGCGATCGTGGCGTCCAGCTCGACCAGCTCGTAACGCTCGTCGTCCTCGCCCACCGTGTCGCCGTACGCCACCACCTCGCCGTCGGCGCGCGGCCGCGGCGCGTCCAGCGACAGCGTTTCGTAGGCCTGGATCGCCTGCAGCGCGTCGACCACATCTTCGATGTCGACCTCGAGGTACTCGGCCAGCTGGTGGACGGTCGGGGCACGACCCTGCTGGTTGGCCAGGCGCTCCTGCGCGTCGCGCACCTTCAGCGCGCGCTCCTGCGCGCCGCGCGGCACGTGCACCGCCCAGCCCGAGTCGCGGAAGTAGCGGCGCATCTCGCCGAGGATCGTGGGCACCGCGAAGGACGCGAAGGCGTGGCCGCGCGCGGCGTCGTAGCGGTCCAGCGCCTTCAGCAGGCCCAGCGTGGCCACCTGCATCAGGTCCTCGAAGGGCTCGGAGGAGCGGCCGTAGCGGCGCGCCAGCCCGCGCGCGAGCGGCGTGTACTGGCGCAGCAGCGTCTCGCGTGCCGCCTCGTCCCCGTGCCGCTGCCAGCGCACGAACAGGTCCGGCGAGTCTTTCTGCGTCGAAACCGGCTTCACCGCCGTCGAAGGCATCGCAACGACTCCCTTCCTCGATCGTGACCTGCGCCCCGAAAAGGCCGCCGGAGCGGCGTCTGGTCTCATGATACCCGCTCGGCGTGGCCGCTAAACGCATCTACTACGGCGCGCCCGCCCTCTCGCCGGGCCCGGCGGCGACGCCGGGAGCTACGCTCAGCCGGTGCCCGGCGAGCCGATCCCCAGCGTAAGCGAGATCATCGCGGCGCGCGCCGGCGAGGAGCTCGCCCTCAACGACCGCTACCTGAACCCGCAGATGAGCAGGATCCTGCGCACGCTCGGGTTCGACAAGACCTGGGCGGGTGGGGAGGGGGCGCACCTGATCGACTCGGGCGGCGAGCGCTACCTGGACCTGTTCGGCGGCTACGGGGTGTTCGCGATCGGGCGCAACCACCCCGAGGCGATCGCCGCGATCGAAGAGGTGATGGACGCCCGCACCGGCAACCTCCCGCAGCTCGGGGTGACGCTGCTGAGCGGCGTGCTCGCCGAGCAGCTGCTGGCGCGCGCCCCGGCGAGCGTAGGCGCGATGGTGCCCGCCAACACCGGCACCGAGGCGGTGGAGGCGGCGATCAAGGTGGCGCGGGCCGCCACCGGGCGCCCGCGGGTGCTGTACGCCGGCCACGCCTTCCACGGCCTCACGCTCGGCTCGCTGTCGCTGAACGGCGGCGCCGAGTTCCGGGAGGGCTTCGGCCCGCTGCTGCCCGGCTGCGTGGAGGTTCCCTTCGGCGACCTCGACGCGCTCCGCCGCGAGCTCGAACGGGGCGAGGTGGCGGCGTTCGTGGTGGAGCCGGTGCAGGGCAAGGGCGTCAACCTCCCCCCCGAGGGCTACCTGCAGGGCGCCCAGCGCCTGTGCCGGCAGGCCGGCGCGCTGTTCGTGTGCGACGAGGTGCAGACCGGCGTCGGGCGCACCGGGCGCTTCCTCGCGCTCGAGCACTGGGGCCTGGAGCCGGACATGGTGTGCGTGGCCAAGGCGCTGTCGGGCGGCTTCGTGCCGATCGGGGCGCTGCTGGTCTCGCGCGCCGCCTTCGAGCGGGTCTTCGACGGGATGGAGCGCGCGGTGCGCCACGGCTCCACCTTCGGCGGCAACGACCTCGCCGCCGCCGCCGCGCTGGCCACGCTGCGGGTGCTCGACCGCGAGCGCCTGCTCGAGCGCGCCGAGCGCCTCGGCGGCCTGCTGCTGGAGCTCACGCGGCCGCTGGTGGAGCGCTTCGAGGTGGTGCGCGACGTGCGCGGCCTGGGGCTGATGTGGGGGATCGAGTTCGGCCCCCCCGCCGGCGCCGGCGCGCGGCGGCTGTGGGAGACGGTCGAGCGCCGCCAGCCGGGGCTGTTCTCGCAGCTCGTCACGGTGCCGCTGTTCCACCGGCACCGCATCTTCTGCCAGGTCGCCGGCCACCGCATGAACGTGATCAAGGCGCTGCCCGCGCTGACGGTGGAGGAGGAGGAGATCCGCCGCTTCGCCGCCGCCCTGGAGCAGACGATCGCCGAGGCCGAGCGCTACCCCGCCGCGCTCGCCCGCTTCGGGCTGCGCGCCGGCGTGCGCGCCGCGCTCGCCCGCCGGTAGGCTGCGCCGCCGCCCGCCGCCGTCCGCCGCCAGGCTGCGCTGCCGCCCGCCGCTAGCTGCGCCACCGCCCCCCGCTCGCTCAGCGCGCCGCGGTGAACACGTCCGCGCCGAACGTGGCGGGGACGGTGGCGGCGTAGGCCAGGCGCGGCAGCCCCAGCAGCGACTCGAAGCTCGCCAGCGAGGAGTAGTGGTCGTAGGGGACGGCGCTGACGGTGCCAGGCTTGATGTAGGGGGAGAGCAGCACCGCCCCCACGCGCCCGCCGCCGGGGCCGGTGATGCCCGGCAGGGGGGAGCCAGGGCCGGGCTGCTCTTCGCAGCAGGAGGTGGCGTCGGACTGCGGGCCGTCGGACTCGTCGAAGGTTATCTCCAGCAGCCCGCCCTTCTCGAACGCCTTCGAGGCGGTGATCTTCGGCACCCAGGTTTCCAGGAAGCGGTCGATGTCGGCCAGTGCCGAGGCCCCGCCGGCCTCGTTCTTGCAGGGGTAGTCGTGACCGTCTTCGCACAGGTTGGGGGTGATGAACGAGAACGTGGGCGTCTTGCCCGCCTTGCGCAGGTCCGTGGCCAGCCCGGTCTCGCCGGCCAGCGCAGCCGCCGGCATTTCCCCGTTCGGCCCCCCCAGCGCGACCACGTGCTCGTCGCAGTAGGCCTGGTCGTCGATCACGGAGTGGAAGTACACGAAGGGGTCGTGGCGGGTGGCGTAGCCGTCGCCGTCGACCGCGCTCTGGGTTTCGTCTTTGGCGCCGATCGCCGGATGCCCGCAGGCGGCGGTCTCGCGGTTGGGGTCGTTGCCCATGTCCTGCTCGTAGGCCTTCCAGCTCCTGCCCGTCGCGCTCAGCTGCGTGCCGATGTTCTGGATCGAGGAGGGGTACACGCAGCCCTCGCCCTTCTCCACCCCGTCCGCTTCGGCGCCTTCGCCGAGGAAGTTGGTGAAGTGCTGGCAGTCGGCCTGGTTCTCGACGTTGGGCGGCTGCCCGGAGACGATGGAGACGTAGTTGTCGTTGCTCTCGTGGCCGGTCGCGTAGTAGTCCTCCAGCAGCGCCCCCTCGGCGGGCAGCGTCTGGGCCAGGTAGGGGTCGGCCGACGGTTCCCCGAACGTGCTCGCGTAGTCCTCGTTCTCGAGCATGATCACGAACACGTGGCGCAGCTTCGGCGGCGCGTAGGGCTTGGTCTTGGCGGGGGCCGCCCCCTTCGCCGCCGCGCGGGCCGGGCCGCCGTGGCCGGCGCGTTGGCCGGCGCCGGGGGCGGCGTTCGCGCAGGCGCCCGCGAGCGCCAACGCCAGAGCCGCCAGGGCGAAGGCGCCGAGGCTCCTCATGCGCCGGCCCCCGCGGGCCTCGCCGCCGGCGGCGAGGGCGGTTCGGTCAGCGTCGGCGGTTCCAGCAGCGCCGGCGAGGAGAGGTCGAGGAAGTCCGCCACGGTCAGCGCGTTGGCGTCGCGGTAGGTGAGCGCCGGCAGGTTCCACTTGGCCTCGATCGTCGCCAGCACCGAGGTGTGGTCGTGCACCTTCTTGGTCACCGCGCTCGGCTTGGAGTAGGGCGAGGCCACGATCGCCGGCACGCGCGGGCCGTAGATGTCGTAGCCGCCGGGGATGTCGCTCGCTTCCAGTTCCGGCGGGATTTCGTCCGGCGGGATCGCCGCCGGCGGCGGCACGTGGTCGTAGTAGCCGCCGTGCTCGTCGTAGGTGTAGACCAGCAGCGTGCGCGGCCACGCCGGCGAGCTCAGCACCGCGCTCACCACCTTGTACGCCCACGACTCTCCGTAGGCCATGTTCTGCGGGTCCTCCTCGTCGCCGCCGACTTCCTCGAGCTTCGCGCCCAGCGCTTCGAGGCCCGGCACTTTCGCGAGCAGCGAACCAACTTCGGAGAGCACCCCGAACTCGGGGTCCACGAAGCTGACCGCGGGCAGCGTGCCCGCCGCGCAGTCGGCGAAGAACTGCGCGATCAGCGAGAGGTTCGCCGGGTACTTCTTGATGATCGAGGGGATGATCGCCGTCTGCGGCAGGTCGGTGAAGTAGTTGCGCCAGCTGACCCCGTAGGCGTGCAGGCGGTCGAAGATCGTGCCGTTCGGCGGCGGCGGGTCCTTGAGGCTTTCGAGGCTCGTGGAGATGTCGCCGTAGGCGGTCCCCGCCATCAGGAAGCGGCGGTTGGGGTAGGTCTGGCACGGCGCCGAGCAGAACCACCTGTTGGCGAGCGTGAACGCGCGCGCGAACGAGTAGGCGAACGGCAGCACTTCCTCGGTCCAGTAGCCCATCGGCTGGATCGAGTGGTTGGAGGTGACGAAGCCGTCCATGCGCCCTTCGTCGATCTGTTCGTGGGTGGCGTTCCACGTCTGCGTCACGCCACTGCCCTGGGTCGTGGTGGGGAACGGGTAGGAGCGCACCGGCCCTTCCGCTCCGGGGTTGCTGTTGAGCGCTTCGCCGCGGTGGTTGAAGCTCAGCCCGTCCGCGTGGCGCTGGCCCGAGCGCGAGATCGCCCCCAGCAGGTTGTCGAAGGAGTGGTTCTCCATCATCACCACCACGATGTGGTCGAACGGCAGCGCCTCGTCGACGGTGCCCGCCGGCACCCGCGGGTTGGGCAGGCTGTCCGGCACGCGCAGCTTCTTCGCATGGGCCGAGCCGGCTCGCAGCAGGGCGCCGGCGGAGGACATGCCGGCGAGCGCCGCGCCGAGCGAGCCGCCGCGGCGCATCAGCTCGCGGCGGGTCAGCGTGACTCCGTGCAGCTTGCCGAGCGGATCGTCCATGTGAGCTGAAGGCTTCCCCTGCGGCGGCGCGCGGCGGTGAAGATCTCGTTACCCCGCGCGGCGGCGTGCGCGCCGGCGGCTCGGGGCGCGAGCGCGCGCGAGCGCGGCCACGGCGACCGCTCGGCGCGCCGCTAGCCTGTGCGCCCGTGCCGGCAACCCGAGACGACATCCGCAACGTGGCGATCGTGGCGCACGTGGACCACGGCAAGACCACGCTGGTCGACGCCATGCTGTGGCAGTCCGGGGCCTTCCGCGTGGGCCAGGACGTGGCCACGCGCGTGCTCGACTCGATGGACCTCGAGCGCGAGAAGGGCATCACGATCCTCGCCAAGAACACCTCGCTGCACTACCGGGGGGTGAAGCTCAACATCATCGACACGCCTGGGCACGCTGACTTCGGCGGCGAGGTGGAGCGCGGGCTGACGATGGTGGACGGGGTGCTGCTGCTGGTCGACGCCTCCGAGGGGCCGCTGCCGCAGACGCGCTTCGTGCTGCGCAAGGCGCTCGAGTCCAAGCTGCCGGTGATCCTGGTGGTCAACAAGGTCGACCGCTCCGACGCGCGCGTGGCCGAGGTCATCGACGAGGTCTACGAGCTGTTCCTCGACCTCGACGCCGACGAGCAGCAGATCGAGTTCCCGATCGTGTACTGCAACGCCAAGGCCGGCGTGGCCTCGCTCGAGTACGAGCCCGGCGCGAAGCTCGAGCACGGCGACCTCGCGCCGCTGCTCGACCTGCTGCTCGAACGCATCCCCGCCCCCACCTACCAGCCCGAGCACCCGCTGCAGGCGCTCGTCACCAACCTCGACGCCTCCCCGTACGTGGGGCGCCTGGCGATCTGCCGCGTGCGCAACGGCACCATCCGCAAGGGCCAGCAGCTCGCCTGGTGCCGCGCCGACGGCCAGGTGCAGCGCGCGCAGGTGGCCGAGCTGTACGTCACCGAGGCGCTCGAGCGCGTCGACGCCGCCGAGGCCGGGGCCGGGGAAATCATCGCCGTGGCCGGGATCGCCGAGGTCACGATCGGCGAGACGCTGGCCGACCCCCTCGACCCGCGGCCGCTGCCCGTGATCAGCGTCGACGAGCCCGCCATGTCGATCGTGATCGGCGTCAACACATCCCCGCTGGCGGGCAAAGAGGGGAGCAAGATCACCGACCGCCAGATCAAGAGCCGGCTCGAGCAGGAGCTCGTCGGAAACGTCTCGCTGCGCGTCAACGACATCGACGCGGTCGCAGGCGCCAAGTCATATGAAGTGCAGGGGCGCGGCGAGCTGCAGCTCGCGGTGCTGGTGGAGATGATGCGCCGCGAGGGCTTCGAGCTGACCGTCGGCCAGCCCCACGTGCTCACGCGCGAGCTCGACGGCAAGCGCCACGAGCCGGTGGAGCGGCTGTCGGTGGACGTGCCCGAGGAGCACGTCGGCACCGTCACGCAGCTGCTGGCCGCGCGCAAGGGGCGCATGGAGCACATGACCAATCACGGCACCGGCTGGGTGCGCATGGACTACCTGGTGCCCGCGCGCGGGCTGATCGGCTTTCGCACCGAGTTCCTCACCGAGACGCGCGGCACCGGCATCATGCACCACGTGTTCGAGGGCTGGGAGCCGTGGGCGGGCGAGCTGCTCACGCGCCCCACCGGCGCGCTCGTCGCCGACCGCCGCGGCGAGACCGCCACCTACTCGCTGATGACGCTGCAGGAGCGCGGCACGCTGTTCGTGGGCCCCGGCGAGGAGGTCTACGAGGGCATGATCATCGGCGAGAACGCGCGCGCCGACGACCTCGACGTGAACCCCACCAAGGAGAAGCACCTGACCAACATGCGCTCCTCCACCGCCGACGTGCTGGTGCGCCTGGACACCCACCACAGGCCCACCCTGGACGAGGCGCTCGAGTTCGTGCGCAGCGACGAGGCCGTCGAGGTCACGCCCGCGTCGGTGCGCCCGCGCAAGCTGGTGCTCTCCAAGATCGAGCGCCAGAAGGCCATCAAACAGGCGCGCAAGTGAGCGAGCGGATCGAGCTGCGCGGCCTGGAGAAGTCCTTCCGCGGGCCGCAGGGGCCGATCCGCGCCGTGCGCGGCGTCGACGTCGGCATCGCCCGCGGCGAGACGGTTGCGCTGCTCGGCCCCAACGGCGCCGGCAAGTCCACCACGATCGACATGCTGCTGGGGCTGCTCGCGCCCGACGCCGGCAGCGTGTCGGTGTTCGGCCGTGCGCCGCAGCAGGCGATCGCCCGCGGCGCGATCGGCGCGATGCTGCAGACCGGCGGGCTGATCCGCGACCTGTCGGTGCGCGAGCTCGTCGAGATGATCGCCTCGCTGTACCCCAAGCCGCTCGCGGTGGCCGAGGTGCTCGAGCTCACCGGGATCGACGGGATCGCCGCCCAGCGCACGCAGAAGCTCTCCGGCGGGCAGACGCAGCGGGTGCGCTTCGCGCTCGCGCTCGTCAGCAACCCGGAGCTGCTGGTGCTCGACGAGCCCACCGTGGCGCTGGACGTGGAGGGCCGCCGCGACTTCTGGACGACGATGCGCGAGTTCGCCGCGCGCGGCAAGACCGTGCTGTTCGCCACCCACTATCTCGAGGAGGCCGACGCCTACGCCGACCGCGCGGTGCTGATGGCCAACGGGCGGATCGTCGCCGACGGGCCCACCAACGAGATCAAGGCGATGGTCGGCTCGCGCACGATCCGCGCCACGCTGCCCGGCGCCGAGCTCGCCGCGCTGCGGGCGCTGCCGGGCGTCAGCGGCGCCGAGCGCCGCGGCGAGGCGATCGTGCTCAGGTGCGCCGACTCCGACGCCGCGATCCTCGCGCTGCTCGCCGCCCATCCGCAGGCCCGCGACATCGAGATCGCCGCCGCGGGCCTCGAGCAGGCGTTCCTCGAGCTCACCTCCGAGGACCCGGCGGGAGAGGCCGAGGCGCAGGCGGCGGCGAAGGCGCTCGGGGCATGAACCAGCTCCTGTACACGCGCTTCGAGCTGTTGCGCACGGTGCGCAACCGGCGCTTCTTCATCCTCTCGTTCGGCTTTCCGCTGATCATCTACCTGCTGGTGGCCGCGCCCAACCGCCATGTGCACGACATCGACGGCACGGGCCTCTCGGCGCCGCTGTACTTCATGATCGGGTGGGCCTCGTTCGGCACCATGAACGCGATGGTGGCCTGCGGCGCCCGCATCGCGGCCGAGCGCCAGGCCGGTTGGACGCGGCAGCTGCGCATCAGCCCGCTCTCGCCGCGCGCGTACCTGCGCACGAAGGTGCTGACTGCGTACATGATGGCGCTGATCAGCCTCTTGGTGCTGTATGTCGCGGGCGCCTCCCTCGGTGTCAGCCTCAGCGCCGGCGGATGGCTGGGAATGACCGGGCTGATCATCGTCGGCCTGATCCCCTTCGCGGCGCTCGGGATCACGCTCGGGCACCTCTTCACCCCCGACTCGATCGGCCCGGCGATGGGCGGCGGGGTGGCGCTGCTGGGGCTGCTGGGCGGCACCTTCTTCCCCCTCGGCCACCACGGCTTCCTGCCGGAGCTCGCTCAGTATCTGCCCTCCTACTGGCTCGTGCAGGCCAGCCACGTGGGTGCCGGCGGCCATGGCTGGCCGGCGAAGGGCTGGATCGTGATCGCGGCCTGGACGCTCGTGCTGAGCGCGGCGGCGATCCGTGCCTACCGCCGCGACACCGGCCGGGTGTGAGCGCCGCCGCACGAACGCGGTGGCGACGGTAGGGTACGCGCGATGACGCCCGCGACAAGGTTGTCTGCGATCGCCGCCATGGCCGCTTGCGCGGCGCTGCTCGCGTGCGCGGCGCTCGTCACGCCGGTGAGCGCCGCCGGCGTCACGAGCGAATCGCAGGCCTACACGGCCGAGAGCCTGAAGAGCTTCGAGGCGCAGCTCGACGCGGGCGAAGTCGCATCGGTGAGGTTCGACCCCAAGTTGCACGAGGTGCGGGTGATCTTGAAGAGCGGCCAGCACGTGCTCGCGCACTACGAAGCGCATCACCAGCTCAAGCTCGCCAAGCTCGTGCGCTCCCACCACCTCAAGCCTCTCACCATCCACGGCAAGACCGTGGGCAAGGCTGGTCACCCCGGCCACAAACTCCGCTACATCGTCGGCGGTGCGATCGTGGTCGTGCTCGTCCTCGTGGGCGCCGGGCTCGTGTTCGTGCTGCGCCGCCGCCGCGCGCTCAGCGACTTCTGAGGGCGCCGTGACACCCATCGCCGGCAGCGAGCTGGAGGAGCGGATCGCCTCCTTCCCGTGGTGGTACTACCGCTTCGAGTTCGACGGCGGCGCGCGCACGCCGGTGCTCTCGCAGGAGTCCGTCAACCGCGCCGAGCAGCTGCACCGCTACCTGTTCGACGCGCTGCTCGGCCTCACCGGCGGCTCGCTGCGGGGGCTGCGCGTGCTCGACCTGGGCTGCAACGCCGGGCTGTGGTCGCTGCGCGCGATCGAAGCCGGCGCCGAGTTCGTGCTCGGCATCGACAGCCTCCAGATGGCGATCGAGCAGGCGCAGCTGGTGTTCGAGGCCAAGGGCGTCGCGCCCGAGCGCTACCGCTTCGAGCACCGCGACCTGTTCGCCGGCGAGCTCGACGAACGCTTCGACGTGGTGCTGTGCCTCGACCTGCTCGACCAGGTCGCCAGGCCCGTGGAGCTGTTCGAGCTGATGGCTCGCAGCGGCGCCGAGCTGATCCTGATCGAGACCTCGCTCACGCCCGTGCGCTACAGCTACTTCGAGCTGCGCCACCTCGAAGACGCGCTCACCGCCGTCGACGACCGCCTCGTGCTCGTGCCCTCGCGTGAAGCCGTGGTCGAGCTGGCCGCGGAGCTCGGCTTCCAGACTGCGCCGCTGGCCCACCGCTTCGAGGACCACCTCGGCCTCGAGGACTACCGCCGCGGGCGGCGGCTCGCGTTCCTGTGCGCCAAGCAGGCGCCACTCGACGGGCTCGCGCTGGCCGGCGAGCACCGCGAGCTGCCGTGGTGGCTGCGGCTACCAGCCGCCGGCGCCCGCGGGCTGGGCGCGCGCCTGCGCCGCCGCGCCTAGCGCGAGTCGCCGGTGGGCGCGCTGGCGGCCGGCTGCCGCGGGCGGCCCCACAGGTACGCGCACACGCAGCCCAGCGCGAACACCGCCACCACCAGCAGCACCGGCCCGGAGTCCTCCACCAGCGCGCCCACCACGCCCGCCGCCAGGCCGCCGGCGAGCGCCGCCCCGAAGGCCGGGTCGCCGCCCACCGGGGCCAATAGGCGCGCGCGCCGGCGCACCGCGAGCGCGCCGGCGGCGAGCGCCAGCAGCGTCGCAGCCGGCATCGCGTGGTTGCGCAGCTCGCCCCAGGCGGCGCGGTAGCGGCGCACGATCACGTCGCGCAGCTCGCCGGCGGAGCGCGCGTGCAGCACGCTGCCGGTGAAGTGCCCGGCGCCGTGCGCGGTCGCGAGGTCGATGCCGGCGAGCGCCGCTAGCCCCACCAGCGGCGCCGCCAGCACCGCCAGCGCGCGCCTGCGCGTGAGCGCGCCCGGCGCCAGCAGCGCGCTCGCCACCGCGAAGCCGAAGCTCACCAGGATCACCCCGCCGACGCCCGCGCCGATCCGCGCCGAGCCCTCCACCACCGCCAGCGCCACGCCCGCCGCCGCCATCGTGCCCGCCGCCCGGCGACCCCGCCGCGAGGGGTACAGGGCGCCGGCCACGGCGCTCGCCACCAGCACCGCCAGGCCCGACTTGAGCTCGTTGCCGATGCCGTAGAAGCGCGCTCCCAGCGCCGGGTCGGGCCCGAGCAGCGAGCGCATCAGCAGCTCGCTGCCGGCCAGCGCGTCCACGCTCAGCGCCGCCACCGCGCCCGCCGCCGGCGCCAAGAGCGCGCGCGGCCAGCCGAGCAGCGCGTCGCTGAGCGCGCCCAGCGCCAGGCAGGCGATCGCGATCGCGGCGTACTCCACCGCCGCGCCCGGCTCGAGCGCCGCCGGGAGCAGCACCGCCACCGGCGCCCACAGCACGCCCAGCGCGCCGCTGCGCATCGCCCAGGCGCGCGCCCGCGCCTCGCGCCGCGGCCAGCAGGCGGCGGCCAGCGCCAGCAGCGCCCAGGCCGACAGCAGGCAGCCCAGCGCCTTCAGCCGCCGCCCCGCGATCACGCGCAGCCGCGCCATCAGCGCGCGCAGGCCCGCGGAGCCCAGGGCGCCGTCCGTTTCCAGCGCGCGCCCGCGCACGTCCGCGGGAATGCGCAGGCGGAGGTGCGCGAGGATCGTCGGCGCCACGTCGAACGACGCGATCAGGCCGCGCTGGCGCGTGCTCTGCGAGCTCAGCTCCTCGCCGGGCGCCAGCCGCCCGCCGGCGGCCGCGCTCCACAGCAGTTCCCGGCCCGGCCCGGCGCCGGCGCGCTCGATCACCACCAGCAGCTCGCCGGCGGGGCGGCTCGCGCCGAGGCTGCGCAGGTCGGCCAGCCCCGCCGCGCCGGCGGGCAGGTCGGCGACCACCAGGCGCCTGCGCGCGCGCAGCGCCGCGATGCGCGCGAGCAGCGTGCCCGCGGCCCCCAGCGACAGCGCGCGCACGCGCCCCGCGCTGTCGGCTGCCAGCAGCGCGTCGAGGTCGTCCTGCCCGCTCACCCCAGCGTAGCCCGCGCCGCCGGGCACCTGCGAGGCGAGCAGCCCCGGACGCAGCAGCTGCGGCGCGTCTTCCGCGCGCGCCCGCGCTGCCGCCCAGCCCACCACCAGCGCGCCCGCCCCCGCCGCGCGCAGCGCCAGCGGCGGCGGCACCGGGGAGCGGTAGGAGGAGCTCGCCACGCGCGCGCCCTGGCCGAGGTCGAGCAGCAGCTGCGCGCGCGAGTAGCGGCCCTGCGCGGCCGACATGATCCCCGGCGAGAGGCCCGGCACGCTCGCCAGCTGGCGCTCGCCGAGCGCCGCGAACACGACCAGCGCCGAGCGCGGGGGCGCGCTCGGCGGCGAGCCTGCGTCGGCGCGGGCCCTCGCGGCAGCGTGAGCGGGCGCGCTCGAAGCCGCCCGCGCCGCGGGGGCGCCCCCGGCGCCGAGCGCGCCGGCGAACAGCAGGGCGAGCGCCGCCCCGCGGGCGGATCCGATCAGGCGTCCGCTCCCTCTGCGGCGAGGTCGGGGCGCGCCCGCGGCGCGCCGGCGTGAGCGCCCCCGCCCTCGCCCTGGCGCTCCGCCTCCTGGGCCCCGAGCGTGCCCTCGATCCGCAGCCGCGGCAGCGCCCGGTCGAGCCAGCCGGGCAGGCGCCAGGTGCGCTCGCCGACCAGGTGCAGCACCGCCGGCAGCAGCAGGCAGCGCACCACCAGCGCGTCGAGCAGCACCGCGCTCGCGAGGCTGAGGCCGAACTCCTTGATCACGCGGCCTTCCAGCAGCGTGAAGGAGAGGAACACGCACACCATGATCGCGGCGGCGGCCGTGACCACGCGGCCGGTCAGCGCCAGCCCGTCGCCGACCGCGCGCGCGTGCTCGCCGGTGCGCGCGTAGCGTTCGTGCATGCGCGAGACGAGGAACACCTCGTAGTCCATCGACAGGCCGAACACGATCGCGAACAGCAGCACCGGGATGAACGACTCCACCGGGCCCTGCTCCACGCCCACGAGCCCGCCCAGCCAGCCCCACTGGAAGATCGCCACGATCACGCCGAGCGCGGCGCTGATGCTGAGCAGGTTCATCACCGCCGCCTGCAGCGGGATCACCAGCGAGCGGAACACGATCGCCAGCAGCAGCGCGCTCAGCAGCACCACCACGCCGATGAACAGCGGCAGCTTGCGCGCGAGCACGGCGGCGAAGTCCACGCCCCCGGCGGTCACGCCGCCGACGTACACGGTCAGCCCGCCGCTTGCCGCCACCGGCGGGATCACGCGCTCGCGCAGCCCTTCCACCAGCTGGCTGGTGGCGTACGCCTCCGGCGAGGAGTCCGGGTAGACGGTCAGCAGCGCCACGTCGCCGGCGGGGTTGAGCTTGGCCGGCGCCACCGCCACCACGCCGGGCGTGCGCGCGATCGCCGTGCGCAGGCGTTCCACTGCGCTCCCGGCAGCCGGCGCTTCGACCGCCAGCACGCCGTTTTCGGCCGCTTCGCGCCGCGGGTTGGGCACCTTCGCGACCACCAGCAGCGGCCCGTTGAAGCCGGCTCCGAAGCCCCGCGCGAGCAGCTCGTAGGCCTTGTGCGTGGTCTGGCGCGCGGGGTCGTTGGCGGCGTCGCTGGAGCCGAGCCGCAGCGCGGTCGCGGGCGCCGCGATCGCCAGCATCACCAGCGTGGCCGCGGCCGCCGCCTGCCAGGGCCGGCGCTGCACGAACGCGCTCCAGCGCTGCCACACGCCGCCGGCCGCCGCAGCCGCGCCGGCGTCCGGGGCCCCCGGCGCGCGCGGCGTGCGCGCCGTCGTGCCGGGCGCGCCCGCCGTCTCCGAAGCGCGGGCGGCGCGGGCGCGCGCGAGCCGGCCGGGTCGCGCCAGGCGCGCGCCGGCGAAGGCGAGCAGCGCGGGCAGCAGCGTGATCGAGGCGAGCATCATCAAGAGCACGCCGATCGACGCCGAGATCGCCACGCCATAGAGGAAGTCGACGCCGAGCAGCATCATGCCGAGCAGCGCGATCACCACCGTGGCGCCGGCGAACAGCACCGCCCTGCCGGCGGTGTCCATGGCCTGCATGATCGAGGCGCGCACGTCTTCATGGCCGGGGCCGGGCGTGCGGTAGGCCTCGCGAAAGCGCGTGAGGATGAACAGCGCGTAGTCGATGCCGACGCCGAGCCCGATCATGGCGGCGAGCTCGGAGGAGAAGTTGGGCGTGTCCACCACGTGCGTGAACAGCGCGATCACCGACAGGCCCGTGCCGAGCCCGAACAGCGCGGTGAGGATCGGCAGCCCCATCGCGGTCAGCGAGCCGAACGTGAGCAGCAGCACCACGATCGCCGCGAGCAGGCCCACCGCGGTCGAGATGCCGAAGCCTTCCTGCTCGGTCTGCTCGATCGCCTGGCCGCCGAGCTCGACCTCGATCGCGTCGCGCCCGCCCCGTGCGGCCGCGCGCGCGGTCCTGACCACCCGTTCGATCGCGCCCTTCGGCAGCAGGTTGGCTTTTTCGTCGAACACCACGGTGGCGAAGGCGATCCGCCCGTTCGCCGAGATCGCCTTGCCGGCGCCGGCGGGGGAGTACGGGCTGATCACGGCCGTGACGTGGGGGAGCCTCTGCACCCTGGCGAACATCGCGCTCATGTGCGAGCGCACGCCGGCGGCGCGCACGCTGCCGGCGCCGACCTCGAAGACGATCGTGTCGCGGTCCCCGGCCTGCGTGGGGAAGCTGCTTTCGAGCAGGTCGGAGGCGTGCTGCGCGCCGGTCCCCGGCAGCGTGAAGTTGTTCGAGTAGCTGGTTCCCGCGGATCGTGAGAGCGCGCCCGCGACCAGCAGCAGCGCCACCCACGCGAGCGCCGTGAACCAGCGATGCGCGGTGGACCAGCCGGCGAGCTTCAGCACGGCATAAGCGTAGCCAGCCGGCGCTCAGTTCACGCTGGGGTCCGGCGGCATGCGCGCCAGCAGCGCGTAGCTGCCGCCCTTGCGCGTGAGCACCTCCCGCCAGAGCTCGCGGGGCGCGTCGGTGAAGACGTCCTGCGGCTGGGCCGTGTCGGCGATCCAGTCGCCGTCGGCGAGCTCCGCATCGAGCTGTCCGCGCCCCCAGCCGGCGTGGCCGGCGTACACGCGCCGGCGGGCGGTGGCCTCCGCCAGGCGCTCGAGCCCGGCGTCGGGGGCGGGGAAGCCGATGCGGCCCAGCACCAGCGTGCTCGACAGCGACGGGTCCAGGAACTCCGCCAGCAGCACCACCGAGCTGGGCTGGACGGGCCCTCCCACGTACACCGCCTCCTGTGGCTCGAGCACGTCTCCGAGCTGCGGCACCGCCTCGCCGACGGTGACCGTCGAGGGCCGGTTGAGCACCACCCCCATCGCCCCCTCCTCGCTGTGCAGGCCGACCAGCACGACCGTGCGCGCGAAGTTCGGATCGAGCAGCGAGGGGGAGGCGAGCAGCAGCTGGCCGGCGAGCGATTCGGGCATCGGCTCGAGGCTAGATGATCGATTCACCCGCTCGCGCTGAAGATCTCCAAGCGACCGCTCAGCAGGTGCGCGTTGGCGTCGCCCTCCGGCTCCACCACGTGCCCGTCGACCACGATCGGGCTGTTCCAGTGCCCCGCTTCGCCGGGCAGGTGCGCGATCGCGCGCGCGGAGTCGGGCCGGTAGACGTAGATGCCGCCGGCGACGGGGTCGTATACGTACAGCAGGCCGCCCACCATCACCGGGCTGGTGCCCGGCGTGCGCGCTTCCCACGCGCGGTACAGGCGACCGCGGCGCAGCACGTAGGCGGCGGTGGCGTGTTCGTCGGCCACGAACACGGTGGTGCGGCCGTGCCGCCGCCACACCGCGGGGGCGGTGAACAGCTCGCCGCCGCCGGGGAGCGCGAGGCGCTGCACTTCGCCGCCGAGCGGGTGCACGCGCGCGCGGGCGCCCGAGGGCGGGTGCCCGTCGAGCTTGGCCAGCGCCAGCACCCTGACGATCCCGTCCTTGCCGGCCAGCGCCACGCGGCCTTCGCCCAGCAGCGCCGGCGCGCTGGAGCCGAGGTCGAGGTCGCCGTCGTTCAGTTCTTCCTGGTTGACGGGCGTGAACGACTGGCGCAGCGCGAGGCCGGGGAAGGTGAGCTCCAGCACGCTGTCGCCGAAGTCGGTGGTGCCGTTCCACGGCCCGTTGCCGGTGTCGATCAGGATGCGCCGGCCGCCGGGCTCCACCACCGCGCCGCCGCGCGAGAGGATCGCGGAGTCGCTCGCCGGGCAGGTGCTCGGCAGCTGCAGCTCGCGGCGGTTGGCGCAGAGCGTGTTGAACACGCTCGCGAGCCGCCCGCCGGCGCGTTCGATCGCCACCACGTGGCCCTGGTAGGGAGGGGCGTCGCCGATATAGCCGCTGGTTGCGATCAGCAGGTCGGGGCCGTCGATGTTGATCGCCGCCCCCAGCTTCTCGTGCAGGGGTTCGCGCGTGACCGCCACCGGCCAGCGCCCGCTGCGGTCCTCGCTGCCGTCGGCCAGCGAGAGCTTGTGGACGAGGCCGTCGGGCGAGGCCGCGTACACCCAGCGGCGGTCGGGGTCGGCGAGCGGGCTGGACACCGTGATCTGCGCGCTGCCGGCCCACCTGGCGTAGCCGGGCGGGGTGAACGTCCACAGGATGCGCCCGCTGGCGGCGTCGATCGCGAGCGTCTTGCCGTAGGTGGTGGTGACCACGACCACGTCGTGCGTGGCTCCCCGCACGCTGACGTCGTGCAGGTAGATGGGGGAGGAGTCGACGGTGCCCGGCAGCGTCACCGTGACGCGGCGAAGGCGCGCCAGCTGCGCGGCGTCGATGCCGCTCGAGAGTTCGCTGACGTCGCTGCGCTGCGGGTCCAGCCCGAACTCGGGCCAGTCGCGCAGCTCCCCGCCGGCGGCGTGCGCAGCCTTCGGGATCGCGGCGGCGCGCACGGTCGGCGTGCGCAGCACCGCCGGCGCGCCCCCGCCGCAGGCCGCGAGCGCCGCGCACAGCGCCGCCGCGAGAGCGAGACAGGCGATCCGGCGTGCGCGCATGCCCACCTTCTAGCGCATCTCGCGCGCCCCGGCGCGAGCGTGCCCCGTCGCTCGCGCCGGGGCACGAGGCGCCGTGGAGTAGGGTGGCGAGGATGACCAAGACGCCACAGGCGGGCGAGCCGGCCCCGGACTTCGAGCTGCCCGGCACCGACGGCCCGTTCCGGCTGTCCGCGCACCGCGGCGAGCGCGTGGTGCTGCTGTTCTACCCCGGCGACAACACGCCGGTGTGCGCGAAGCAGTTCTGCTCCTACCGGGACCGCCCGGAGGAGCTCGCCGCGCTGGGCGCCACGGTGGTGGGCATCTCCGCGCAGGACCTCGACTCGCACCAGGGCTTCGTCGAGAAGCACGGCCTCAACGTGCCGCTGCTCGCCGACGTGGACGGGGCGGTGGCGAAGCTCTTCAGCGCGCACGGTCGCATGGGCACCAAGCGCGCCGTGATCGTGATCGACGAGCAGGGCGTGGTGCGACACCGGCACGACCATCTGCTGGGGCTTGACTACCAGTCGGTGGACGAGCTGCGGGCGGCGCTGGAAGCGCTGCCGGCACCGAACGCGGCGTAGTGACGCCCGTCAATCGGCGGCCAGAAGGATCGTCCCTGTGTCGGTCTGGTAGGAGGCGATGGCATTTCCGCGCCGGGCGCGTCCGCTGAGCAGTTTCGGTGTGCGCTGGCGGGGATGGACGTCGATGGCGAACTCGACGTCCAGCGTCTGAGCCAAGCGGGCGAGCGTGTCAATGGTGGGGTTGTGCTCGCCGGCCTCCAAACGAGCGAGCTGTGGCTGGGTCATGCCGAGCTTCTTCGCCAGCGCCCGCTGGGAAAGCCCGTGCTCGGTGCGATACGCCAACACCTTCAACGCGACAGCACGCGCGACCGCGGTGCGGTCCCACTCGCGCCGAAAGGCCGGGTCGTGCAGATCGTCGTCTAGTGCTTGCTCGCTCGTCTTCAGATCGGTCAGCTTCACATCGTTCCTTCACAATTATAACAAGCCTGCTATCGGTACGTCATGCTTACGGCTCCAGTTCTTGCAGGCGCTGTTGAGCGCTACGAACCTTTGCCTCGAAGCCGCGCCTGTCGATCTGTGCCTCTGGAGCGACGGCCAGAATCACGAAGATGCCAGCCTGCACCTGCCGGTAGATAGGCCGCCAACGACTTCGGCCGGCCCGAGGACGCAGCTCGCGCAGTCCTGATCCCTCCTCGCCCTTGATCGCGCTGCTGTGCGGAGCGCCAAGGCGCCCACCGATCGCTTCAAGCTTTTCGCGGGCATGCTGAACCGCAACACGCTCGGCTCCATCCGAGATCGCGGCACGCTCAGCGTCGGCCGCTGGATGCCACAGCACCTCGAAGGGTGGCCCAGGCTCCGGAATCTGGCCGGATCTACTACGCGGCCGCTCGCCGGAACGGCGAGGATCACGCCGCTTGCGTTTGCGGGGACTCATCAAAACGACGAATACCACCCACCTGGGACGGCCTACTCAGGAGTCAGCTCCCTACATCCACGACGACACGGAGGTGTGCACGAAGCAGGCTCGAGGGTGTATGCGCCTCGCTCGACCTCTTCGAGGACGCTCGCGCGCGCAACAGAGCCCACGGTGGACAAGCGTGCCCGGATGTCGCCGCCGCAAGCGCTGAGCGCACGATCTCAGCCTCGCTGCGGCCTTCGGCGGCTGCCGTGCGCTCCAAAGCCTCCTTTAGGGCCGAAGCTTGGCGGCGCGGTGTGCTGCCACCGTGTTGCCCGAGGAATCGGTGACTTCGACGCTGATGTGCAACTCCACGACCCCGCCTGCGTGCATGATCCTCCCTAGCGCTCGCAGCGAGTGACCGGTGTAGCGGCGGCGCACCTGTTGATCGCCACCCAGTTCGCTTGTGATCGACACGGGGTCTGCACCTAGGCCGAGCTTGGGTGCGGCGACGGGTCTCGCGTTGCGGTGCGCGACCAGGAGCTGGTATGAGGTTTGACCTGTGCAGCTCGCGGAGCAGTGGACGCGATAGAGCACCGTGGCGTGCGCGAGACTGAAGCTGTCGGGCGCGCTGATCTTCACCCTCAGCTTCCGAGCCGCTGCTGGCGGCGTGGTTGGCGGCACAGTGGATGGCGGCGCCGCGGGTGGCGGCACCGCCACAACCGTAAATGTGTGGGGCTTGGTCGTGTCCGCTTTCGATCCTTCGCCCGCGCATGCCGGGATGCTGCTGGACGGGAAGGACGCCGTCCAGTAAACGTCTCCTGGGGTCGCGGCCGCGTTGATCGACGTGAACGCGTACGAATAGGTCGGCAGCGGGGATGAGGACAGTTCGGCGACAGGCGATCCCAGGCCGCTGTCGACGTTCGGAGTGGCGAGGAGCGTCGACGAGGAAGCAACGGCGAACGAAAGCCCCGCGACGGAGTCGCCGGTGAAGAACACCGGAGTGCCGACAAGCACAGTCGCGTCTTCGGCCGGAGCCAACGATGCTTCCAGCGATCGCATATGTGGGATGGTTTCAGTGACACACTCCACGTACGGAGCAACGAACGTGTACGCGTGCGCCGAACCGGCAGATCCCCCGAGCCACGCCAGCGACGCTGCGCTGACCAGAGCGCTGATGGTGCCAAGAGAACGAAGAGGTCTACGAGTCGATGGCCGCACAGCTGCCTTCCCAGCAGAGTTCGATTACAATCGGACGGAACCATATCGATGATCGGACGTTCGAGCACGAAACCCGTGACCTCGCCCAGCACGGATCGTTCTCCGTGGCTGCGCTCGATCGGACGCCCGGACTAGCGTCCGGACTCGAATGCGCGCGCGAGCGCGGCCTGCCCTGCGGAATCGGCGCTGAGCTGCGGATAGACTGGCCCGCGGTGGCCGGCTCAGTGTCGCAGCGCCCGAGGTGGCTCAGGCTCGCGCGGCGGATGGGGCGCGCGGTGCAGCGGCGCACGCGCGCGGTGACGGCGGCGATCGGCTCGCTCGGGCCGCGCCGGGCGATGCGGTTCTGGGCGGCGCGCCGGGGGCTGCCGCTGGGACGCCGGGGAGGGCGCTACCTGCTCTCGCCGGCGCCCGCCGCTCCGCCGCTGGCGGCGCGTGCCGCCAGCAGCGACCTGGACGTGTTCCGCAACGTGTTCGTGGAGCGGGCCTATGCGGGCGTGGGCGGCGACGCGGACGACGTTCGCCTGGTGGTGGACTGCGGCGCCAACGTCGGCTACGCCAGCGCGTACTTCGCGGTGCGATACCCCCGCGCGGAGCTGATCGCGGTGGAGCCGGACGCCGCCAACTACGAGATGCTGCAGGTGAACACCGCGCCGTTCGGGGAGCGGGTTCGGGCGCTGCGGGCGGCGGTGTGGTCGGCGCCTGCCGCGCTCGTGATCGACGAGGGCGTTTACGGCGACGGGCGCGAGTGGAGCAGGCAGGTGCGGGAGGCGCGGCCGGGGGAGAGCGACTGCTTCGCGGCGGTGAGCGTCGAGACGCTGCTGCGCGACTCGGGGCACGAGCGCATCTCGATCTTGAAGGTGGACATCGAGGGGGCGGAGGCGGTCGTGTTCGCCGACGGCTGCCAGGCGTGGCTTCCCCGCGTCGACAGCATCGCGATCGAGCTGCACAGCGACACGAGCTTCGGCGACTGCCACGGGGTTTTCCACCGCGCGATCGCAGGCGAGGGCTTCACGGTCTCGCAGTCCGGCAACCTCACTATCTGCCGGCGCGAGCGGGCCGCTCAGCGGTCGAGCCGGTCATAGCCCCACAGGGACGTCAGGTCGCGGCCCAGGTACTCGCTGAGGGCGAGCACCTCGGGCTCGAAGCGGCGGCGCAGCTCGAGCATGAGATCGTGGTCGGCGGGCGGCGGCTCGCTGTAGACCACGTGCTGGCGGGCCATGGCGAGCGCCCTGCTCCGCGGGCCGCTCGGCGTCAGCCGCCTGAGCGAGCGCTTGAGGCTCCGCGCCCCCGGACCGCGGCCAACCGACAGCGCGTGCAGGAGCGCGTGCAGGCGCGGACGGCGCACGCGCACCGTGGGGTTCGCGTCGACCGGCTCGATCCGCGCGGTCTCGTCCACGTCGAGGAACCGCAGCACGCGGCGTACGGTGGCCTCGTTGTCGGCGCGGTAGTCGTCGTAGATCAGCACCAGCAACTGCCGGCGGGGGAAGACCGCGTCGAGGCGGCGGAGCTGCTCGACGTAGCGGACGTGCTCGGAGTAGAGCAGTTCGCGCGCCCAGGCGGCGTTGGCGGGCATGCTCCTGCCTTCGCGCCGCTGCGCCTCCAGCGCCATCGCCCGGCGGAGGTCGCGCTCGGTCTCGACGCGGCTCTGGACGCATTGGAGGTGGTATGAGCGCAGGAACGAGGCCGGCTCGCGCAGGATCGCGATCAAGCGGGCGTCCGGCCGCACCTCGGCGATGTTGGCGGCGGCGGTGTGAGACAGCAGGTACACCGGTGAGGCCTCGCCGACACGCTGGTCGGGCCGCGCCTCGTTGAACAGCGACAGGTAGCCGGCGAACGTGTCCAGCGCGGGCCGCGAGCGTGGGTTCTTGCGCAGGTCGCTCGCGAAGTACCGTGGCTCCTTGGTCTGCGGCATGTAGATCTGCGGATGGCGCCGGAGCATCTCGTAGAGCGCGGTGGTGCCGCTCTTCTGGTGGCCGACGATGAAGAATTCGGGGATGCGCGCGCGCGCCCTCGCTGGCCCGCCCGGCATCGTCAAGCCGAGCTGCCGGCCTCGCTCGCTCGCGGCAGCTTGCGCCGGCGGCGCCTCGCCGCCCGCTTCAGGCGCTTGACGAGCGAGTCCTGGGGCGCCCACTGCTCGGCGATGTGCTGCTTGCGGGGCCTCGAGGGGTCGAGCAGGTGGTCGGCCTCGTAGTGGCGCAGCTCGCGCTCGGAGGGCAGCTCGATCAGCGCCGCGTCCATCTTCGCGCGCCACTCGTGCCAGCCCTGCTCGACCTCCTCCGGGGCGTAGCGTCCGGGGCCGAACTTGCGGGCGGCGTGCTCGGAGTTGAGGAACAGGTAGTGGCGCGAGTACAGCGACTGCGGCGCCATCCGCAGCCCAGGGAAGCGGATCACGTGTCCACCCGAGGGGGTCAACGCGACCGGCCCGTCCTGGCGCTTCCACGCGTTCAGGCGGTGAGGAAAGCGCGGCAGGAAGGGGTAGTAGGAGCGCATCGTGCGTTCGTAGTCGGGGTGGTCGTGGTCGGGCGCCTCGCGCGTGGGCACGAACGTGAACTCGAGGAAGTTGACGGCGTTGAAGCCGGCCTCGTCCGCTTCGGCGAGCGCCTGGGCGAGCGTGCGGCCGCGCTCGCTGGCCACGCGGCGTTCGTCGGCGTCGAGGTGGATGAACCAGTCGGCCTCCAGGCTGCGCGCCAGCTCCTCCTTGCGCGTGAGCTGCCTGCGCTGAGAGTAGTTGCCGTCGCGGGGCAGGCTCTCGATGCCGACGAGGTTGCCGGCGAGGTGGCGTTCGGCGATCGCGACGGTCTCGTCGCTCGATTCATTGTCCACCAAGTACGCGAGTATTCCCTGCTGCTCCAGGTGCGCGAGGCAGCCGCCGATGAAGCGCTGCTCGTTGTAGGTCTGGATGATCGCTACGATGCGCACTTCGCCGACCATACCATCGACGCCGAGGCCGGCTGGCGCGCGCTGCGGGGCGCCGCGCGCGCCCCACGGCGGCGCGCTGCTAGCTTGACGCGACGCTGCGAGGGCCATGGCAACCGACAGGAAAGAGGCGCTGCGCAAGGCGCTGCCACCGTCGCTGAGGCGACGCTTGAAGGACGTCGGCGGCGTGGCCTACCGGGCGCGCGCGGCGCTCGCGCCGCGCGCTCGCCGGGGCGGGGACGAGGAGGCGGGCTTCGAGGGGGTGGTGATCCTCGGCATGCACCGCAGCGGCACCTCGCTGGTGACGCGGCTGGTGAGCCTGATGGGCCTGTCGCTGTGCCGCGATCGGGACCTGCTGGCCGGCCGCAAGGCAAACCCCCGCGGGCACTGGGAGTCGAGGTCGCTGCTGGACTTCGACGAGCGCCTCCTGGGCGAGCTCGGCGGCGCCTGGTTCTGTCCGCCGCCGCTCGCGGCGGCGGCGCTTGCACGCCTGCTCGAGCGCCACGGCGGCGAGGCGCTGGCGCGGCTCGAGCGCGCGCACCCGCGCCGCCCATGGGTGTGGAAGGACCCGCGCGCGTGCGTGCTGATGCCCTTCTGGTCGGCCGTGCTCGGCCCGCGCGCGGCCTACGTGCTCGTCGTGCGCCATCCGCTCGAGGTCGTCGACTCGCTGGCGCGGCGCGACCGCTACGAACCGCAGCTCGGGCTCGCCCTGTGGGAGCGCTACACGCGCGCGGCGATGATCGGCGCGGCCGGCCGGCCGACGATGGTGTGCACCTACGACGGCGTGCTCGCCGACCCGGTGGCGTGGTGCGAGCGCCTGGGCGAGTTCCTCTCCAGCCTCGGCTCGCCCGTGCAGGACGGCGACTGGGCGGCGATCGAGGCGTTCGCGATGCCGGGGCTGCGCCACAACCACCGGGCGTGGGCGCTGCTGCGGGGGGAGCGCGCGATCTCCCCGCAGCAGCTCGCGCTCGCCGAGGCGGCCCAGTCGTACACGGCGCAGGCGTCGTTCGCGCCGCCGCCGCTGCCCGCGGAGACCCCGGCGACGGAGGCGGTGTTCGAGCAGATCCGCGCGCACGCTCGCGGCGATGGTGGCGTGCGCGCGGAGCGCCTGCCAGCGACGCTGCGGCGCGCGGGCGCAGCGCGGCGCGAGGGCCCCGATCCCTCCCAGCCGCCGGTGTCGCTGGTGCTGGCGCCGGCCGGCGCCGCCGGCGCCGAGGCGCTCGCGCCGACGCTGCCGGCCGGCAGCGAGGTGCTGTCCGGCGGACGGCTGCCGGGCGCTTGGCAGGCGGCGTGGCGGGAGGCGGCGGGGGCAGGTGAGGACGCCGCGCGGCTCTCGCTGCGCGAGCTCGAGCACGAGCGCGCGCCGGGGGACGCGCAAGCGCTGGCGCTCGGCGCCGCCGCCGCCCGCGGCGCGATCGTGCTGCTGGCGGGCGCGGCCGTGGAGCGCTGCGACGCCTGGTATGAGCCGGCGCGGGAGGCGCTCGAAGCGCGCCACACCGTCGCGGTCGCGCCGGCGGTGCGCGCGCACGGCTCGGCGATCGGGGAGGGTTGCTGCGGGCGCGCCTTCGTCGACGAGGACCTGAGGACGCGTCCGCTCGCCCATCCGGGCGGCGCGGAGCCGGCCACGGTGGGGCTGCTGTGCGAGCAGCTGTGCGCGTTCGACCGCCGCGTGCTGGCCGCGGCCGGCGGCGTCGACGGCGGCTTCAGCTCGGCGGCCGCGGCGCTAGCGGAGCTGAGCGTGCGCCTGTGGCGGATGGGCTTTCGCTGCTGCGTGCTGCCGGCGGTCGAGGCCTGGAGCGCGCAGCCGCGCGGGGGCGCGCGGACGGACGGCCGGGCGGGCGCGGACGACCCCGTGCGGGCGGACGACCCCGTGCAGGCGCACGGCGGCGCGGAGGCGCACGGCGGCGCGGAGGCGCACGGCGATGCGGCCGAGCTGTACGACCGCATGCGGATCGCTACGTTGCACTTCGAGCCCGAGCGGCTGCGGGCGTTCACGGAGCGCGCGCGGCGGCTGGAGGCATACGAGCAGGCGGCGCGTCGGCTGGCGCAGAGCGACGTGGCGCGCCGGCGCGCGGCGATCACGGGCGTCTGCGCGTTCTCGACCGAGCGCTATTTCGAGAGCTTTCCGCCGGCGTCCGCGTGAGCGCAGGGCGCCGGCCGCGGGGCGCCGGCCGCGGGGCGCGCCCGCTCGTCACAGCGGCTCGATCTCGAGGTGGTTGTCGGCCTGGCCGCGGAGCACCGCGAGCAGGCGGTCGAGGTCGTCGAAGGCGGCGGCGCGCAGCGCGGCGTTGACGCGCTCGTCGCCGTCGCGGTCGGTCGAGGTCCAGAACTTGCCCTTGCGGCTGCCGGCGCCGTGGTGGTAGATGACGTCGCCGTAGACGCCGCCGAGCAGGAAGTGGTAGTTGAGCGCGTTGCTGCGGCGCAGCGGCGCGAGCGGGCGCCCGCGGCGGGTCAGCTCGTAGGTGATGCGCTGCCCGACGTCCTGGTTGTGCTCCTGCTCGGGGCTCGCGTCCCGCCCGAAGGAGGCGCCGAGCTCGAGCAGCTCGCGCGCGCGCACGCACAGTCCGCTGACGTGGATGAACGGGTCGATCTCCGGCGCCATCTCGTCGCGATATACGCCGGCGAGGGACGCACCGGCCTCGCAACCGCCCACGAGCACCTCCAGCCAGTCCGCGCGCACCGGGAAGGAGTCGTTGTCGAGCGTCACGATGTAGTCGAAGCTGCCCGCGACGCGGCGCGCGAGCCAGTCCAGGGCGCCGGGGTGAGAGCGTTCGAGCGGGCGCGCGAGCTGCTGGCCGGCGGGGGCGCGCTCGAGCGTGCGGCCGAGCACGGCGACGGGGGCGGCCGGGAGCACCTGCACGAGCGGGTAGCGGGCCATGGCTGCGCGGTGCGAGGCCAGGTGGGTGTTGTCGTAGACGAAGACCCGGTAGTCCCACCCCTGGGTGTGGCGCGCAACCTGTCGCAGGCACAGCTCGATCCACGGGTACTTGAGCGCCTGCTCGCGGTTCTCGCGCCCCCAGCGGCCGCGGCGGCGGAAGCCGTCGACGACGAGGATCGCGACGCTGGGTTTGCCGCCGGGCACGGCTGGCGGCGCGGGTGCGGCGCGAGTGCCGGTCATGCCCTCAGCGTGTGCTCTCGCCGAGCGCGAGCGCCTCGGGCTCGCCGCTCGGGCGCTCGGAGGCTACGCGCGCCGCGTACAGCTCCGCGAGCTCGAGCTGCAGGTTGCGCGGCCGTTCGCCGGACGCCAGTCCCGCCCGCCCGCGGCGATGCCAGCGGCCGTCGCCGTCGAGGTCCCACGAGCTCTGGTTGTCGGCGAAGGCGCGCGCGAGCGTGTCGAGCAGCTCGGCGCGCAGTTCCTCTGACTCGATCGGCACCGCCAGCTCCACGCGGTGGTCGAGGTTGCGCGGCATCAGGTCGGCCGAGGCGATGTACACGGTGTGCTCGCCGTTGCGCTCGAACGCGTAGATGCGCGAGTGCTCGAGCAGCCGCCCCACGATCGAGACCACGCGGATGTTCTCGGACAGCCCCGGCACGCCGGGACGCAGGCAGCAGATGCCGCGCACGTTCAGCTCGACGCGCACGCCGGCCTGCGAGGCGGCGTACAGCGCGCGGATGCAGCGGCCGTCGACGAGCGCGTTCATCTTCATGGCGATGCGCGCCGGGCGCTCGGGCGCGTGGGCGGCGATCGTGAGCTCGATCTGCTCGATGATGCCGTCGCGCAGGTGCTCGGGCGCGGTCATCACCTTGCGGTAGTGCAGCGGCCGCCCGAAGCCGGTCAGGTAGTTGAACATATCGGCCACGTCCGCGCCGATCTGCTCGTCGGTGGTGAACAGCCCGAAGTCGGTGTACAGGCGCGCGGTGGCGGAGTGGTAGTTGCCGGTGCCGATGTGCACGTAGTTGCGCACGCCGTCGCCCTCGCGGCGCACCACCAGCACGCACTTGGCGTGCGTCTTGAAGCCGGGCTGGCCGTAGACGACGTGCACGCCGGCCTCCTCCAGCGCCTTCGCCCAGTGGATGTTGGTGCGCTCGTCGAAGCGCGCCTGCAGCTCGACCAGCGCGACCGCCTGCTTGCCGCGCTCGGTGGCGTCGATCAGCGCCGGCACCAGCGGCGAGTCGTCGCTGGTGCGGTACACGGTCTGCTTGACGGCGAGCACGTTGGGGTCGGCCACGGCCTGCTCCACGAAGCGCTCCACGGAGGTGGCGAAGGACTCGTAGGGGTGGTGCACCAGCAGGTCGCCTTCGCGCATCGCGGCGAGCACGTCGGGGCGCTCGCCCTCGCGGTGCAGCAGGCGCGGGTGGGTGACGCCGACGATCGGCTCCTCGCGCAGCTCGGAGTGGCCGGGCAGCCGCACGATCTGCCACAGCGAGCCCATGTCGAGCAGCCCGTCGACGGGGTAGATCTCGTCTTCCTCAACCGCCAGCAGGTTGATCAGCGCGTCGTGCAGGCGCTGGGAGCAGCCGGTGCCCACCTCCACCCGCACGATCTCGCCGAAGCGGCGGCGGCGCAGCTCGTCCTCGACCGCCTGCAGCAGGTCGGCGGCATCGTCGGAGACCTCGAGGTCGGCGTCGCGGGTGACGCGGAAGACGTCGTAGTCGACGATCTCCATGCCGGGGAAGAGCGCGTCGAGGTGGTTGGCGATGACGTCCTCGAGCGGCACCAGCAGCGCCGGCTCGCCGGCGTCTCGGCGCACGCTGACGAAGCGCGGCAGGATCTCGGTGGGCACCTTCACGCGCGCGAACACGGTCTGCTCGGTGACGGGGTCGCGCACCAGCACGGCCAGGCTGAGCGACAGGTTGGAGATGTAGGGGAAGGGACGGCCGGGCGCCACGGCCAGCGGCGTGAGCGCCGGGAAGATCGCCTTCTGGAAGTGCCGGGCGAGCGCGCCGCGGCGCTCCTCGTCGAGCTCGGCGACGCCGACCACGCGGATGTCGTGCGCGGCCAGCGCGGGGCGCAGCGTGCCTTCGAAGCAGCCGGTCAGGCGCGCGCCCAGCGCGAGCACGCGCTCGCGGATGCGCGCGATCGTCTCAGACGGGGTGAGGCCGTCCTGGCTGGGGTTCTCCACGCCGGCCTCGATCTGGTCGCGCAGGCCGGCGACGCGCACCATGTAGTACTCGTCGAGGTTGGTGGTGTAGATCGCGCAGAACTTGACGCGCTCGAGCAGCGGCACGCGCTCGTCCTCGGCGAGCTGCAGCACGCGGTCGTTGAAGTCGAGCCAGGAGAGCTCGCGGTTGAGGTACAGGGACGGCTCGATTCCCTCGCCGCCGATCGTCAGCGAGGCGGCGCCGTCCTCGGCGACGCGCACCGGATCGCCGCTGATGCGCTGCTCCACGCTCATGCTCTCACGCTACACGACGCGCTAGGGTGAGCCCAACGGCATGGCTCGTCAGCTCTGGCTACTTCGTCACGCGGACGCTGAGCCGCACGGCGCTCGTCCGGACGTGGAGCGCCGTCTGACCAAGCGCGGGCGCGAGCAGGCGCGCGCGGCGGGGGCGGCGCTGGCGCGCATGCGCGCCTCCTTCGACGCCGTGCTGTGCAGCCCGCGCGTGCGCGCGCGCCAGACCGCCGAGCTGGCGGCCGAGAGCTGGAGCGCCCGCCAGCGCGCGGCGATGGCGGTGCACGAGCCGCTGTCGGCCGGCTTCGACGCGAGCCAGGCGCTGGCTGCGTTCGCGGGCCGGGCGGCCGACGCGCGCCTGCTGCTGGTGGGGCACGAGCCCGACCTCAGCGGCGTGATCGCCGAGCTCACCGGGGCGCGCGCGGACCTGAAGAAGGGAGGGCTGGCGGTGGTGCGCCTAGACGCCCTAGCACCGCGCCTGGACGGCCCGGTCGGCGAGCTCGTCGCCCTGATGCGGCCGCGCGAGCTCTACCTGATCGGCGGGCACCGCGCCGGGCGAGGCGGCGGCGGGCGGCTGCTCGCCGCCGGCCCCCCACTCGGAGGCTGAGGCGGCGGGCTGCGCGGCGCGCGCCTCGGCCGATTCGGCGGCGAAGCGGTAGCCGATGCCGAAGTGGGTGTGGATGTAGCGCCACTTCGGCGAGGCCTTCTCGAGCTTCTGGCGCAGCTTGCGCACGAACACGTCGACCGAGCGGTCGCCGCGCACCATCGTGTAGCCCCACAGCCGCGAGTAGATCTCCTCGCGCTCGAGCACGCGCCCCTCGGCCGCGGCGAGCAGCTCGATCAGCTCGAACTCGCGCCTGGTCAGGTCGATCGAGTGCCCGGCGACGAAGGCCTGGAAGCGGTCGGAGCGGATCTCGACCTCGCCGGCCAGCAGCGGCTGCGTCTCGGAGCGGCTGACGCTGCGCCGGCGGCGGCGCACGACGCTCTGCACGCGCGCGATCACCTCCTCCGGGTGGCAGGGCTTGGTGATCCAGTCGTCTGCGCCGATGCGCAGGCCGCGCACGCGCTGGGCCACGGTCGAGGGGCCCGTGCAGACGACGATGCCGAGCTCTGGCAGCGCCTCGCACAGGCGCTCCAGCCAGCCCCAGGCCTGCGGGCCCAGCACCGCCAGGTCGACCACCAGCGCGCTCAGCCGCATCGACACCACGGCGTCGGCGGGCACCGGGCTGGCGAGCACGCGGTGCTCCCACCCGAGCCGGTCCAGGCGCTTGCTGAGAACCTGGATGAAGCCGCTGTCGCGGTCGAGAACCGCTATGCGAAGCCCGGATGCAGGGGCGCCAGCGCTATCAGGTGCCGCCGCCGCGCCCCCCGCCTCCTCGGCGCTCACGCTTGCGCTCATCGCGGCGCAATATACGCGAAGCGGACCCCACGAGAAAGGCCCGCGAGCGAACGTCACAGGATCTTCACAGGCGCGCCGGCGATCCGCCCGCTATTTGCGCTCGCGGCGGCCCCCGCTAAACGCTGCCGAGTCCGGGGCTGTCGCGCCCGCCGGGCGGGCGCGAGGAGTCCGAGAACTCGCGGAACAGCCCCGTGACGACGAAGGCAACCTGCTCGCCGATGTCGACGGCGTTGTCGCCGATGCGCTCCAGCGCGCGCGCGACGAGGGTCATGTAGAGCGCCCACTCGCGCGTGTCGGGGTCGTCGCCGATCTCGATCGCCATGCGGAAGATCTCGCGGTTCATGCGGTTGATCTCGCGGTCCTGGCGCACCAGGTCTTCGGCCAGTTCGATGTCGCGCCCGGCGAAGGCGGCCTTCGCCTGCACCACCTCCGAGCGCGCAAACGCGCCCATCTTGGCGAGCGTGTCGAGCACCTCGCGGCGCACCGGCGGCTCGTACCCTGACAGCGGGATCAGCTTGGCGATGTTGACGCACTGGTCGCCCATGCGCTCGATGTGCTTGATCAGGTGCAGCAGGGCGGCGACCAGGCGCAGGTCGCCGGCGACGGGCGCCTGCAGTGCGAGCAGCGAGAGGATGCCCTGGTGGACCTCGAGGTAGCGACCGTCGACGCGGTCGTCGTCGGCGATCACCATCTGCGCGAGCTCGACGTCCTGGTGCGCCAGCGCCTCGAGCACGCGGTCGAGCTGCTCGAGGATCAGGTCGAGGCCGCCGAGCGCGTTGGCTTCGAGCTCGCGCAGCTGCGTCTGGAAGTGGGCGCGTCCCTGGGCATGGGTCTCGGCCTGGTGTGCCAGCGGGCCGCCGGGCGCCGCCGCCTGCGGCTCGGCGCCGTCGCCGTCGGGATCCTCAGCCGAACTTGCCGGTGACATATTCCTCCGTGCGCCGGTCGCTCGGGGTGGTGAAGATCTCCTCGGTGGGGCCCACCTCGACGAGCTCGCCGTCGAGCATGAAGGCGGTGCGGTCGGCGACGCGCGCCGCCTGCTGCATGTTGTGGGTGACGATCACGATCGTGACGCGCTCCTTCAGCTCGGAGATCAGCTCCTCGATCTTGAGCGTGGCGATCGGGTCGAGCGCGGAGCAGGGCTCGTCCATCAGGATCACCTCGGGGTCGACCGCCAGCGAGCGCGCGATGCACAGGCGCTGCTGCTGGCCGCCGGAGAGCCCGATGCCGGGCTCGGACAGGCGATCGGAGACCTCCTCCCACAGCCCGGCGCTGCGCAGCGCGCGCTCCACCGTGGCGCGCAGTTGCGGGCCGCGGCGTCGCCTGCCGGTGAGGCGCATGCCGGCCGCCACGTTGTCGAAGATCGACATCGTGGGGAACGGGTTGGGCTTCTGGAAGACCATGCCGATCGCGCGGCGCACGGCGACCACGTCGACGGAGTGGTCGTACACGTCGAGGCCGTCGAGCAGCACCCTGCCCTCGGCGTGGGCGCCGGGGATCTCCTCGTGCATGCGGTTGATGCAGCGGATCATGGTGGACTTGCCGCACCCGGAGGGCCCGATGATGGCGGTCACCTGGTTGGGCTTGAAGTCGAGGTCGATGCCCTTGACCTGCTCGGCCTGGCCGTAGAAGGCGCGCAGGCCCTGCAGCTGCACTTCGCGTGCCTGCTCCCCCTCCGCCGCGGGGATCTCCGCGGCGTCCGGCGCCGCCGCCAGCGCGGGCTCGGCGGGGGCCTCGCGCGCGATTCGAGGTTGCGGCTCGGGCTGGCTCATCTCTGTGTGCACCTCAGTATGCCCGTCGGAGGTCATGGTCGTCCTTGGCTCGTGGGTGGGTGGCCGTGCGCCGGGCGCATGACTGCTCACCGTGTCCTTGCGATGCGCGCCCGCGAGCGCCCGAACAGGCTGCGCGCGAGCACGTTCAGCAGCATGACGAACACGATCAGCAGCAGCGCCGCCGCCCACGCCTGGGCGTGTTCGGCGGGGCTGGGCGACTCCGAGAGTTCGAAGATGCGCACGGGGATCGAGGACAGCGCCTTCGAGGGGTCGGTGGAGACCATCGTGGAGGCGATCGAGGATGTGAACAGCAGCGGCGCGGTCTCGCCGGCGACGCGCGCGACGGCCAGCAGCGCGCCGGTGATCAGGCCGCTGACGGCGGTCGGCACGATCACCGTGAGGACGGTGCGCCAGCGTGGCACCCCCAGCGCGAGGCTGGCCTCGCGCAGCGAGGAGGGCACCAGCGCGAGCACTTCGTGCGCGGAGCGCGCGACGATCGGCAGCATGATGATCGCCAGCGCGACGGCGCCGGCGTAGCCGCTCTGCACGTGGCCCACGACCAGCAGCCCGAACACGAAGATGCCGGTGACGATCGTGGGCACGCCGTTGAGGATGTCGAGCGCGAAGCGGATCGAGGAGGCGACCGACGGGCGCGCGAACTCGGAGGTGTGGATGCCGATGAGGATGCCGACGGGGACCGCGAGCGCGCTGGCCATCGCCACCAGCAGCACGGTGCCGACGATCGAGTTGGCGATGCCGCCGCCGCTCTGCCCGAAGGGCGCCGGTTCCTTGGTGAGGAAGTCGAGGTTGATGGCGCTGACGCCCTTGATCAGCACCGATGCGATCACCAGCGCGAGCACCGCCACGGCGACCAGCGCGGCGAGCGTGGCGGTGGCCTCCATCGTGCGGTTGACGAGCTTGCGCCGGCGCAGGCGCCGGTCGGGCACGAGCAGCGGGTGCCTGGCGCCCGCGCCGCCGGCCGTCGCGCCGCCGCCGGGCGTGCTCATACCTCCGCCTCCGCGGTGGTGACGGCAAGGCCGGGACGCGGTCCGGCGCGGCGCATGCGCAGCGTGCTGCGCCTGACGATCAGCCGCGCGATCACGTTGACGATCAGCGCCAGCACCAGCAGGATCGCGGACAGGTAGGCGAGCGAGGAGATCTCGAGCGTGCTGGTGGCGCCCTGGTAGGTGGAGGCGACGCGGCTGGCGAGCGTGTCGGCGGGCGCGAACAGCGAGGCGTGGACGCCGGTGGCGTCGCCGATCACCTGCGTGACCGCGATCGCCTCGCCGAGCGCGCGCCCGAGGCCGAGGATGCTGGCGCCGACGATGCCCGATTTGGCGTAGGGGAGGATCACCATGCGCACCATCTCCCAGCGCGTGGCGCCGAGCGCGAGCGCGCTCTCCTTGAGGTCGCCCGGCACGGTCTCGAAGACCTCGCGCGTGACCGAGGCGATGATCGGCACGACCATGATCGTGAGGATCAGGATCGCGGGCAGCAGCCCGAACGGCGAGGTCGAGCCTTCGAACAGGGGGATCCAGCCGAAGGCGGAGTGCAGCGCGGGCTCGAGCGTGTTGACGAGGAAGGGCGCGAGCACGATGATGCCCCACAGCCCCAGCACCACGCTGGGGATGGCGGCGAGCAGTTCCACCAGCGTGGCCACCGGCCGGCGCGCGCGCCTGGGCGCGAGCTCGGTGAGGAACAGCGCGATCGCGATCGACAGCGGCCCCGCGATCACCAGCGCGAGCAGCGAGCTGACGGCGGTGCCGTAGACGAAGGAGGCGGCCCCGAAGCGGCGGCTGACGGGATCCCAGACGTTGGCGGTGAGGAAGCCGAGGCCGAAGTGCGAGACCGATTCGCCGGCCTGGTCGAAGACCTTGTAGACGAGCAGCGCGATCAGCGCCATGCCGGCGGCCGAGGCCGCCCAGGTGAGCGCGCGCAGGCCGGGCTCGCCGAGGCGGTCGGCGAGCCCGCGCTGCGCGCGCGAGAGCGAGCGCAGCGCGGGGCCCGCCGGGGGTTCAGCCCGCCTGGCCATGCTCAGGTGCTCGCGCCTGCGCGCCGGCCTAGCTCTTGATCTTTTCGATCGTGGCTTCGTCGGCTTTCACGACCTGCGCCGGCAGCGGCGCGAAGTCGAGCTTCGGCCCGAACGTCTGGCCTTCGGTGATCGCCCACTTCAGGAACGGCTTGAGCGTCTTCGCCTTCGGCGATTCTTCGGGCACGAGCGCGTAGGTGAAGGTGGAGATCGGGTAGGCGCCGGGCGCGGAGGCCGGCGGATCGACGATCGACACTTCGTTGTTGGCGGGCACCGAGGCGAGCGTCTTGGCGGCGGCCGAGATGCTGGGGATGCCCGGTTCCGGGTACTGGCCGGCGGCGTTCTTGATCAGCGCGAAGTCGAATTCGTTCTCCAGCACGTAGGCGATCGCGATGTAGCCGATCGCGCCGTTGGTGGAGGAGATCGCGCCGCCCACGCCCGAGTTGCCCTTGGCGCCCACGCCGACGGGGAAGTTGACTTCGGTGGCGTGCCCGTACTTGGAGCTCCATTCGGGGGAGATGTGGGAGAGGTAGTTGGTGAACGCGAACGTGTCGCCGCTGCCGTCGGAGCGGTGGATCGGCGTGATCTTGGTGGAGGGCAGCGTCACGCCGGGGTTCAGCGAGGCGATCTGCGGCGCGTTCCAGCTCGTGACCTTGCCCTCGTAGATTTCGGCCAGCAGCGGCCCGGTCAGCTTGAGCTTGCTGGGCACGCCTTCGACGTGGTAGGCCATGTCGGTTGCGGCCAGCGCCCACGGGATCTGCACCACCCCTTTGGCTTCTTTGAACTGGTCTTCGGTAAGGGGCGCGTCGCTGGCGCCGAAGTCGACGGTGCGCGCGGTGATCTGGGCGATGCCGCCGCCGCTGCCGATCGCGCCGTAGGTCACGGCGACTTCGGCCTTTTTGTCGTATTCGGGCTGCCATTGCGAGACGAGCGGAGCGACCAGCGTGCTGCCCGCGCCGACGAGCGTGTCCGCGGAGCCGCTGGCGCCCGTCGGGGACGAGTTCGAGCTCCCGCATGCGGCTACGCCCAGCGCGAGCGCGGTGGCGCCCGCGGCGACGGCGATCCTGTTCTTGGTCACGACTTCTCCTCTGGCTGGGGTGGTCAGATGCCGGCGCACTTCCCGCTTTGGGGCGCGCCAAAACCGGGGCGGACCGTTGCGGTCCGCCCGCGGTGCAGTCTCATCGAGGCCCTGTGGACTCCATGTGAACATTTCGTGAAAGCTGGGGTTGGAAGCGGTAGCCGAAGCCGGGGTGCGTGTGGATGAAGCGCCGGTCGGGCAGCGCGTGCTCGAGCTTGCTGCGCAGCTTGCTGACGTACACGTCGACGGAGCGGTCGCCGGCCCGCAGCGGCCCTCCCCAGACGGTCGTGTAGAGCTCCTCGCGGGTGATGATCGCGCCCTGGCGCCTGGCCATCGCGGCCAGCAGCTGGAACTCGCGCACGGACAGCATCAGCGCCTGCCCGGTGGCCAGCACGAGCCCTTCCTCCAGGCGGATCTCGAGCTCGCCGGCGTAGATCACGTCGGCGTCCCCAGCCCCAGCCTGGGCTCGCGCATCGCTCGCGCTCGGCGCCGGCACGTCGGCGCTCTCCGGGAAGGCCGCCACGACGCTGAAGCGTCGCAGCGCGCCCGTGCGCTGGCGTTGCGAAGTCGTGATCTGATCGTGAAAAATCCGTGAAAGACGGCGCTTGCGGGGCATGGACGAATATGCTCGCCGGATGAGCTTCCTGCGGCCGGGCGTCGACGCCACGCTGATGTCCCTGGTCGAGGAGTCGGGCCGCAACGTGCAGCGCTGCGGCCTGCTGCTGCACGACCTGCTGCGCGACTACCCCGAGCACGCCACGCTGGCGCAGGACCTGAAGGTGTGCGAGCAGGAAGGCGATCGCATCACCCACGACATCATCCACCGCCTCGCCGGTCGCGGCCGCGTGCGCGCGCCCTTCGACGCCGGCGACGGCTACGCGCTGGCGACCGCCCTGGACGACATCGTGGACCACTCCGAGAACGTGGCGGCGCAGCTGGTGCTCTACGGCGTGGAGGCGCCGATGGAGCAGTCCGTGGAGTTCGCCGAAGTGCTGGTGGGGGCCGGCGAGCAGATCGCGCAGGCGCTGCGCTGCCTGCGCACCGGCACCGAGCTGGGCCCGCACCTGGTCGAGATCCACCGCCTGGAGAACGAGGGCGACCGCCTGCAGCGCGACGGCGTGGCCTCGCTGTTCGCAGGCGGCATCGACCCGATGGTGGTGATCCGCTGGAAGGACATCTTCGAGTCGCTGGAGGCCGCGGTGGACGCCTGCGAGACGGTGGCGCACGTGCTCGAGGGCATCACGCTGAAGCAGCGCCGGCGGCGCTGAGGCGGGTCGCCGGCGTTCGGATCGAGGCGGGTCGCCGCCGCCGCGCTCCGGGCGCGGCGGGCCGCCGCTCAGCCGAGCGTGGTGGGCTGGGCGCTCGCTTCCAGCCGCGCCCCCCGCGGTTCGCCGATCAGGAACGCCTGAAAGCGCTCGCTCGCGCCGGCCGCGAGCTGCGGCACCACGGCGCGCCCGGCGGCGACGATCCTGCCGCTGCGTCTGGCGAGCGCATAGACGACGAGTTCGTGCTGGGCCACGTCCGAGTGGTTGACGACGCTGCCTTCGGCGACGCCTTCGCTGAGGCGCGCGCCCTCGATCGCGATGGCGGGGATCGCGCCCGTGACGCGTTCGCCTTCGCCGACCTCGGCGCGGGCGCTCAACGGCGTGGCGGAGACCTGCACCTGGTCGTCGACCCACACCGCCTCGGCGTGCGCGCCCACCAGCGGCACCGCCGCGAGCGTGGGGGAGAGCCCGCCGGCGTCGTTCCTGTAGAGCTTCGCCCCGCCGGCGCCGTAGACGGTGAGCGCGACCGGCAGCTCGCGCAGCGCCGTGGCGGAGCTGTTGCGCAGGGTGAGCACCGCCACCGCGCCTTCTGAGCTGTGCAGGACCGTCGCGGAGGTGACCTCGACGACGGCGCTGGGCCTGGTGATCGAGCGCGCGCGCTGCGCGAGCGCCTTGCGACGTGCGCCTTCGGCGGATTCGCGCTTGGCGATCCTTTCGAGCTTGGCGCTCTTCTCCTGGGTGGACTCGCAGCCGGCGAGCGCGCCCATGGGGGTGCAGGCGAGCGCGGCCAGCGCGAGCGCCAGCGCGCGGGGCTTCAACCGAACGCCCCGCTGACGTAGTCGCGCGTGCGCTGCACGGTGGGGCGCTCGAACACCTGCTCGGCGGGCCCGTACTCGACGAGCTCGCCGAGGTGCATGAAGGCGACGTGGTCGGCGACGCGCTGGGCCTGTTGCAGGTTGTGGGTGACGATCACCACGGCGACCGTCTCGCGCAGGCCCACGATCAGCTCCTCGATCGTGGCGGTGGAGATCGGGTCGAGCGCGGAGCAGGGCTCGTCCAGCAGCAGCACCTCCGGCTCGGCCGCGAGCGCGCGCGCGATGCACAGCCGCTGCTGCTGGCCGCCGGACAGCCGCAGCGCGGCGCGGCCGAGGTCGTCGCCGACCTCCTCCAGCAGGCCGGCCCGGCGTAGCGCCTCCTCGACCGCGCGCTCGAGCGCGACCGTGCGCCGCCGCCGCCGGCCGCGCCCGTCGACGCGCTCGGCGAGGGCGTAGGCGACGTTGTCGAAGATGCTCATGGGGAAGGGGTTGGGCTGCTGGAAGACCATCGAGACCTTGCGCCGCAGGGCGGTGACCTCCAGCTCGTGGATGTCGGTGCCGTCGAGCGTGATGCGCCCGGCGCGGGCGGCGCCGGCGGTGATCTCGGTGAGGCGGTTGAGCGAGCGCAGCAGCGTGGTCTTGCCGGACCCGGAGGCGCCGATCAGCGCGAGCACCTCGCCCTGGCGCACCGGCAGCGACACGTCGCGCACCACCCACTTCTCGCCGTAGGCGAGCCACAGCGATTCGACCCGCATGCGCTCGCGCACGAGCGCCGCCGGAACCTGCGCGGCGCGCGCTCGCTTGGCGCGTTGGGCGGCGCCGGCGGCCAGCCCGGATGCGGGCGCCGCACGGGCGGGCGCCACGGTGGGCGCCCCGTCGAGCGCGATCCGGCGCACGGGCGGCGGCAGCTGCGGCTCCGCCGCGTCGGTCGGTGCGGTGAGGCCGGCCGGCGCCGGCGCGTCGGCCGCGTCGGCGACGGGGATGGCCGGGGGTGCGAGCGGATCGTCGCTCATCGGCTGGCGAGCGGCAGGGCGGCGCTGCCGGTGCTCAGGCGCGTGGCGATCGCGTTCAGCGCGAGCACCATCGCCAGCAACACGAAGGCGGCGGCGTAGGCCTTTTCGTGGGAGTTGCCCTCGCCGGCGGGCGACTGGTAGTAGACGTAGCTGGTGAGCGTGGAGCCGATGCCGCGCAGCAGGCCCAGCACCGGCGCGGAGCCCGCGGGTTCGATCGGGTTGGCCGCGCCGCCCAGCACGATCGTGATGATGGCGGTGTCGCCGATGATGCGCCCCATGCCGAGCACCACGCCGGTGGCGATCCCCGGCCTGATCGATGGCAGCAGCACGCGGCGGATGGTGGTGGCGCGGGTCTTGCCGAGCGCGTAGGAGGCCTCGCGCAGGCGGTCGGGCAGCTGGGCCAGCGCCTCGCGGGTGGTGGCGACGATCAGCGGCAGCGCGAGGATCGACATCACCACGCCGGCGGTGATGAAGGAGGAGCCGGTGACCGAGCCGTTTTCGGCGTGCTGGGAGAGGAAGCCGAGGAAGCCCTCGGAGAACACCAGCAGCCCGAACAGCGCGAGCACCACGCTGGGCGTGCCGGCGACCATTTCGATCGCCGACTCGACGGCGCGCGCGAGCCACGCCGGGCGCCGGTACTCCGACAGCCAGGTGGCGAGCGCCACCCCCATCGGCGCCGCCAGCAGGGTGCCGATCGCGGTGATCAAGAGCGTGCCCAGGATCGGATCGCGAAAGCCGCCGCTCTGCTGCTGCAGCAGCGAGGGCTTGGGCGACTGCGTGAGCGCGCTCAGCCTCAGGTAGGAGACGCCCTTGACCGCCATGAACACCACGATCGCGGCGGCGATCAGGCACAGGCCGACGCCGGTGGCCCAGCAGGCCAGGTAGGCCAGCCGGTCCACGAGCGGCCACGAGGCGGTGCCCTCGCGCGCCGGGCGCACCGGCGTGGGCGCGCCGCTCGCGGGGAGCGCCGTCTGCGCGCTCGCGCTCACGCCCGCAACCCGTAGCGGCGCAGCGGCTGCTTGGCCGCCCAGCCGGCCAGCGACAGCAGCGTGGCGGACACCAGCAGCACGGCGCCGATCGCGTAGATCGTGTGCGCCAGCGGGCCGATCGTGAGCCCTTCGGATTCCTGGAAGATCTCGGCCGCCAGCGGCCGCACCGGCTCGAACAGGAAGGTGGGCCCGTCCAGCGGGTTGGCGGCGAACGGGTGCCCGCCGGACACCAGCGCGAGCATCACCGCCTCGCCCAGGGCGCGCGCGGTGGCCAGCACGGTGGCGGCGGCGATCGCCGGTCGCGCGGTGCGCAGCGACACGCGCCAGATCGTGCGCCAGCGGTTGACGCCGAGCGCGGCGGAGCCCTCGAGCCAGGACGTCGGCACCGAGTTCAGCGCGTCGGTGCTGATCGCGACCATGATCGGCAGGATCATCAGCGCCAGGATCACGGTGGCGGTGGCCAGGTTGGCGCCGTTGAGCTGCACCACGTAGATGACCGACTGCTTGCGGGCGTTGCTGATCAGGTGTTCGTTGATCCACGGCGCCAGCGCCAGGATCCCGATCAGCCCGTAGATGATCGACGGCACGCCGGCGAGCAGCCGCACGACGGGTTCGAGCACGCGCCGCACCGCCGCCGGCGCGAACTCGGTGAGGAACACGGCCGCCAGCGTGGAGACGGCCAGCGCGATCGCCACGGCCGGCACGGTGGTCACGATCGTCCCCCAGATCAGCGGCCAGGCGCGGAAGTAGTAGATCGAGTGCCCGGCGATGGGGGTGCTTTCGCGCATCGCGCGCATCTGCGATTCGACGTCGCCGCCGCTGGCGAACCAGCTGAGGCCGTTGTGGGAGAACGACGGCCACGCCTTGATCACGACGGTGACGACCATCAGCGCGATCAGGCCCAGCACCAGCACGGCGAGCGCGCCGAGCGAACGCTCGGCGCGCCTGTCGGTCCCGACCGCGGAGCTGAGTGCGCCGCGCTGCTCAGGTGGTGCTGGCATCTGCCTGGCGCGAGCTGGCCGCCACCCGCGTCAGTGGATCGCGATCCAGCTCGAGTTGATGATCGCGTCCACGTTCTTCCTGCCGCTGGTGACCCACGCGATGTACTTGGCGGCTTCGCCCTTGGGACGGCCCTTCGTAACCATCCAGAAGTTGCGCACGCCGGCGTACTGGCCGGAGCGCGCGTTGTGCAGGTTGCACGCCACGCCCTCGTAGGAGACCGCGTGCACGCCGCCGGTGTACGCGAACGAGACGAACCCGATCGCCTGCTTGTCGGCTTTGATCGCCTGCTGCTCGAGGCCGTTCGACGCCTCGGCGGTGGCGCTGGGGGAGATCTTCAGCGTTTCGCCGAGGAAGATGTGCTGGAAGGCGTCCTGCGTGCCGGAGGCGCCGTTGCGGTCGAACAGGTCGATCGGGCCGGAGATGCTCGAGCCTTCGACTTCGCCCCAGTCGCGGATCTTGCCGGTGAAGATGCCTTCCACCTCTTCCTGGGAGACGTTCGCCAGCGCGTTGGAGTCGTTGGTGATCATGCACACGCCGTCGCGGGCGATCTTGGTGAAGACGAGCCCCGACGGGTCGACGCCGACGATCGGGTCGCGCGAGGAGTCGCCGATGTCGAAGCGTCCGGTGGCGGCGCCGTTGATGCCGATGTCGGACTCGCCGCCCAGGACCTCGGGCTTGGGGACCTTGGGAAACTGCTTGTGGTAGGCGGCGGCGAGTTTTTCCTGCAGCGGCAGCACGGAGGTCGAGCCGCCGATGATCAGGCGCTTGGCGGCCAGCGCGCTCGTCGGCGCGAGGAGGGCGACCGTCAGGATCGCCGAGATGGTGAGGGTGCGGTGCGCGCGCAACTGTCAGCTCCTTTGCACTGGGAAGGGGGGTTCTACGGCAGCGTCGTGGACGCTCAGGTGGGGGGAACAGGCGGAGGTGCCGAACGATGCGGTGTGCGCGATGGACCTCACCCCGGCGCGAAGACTGGCGCTCGCGGTCGCAGCTGATGTTTCGTTTTTGTGAACGGTGACGCCTCGAGGCGGGCTCGAGTTGTAGCGATTTTGTGAAAGGAGATTTCCGTGTTGTGTCGTTTTTGTGAACGGCATTGCAATTCGGCTCGCGGGATGTGACGCTGGCGCCGGCCGATCGGCTGCTCGCCGTTCTGCTTGGAGCGACACCAGCCTGCGCCGTTGCTCCGATCGGTTCTGCCCAGCCCAGCGATGACAGACGACCCGACCCCAAACGGATCTCCGCAGAGCAACGGCTCTTCGGACGACGCGGCCGGCCCGGCCGCTCGCGCGAGCGTGCGCTCCGGGCTTGCGCACAGGCGCAACCCGATGCTGGCCATGCTGGGCGAGATCGGCTCCGGTGCGCGCCGCATGCTGCTGCGCGACCCGCTGAGCACGTTCCTGCTGCTCGCCTCGATCGCCCTGGCGGTGGCCTTCGCGACGCTCCTCGGCGGGATCAAGCCGGCCAGCTCGGGCAGGCAGGTGCCGATCAGCACGGTCCAGCAGCTGGCCAAGCGCAAGGAGGTGGCGAGCGCGCTGCTGCTGGACCACGACAGCAGGGTCGAGGCGGTGACCAGCGCGAGCACCCCGCCGGTGCCCTCGAGCGGCGCGCTGGCGCCGCTGCCGAAGCCCGTGCCCAAGCCGGGGCGCAAGGCGGGCAAGGCCGCCAGGAGAGCCTACGCGCAAGCGCTCGCGGCGGCCGCCGCCAAGGCCAGGGCCGAAGCGGAAGCGGGGGTGGTGCAGCACCTGTGGGCCGCCTACCCGGCCTCCGGCGCGCAGACCCAGCAGCTGGTCAACGAACTGTCGGCCGGTGGCGCGGTGGTGAGCGTGGACCAGCAGGCTGGCAAGGAGACCAAAACGATCATCGTGCAGTTCCTGATCCCGATCCTGCTGCTGGTGTGCCTGTTCTCCCTGTTCATGCGGGTGGGCGGCGAAAACGCCGCCGGCGGCATCGCGGCCTTCTCCCAGTTCGCCGGCAAGGGCCGCAAGAAAGGCAAGGGCAGCGCCGACAGGATCACGTTCTCCGACGTGGCCGGCGCCGGGGAAGCGGTCGCCGAGCTGCGCGAGATCCGCGACTACCTGGCCGATCCCAGCAAGTACCTGGCGGTCGGGGCGGCCGCCCCCAAGGGGGTGCTGCTGGTCGGCCCGCCTGGCACCGGCAAGACGCTGCTCGCCAAGGCGGTGGCGGGCGAAGCGGACGCGGCCTTCTTCTCGCTGTCGGGCTCTGACTTCGTGGAGTCGCTGGTGGGCGTGGGCGCGGCGCGCGTGCGCGACCTCTTCCGCAAGGCCAGGAAGGTCTCGCCGGCGATCATCTTCATCGACGAGCTCGACGCCGCCGGGCGCAAGCGCGGCGCCGGCATCGGCCAGGGCAACGACGAGCGCGAGCAGACGCTCAACCAGATCCTGGTCGAGATGGACGGCTTCGCCGGCGACGGCGGCCTGGTGGTGATGGGCGCGACCAACCGCCCCGACATCCTCGACCCGGCGCTGCTGCGACCTGGGCGCTTCGACCGCCAGGTGGTGATCGACACCCCCGACGTGCACGGGCGCCTGGAGATCCTGCGCCTGCACGGCGGCAAGCGCCCGCTCGCGCCCGATGCCTCGCTCGAGGAGGTGGCGCGCCAGACGCCGGGCTTCAGCGGCGCCGAGCTCGCCAACGTGATCAACGAGGCGGCGCTGCTGAGCGTGCGCGACAGTCGCGCGCAGATCGACCAGAAGACGCTCGAGGAGGCGATCGACCGCGTCGTCGCGGGGCCGGCCAAGCATCACATCCTGACCGAGCAGGAGCGCTGGCTGATCGCCATCCACGAGTCCTCGCACGCGGTCGTAACCGAGGCGCTGGGGCACGCCACCTCGACGCGCAAGCTCTCGATCGTGGCGCGGGGTCGCCAGCTGGGGACCGCCGCGCACATGCTCTCCGACCGCGACCAGCTGATCATGACCAAGCCCGACCTGCAGAGCCAGCTGATCGTGATCACCTCGGGCCTCGCCGGCGAGCGCATCGCCTTCGGGCACACCTCCACCACGGTCAACGACGACCTGCACGCCGCCACCGCGCTGGCGCGCAGCATGGTCACCAGCTTCGGCATGTCAGAGACCCTCGGGCTGGTCACGATCGGCGAGAAGAGCGGCGAGGTGTTCCTCGGCGCCAGCCTGCAGGACCTCGGCTCGGTCGGCCCGGAGACCCTGAACGTGATCGACAACGAGATCGAGCGCCTCGTCGGCGACGCCGAGGCACGCGCCGCCTGGATCCTGGACCGCAACTGGAACACCGTCGAGGAGACCGCCACCGCACTGCTCGAGCAGGAGACCCTCTCCGGCGTCGCGCTCGACGCCGTGCTCTCAACCGTCACCGAGTCCTCGCTGGAGGAGCTCGCGCCCGTGCGCCGCGCGTCGCCGCCTCGCTTCATGGCCCGCGACCCCAAGCCGGGCGAGTGAAACGGCTGCGCCGGCCGAGCATGCCATCGCC
>DATJMM010000014.1:0-44076 GCA_035508735.1 Solirubrobacteraceae bacterium | reverse complement strand
GCTGCGCGCCCGTGACACTCCCATGCCCGGCGCGCGATCGACCACGGCACGGGGAAACGCCAGGTCGAAACTATGAAAGAGGAACAGTCAGCCGCTCATGGGAGTGGCGGCGACACGGGCCGCGAGCGGCCCGGCATGAGTGGCGTTGGTCGCCTACCCATCTTCGATGCGGACGTGCAACCCAGCTAGAACATCGTCGCAAAACCTACCATGCGTTTCGTCGGTTTGCAACGGGTTTCGCAACAAATCCCACGTTTCAATCATCCCCCGCAATTTGCGGGATTCGGGGGTCCGCGGCGGCCCGCCATCGTCGCAAAACCTACCACATGATTCACCCATTTGCACGGCGATTCGCATAACGATCCGCGATTCATCATTCCCCCGCAAAATGCGGGATTTGGGGTCCGTGGTGCCGGCCCGTCATGCGGCGATCTGCACACCGTAGTTGCACACGGCCGCCTTCTGTTCGTCAGTGAGTAGTTCCCACGCCCGGCGCTTCTAGTTCGCCAGCGACTTCGCCACGTCGTAGTGATGCATCGTCATCGGCGGATGGAACCATGCCGGCATTTTTATCGCATCTTCATCCGACGATCGTGGGGCGGTCGCGTTCACTCGTGACACCGATTCACTACTCGTTACCCGTTTCCTCAAGCTGTTGACAACGCTTCACCGGAACGTGTAGAAGGACACGACGCGACCGGGGGTTTTGTCGGTCGCGGCTCACACCTCACTCAAAAGGAGAATCAACGATGAGTCATTTTATCGGCTCACGGCGCCGACGCGTACTCGGCGCCGTAGCTGCCACATTTATCGCGGCGACCACGGCGTTCGCGTACTGGTTGCTCACAGATGTGATCGGCCAGGGTGAAGGGTCTAACAAAGTGGCGAAAGGAACGCAGACGATCGAAACCGTCCCACTCAACATATCGTTTGCCGAACTCAAAGGACCGGGACAGCCGACACCGCTAGCGATCTCGGTCGCCGAGGGCTCGTTGAAAGCCCCGATGGAGATCGATCGCGTCATCGTCAGCTTCACGAACTCGCGCGAAAGCGAAGGCTGCGAAAACACGTGGTTCGCGCTCAGCCACCTGAGTAAAGAACCGCTCCGCTACGGCGGCAAAGAAGTGGGCACCGAGGCTGAACTATTCGGTGCCGGCCTCGCCCATCCAATCATCATCAAAACCGGGGAAGACGGTGAATACCAGTTCTCCGGGTCGGGCGCGGAAGTGGAACTGCGAGACGAACCAGAAGTATTTCAGGGAGCGTGCGAAGGGGCGACGCTGTACGTTCACGCGCGGACTGAAGTATGACCGTCATTATCGTGAGCCTCGCGGCGTGGTCGCGTTGTGCCGGGTGGCTTCGTAATCGCCGTTTCGTGCAACGCGCTTTCGCCGCCTGACAAACCGTGACCGCAGGCCGGGCCGTGTGGGGCGGCCCGGCCGTTTCTTTTCCGAACGGAGGCAGGATGGACGACTTCAACGTGCCGGCTGACTTGGCCGTGCAGCTGCGTGGTGCGCTCTACGCGGAAGTGTCGCGGTGGTGCAGTGACCTTGAGACGATGAGCGCGACCACGATCCCCGGCGATGTGGCCCCCGCGGTATCGAATCTGCGCGCCGTTCTTGCGGTGCTCGATGACATCGGTTGGGACAAGACAACATCGGACCCGGATGCGCTCACGATCGACGGCAGGCATTTCGGGATCGTGATCGAAACCTTGGAGCGCGAGCGGGAAGGGCGAGAACACACCGCTGAATCACCGCAACTCGAAGACCTGCCGGGCCGCGAACGCGCGAAGGCGACGGCGGACCTGATCTGGCGATTCGTCAGCGATGAGTTGTGCCGGCACACGGGCGACGAACTGTTGGAGATCCTGTCGCCCGAAGTCGTGATCGAACTTGTCGAAGCCCTGCGCGATGACGGGCGAGCGTTGGCGCCGATTAGGCGCGCGAAAGCGCGCCACGTGCCCAGCGACCGTGCCATGAAAATGCTCCGCGCGCGGCTGATCGATCAACTAACGCTCGAACAGATCGCGGCCCGCCACGGCGTCACGAAAGAGATCGTTCGCCGCGCGCTGGTGGATCACTTCGGGATCAGGGGTCGGCGGCGGTGGTGAGGCCTCCGATGCCCGCATTTGACGGTCCCGACCATCGCAGTACACTCAGATCAGGGAGGTATGTCGTGCGCCGAGTAGTCGTAGCGATCGTGTTGGGGATGCTGGCGTTCGGGGTCGCAGCCATGCCGGCCGGCGCCACGGCGACCGAAGAACAGGTCGGCAAGCTGCCGGTGTCCGGCTTGCCGTTGACGCGCGAAGAACTCGCCGAGGCGTTGGGAACGTCCACGTCGCAACTCGTCGTCGCGTGGTCGGAAGCGCCCGACGCGGACCTTGCCGAACTGGCCGCGATGTTCGACGGCCTACCGGCGTTCATGGCCGCGCTACCCGAAGCCAAGCGCACCGCGCTCGAAAACCAGGCCAACCCTCCGACGATAGAACCACCGCCCACGACGACCACGCACGAAGAAACCCCGCCAGCGAAAACGACGACTCCCGAACCGACGCCTACGGCCACCGCGACCACACCGGCCACCACGACGCCGGTCAACGCACCGGCCGCCACCGTGACCACGACAAAGGTCGTGTGGCGGCCGGCGCGATCGTCGTCGTAGCGGCCATTTGCGGGCGTTCTACGGGCACGGACGGGGCGCGGCCTACGGGATGGGCCGCCACCAAACCCACGCCCCGCGCCTACGGGCGCCGTTTGGTACCCACGGGTGGTACCCACGGCGATCGGCCGTCCCACGGGCACCGCACCGGATACGCGAAAATCCCCGTGGTTGCGGGGGATTTGGCTAGTGCGCCCGGCGGGAATCGAACCCGCGGCCTGCGGCTTGAAAGACCGCTGCTCTTTGGCTCCCCGAAGAGAACCGTTGACCACTGAGCTACGGGCGCGCTGTGTGTTTCGGCGGGACTTCGCGTCCCGCCGAGGAGCCTATTCTAAGCACGCCTGCCCCGGCTTGCCCAGGGGCGGGGGCGAGCGAGGCGAAGCGCGTCTCCCACTGCACGCACGAAGGCGGTCGGGCGCTCGCTCGGCCGGGCTAGGGCGTGAGCACCACCTTCAGCGCTTCGCGGCGGTCGAACACCGCGTAGGCCTCGGGCGCCTGCTCGAGCTTCATGTGGTGGGTGACGAGCGCGCTGGGGTCGAGCACGCCGGCGTGGAGCAGCGCGAGCACGCGGTCGACGTGCGCGATCACGTTGGCCTGGCCGCCGCGCAGCGTGAGCGTCTTCAGCCACAACAGGCCCATGTGGACCTCCGCTCGCTCGGCGTACACGCCGACGCACTGGATCGAGCCGCAGGCGCGCGTGAGGCGGATCGCGCTGTCGAGCGCCTTGGGGTCGCCGACGGCGTCGATGCACACGTCCGCGCCGCGCCCGTCGGTGGCCTCGCGCACGGCGGCTTTGACGTCCTGCTCGGCCAGGTGCAGGGGCGTGGCGCCGAAGGACTCGGCGACGGCGAGGCGCTCGGGCACGCTGTCGATGGCGAACACACTGGCGGCGCCCACCGCGCGGGCGGCCTGCACCGCGCACAGGCCCACCGGCCCGAGGCCGAGCACCGCGGCCACGTCGCCGGGGCGCAGGCCGCTCTCCACCACCGCGTGAAAGCCGGTGCCCATCACGTCGCCGGCGAACAGCGCGACCTCGTCGCTCATGCCCGCCGGCACGCGCCGCAGCACGAGGTTGGCGTGCGGCACCAGCGCCTGCTCGGCCTGCGTGCCCTGCAGCGAGCCCAGCGTGGCGCCGTGGCCGAACGTGCGCGAGCGCTCGCAGCGGTGGTAGAGGCCGCGGCGGCAGAACCAGCAGACGCCGCAGGCGGTCATGAAGCAGCCCAGCACGCGGTCGCCAACGGCGACGCGCGTGACCGCGTCGCCGGCCGCGAGCACGGTGCCGACGTACTCGTGCCCGATCGTGAAGCCGGGCTCGATCTGCACGCGGCCGTGGTAGATGTGCAGGTCCGAGCCGCACACGCCGCTGGCGTCGACGCGCACGATCGCGTCTTCGGCGTCGAGCAGCTCCGGCGCGGGGCGCTCCTCGACGCTGACGACGCCGGGGGACTGGAAGGTGACGGCTCGCATAAGAGACGCACCCTATCGATCGTCGCGCGCGCCGCGGGCGCCGCCGCGGGCGCCAAATCGCGGCGCCGCCGCTCAGGCGCCGCGGTCCAGCTCGCGCAGCGCGCCGCTCTCGGGGTCGAACACGAAGCCGCGGATGCGCTCGCGCGAGACCAGCTCGGGCGCCGCGCGCAGCCGCGCGAGGCCCGCGCGAAGCGCCTCCTGCACGTCGGCGAAGGCGCCCAGCCGCCACTGCGGGGCGGCGCCGTCGGCGGCGAGCGCGCGCGCGAACTCGTCCTCGGAGGCGCCGAGCAGGCCGCAGCCGTGGTGCATCACCACCACGATCTCCTCGGTGCCGAGCAGGCGCTGGGAGATGCTGAGCGAGCGGATCGCGTCGTCGGTGACCAGGCCGCCGGCGTTGCGCACGATGTGCGCGTCGCCGCGGCGCAGGCCGAGCATGGCGTACAGGTCGATGCGCGTGTCCATGCACGCGAGCACCGCCACCTTGCGCGCCGGGCGCGGGCTGAGGCCGGGCGCGGCCAGCTCGGCGGCGTGCTCGCCGGCGAACGCGAGCATCTGCTCGGCGTGCGTGGCGGCGTGGTGGCGCGGCGGCTGCGTCATCGCTCGCGGGCGGGCGCGCGGTCAGGCGGCCCGGCGCGCTCGGCGCGTGCGCACGGGGTCCTCCAGCAGCGGCTCCAGGGCGCGGTAGACGTCGGCGTGCACGGACATGCCGCAGTGGCTCGAGGCGACCTCGTGGGCGCGCGCGTGCGGGTCCACGCAGACGCGCCAGTCGACCACGCCGTCGCTGCGCGAGTACACCGACACGGCGTCCACGTGCGCGGGCAGCGGCGCGCTGAGCTGCTCGTTGAACTCGCTGCAGCACTCACCGTCGCGACAGCCGGTGGAGAGCACCCCGGGGAAGCCGAGGTCGCCGAGCCAGGCCAGCCAGCGCACCGTGCGCAGCACCCGCTCGGAAACCGCCAGGCCGTCGCGCACGGGCGAGCCGAGCATCGCCAGCGCGCACACCAGCTCCGGGCGGCGCACCGCGAGCGCGCGGGAGAAGGTGCCGCCGCGGCTCTGGCCGACGAGCGCGACCGGGCGTCCGCACTCGCCGGCGAAGCGCTCGAGCTGGCGCTCCAGGCGCGCCACGGCGCGCCCGGCGCAGTCGACGTTGGCCACGATCCCGCTCATCGCCACGCGGTGCCCGCGGCGGCGCAGCCAGGCGCGCATCACCAGCAGCGAGGCGTCGCCAGCCATGAAGCCGGGGACCAGCAGCACCGGCCTGGGCTCGCCCACCGCACGCGCGTCGCGCAGGCCGCCGTCCACCAGCAGCCGCGCCAGCTCGGCGCCGTAGCGCAGCTCTCCCCAGGCGGGCGCCACCGGCGCCCCCGCTGCGCTGCCGTGCTCGTCCATGATCTCCAGAGGGTACCGGCGCGGGCGGGCGCGGGACGGGACGGCGCCTGCCGCCGCGGCACGGCCGCGCGGCGGGCCGTGCGCGCTCAGCGCGCGGCGTCGAGGTAGTGGGGATCGTGCGAGCACAGCAGCTGCACCTCCTCGCCGTGCTGCGCGGCGAGCTCGCGCAGGCGCTCGACGTTGCCGCGGCGGGCGGCGCGGTCGACCTCGTCGAAGGCGGCGAACAGCGCGAGGCCCGGCGGGCAGTGCGGCGGCGAGGCGACCTCGCCGCGATGGAAGTAGGAGTCGCCGCAGTGCAGCAGCCAGCGATCGCCGTCGCGGACCGCCACGCCGGTGTGCCCGTGGGTGTGGCCGATCAGCGGGATCAGCAGGATCTCGGCGTCGCTGTGCGCCAGCACGCGCACGCTCTCGAAGCCGAACCAGCGCTCGCCGCCGCCCTCGTGCGTGACCCATCTCGGCCCGTGCGCCCAGTGCGCGGCGACGTAGCGCGGGCGATCGCGCCAGGAGGGCCGCATGGCCGCCTCGAGCTCGCGCGCGAGCAGGTGCACCTCCGCGTCGGGGAAGTCCGGCAGCCCGCCGGAGTGATCGAGGTCGAGATGAGTAGTGATTATGTGGCGTACGTCGTGCGGGTCGAGGCCCAGCTCGCGCACCTGGGCGAGGGCGGTCTCCCGCTCGCTGAGGCGGGGGGCGACGAGCGCGTTGAACGGCCGCCCGAGCTGGCCCGGCGTGCGCACGTCCTCGCTGCCGAAGCCGGTGTCGACGAGCACCAGCCCCTCGGCGCCCTCGACCAGCAGGCAGTGGCAGACCAGCCGCGTGCGCGCGAACAGGCCGCCCTCGCCGGCGATCAGGCGGGCGCCGCGCGGGCACAGCGTGCCGCAGCCGAGGTGGTGGATCGCGCGCGGGGAGCTGTTCATGCGGCTCGCGGCGGCGCTACACCGAGGCCGGCTCGGCGGGCGCCGGCTGCGTGGTCCCTCCGTCGGGCGACCCGGCGGCGCCGGCGAGGCCAGCGGCGCTGGCGCCGGGGTCGGGCTCCAGCAGCGCGCGGCCGTGGCGGATCACGTCGGCGGCGCGCTCGGCCAGCGCGATCACCGGGGCGTTGGTGTTGCCGCGCGGCACCGCCGGCATCACCGAGGCGTCCACCACGCGCAGGCCATCGAGGCCGTTGACGCGCAGCTCGGGGTCGACCACGGCCTCGGCGTCGGCGCCCATGCGGCAGGTGCCGACGGGGTGGTAGACGGAGAAGGTGGTGCGGGCGATGTGCGCGCGCAGCTCCTCCTCGCCGTGGCCGTCGGGGACGATCGAGGGGATCGCGCAGTAGCGCGCGAGCGCCGGCTGGGAGCAGATCTCGAGCATGCTGCGCATGCCGGCGATCATGCGCTGCATGTCGTCGCCGGCGCTGTAGTAGCGGTGGTGCACGATCGGCTTGGCGGTGGGGTCTTTGGAGGCCAGGCGCACGTCGCCGCGGCTGTGCGGCGTGAGCAGGCACGGCGTCACCAGCAGGCCGTGCGCCTCGGGGTCGCTCATGCCCTCGTCGAGCAGCTGCAGGGGGATGCAGTGGAACTGCACGTCGGGCGCGGGCGCGTCGGCGGCCACGCGCACGAAGCCGCCGGACTCGGCGAAGTTGGAGGCGAACGGCCCTGTCTGGGTGGCTTCGTACTCCGCCAGCGCCTCCGGCTCGAGCGAGCGCAGCAGGCTGACCTCCTCGGGGGTGGCCCAAACCGCGTAGGCGGCGGCGTGGTCTGAGAGGTTCTCGCCCACCGCGGGCTGGTCCAGCAGCGCCTCGATCTCGCGCATCGCCAGGTGCTCGGCGGGGCCCACGCCGGAGAGCATCAGCAGCTGCGGCGAGTTGTAGGCGCCGCCGCACAGGATCACCTCGCGCTCGGCGCGCAGCTCCTGCGCCTGTCCCAGCTGGCTGGCCTCCACGCCGAGGGCGCGCGTGCCGTCGAACAGCACGCGGTGCACCAGCATGTACGGCATCACCGTCAGGTTGGGGCGCTCGGCGGCCACCGGGTGCAGGTAGGCGACGGCGGCGCTGGCGCGCATGCCGCCGCGCTGGGTCACCTGGTAGAGGCCCACGCCCTCCTGGCGCTCGCCGTTGAAGTCCTCGTTGCGCTCGAGGCCGGCCTGCACGCCCGCCTCCACGAACGCCGCCGCGATCGGGTTGTGCGAGCGTCCCTCGCCGACCGGCAGCGGCCCGTCGGCGCCGTGCCAGCGCGAGGCGCCGCGCTCGTTGCGCTCGGCCTTGATGAAGTACGGGATCAGGTCCGCCGCCGACCAGCCCGGCACGCCCCATTCGTCGTAGTCGAGGCGGTTGCCGCGGATGTAGACCATCGCGTTGATCGAGGAGGAGCCGCCCAGCACGCGCCCGCGCGGCAGCGGGATGCGCCGGCCGCCGCACTCCTGCTCGGGCGCGGTGCAGTAGTCCCAGTCCACCTCGGTGCGCGCCAGCTGCAGGTAGCCGAGCGGCACGTGGATGTTCTGGTTGACGTCCGGGGGGCCGGCCTCCAGCAGCAGCACCCGCACATCGGGGTCCTCGCTCAGGCGTCTGGCCAGCACGCACCCCGCCGAGCCCGCTCCCACGATCACGTAGTCGTACATGCCCTTCCCCGTTTCCTCGACCGATCGCTCTCCTCGAGGCCACGATACTCCTCCGCGCCCCGCCGCGCCGCCGTCCTGGCTGCGCGGCCAAACACGCGCGGGCTCGCTCCCCGGGGATGGAGCTCCCAGCCTCGGCGTGCGCCCTGTAACGGGGGCGCCGGCCGGCGGACTGAAAGCTGCATTCAAATCCAACCCCGAGGAGCACAGCTATGAAAGCAACAACTCGCCTCGCCGTCGCGGCGCTCGCCGCATGCGCGGCGCTGGCCGGCGCCGTGGGCGCCGCGCCGGCGCTCGCCGACCAGACCAGCCGCGCGGTGTTCGTGCAGACCGACGGACTGGCCGGCAACGAAGTGATCGCCTACGAGCGCACCGGCAACGCGCTCACGCAGGTCGGCGCCTACCCCACCGGCGGGCTCGGCGGGCAGCTCGAAGGCTCGCAGGTCGACCATCTCGCCTCGCAGGGCGCGCTCGCCTACGACCGCGCCGACGGCCTGCTGTACGCGGTCGACGCCGGCAGCGACACGGTCTCGGTGTTCGCCGTGATCGGCGATCAGCTGGCGCTGCACCAGGTGATCTCCTCCGGCGGCAGCTTCCCCGTCAGCGTGGCGGTGCACGGCGGCGTGGTGTACGTGCTCAACGCGCTCGAAGGCGGCGAGCTGCAGGGCTTCACGGTCTCGAACGGGCGCCTCTCGCCGCTGGCCGGCTCGAGCCGCGCGCTCGGCCTGGAAGCGGGCGCCACGCCGCAGTTCACGCACACGCCGGGCCAGGTGGCGTTCACGCCCGGCGGCTCGCAGCTGATCGTCACAACCAAGGCCAACGGCGAAGACGTGGACGTGTTCGCCGTGGAAGCCGGCGGGCTGCTGTCGTCCTCGCCGACCGTGAACCCGCTGCCCGGCACGGTGCCCTTCGCGGTCGACTTCGACCAGCAGGAACACCTGGTGGTGGCCGAGGCGGCCGGCTTCGTGGCCGGCTTCCAGCTGCAGGCCGACGGCGAGATCCAGCAGCTCGACTCGGTGCCAACCGGCCAGGCGGCGACCTGCTGGATCACCGACGCGCGCGGGCGCTTCTACCTCTCCAACGCCGGCAGCGGCTCGCTCAGCGCGTTCCAGACGAGCGCGCACGGGCAGCTGCTGACGGCGCTCGGCGACACGCCCACCGACGCCGGCACGGTCGACGCGGCCGCCAGCGCGAACGGTCGCTACCTGTACGTGCAGACCGGCGGCGAAGGGATCGTGGACGAGTTCGCGGTGGCCTCCAACGGCTCGCTCGGCGAGCTCGGCAAGGTGACCGTGCCGGGAGCGGTCGGCGGTGAGGGAATCGTCGCCGGCTGACGCGAGAACATGCCTTGCGGGTTGCGGCGCCATGGACGGCGCCGTAGCCTGCACGGCTGCGAATGCACGGCATGTGCTGTGAGCGCCACCTCCCACCCCACCCCGGCGCACCGGCGTGAGGCTGATCCCCTCGATCGCCCCGCCCCGGCGCCCGCGCGAGCGGCCGCCCGCGGCCGACGCGGACGGGCCGCTGCTGGCGCGCCTGCGCGCCGGCGAGCAGGACGCGTTCGTGGCGCTGGTGGAGCGTCACCACGCCACCATGACGCGGCTGGCGCGCTCGCTGCTGTCCAACCCCGCGGTGGCCGAGGAGGTCGTGCAGGACACCTGGCTGGCGGCGCTGCGCGGCCTCGACGGCTTCGCCGGGCGCTCGAGCTTCCGCACCTGGCTGTTGAGCATCCTCGTCAACCGCGCGCGGAGCACCGGCGTGCGTGAGCGGCGCAGCGTCCCCGTCGGCGACGCCGGCCCGGTGGTCGACAGCGCGCGCTTCGACGCCTCCGGCGCCTGGATGGCGCCGCCCGAGCACTGGGTCGAGGACAGCGACGAGCGGCTGCTCGCGCAGAGCCTAGCCGGGGACATCCGCGCCGCCCTGCAGGCGCTGCCCGAGCGCCAGCGCGAGGTCGTGATGCTGCGCGACGTGGACGGCCTCAGCGCGCAGGAGGTGTGCGCGGTGCTCGAGCTCAGCGACGCCAACCAGCGCGTGCTGCTGCACCGCGGGCGCAGCCGCCTGCGCCAGGCGCTCGAAGACGAGCTGGGGGGTGCGTGAGTATGTTCTGGCAGCGAGGCGAGCTGGCCTGTCAGGAGATGGTGGAGCTGATCACCGACTACCTCGAAGGCGCGCTGCCGCGCGCCCAGCGCCGGCGCTTCGAGGCGCACATCGCCGGCTGCCCGCACTGCAGCGAGTACCTGCGCCAGATGCGCGCCACGATCGAGCTCACCGGCGAGCTGCGCGCCGAGGACATGACGCCGGCGATGCGCGAGGAGTTCACCGAGCTGTACCGCCGCTGGCGCGCCGAGGAGCAGTGAGCGCTCGCTCGGCCCCCGGCGCAGGCGCCAGAATGTCCATTCGTCCGCCCGCGCCGGATCTTCACCCGGCCGTCGACACGATCGTCGATGATGACGCGCGAGAACACCCGCCGGCACACAAACAGCGAGCCGTGACCGCCAAGCCCAAGACCACAGCCCTCGGCGCCGCCTGCGCGCTGCTCGCGCTCGCCTGCGCGCTCGTGCCCGCAGCAGCGCCCGCCCGCGACGCACGCGCCGGCGCCGCCGCCGTCTCCGCGCGAGAAGCGGCGCAGCTGCGGCGCTACGACCGCGGCGTCTACAGCGCCTTCTGCCCCGCCGGCGAAGAAATCGCCAAGGTCTCCTCGCTGCGCGCAGCGACGGCGCGCGCCGCGGCCTCGGCCGGCGGCGGCGCATCGGCGGCCGCGGCCACCGCGCCCGCCGCCCACGTCGCCCTCGCCAGCCACGCCGGCTGGCCCTCCGACGAATGCCTGAAGATGGACAAGGGCGGCTACGGCGCCGCCCACACGCTCGTGGGGCTCGCCCACGTGCACAACTGGCTGCTCGGCGGCTACGGCGACGACACCCTCTACGCCGGCGAACGCGGCGACGTGCTGTGGGGCGACTACCAGCCGAGCGGCCAGTCCGAAGGCGAGCGCGACTACATCCACGGCGGCGCCGGCAACGACTGGATCTACTCCAGCCACGGCTTCAACGAGATCTGGACCGGGGGCGGCGAGGACCACCTCGCGCTCGTCTACGGCCACGGCGTGATCCACTGCGACGGCCCCGGCGTGAAGACGTTCGTGATGCGCTACCTGCCGGCCAACCGGCCCTGGAAGCTGCTCGGCTGCTCGCACAAAGTGCTCGTGCGCTACCGCGCCTGAGCCTCGGCGATCCGCCGCCGCGCGGCGCTCCGGCGGCACGCGACCCCTCATCGATATAAAAATCGATTCGCAGCGTTGACATTCCGAACGGTACGTGACAAGATACCGACCGGTATGCGAAACGACACGGCCACCCTCCCCCCCGGTCCGCGGATGCCGAGCGCGCTGCAGACCGCCCTCTGGTTCCGCCGCGCGCAGTGGCTGCTCGGCGCCTGCCAGGCGCGCTTCGGCGCCATGTTCACGCTCACCATCGCCAACGAGCACACCTGGGTCGTGACCTCCGACCCCGACGTCATCAAGCAGGTGTTCACCGGCGACCCGCGGCTGCTGCACGCCGGCGAGGCCAACCGCGTGCTGCTGCCGATCCTCGGGCCAAACTCCGTGCTGCTGCTCGACGAGGCCGCGCACATGGGCCAGCGCAAGCTGATGCTGCCCGCCTTCCACGGCGAGCGCATGCAGCGCTACGGCCAGCTGATGGCGCAGGTCGCCGGCGAGGAGATCGAGCGCTGGCCGCTCGGCCGGCCCTACCCGCTGCGCCCGCGCATGCAGGCCGTCACGCTCGAGATCATCCTGCGCGCCGTCTTCGGCGTCTCCGAGGAGCCCGGCGTGGAGCGCCTGCGCTCGGAGCTGCGGCGGCTGCTCGACATCACCACCAGCCCCCGCCACACCGCCGTGCTCGCCGTGCTCGGACCCGAGCGCCTGCCGCGCGTGCCCGCCTTCCGGCGCGACCTCGAACGCCTCGACCGCGCCGTCTACGAGCAGATCTCCGAGCGCCGGCGCGCCGGCGACCTCGCCGAGCGCGACGACATCATGTCGCTGCTGCTGCAGGCCACCCACGAGGACGGCAGCCCCATGAGCGACCGCGAGCTGCGCGACGAGCTGCTCACGCTGCTCATCGCCGGCCACGAGACCACCGCCAACGCCCTGTCGTGGGCGGTCGAGCGCCTCTGCCGCCACCCCGAGAAGCTGGAGCGCCTCACCGAGGAGGCGCGCGGCGGGGCGTCGTCCTCGGGGGAGAGCGCCTACATGCAGGCGGTTATCCAGGAGACGCTGCGGCTGCGCCCCGTGATCTCCATCGTCGCGCGGCGGCTGGTCGAGCCGATGGAGCTCGGCGGACACCTGCTGCCGGCGGGAGCCGCCATCGTGCCCTCCATCTACCTCGTGCACCACCGCGGCGACGTCTACCCGCAGCCCTTCCAGTTCCGCCCCGAGCGCTTCCTCGAGGACGAGGGCGGGCGCCCACCGGGCACCTACACCTGGATCCCCTTCGGCGGCGGCGTGCGCCGCTGCCTCGGCGCCGCCTTCGCCCAGTTCGAGATGGAGGTGGTGCTGCGCGAGCTCGTCCTGCGCCGTACGCTCGCCCCCGGCCGGCCCCGCTCCGAGCGCGTGTACCGCCGCGCCATCACCGAGACCCCCCGCCACGACGCCGAGGTGGTGCTGGGCCCACACGTGGGGGCCGGGCCGGAGCCCGAGCGGGCGCAGGTGGCCGTCCCCGCCGCGCAGCCGGTCGCGGCCGCCGCCGCTGCCGGGCGCGGGCCGTCGGCCGAGGCAGCCGCCGCTTGAGTGCCCCGCCGCGCACGCGCCCCCCGGCGCGCCGCACCCGCGCCGAGCGCCAGGCCGCCACGCGCGCCGCGCTGCTGCGCTCCGCCTCGCGCTCGATCTGCGCCCACGGCATGGACCGCGCCTCCGTCGAGCTGATCGCCGCCGACGCGGGCTACACCAAGGGCGCCTTCTACGCCAACTTCGCCAGCAAGGAGGAGCTGTTCCTGGTGATGCTCGACGCCAAGTTCAGCGAGGTGATCGGGCTCGTCGAAGCGGCGCTCGAGGCTCCCGGCGACCCGCTCGAGCTCTCGCGCCGCGCCGGCGAGGAGTTCCTGCGCTACGTCGAGCGCGACCCCGAGTGGCCGCGCCTGTACCAGGAGTTCGCCGTGCACGCCGCCCGCAACGAGGGCTTCCGCGCCGAGTTCGCCGCGCGCCAGCGCGCGCTGCGCGCGCGCCTGGCCGAGGTGTTCGAGCGCTGGACCGCCGCGCTCGGCATCCAGCCCGCGCTGCCGCACGCCGACGTCGCCGCCATGATCTACGTCATGGCCGACGGCTTCGTGCTCGACCGCATCGTCGACCCCGAGCTCGACGACCGCCTCTACCTCACGATGCGGGAGGTGTTCCTGCGCGGGCTGCAGGCGATGGGCGAGCCGCCGCGCTAGGAAGGCGGGCCCAGCGGCGAGCGACGGACGCGGCCGCGGCTCGCCGCCGCGCGCTCAGGCCGCCAGCGCGGCCGGGCGGCCGTCTGCCTGCGCCGGCGCGGCCGAGCGCGAGAACAGCAGCTCGGGGTCCTCGATCGCGCCGCGGCGCAGGTTCTTCACGTCCTGCGCGTAGCTCATCGCCAGCGACCAGGGAAAGCGCGCGCCCTGGCGCGGGAACTCGTGCACCGAGCGCTGCACGTAGCCGGCGGCGAAGTCCAGCAGCGGCCGCGTCGGCATCGCCGGGTCGCTGCAGTGCGCCACGCACCTGTCGTACCCGCGCTCGTCCATGTAGGCGAGCAGGCGGCACAGGTACTCGCACACCAGGTCCACCTTCAGCGTCCACGACGAGTTGGTGTAGCCGACCGCGAAGGCGAAGTTGGGCACGTCGCCGAGCATCATCGCCTTGAAGGCGAGCTTCTGCGCGAGCGCCACCGGCTCGCCGTCCACGCTCAGCTCCACGCCGCCGAACGCGAGCAGGTTCATGCCGGTTGCGGTCACCACCACGTCGGCCTCGAGCTCGCGCCCGGAGACGAGCCTGATGCCACGCTCGGTGAGGGTCTCGACGCGGTCGGTCACGATCGCCGCGTCGCCGCGCGAGAGCGCCTTGAAGAGGTCGCCGTCGGGCACCACGCACAGGCGCTGGTCCCAGGGGTCGTAGCGGGGGTTGAAGTGCACGTCGACCGCGTACCCCGGCGGCAGCTGGCGCTTGACCCCCGCGCGCAGCAGGCGCCGCACGAGCCGCGGGCGAGCCTGGCTGAGCCGGTAGATGTTGCGCTGCAGCCAGATGTTCTTGCGGCGGGCCAGCGCGTAGGCGCGCGCCGGCGGGAGGTGGCGCATGAGGGCGTTGGCGATCGGGTCGCGCTCGGGCACCGAGATCACGTACGTGGGCGAGCGCTGCAGCATCGTCACGTGCGCGGCCTGCTCAGCCATCGCCGGCACCAGCGTCACCGCGGTGGCGCCGCTGCCGATCACCACCACCCGCTTGCCCTCGTAGTCGAGGTCCTCGGGCCACCGCTGCGGGTGCACGATCCGCCCGCCGAAGCGCTCGCGCCCCTCGAGCTCGGGCACGTAGGGCTCGTCGTAGCGGTAGTAGCCGCCCGCGCTGAAGAGCCAGCCGCAGGTGAAGGCGGCGCTCTCGCCGGTGTCCGTTCGCCGCGCCTGCACCGTCCAGCGCGCCGTCTCGCTGGACCAGCTCGCGCGCACCACCTCGTGGTTGAGGCGAATGTGGCGGTCGATGCCGTTCTCCAGCGCGGTCTCGCGGATGTAGCGCAGGATCGAGGGCCCGTCGGCGATCGCCTTCTCCTCCAGCCACGGCTTGAACTCGTAGGCGTAGGTGTGCAGGTCGGAGTCCGAGCGGATGCCGGGGTAGCGGAACAGGTCCCAGGTTCCACCCGTCGCACCCCGCGCCTCGAGGATCGCGTAGCTCTTGCCCGGCTGCTCGCGCTGCAGGTGGCAGGCGCAGCCGATCCCCGACAGCCCCGCTCCCACGATCAGCACGTCGAAGTGCTCGCTCATGTGCACAGCTTGGCCGCTGCGAGAGGCGATCGCCAGGGCATATCGCACAATATTACGGCGCCGAGGTGCTCGACCTCGCGCGCGACGTCGTGCGCCGCGGGCTCGAGGAGGCGATCCTCGACGTGTACCGCATCGGCCAGAACGTGGCCTGGCGCGCGTGGATGGCGCCCCCCGCCGCGGCGGTGCAAGCTGCGCCCGCATCTGCCAACATCGTCGGGCGGCCGCCACGGGAGGGCGGTCGAGCACCGGGCTCGTGACAGGAGGTCGCATGAGGCAGCGCGCCATCGCCGCAGCAGTGCCCACGCTGGTTGGAGCGTGCGCCGCGGCGCTCACGCTGACGTTCACGGCGGCGCCCGCATTCGCCGGCGCCACAGCAGGCGAAGCGGGCGGCCTGGCGGCCGTGCAGAGCGCCTCGCCGGCGGCGACGCAGGCCTCGCAGGTGGGCGAAACGCCCGGCTCCACGCCGATCGAATTCGACGTCGGGGTACGGCTGCCGGAAGAAGCCGCGGCCGTGCAGCTCGAGCGCGAAGTGAGCGATCCGAGCAGCCCGAGCTACCGCCACTACCTCACCCCCAAGCAGTGGGAGAAGCGCTTCTCGCCGACCCGCGCGAGCGTGCGCGCCGTGCGCTCGTGGCTGGAAGCGCAGGGGATCGCCGTCGAAGGCGTCACCCCCGACCGCATGACGATCGAAGCGAGCGCCACCGCGGCCACCGTCGAGCGGGCGTTCGGGACGAGCCTCGGCGAGTTCCGCCAGGGCCGGCAGACGGTGCGACTGGCGAGCGAACCGCTGAAGGTGCCGAGCTCGGTGGCGTCGCTGATCGCGGGGGTGTCCGGCGTGGACCAGCACTTCGAGCGCCCGCAGGCACTGACCGGGGCGCCGGCGCGCAGCGGGGCGGGCGCGCCCGCGGCCGGCGCGAAGCGGAAAGGAGCGCCGATCCCGCCGCCGCCCGGCTTCCGCGTCGCGCCCCCGTGCTCGGGCTACTACGGCGAAAAGCTCGACACGAGCGACCCGCACTACGGCGACGGCTACCCCTACCCGCTGCCCTACGCCGTGTGCGGCTACACGCCGCCGCAGCTGCAGAGCGCCTACGGCCTGCGCTCGCAGATCGCCGGCGGCGTCGACGGCGCGGGCGTCACGGTGGCGATCGTCGACGCCTACGAGGCGCCCACGCTGTTCGCCGACGCGCACGAGTACAGCGAACGCAACCAGCCCGGGCAGACGCTCGAAGCGAGCCAGTTCAGCGAACTGATCAGCAAGAGGTTCACCGAAGAGGAACCGTGCGAAGCCGAAGAATGGTCCGGCGAGCAGACGCTCGACGTGGAGGCCGTGCACGCCACCGCGCCGGGGGCGCAGATCCTCTACGTGGGCGCCAAGAACTGCGGCACCGGCCTGTACAAGGCGGTGCAGCAGGTGGTGGACGGGCACCTCGCCGAGATCATCACCGACTCCTGGGGCGAAGACGGCGGCGACTTGCTCGAAGGCGAAGGCGCGCGCAGGTCCTTCGACGACGTGCTGCTGATGGCCGGCGCCACCGGCATCGGCGTGCAGTTCGCGGCCGGCGACGAAGGCGACGAATTCTCCACGATCGGCATCGACGTGGGCGGCTACCCGGAGACGAGCCCCTACCAGACCTCCGTCGGCGGCACCAGCCTGGAGGTCGGCCCCTCCGGCGAACGCCTCGGGGAGTACGGCTGGTCCACCTCGGTGAGCGTGCTCTGCAACGCGCTGCAGCTGCTCGAACGCTACCCCGGCTGCAAGCTGCTGAAGCTGCGGCAGTGGCTGCCGCCGGCGCCGGGCGAATACGACTACGGCGGCGGCGGCGCCACCAGCTATGTGTACCCCGAGCCCTGGTACCAGGAAGGGGTGGTGCCGCAGGCGCTGGCCGAACGCAACGCCGCGGACACATATGAGCTCAACCGCGTGGAGCCCGACATCTCGATGGACGCCGACCCCTCCACCGGGATGCTGGTGGGCGAGACCCAGGAGTTCCCCGACGGCGTCTACTACGACCAGTACCGCATTGGCGGCACCAGCCTGTCATCGCCGCTGTTCGCCGGCGTGATGGCCGACGCCGACCAGGCTGCGGGCGAAGCGCTGGGCTTCGTCAACCCGCTGCTCTACCAGCTCGAGAGCTCGCCCGCCACGGCCGCGAGCGCCTTCTACGACGTCGTGCCCGGGGGCAAGCAGGCGCTCGCCAGGAACGACTACGTCAACTCGGTGGGCCCCGAAGAAGGCCTGGTGCGCCAGGTGCGGGTGCTCGAATACGAGGGCGTGGAGGAACACTGCGACGGCGCCGGGCATTGCGAGCAGCAGAACGTGGAGCTCGAAACCGCGCCTGGGTTCGACTCGATGACCGGCGTCGGCACGCCCGGCGACGGTTTCGTGGCGACGCTGGCGGGCAAGCCCTAACGGGCCTGCGGCAGCGTGGCCGGACCCGTGCGCCCGCGCGCGGGCGCGGACGGAGGCGGCACCACCGGGCCGACGTCGCCGTCGGGCGCCTCGTCGAGGTCGACGATCACCGGCGCGTGATCGCTCGGGCCCTTGCCCTTGCGCGCCTTGCGATCGACCCAGGCCGCGCGCACGCGCGCGGCCACCGCGGGCGAGCCGAGCACCAGGTCGATGCGCATGCCGAGGTCCTGGTGGAACATGCCGGCGCGGTAGTCCCAATAGGTGAATACGCGCTCGGCGGGCCAGCGCTCGCGCACCAGGTCGTGCAGGCCGAGCGCCTCGAGCTCCGCCAGCGCGGCCCGCTCGGGCGCCGTCACGTGCGTGTGCCCCTCGTACGCGCGGGGATCGAACACGTCCGCGTCCGCCGGCGCGATGTTCATGTCGCCGCACACGAGCGTGGCCGTCCGCTCGCCCGCGGTCGCCTCCTCCGCCGTCGCCTCGCCGGCGAGCGCCTCGCGCAGCGCCGCAAGCCACGCGAGCTTGTAGCGGTAGTGCTCGGAGTCCGGCTGGCGGCCGTTGGGCACATACACGCAGTGCACGCGCAGCGCGCCGCAGGTGGCGGTGAGCGCGCGCGCCTCGGCGTGCGGGAAGCCCGGCGCGCCGGCGAGCCCCGGCGTCACCCGCTCGAGCCCGGCGCGGGAGAGGATCGCCACGCCGTTCCACTGCACTTCGCCGTTGAGCGCGAACGCGTAGCCGCGGGCCGCGAGCTCGCCGCCGAGCAGCGCGGCGAACGCCTCGTCGGCGAGCTTCGTCTCCTGCAGGCACACCACGTCGGGCCGGCGCTCGTCCAGCCACGGCAGCAGCCGCGGCAGGCGCTGCTTGACCGAGTTGACGTTCCACGTCGCCACCCTCACCGCGCGTACGCTAGCGATGAGGCGTCGCCGGCAGAAGCAGCGCGGGCCCGCGCTGTCTCCCGCCCCTTTTAGAGGCGGTTTACGTGCGGAGGTAGCCTGCGGGCAGGTGAGCGGCGAGACGATCGGCACGGCGAGCGGAGCGGGGGTCGACTGGCGGCGCGCCGAGTTCGTGCTCACGTTGCTCGGCTTCCTCGGCTTCCTCACGCTGCCGATTCGCCTCACCACGATCTACGGCGGCCTGCCTGCGCACCCGCTGTTCGTGCACGTGCCGGTGGTGCTGATCCCGGTCACGGTCGTGGCGGCAGTCGTGTTCGCGCTGCGGGCCGAGTGGATGCGCCGCTACGGGGTCGCGCTGTCGCTGGCGGCGATCGTGGCGATGAGCTCGATCTTCCTGACGATGCAGGCGGGCGCGGCGTTGCGCGCCGCCCTCGGCCTCCAGGGCGAGGCGGCCAAGCTGATCGCAGAACACTCCGAAGCGGCGCACATCCTGGCGTTCGTGTACGTGGCCTTCACCGCCGCGCTGATCCTCACGTTCGCCGCGCAGCGGATCTCCGGCGGCATGCCTACGGGCCTGCAGCTGGTGGATCGGCCGCTGTCGAGCGCAGCGGCGCTGAGCGCGCTGCGCGTAGCGCTGGTGGCGCTCGCGATCGGCGCCGGCTACATGGTCTTCAGGACCGGCGACCTGGGCGCCAAAGCGGTGTGGCAGGGGCGCCTGCAGGCCGCCCACGGCTTCCCCGGCCCCGGCGGCGGCGGGGGCGGGGGCGGCGGGGCCTATCCGGCGCCTCCCGGCGGCCCGGCGCAGCCCTGACGGCGGCGCGCGGTGCACCCCTGACGGCGGCGCGGACAGCGGCAACGGTGTCGTGCGCAGCGGCACGGCGGCGTGCGCGGGCGCCGCGGCCGCGCGTCCCAAGCGCCGGCGAGCAAGTTTGGACCGCTGTCCATATGGCCGCCGGGGTGGGGCGGCGAGCATCGTGGGCGATGGCGCTGAGGGCCCTGTCTGCGCATGAGCTGGCCGAGACCGGCACACTGTTCGACAGCTTCATGGGCCGCGAGGACGGGGACCGCAAGACCGTCGGCGAGCTGCTCGAGATCTATCGCGAGCGCCGTGCCGCGCTGGAGGCCTCGGCGGACCCCGACGAAGACCTGCGCGTCAATCGCTTCATGAGCGATATGTCGAGCGAGCGCTGGCGCGAGGACCTGGTGATGCGGATCGGCGTGTTCGACGGGCAGGTGCGCGTGATCGACGGCACGCACCGCGCGATCGCCTACCTGGGCTGCGTGCAGGAGGGGGTCAGCCCCGAGCGCCTGCCGGCGCTGCACGTGGACTGCTGAGTCGGGCGCTCGCGGGTCGCGCGCATGCGAGCGTGGCGGACACGCTCATAGACGGTGTGGTCAGGCCGCGAGCGGCTCCGCGCGCTCGGATCCCATCGCCACGCGCGCACCCTGGCGGCGCCGTTCCAGCGAGCCCCACAGGTGCGCCACCGCGTAGGCGCGGTAGGGCCGCCAGCGCTGCGATAGTCGCTCGGCGGAGGCGCGGGCGCCGTCGCGGCCGAGCGCTTCCAGCCCTCGCCGCACCCCCAGATCCGAGGCCATGAAGGCGTCCGGGTCGCGCAGCGCGCGCATCGCCACGTACTCCGCCGTCCACGAGCCGATGCCGGGGAGCGCGAGCAGCCCGCGGCGCGCCTCGGTGCGGTCCGCGCCAGCGTCGAGAGAGAGCTCGCCGTGCTCGAGCGCCGTGACGAGGGCGCCGAGGGCGCGCCGGCGCGCGCCGGGCATCGCGAGGCCCCGGCCGGCGCCGTCCGCGAGCGCCTCCGCCGTGGGGAACAGGTGGGTGACGGCGCCGAACGGCCGCTCCAGGCGCTCGCCGTGGCCGGCCACGAGGCGCGCGGCGAGCGTGCTCGCCGCGCCGATCGACACCTGCTGGCCGAGCACGGCGCGCACGGCGAGCTCGGCGCCGTCCACCGTGCCCACCACGCGCCGGCCGGGAGCCTGCCGCACGAGCCGCCCCAGCGCCCGGTCCCGGCTGACGGCGTCGGCGACGCTCTGCGGGTCGGAGTCGAGGTCCAGCAGCGCGCGCGAGCGCTGGATCGCAGCGGCGAGATCGCGCAGGTCATCGAGCCGGTAGCGCGCCTGCACGTGAGTGCCGGACGGACGGAGCTCCACCGTCCCCGCGCCGCACGGCAGCCGCAGGCTGCGCCGGTAGGCGCCCTGCACGGCCTCCTCGACGCCGGGGACCACACGGCGGGCGAGGAACGCGATCGCCGCCTCGCCGTCGAACGGCGCGCGGCAGGGCAGCCGCAGCGAGACCACGCCGCTGTCCTGCGGGCGCCCATCGCTGCGCGCTCGCGCCCGCAACGCGCTCGGCGTCGAGGCGAACACCTCCTGCACGGTCGCGTTGAACTGGCGCACGCTCTGAAAGCCGGCGGCGAAGCAGACCCGCGTGACCGCCAGCGAGGTGGTCTCGAGCAGGATGCGCGCGGTCTGCGCGCGCTGGGCGCGCGCCAGCGCGAGCGGGCCCGCGCCGACCACCGCGACGAGCTGCCGGTGGATGTGGCGCTCGGTGTAGCCAAGTCGGGCGGCGAGCCCGCCGACTCCCTCCCGATCGACCACGCCGTCGGCGATCAACCGCATCGCGCGCCCGACGAGATCGGCGCGCAGGTCCCACTCGGGCGAGCCGGGGGCGGCGTCCGGGCGGCAGCGCTTGCAGGCCCTGAAGCCGGCCGCCTGAGCCGCGGCGGCCGAGGGAAAAAAGCGCACGTTCTCCCGTTTCGGGGTGCGGGCGGGGCAGCTCGGCCGGCAGTAGACGCCGGTGCTGGTGACACCGCAGAACACCCACCCGTCAAAGCGCGGGTCGCACGCTTCGATCGCCCTCCAAAAGCGGTCCGAGTGCACGTCCATGGGATGCACCATGCCAGATCGCCGCGCGCTCCCCCAGCGGAAAACGGACGTGATTGCGCGGCGGGCGCGGGGCGCCAAGAGCGGGGCGCGAGGCGGCTCAGGCGTGCGCGAGCGGCTGAATCTCTTCGAGAGCTGGGCCAAGGCGGTCGCGTTCGACTTCGATGTCGTAGCGGTCCTGGAGGTTCAGCCAGAAGCGCTCGCTGGTCCCGAAGTACCGGGCGAGCCTCAATGCGGTGTCGGTGCTGATGCGCCGTTTGCCGTGGACGATCTCGTTGATTCGTCGCGGTGGAACTCCGATGGCCACCGCCAGGCGATGCTGGGTGATCTCAAGTGGCTGCAGATACTCGAGCATCAGCACCTCGCCGGGGTGGATGGGGGGCATGATCGTGTCGTTGCTCATGGTGTGGTCTTTGCCTGGGTCTCAGTGGGAGTCGATGATCTCAACGTCCTCAGGTCCCGCTGTGGTCCACTTGAAGCAGATGCGCCATTGCTGGTTGATGCGGATGCTGCGGGAGCCCGCCCGGTCGCCCTTGAGCTTCTCGAGCCTGTTCCCCGGGGGGACGCGCAGATCCTCGAGCGTCTCCGCGGCGTCGAGGATAAGCAGCTTGCGCAGCGCGGCGCGTTGAGTGCCCCGGTCGAGCCTGCGCGCCCGCTGTCGCCGCCAGACTCGCTCGGTTTCTTTGTCCGCGAACGATCGCAGCACACGTCCCGTGTATAACGCGCTGCGTTATGAACGGCAAGCGTTATGCGAAGGGCACGACCTTGGGCTTCGCTGGTCGCTTGGATGCTCGCGCGTGCGCCGCTCGATCATGAGCCAAGGACCGATGAGGAGCGCGGCGACGCGCATACGGCCGCTGAGCCAATGCGAACCACTACGCGCTGGTCTCGGCTGGGCTCGTTTCTCTTGCCAGGTGAGTGGCGAACGGCTGGCTTACAGATCTGTTTGGGCTAGGCGCACCAATTCGTCCGGGTTTCGTACTACAATACCCGAGTGGAGATTCATCCGTCGGCGCGAAAGCACGGCATGGCTGACGAGGACATCAAGCACGCAACGAAGAATGCGATGGCGATCGACGATCAAGACGACGACACCCGCCTATACCTCGGGCCGGCGCGGAACGCCGAACTGCTCGAGATCGTCACGATCGTTCGTGACGACGACATGGAGCTGGCGATCCACGCAATAAAGATGCGCGACAAGTACCAAAGGCTTCTTCCGGAAGGCTGACTATGGCGAAGAAGACGTATGGCAAAACCGCAAGCGGTGTACCGATCACCGACGAGCTAGTCGAGCAGCTCGCTGCCAAGGCCAACGCCGGCTACGACGTAGAGCAGACGGTACGACGGCGCGGAGGTAGGCCGGCTCTCGGTTCGGCACCCGCGACTGTCGAGTCTGTGCGGCTTGAGCCGGAGCTGCGCGATGCGCTCCTAAAGCGAGCGGAACGAGATCACGAGACCCCATCCTCCGTGCTCCGCAAGGCGCTGCGCAACTACCTCCAAGTCGGCTGACAGTCAGGATCAATCCCGTATAGCACCGTATCTAACAGCGGTGCGTATTGACTGCGGTTGATGGGACACTTTGCAATTACGTCGTGGAGCCAGATTTGGGGGCTTTGCCCGGAGGTTTGGACGCTTGCACCCGTCCGGATTGGACGCTCTCTATGCGGGTTTGGGATGGGGCCTGGTTGCGGCGTGGCGCGCGGTGTTTTTTCGGGGTGGGGGAGCGAAAGTTCAACGCGCGTAGGCGCTCGATTGGCTCTAGAGGCCGTGGCTCCGGGGTGATCTCGCGCGCCTCGGCAGCGGCGGGTGTGCTACGCGGCGCTTGCATGGTCTTGGCGTGCTTCTTGCTCGCGTTCGCCTGATTCTGCTCGTTTGTCTCGCTTTCACGTTTAAGACCGGGGTGGATGCGCTCCAGAGCGAGCCGGTGGATGCGGGGCCAGCCGCCATGCTTTGGAAGCGTGCCCTTGGAGGGCGGCGTGCGTCCTTGTGCTCGCATCCAGCGCTGGAACCCGGCGTATGTAGAGCGCTCGCTCGCGGGGAGTTGTTCAAGATAGGGGCACACGTCAGTCAAGCAAGCATCCATGTCGGCCCAGACGGTGCGTTGCATCTCTCGCCGAGGGGAGGTACTCATTGCGGACAGGTAAGCGTGCTCGACCTGCTGGAGTCCCGCCAGTTCAAGCGCGGCTTTCCACTGATTCTCGGGGCTGATCGGTCGTTGCTTGCGTTTCACTGGTTTTGTGGCGGCCTTCACGGTCGTTGAGGACTTCTTTTTCGGGTCTTCGCGCCTACGCGCCCGCAGCGGGAAGGCATTTGCTTGTTGACGCAGTTTGCGCTTCATGGCTCGAGCGATCTGTTGCTCGGATGGCATCCGCAGTTCGTCAACCTTGATGCCTTCCTTTCGCATCTTCTTCAGCTCATCCCTGTAAGTGTCTCCACTGAAAGTCTTGGTGCCAAGGCGAATGGATACGGCCGTGAGGGCATCCGTGATCTGACGCTCGCTCAACGAGCGTTGCTTGTCAGCGTCCTGCGTGTCGATCGCTCGTGCGCGATCTGCGTCGGGGGTTTGGGCGAGTGCGAGCACTCCTTTCCAGGTGAGGGCTTTATCACGCCGTCTCGCATTTAGGCTTTCCACGATCCGCTTCGCACGCGGTAGATTCGGGACCGCGCTCTGGGAGCGCTTCTCATCGAAGGCGCGCTGCGTGATCGTGGTTGGTTCTCGGGATCAACCAGCAAGGAGATTTCCCGCACGACACGCAGTTGGAGCTTGAGGTCCATCCTCGCGTATCGACGCGCTCGTGCCGACGCATGAGGCCGGGGATAGGATGGCGCGCCCCGGAGATCGCAGGCCGCCTCAAAGGCTAGGCCAGGCGCTCTTTGACCATGATCCAGGGGCTTGGACATGCGCCGATTCTCAAGGGGTTGACCGCTAGCATTGCCGTATGGCAGACACGCCGCCCGATAGACCAAAGTTCAAGATGCTGGATCATGGCGCGCTACGGTGGTTGTGGAGGCGAGAGCTACGGGTCATTGATTCTATCGCTATAGGAGTGATCGCAGCACTACTCGCTGCCGGAGGGATTTGGGTCATCAGCGTGGCTGCGAGCAACGGCCATGAAGCAGGCGCGCATCATCCTCCGCTTCAGCGAGCCGGCCGGGGAAAGGCCCAGACGTCGCACGTAGAAGGCGAAGCGGGTCTTGCCAGACCAGTGTATGTGGACGATCTTCCCAGGGAGAATGGCTCGCCGATAGAACCAGGTTCAGTGTCGATTGGCGGGCGTAGATACGAACATGGGCTTCGCGCCGCTGTCAACTGGATAGAAAGCGAATGGGAAGCGAGCTATTTGATTCCACATGGCGCACGCACCTTCTCCACCATAATTGGTAATGACGATGAACAGTCGGACTCGCTGTGGACGAGCATGTCCCTTCTTTACGAAGTGCTTGCCGATGGAAAACTAGTCGGCTCTGGGCACGCGAAGGGGTACGCGCACGATGGTCCTATTCATGCTGACGTTGCAGGTCAGATCACACTGACGTTGAGGGTGAAGGCCGTGAGTGGCTTGAACTCAACAAACGCAGACTGGGCGGAACCAGTATTTCGCTAGCTTCGACCGGCGAGCCTGCAGGGTCGACACGGTTCTTGATCACTCTGCGTCCATTGCTCATTGACGGCGCGTCCGGGTCGCGGACGGCTCTCAGGACCAACGAAGATCGAGGGCTTTCTGCACAGCGGGACTTTGAGCGGCTGCCTCGATTTCGAAATCTTTCGATTGCCCGTTCGCGTGGGCGTAGGTTCGACGCGGCTCTTGTTTACGAGCCGTTGACAAGCGCTCACGCGGCCCGCGATCACGGCGGCGACTGCGGGTCGTGAACCCAACCGGCCCCGCGCGCAGCGCGGGCCTGAACACGGAGGTCTGCCTATGCCCGATCCCCAGGGGTCGTTCCCTGACGCTCTGATCCTGGCCGCACTCAAGCGCGCGGAACTTCACGGTGGCTGCGACGAGCTTGGCGCGCATTACTCCAGCGTGGTCGCGCACCTGGGCTTGAAGATGGGGTCGAGCACCGGCCATAAACTCCGCCCGCGCTTCCGCGAGATGGAGGCCGCGGGGCTGATCCGTGGCTTCAAGCGGCACGGAGCGATCGTCCACACGGCGACGCCGAAGGGCGAGCGGGTCTTGAAGGCGGCGGGTGAGGTCGTCCTGCCGGAGTCTCCGCAGCACCGCCGCTGGCGCGAGGCACGTGAGGCTGCGACGGAGCGCATCAGCGGCTTCCACGACGACCTGCGAGCGTTGATAAGCGAGGGTGCGACGCTGCTCGCTGGAGGCGACGGACTCGGAGGCGTGGTTTGGCCTCGGGGAGAAGATCGGGAAGGCGTGCAAGCGGCTCGGCTCCGCGACCTACTGCCTGCGCGAGTCGGTCGAGCCGGACGACGCGACTGCGGACGTCGAGGACAGCCGACGACTCGGACGCCGCAACCCGCGCTCCTGGGACTAAAATATCCCGGTAATTATACAGTCGGAGCTATTTAGTAGAGTTGCCGTCTGCGTCACCGTCGCGGTGTGCTGGGCGGAAGCACTCTGGACAAAGCTTCTCCAACTGATAGGAGCGAGCGTGTTCCGGAAACAATGCTTCGCACTCAATACATACTATGAGGCTGGTCGTGTCGACCGCTGATGGGTCAATAACGTGGGCGTTCATCCCGTTGAGAGAAAGATCGGGCAATGCTTCTTCGGCGGGCTCTGTCACGCCAGCAGCAGTTGCCACCGCTCGCTCCCAGTCGAGCCAAAGCCCGTAATCAACCAGATAGCCACGAAACCGATCTCGCGTCTCGGGTGGCAAATCCTCGCGTGGGAACTCGTGTATTAGCCGCTTCTCCAACAACTCATCCAGAGCATCCTCAAAGCGCCCGAAATCATCTCGAATCACCGCAAAAAACCGGGAGCGCGTAGTGGTAACTACTTCCTTGACAGCTCCAGTGAGCAACGTATTCGCGACAGACTCATACTCGATCTCGTCCTGGCCCTCTATGCTGCTCTCGCGAACTATCTGCATCACGGTCGCTGTCGTCCAGGGGGAGTCAAGTTTGTAGCTAACATAGCGCGCCAACCGCTTGAACATGAGAAGGAAATCACGCGGATTGCCCTCTGCTCCCTTTACAAGTTGCTCAAACGCGCTCCTATCGCGGAACATAGCTAGCAGAAACTCAGGATCTGGCTGGTCCTGCTGATATGGATCAAATACTGCAAGACCACGCTCCACATGCCTCATTCTTCGGAATAGCAGCGTCTCATAAAACGAGGAAAGATCGTCAATTCCGTGTAGCGCGCGATCAAGGTTCGTCGCGACAAATATATCGGCGTCAACCTCAAGCCCCCGATACCTCTCTGACGATCCTCGATTGTTGAGCCTAGTTTGATACCTGTTTGTAGCGATCTTGACTGATACTCTTGGGATGCCAGCGAGCGTTCGCTTCAATAGCTCAGCAAACTCAGGTTGGATAGCGGTCGTGGCGGAGTCATCTAGCACCGACCACTCGTCGATCTGAATATTTACCTGCGCGAAGTCGAGTAGCTCGACGACATCCCCCAGTTTTTGTCGAACCTCACCGTAACGCGGCACAGGCTCGCCTCGTCTGATACGACTACGCTCGCTGTCGGCGCTCGAACCACTCCCACGACCGAAGCCACCCGTGATCCTTCCTCCTAGCCGATTGCTGCCGATGTCTATCCGTGCGTCGATATCACGTCCGCGTCGCTTGTGGCTGTCTTCACTGTCAGTACTTGTCCATTCAACCGAGTCGAATGCACGTACTGGACGCCCATCCTCAGCGAGTTGCAATAGTTCCAGCACCAAGTCTTCCATCCGGGCAACAGCGCGTGCCTTCGTTACCCGCTGTGCTCTTATCCACGACTCCACCGCTCCGGCGAGCTTGCCCAGCATCAGTTCGAGGAAGGTCTGGAAGTACGCGTGGGCCCTTACGTGATCGCTGACGCGGGCACTGACCGGCGACACCAGAAAATCTTGTGCAGTGAGATTGATCGTCAGAACGTCACGAGCGCGTTTGCCTTCCTCTGCGAGCATCCCTAGAAGAAAAGTCTTTCCTGTGCCGCGACGACCGAAAATGACTTGCCAGTCCGGGTTGCGCAGCAATTCGAGCTGGTGGGTATCTACGAACAGATCGCCGTAATTCCCGTGCTGCTCGGCACGCAGGGGAAGCTGCTCGTGCTGACGTAGCGCCGCTTCAATCAGCTGCGGGTACAGCGCGGTTCGTTTGCGTCCTCCGTGTGCTGCCAAGATCCCTCCCTCTAGATCGTCTCACCCTCAGGCACCCCAGCACGCGCGAAAACGGACGAGCCTTGGTGCGTCGCCGCGCTGGCCCGGTAGGCTATCGCAATTCGAATAGTCGCGATCCGCGCAGGGCCGAAGCGCTGCGATCGGACTATCTGCGGTTGTAGGTCTCGCGTCACCCTAAAACCGTAGGTCGCTGAGGCGACGGCTTTCGCAGCATAGGCTGGCGATACGCCGGTACATCGTGATCGCGTCGTGTTACCGGATCGCGCCCAACCATCGGGATGACCGACCCGTCGTCTGCTGCTGGCATCCTTGGGCGATGGCTCACGAATCCAGCATCATCTTGCAGTCGACCAGGATCGGCGTCCTTCGGGTCGACCCGCTCCAGATTCGCCCCGACCCGGAAGCGTCCCGACCGACGCTCGTCTTCCCGCTCGGGATCGAGCTATACAAGGGCGAGAGTGATCTGTTCCTGGATCGGCTAGAGGCGGTCCTGACGACGCGCCCGCCGACCGGCCCGCGCAGGCGTCTCGGCCTGGCAGGAACGATCAGCGGCACCGGCGGGCAACACGGGCTGCTGAACTCGCAGCCGCAAGGCGCCGGCCCTGTCCAAGCACAGCTACGGATCGAGCTTCTCGGTGAGGACTTGCGCCTGCTCGATGAGCTTGTGCAGAGCGCCACCGGCACAGTTGCCGAACTATCGCTCGTCTTCGACCTGCGAGTCTGCCTGATCCGTGAGGTTGTGCTCGACAACTCACGCGGCACGGCCTTGGACGTTCTACCGCTCGCGGGTCCAAAAGCGGAAGAACTGCAATCCAGTTGCCGTGCGATTTTTGGGCGCGTCAGTTGGCCCCTGCGCTCGGCCACGACCGCTACCGGCTCATCGCGGTCAAAGTGCCCGCACCGGAAGGACCGCTGGGTGATGGCCTGGTGCCGTTGTTCGATGCTGCCAGCCGCGCTTACGATGCCGCCGAATGGCGAGAGAGCATCCAGAAGTGCCGGGACGTTCGCCACTACGTCGAGAAGCACTTGGAGCTACAAGAGAAAGAACGCGTCGCGCAAGCTATCGCGCAACGTTTGAGCGTGGACCCGGATGACCCGCGGATCAAGTTCCTCGACGCGACCTGGCAGGCGCTCGCCGGCCTCACGAGCGACGCTCACCATCTCGACAGTGTCGGTCGACTACAAGCAGCGACTGCTCACGCCGCCTTGCTCGTGACAGCGACAATGGTTCAGCACGTCGGCGAGCTTGTCGGGCCGCCGTAGTGTCGTGATCTTGGTCGGCTGCTTCGGGTCCCCGATTACAGAGACTCCGCGTACCTCGTGGAGTAGTTGCAGGTTCCGACGTATAGCTTTGGGCGGAAGGCAAGATATGCGATCTAGTGTTGCCTATATGAACAACAATTCTTTTACTAACGAGCCGCTGTTCTACTGCCTAGCACCAGTGTTTATGATCGTAGCGATCATCGTGAGTATCGTCGTCCCAGGTATTTCCTTGCTTGGTGCGTTCGTCAATGTCTTTCTAGGGATAGCTGTGGCCCACATAATCGCCATGATTTTCAGTCCGTGGTAGTCGTGGGTTCTAGCTGATTTTAGAGGCCAGCGTGAATAGGGTGCCACCCTCAACCGAGATCAACAGACAGATCAAGCCGAGTTTCGTATAGCGATACTTGAGTTCGTACCTGTCGCGGCGATCGAAGTATTCTCGTAGTTTTCTCGGCACTCCAAAGGTCCATTTCCGCTCACTGCGGGGTGTACGGAAAGGACCATCAATCCCAAAGGAGAGGACTGAGACGAGCACAGCTACGAAGGAGAAGGCCGCGCCGGAAAACAAGGAGGCACGGGTTAGCCCGTGGGATTGGAGCGCAAAGGTTGTCGCGGCGACAAGAATAAACGAGCCGGTCGTCAAGATGACGCCAGCGATACTCTCAAGGCGCATCCAGTCTTGCGGCGTCGGTGCGGCTGGTTCTCTGTTTGACGGTGGCTTGGAGTTCATGGGCGCTCATTCGCGCCCAGCACTCCGCCTCCTTTGACGTGAGGATGCGTTCCCGTGCCAGTGTTCTCAGACGCCCATCCGACCTGTGCGTCGAACGAGGATGGCGAGGGGCCCGTCCCGCTGGAGCGTGGCTATCCTCTGGGGATGGCAGATAGGTACATCAACACTGATTGGGCGGGGATCAACCAGGGTACGTTTGCGAGCCTTCTCGCTGTAAGTGAAGCATCGACCCGGTCCCTGTGGGAGAGCGTCGGAGTGCTGGCGTCGAAGAATCTTACGAGCGTAGCCGAGGCCAATCTCGTGTCGATGGTTGGGACTGCGGGGCTGGCTGGCGGCGTCGCCACGGCCGTTGAGCGCTTCGAGAACACGATCCTGGATGCGACGTTCGAGGCTCCCGTGAGCGACATCATCGCCGAGGCCCGGATCACGGCTCTTGAGGACGCTGCCGGGACGGTCAATGCACTGGCTACCCGCGTCAAGATGGACGCAGAGCTTCTTGCGGTAGCACCCAACGCCTTCGAGCCATCTATGCGCGCACTAGCAGACCAGGAAGCGAAGTTTGCGGGTGTAAGAGATGAACTGAATGGGCTGTCTGATCGGATGGCGGTGATTGAGGACCAGATCGCAAACGCCGGCCTTACTCAGATAGGGATTTCGGATGCGGTCAGGACAAGTGGGCTGATGGCGAAGTCCATTCAATCCGAGGGGACGATGCTTCGTGTTGGAGAGACGTTCACGCATTTGGCGACGGCCGGCATCGCCGACACGCTGCGGAATGGCTTGTACGCCGACGCTCTAACCGAGAACACGAGGTTGATTCGTTCTCTCGAAGAGTCAGCGCGCGTGAGCTTTGCTTTCACCCCCGCTGATCTAACACTCGAGAAGATATGTCCGGCACTCTCGGAGGCGATCACGAGCGCGGCAAAGAACAACTTTGGCGAGGTGCTCGAGAGGATCGCGATTGACTCGATCTTCCCGACGCTCGACAAACTCACCTTCCCCGAGCCCTTGGTAGTGATCCGCGAAGCTGAGTCGCATCGGCTACTCATCGTTGAACGCTTCCAGAACCAATGGCGGGGAGGGCAGCACTGGTTCATTTTGTCGCTGCTCTCAGAGGACGATCACTACCTTCTGGCAGGACTGGAGCCCGAGGAAATGGAAGAAGCTCTGGAGCGTGCTTTGGAGCAGGTGATCTTGGATGGCGAGTACACACAACTGCTCACGTCGGCACTGGACAGCGCGCCGTTCATCGACACTCTCCAGCGTAAAGACCTCCGACGCGGCCTTGCCCTTGCTCAGCAGGGCGAGTTTGACGATGCACTTCACCAGTTCCTAGCCGGAATGGAGGGCGCGTTTTGGAGCGCTGGTGAAGGCTTGGAAGTAGTCGATGAAACGCAGCGACAACTACAAAAGCCGAGACAACCCAAAGCAGAGAGCATCGAGCCCGTGTTTAAGCAGCTTCCAGGGCGTGAGGGTTTCTCAACATTCCTCCTGTACAAAGTCTATGGAGGACACGGCAACCACGCTCGACACGGACGGTCCAGCTTTCCTCGACGGCAGCACGTTCTCTGTCTGGTTGTCGCTCTCGCCGGCTGGATGGACATTCTGATGGAGGTGCCCGCCCTTGAAGTCCTAAGCCAAATGCTCAGGGACGCGCTCGCTGAGCACGATTAGGGCTACCAACGCCGGACGGTGTACCGCTACTTTGCTCCGGAGACTTCTGCTTGCCCGGCAGGCTCATCGGTAGCGTCGGGCGTGTAGCGGGTCTTCTCGGCTAGCTGTGTCAGATAGTCGCGTCCCATCACGAGCACGCCTGCTGCGAAAGCGCCGGCGAGTCCGGCCCAGGCCAGTTGATATGCCGTCTCGCGGGCTATCGCGTGATGGTCAGGCGTGAGGCCAGTAAGAGCGGCGAGTATCCCTACCACAACGCAAGCAATCCACCAGCTACGCAGCGCTTGTAGCTGCGGGTCAACGTGAAAGAGGCGATGGCTCTCGATCATCAGCGCGATCAGGAGCGCCGCGAGGATGCCAGCGGCGGCCGTGTAGAAGCTGTCGAGGGCGTGCGCGGGTTGTTTGCCGACATTCGCGTACAACGCGGGTACGAGCATGAAAGTGAACGAGCACATGGCAAGGGGCATGTATGCCAGCATCCCAATCTCGTCCGAACGCGCATGACCTGGTTCGACCTTCACCGAGCGACCCAAGAGAAAGGCGAGGAACAAAGCCGGGGCCGCGTCGATAGCAATTGGCGCGTAATGCTTGCTGGTCGCGGCGTTGAAAAGCAGGACCGGGATTCCGAGCAGCACCGCCGTAGCGATTCCGGCACGATTCCGTGGCTTCGCGCAAGAGCGCTTGAAGCGCTGCACAAGTTCGCGCCTGCGCTCCGCCCCAGAGGGAGCTTTCTCCGGTGTCTCGAGCGCTGGACTCGCCATAGTGATCGGATTCAGGCTAGCGCTGAGGGCGGGGGATTACGGATAAGCACGTTAGGCAGAGCGCAGCGGGTGGCTGAGTATCGTCCGGGCCAGGGCCAAGGCCCGCACGCGATCCCATCCGCCGTGTGCGTCGAACGAGGATGACGAGGGCGCTTCCGGGCGCTCGCGCGCCCACTCCTGATAACCCCGCTTGGTGGAGCGCTCGCCTGAGCGAAGCTGCCGCAGGTAGGCGATTACATACGGCAGGCAATCCTCGACGTCGCTCCAATCCTGCCGGCGCGTCTCACCAGGGAGAGCAGCGCCGACTGCGCGACTGTAGTCCGGGCGCTGGTCGAGCGGTGGCGGTCCAGCCGGTACGTCCAGCCCACGGGCGGCGCGCATCTGCTTCCACTCGCTCACGCACTCAGCCCACAGGCGACCGCGTTCCCGACCGTAGGGGATGCTGTTCGCCGCGACAAATACCCATATCTCTTTGCTGGTTAGCTCCGTGCCATAGATTTCGTAGGCGCGATCGAGAATCTCAGCGGTGGTCGGGGCGTACTTGCCTCGACCCTGGTCGCCGCGCGGGGGACGCGGCGCAAGATCAGCGAGCGCCAGCGCCCGGCCCCAATCGCCACCCATCGCCGTTCTGATCTGATCCTCGCTCGGGAGGCGGAGTTGCCGGCCATGCAGATAGGCGGCATGATCCTCCCGGAGCAGCTTCGCGCGCTCCGTCCGGTACTGCACGGGACTCACGCTCTGCACGTTCAGGCGGAGCGCCACGAGCCGGAGCGCGAAGGCGATCAGGTCGTGCGTCAGCCAGTTGTGCGCTGGTTCGGTTTGCGCGCGCCCGAGCCGGTGAGCGTGCGTGCTCGCCGGGGCGTGCGCTAGCACGAGCACATCGCGCCACGGCATCCGTAGACATTCCGCGATCCGGTGCGCTCGCGGCAAATTGGCGAACGCCCGGCTGACCTGTCGCGCTGCGTCGAAGCACCGTTGGCTGACCTGGACCGGGTTCTCCGCGTCCGCGTGGCTGGCAACCTCACGCACGGCACGCAGGAGCATCAGCGCATCGAGGCGCGGCATGGACGCGCGCTCGTCCGCTGCTATTCGCCCTCCCGCCGCGCGGGACTCTGACCGGGATTGGGCACGTTCTCGCTGGCTGGTGGTTCCTGTGCGGGTTCGGGTGTCGTGCTCGTCGTGTCTCCGCTGGTGCGCGGGACTGTTTCGCCCGTGTTCGGCGCGCCGCCGTCTTCTTCGCTGCGCTTGCGTTCGGCTGGCGTTTGCCCGTCGACTGCTTCTTCGTGCGGACGGAGAAGTGCTTGCGATGCGCCGGCACCCGCGCACTTGTTCAACAGCTTTTCCGCGTACTGCGTGAGGGAGTAGGGCGGGTTCTGGTCAGTGTTCACGATCACGTTCTTACGGCGGAAGGTGCCGCCACCACCCCATTCTTCATGCGCGTTCGGGGCGCTGGCGATGAGCTTGAATGCTTCTTCCGCGACCTTGCTGCTCGGGAAGACATAGATTTCCAGCGCTGTCGCCTCGGCGCGGGTGTCGGCTTCCGTCTGCTCGGCGAAGCTCTGAGCCAACCAGCCGCCAGAGACGGCTTTCTGCGCGACCTCATGTGTAGATGAAGCAAGGCCGGTCATGGCGCGCTGCTGCGCACGAGCACACTTCGCTATCACGTTCGCGGAGACAACATCGCTCCCGCCGCAAGCGGATAGAAGCGCAGCGCAGGCTACGGAGAGTGTCGTCCCGATCAGGGTTCGTGGGTGAACAAGGCTGATCACTTCGTTTCTGGTTCCTTTCTCTTGTCATCACTTCCGCTCCGACGATCCGCGTCGGCGCGTTTCAGTTCTCGCTCCAGGGCTTCCATGCGCGCGATCAATTCACCGCGTTTCACATCAAGAGTCTTGACCAGACCCACGAGCAGGTCGTAACGCACATCAACAAGACCAGCCTCGACGCGTTTGATCCGTCGTGGCGTTGTCCCGAGAGCCGTAGCTAGCTCGGGCACGCTCATTTGTTTCCGCTCGCGTAGCTCGCGGACAACGCGGCCGAGCGCGAGCAGCGCTAGCTCATTAGCGCGTGCTTCCCCCTTATTCGGGGTGCGTTTAGCCACGGCCGGACTCCCGACCGTTTGTAGACGTTTGTCTGCCGTAGCAATACGGCCCGCTCGCGCGAATCCCTGCACGAACGGGTCGTTTGCTAATCAAAGTGGTCAAGGAAATCCTCCAGGTCTATGTCGGTGTCTTCTTCCAGCAGCGCGTCAAGCCGCTCCGAGTCCCAGGACTCGTCAAGCTCGTCCGGCTCACCATCTGCCGCGAGAAACGGGCCGCGCTCAAGCCACGGACGTTGCGCGGCGCGCTTCTGCTGGCAGTGGTTAGCTCGCTTGCTGGTCTTTGAGTTCATCGTCGGTGGAAGCGCCAACGCGAGCGCGACTCACCACGGCTGCGCCCGAGTGGTGCGAGCCGCGAGTGAGAGCTATGCGGTTGGCAAGCAGCTTCGGCTGCTCCTTTCGACGCCTATCATCGAATCGAGAGCGATGCAAGCGAACTTCGCGTGAGTCAGCGAACGTTGTGCGCTGGAAGATTTGGTTTTGCGGAGCGCGGATTCCGTGTTACAACTCATCTACTTCGCAATCCACTGGGCGGAGACCGTCCAACTGGAGGCAGTTATGCAGCGCAACAACACGTATGCCGCGACTCAGGTTCCAGCCACCCGACCGGCTGCTCGGCGCAGCCAAGTTCTCCGCTTCGGATGATCTCCGTGGATCACTGAACGCGGTCAAGCTCGTTAAGAGCCAGCGGTGGGTTTGGGATGAACTGCGTGAAGCCTGCGACCTAGAGGTCAATTACGCGCGCCACCGTGATCCTGGGCATTGGGAGTTGGCCTGCATCGCCTACATCACGTCCGGCCAGGTGGATGTGCAGCCCTGGTGGGATAACGCGAGCGATGAGCTTTGGGACGAGTGTGGCTTCGAGGTGCGGCCGAGCTACGCGACCACCTGGCGGCGGCTCGCTGAGCTAGAGGATGTTTTGCGACGAGTTTCTACACAGCGCTGCGATTGACTGGACGGAGGATGAGACACACGCCCAGCTAATCCATGATTGTCGTGAAGGCGACAAATGTAAGTACCCGGAGCAAACTGGGCCACGTCGCGCGAGCACGGAAGCAGCGCGGGAAATCCGACAAGACCTGGCCGAGCAAACACAGGAGGACGCGGAAGCTCAAGTTAAGAAGTACACGCCGAGCAAAGCAGAAACCGTGATACGGAAGGGCCGAAAGTACAAGCGCATCCGCATGAACGGCTGCTGGTTCATCACCCGCGACTTTGATGCCGGGATCAGGTCATACAGTGGGCCTGAACGACCTTCGAGACGCATGTGGCATGGGTACGCATCCGGCAAGCTCATCGATCATTTCACCGGGGGCGTGATCCCGAGCGTGGATAGCGCTAGCAAGCAAGAGTTCAAGATATTTCCTGAGCTGTTCGACCAAGGCAAGGAGATGATCGGCCAAGCACCGGAAACAATCACCGCCGATCGTGGTGTCTCGCTGAGCGAGTGCTACGAGCACGCGACTCGCGCCGGCAGCGCACCGATCTTCCCCTGGCGCGTGCAGACTGGAGAACGACAGGCACGGGGTCAAGCGTTGCGCTGGTTGCGGCGGCCCGATGCAACAAACGAAATTCTCGACCGCGAAGGGGCAACCCCGACTCTGGTTCCGCTGCCAGCGCAAACTCACACCAGCCTGCGAGAAAGACCAGACGATCTCCTGCTCAACGAACTGGCGCTTCGTCGTCCCGCTCGCACAGACCGAGGGCCTGTACCACGAGCTACAAAAATCGCACGCCACCTACGAGGCCACCCATCTCTACTGGAGGAATCGCTACCGGGTCGGCTCGGACGTTCTCGCAAACCGGAGCAAGCGTGTCGGCATCGGCTGCCACCGCTTGAGGGCGAACGTCGCGTGTTTCGTGGACTGGCTAAAGATCGCGGCGCGTTGCGGCTGGCTCGGCTCCACCCGCAACAAGACCCGGCACCCCGGCGAGCGAGAGTTCCAAGAGAGTGCGGAAGAAGCCGTCAAGGATCTTTTGGACGAACGAGGCTTCCTCGGACTGAGCGGCAGCTACGGACCAGCAGCGCTACGGCTTGGCTTCAAGATCGGCAAGCCACCCTCAACCCTCCCGCCGCCAACGCCCATTTGAGCGAGGCGAACAAGCAGCAGCGACCAACCACCGAAGCGCTCAGGGATCGCCCCTGGGTGCTTTCGCGCTTTCCAGAGCCCAAGCAACTCGCGCAGCACCAGCTCAGCGCACGAAACGACCGCTACGGCTCCAAAAACCCCAATTTCCAGGGTTACGCCGTAAATCCAGCCCAAACTGCGAACTGAAACACGAAGTCTCCTTGATGGAGCCAACCGGGATCGAACCGGCGACCTCCTGCTTGCAAATTGCGCTGTCCGCGACTGTCGCGACCGGCCGTTTTGGCTCTAGTCCTGGGAATACTCGGCATCTACGCCGATGGCCGCCGAACCCAAAATACGGTCGATTTGTGCCCATATCCGGGCTTTTGGGCACAAAATTGCGTTTGTGCCCAACGCTCCGCCCGCCGAGGATGACCAGAATAGACGGGTGTGTTTTTTTGAGAAACGCGTCTGTCTATCTGTCGTTAACCCATCCCGTGTACAGGCCTTGCAATGGGCACAAGGCTGGCCGTAGTAGAGAAGCTCCTGTCGAGTAAGCAGGCGATGGCTCAGCAATTGCGGCCCGCGCTTTCGGCGGCTCTGCCAGCTTTGTGCCCGTCTTGTGCCCAATGACGAGCGGCCACCTGAAGCAGGATGTCGGTTGTCCCTTGTGCCAACGGTTCGAGCCGCGCACACGATGGAGGCCGTTAAGCGGTCAAGCAAAGCGATACTGAGCCTTAGGTTTACCGCTGCTCGTCCGCAGCGGTAGCGTGTTTCGCGCCCGCGAGCGCACTCGCATCCACGCATAAGCGCCGGTCAAAGAGTTGCTCTCGCGGTTGCCATGGAGCTCGATCCGGCCCGCGCGCGGCTAGGCGTAACGGTCGATTGTGTGGTTCAGGCTTGTCGTGCAGAGGGGCCGCTGGAATGCCGGAAGCGTGCAGGTTGATCGGAAGACGAGTTGGTCAACGTGGGCGGGAGCGTTTTCGATGCCGACTAGTCCGTTCGCCGTGTAGCTCCCGCCGCTCGGCCAGCCGGAGCCTCGCACGCCGGGAGGATCTTCGAATAGCGCGATGTTCGACCTCAGCCGGTAGACCTTCTCGTCGGCGGGGATGCCGCTTTCGCATGGGAATCCGACGTTTCGGGCGAACGCACTAAAGAAGGGGCACGCTTCTGCGGCCCGGCAAGATGCGCAGGCAGGCTCGATAAACAGCGTCAGGCCAGCCTCGTGACTGTAGTGCCTCGGTCTGGCATCGCCACGCGGCCAGGTTGTGACTGAGGTCCCGCCATCAGCGGCGACGAAGCCCGCGCAGCTCATACCTACGGGTGCGAGAAGGTAGTCCTGCGTGTTTGTGTATGCAGCGAGCCCCTCGGTCGTGGTGTTGGAGGTCACCGTCAGCTCGCTCGGCGTGCCCGGGTGCGGGCCGTTGTAGCCGAACGTCGTGGGGCATCTGACGACCGGAAGCGTGGCGGTATGAGCGGAGGCGACGGCGGTCGGCAGGGTCAGGCCGGCGGCGAGGGCCAGGATCGTGAGCGTGGTCCGCATGCGCCACAGAATCTAGCTGATCGGATTCTGAGGATCCTCTGCATGCAGGGCGATCCGGTGTCTGACATCGAACATGCATGCTAGGCGGGGGCATCGAAGGCGTGGGCGCCGCCGCGCGGTAGCGCGGGACGAAAATCTTTGCAAACTTTGGGACTATAAGGTACGCTCCGGGCGGAAAGAAGGTCCCCGTGACCCACGGGTTTGCACATGAGCGATCAGCTATGGATACGAGTCGGCGTTGTAGCCAAGGATCTTGGCCTTTCGACACAGGCTGTCCGAGACCTCATCCGCAGCGGGAAGCTTGAGGCATCGAAGGACCCAGAGGGCCGTTGGCTCATTGACGCTGCAAGCGCGGCGGCATATCTCAAGACCCACGGTCGACGCAAACCCGATTCGGCGAGCACCGAGAAGATCGAACGCCGCCTAGACGAACTCGCACAGACGGTCGAGGCGCTGCAGGAGTCGAACCTGGGCGCAGGCGGACGGCTCGTAGCTGCGGAACGCGAGCGAGACCGCTATCGAGCGGAAGCAGCGACTGCTCGGGGGGCTGCACTGCAGCTCGTCGGCTCAGCAGAGGAGAAGAGTCGCGTTGTTGAAGGGCTCTTGAGGGTGCTCCAGCAGCAGGAGACCGCGCTATTGCAGCTGCTGGCACCAGGCTCCCTCGACGACCTTTTGCCCGTGAAGGAGGAGGCGCCTTAAGGGGGAAGTCGGGGGAACGGACGACGGCGGGCGCCAGAGCGACGCAACAACTGGGGAGGCGGGACCCTGAGACTCAGTGGGCGGTTTATTCGAAGTACGAACGGGCTTCGAGCCGATGTAGAAGCCGCCAAGGTCGAAGCTCGGGTCTTCGCCTTCTTTGGCTTCGCTTTGGCATTGGGAATTCCGGACGCAACCTCGTCGTGGTCGCCGGTGATCGCAATCCCGGTCGCCTTCCTGGCATTCGCCAGCGCCACACCGTTCCTGTGGTACGGCACTTGGTTCGCGATCACTTTTCTCGGCTTCGGCCCGTCCCAACCACAGGCCAGCTCTCGGGACCACCGCAGGCGCTGTGTCGTTTGCCGAAGTCAGTGCCGACTCGCCGCAGCACGGCTGGAGGCTCTCATCGCCCGAGTAGAGGCGTCACTTTATACAGCGACTGCTGGTAGCAATACAAGCGTTCGTCGAGTTTCACGAGCGGTTGAAGACGCCGTCTTGTCCGATTACGCCGTGGACTACGAACGCTGGGTCTTGGACATCCTCGCCGAAGCCTGGCGACTCAAAGCAAGCATCCCCCGCAGCGTCAGATCGCGGCTCGGCGGCCAGTCCATCGCCGACCTCCAGGTGCTCTCGGTGGTCCTTCGCGAACTCGAAGATGAGCTCGGCGAAATCGCGGCGACCAACTAACCGGGCCTCCCACGGCGTCATCGGGATAGGCCGCGTCATGAGGGACTTAAACCGCGGCCACGAAGATCTGCGCAGTAAGCGCTGGACACCCGTTGGTCAGATTTCGTCGGCTAACGCTCTGGATCTAGCTGGCGGGACTCCACACGGGTTTGGTTCTCGGTCTTACGGACGCTAGCGCCTCTGGTGGAGACCGGTGCTCGTTTCGTTATGCCAAATCCCGCATGAACAAGGGGATTCTGAGATGGAGCCAGCCGAAGTCACCGCGAACCATTTTGCACGGCTACCAGGCGGGCTGCTGGCGCTAGAGGGCTAGCCAATCTGCGGATTCGGACAGCCCGCTCGCTACCGCCTGGCTAGGTGTCGATTGGTCGGTGCGTGGCTGTCTGTGCGCCTGTCCTCGACACCGATTAGTTCGGGTTCGCGACCACAGCAGCAATCGCGCTGTAGTGGTAGCGGTCGCGGAGCGCCGAGCTGATCGCGAGGAGATCCCATACGCGGTGTTTGTCGCAGAGCTTCGAGCCTGCCCTGTCGGCGTGATGAGCGGCAGCGAGTTCGCCGTCACCGAGTTCGTCGGCGTAGTCAATGTTGAGCTCGAGCTGGTTCGCCTCGCCGGCGCGGAGGTACTGATCGCGTCCATCATCAAGCCTAATAATCATAGGCGCGATCTCACACGCACGGATGTCGTTGTGGGCGTCGGCGTACAGCTCGCTCGCTCCAAGTGCCGTACATAGGTCGAGTAGCACGGTGGCGATAAGTGACATCGGTCGCCTGGGGCAGTCGATGGAGTCGAGAGGGTTGCCGATCAGACGCTCGATCTCTTCCGCCGGCGTGGTATCAGTGCCCGCGAGACCGAACTGCTCGGGCTGGCTTGCGTCGGTGAGCCAGACGGTCGTGGCGCGCAGGAGGTCTATGGCCGCGTCACGATCGGCAGCGGCCAGCGTGATCGCAGCCGGGATCAGGCATACCGCGTAGGCGTCGGACACCGGGTGCGCGACGCCGGGCTGCGCATGCGCGAACTGCACAAGCCATCGCCCGATCTCTAACGCGAGTTCGGTGTCAGTGGGGCGCAGACGGATCGCAAGCAGACCAAGCAGCTCAGCGATCCTACAACAGCGGATCGGGTACGTGACCCATGCCGAGGCTCCGCTGAAGCCAACGAGCCCCTTCTCGCGTAGAAGACGCTCGTCACACTCGTGCCAGAGTTGCAGTGCATAGGTCTCGAAAAGAAGGCCCGCCGCGTCGGCGACTGCTGCCCGGCTTTCACTGCCATGCGCTGCCCACGCTGCCCGAACAAGACACAAGGCCATGTGGCACGCGAGATCGATGCGCTCCACGCTCTTGAGTCGCTCGCATATGAGTGCTGCCTCGATCACGCCAGCACCGCTGACGCGGCCGATATCCCATTCGGTCCAGCGGTGCGAAAACACCTCGATGCTAGCCGTCGTCGCCTTTCGTTCCTCGACGGCACCGAGAGTGGCGAGCAAAGCGGCGTCGATCGACCCACGCAGCACGGCTCCCGGCTCGCCAGACAGATACCCAATCAATGTGTCACGGTCCCATAGTGTGAGCTCGGGCTCGTCGCGCTCGCGTGCTCGCCGATTGTGTTCGCGGAAGAGGTCGGACGCGTTGCCGACAAGGCGCCCGGTAGTCACGAGCACGGGCCGACGCGAGAGTGTCGCATCAAACGAGCTATGACCGAGGTCGACCACTCGGAGTTCGTTGAGTTGGCCGTCGAGCTCGCGCCACTCGCCTTGTCCGATATCGCCCACCTTGACCTGGAACGCCCACTGAGTGTCATGTCGCTTTGCGACGATGTCCTTTCCGAACTCGCGCTGACCGTGCGCGAGATGCACATCGCTGTAGCCACGGGCGCGCAGGAGCGCAAGCAGCGGCTCGTAGGACGCGCGCTCGCTTACTGAATCAAGCCAGGCGGCGACTGCGTCGTCGAGCAAGGAGATCCTCGTGCTTGCGAACCTTCAACGCCTCCAGCTTCGCCTCTTGTTCGGGCGTGAACGGCAACTGTTCCAGCTTTTCCGCAGTGTCTGGATGCATGAAGACGCTCGGGATGGCTATTTCACCGTTGGGCTTTAGAGACCACTCTATACGGTCAAGTGCCTCGTAGATCGCATCGAAGCTCACGGGCTGAGGTGAGTGCGTGACCTGGCCGGTGTGGTCGGTGATCTTCTTCATGTTCTCGACGAGCAGGCCGACGAGCTGCCGAGCCAACTCGTCAGACGCACGATCGCACTCGATGATCAGTGCGCCGAAATCACCAGCGCGGACCGCGTCCACACTCATAGTCAGCCCATACTCGATCGGCTTCATCTCTAGCTTGAGCTTCTCGCCGCCCCGCGCCTCGACCACGCTCCCGCCTGTGCCCGGCGACGGCTGGCGCTGGATCTGGGCAAGGATCGGAGAGCGTGCACAAGCGAGCGCATGCACGCTCTCATGGACAAAGGAGGCAAACGGCCGGTCGTACTCGGGGAGCTGAAAAGGCACGCAACGATGCTAGCTCGGCGATTGGCCCTCACTGGCATGACGACGAGCGTGGCGCGCAATTCTTGCGGGGGTGGCGCTCGCGTAGCGCGAGGTTGAACGTGGCCTCCCACAGCTCGATCTCCAGCAGGCGGTTGTACAGCACGGCGCTGTGACTGGCGGCGGGCTGGTCGAGCACGCCGAGGCAGGCGTGGTGCTCAGGCTGGTTGGGCAACAGCGCCTCGACGACGACGCTGGTGTCGAGCACGACGGTCTGCGGTGGCTGCCAGGTGGGGGCGTCGAAGGCGTGGACGCCGCGCGGCAGGACGGGACGGCCCCTGCCCGTCACGGCTTGGTTAGTCGCGGCCGAGGGTGATGGTGTCGATGCGTGCGGTGGTCTTGATCAGCGACCCGGCTTGCTCGATCGCCTTGCGGCGTTGCTCGGGGTCGTTGATCGTCGGCTCGCGCACGCGTGCGCGCCAGTCGATGGTTGCGGGCTGGCGCCTTGGCCGGTGTGCTGCTCGTCTGCTGGTGTTCGCTCGCGTGCTCGCCATTTGTGTTCATGCTAGCGAGAGGGCTGCTGCGTGAACCCCAGGGTCGGTTGTGTGGGCGCCGGTGGCTGGCTGTGTCCAGCGCGGCCCGTCGAGCACGCCGAGGAGCCGGGCGCCGGGGCTGCGGCGTCGCTGCTCGCTCATGACCTTGGTGTAGATGCGCAGCGCGAGCTTGGGGTCGGCGTGCCCCATTTGGTGCATGACGTAGACGGGGTTCTCGCCGCGGAGGTAGAGCAGGGAGGCGAACATGCGCCTGAGCGAGTGGGGGGAGAGCTCGGCGGGGATCGCCGGGAGGCCCTGCGTGGTGAGCTCGTCGTTGGCGCGCTGCACGGTGCGTTTGAGCCGCTTGGCGACGTTCGAGCGGGTGTCGGGCTTGCCGCTGGCGGTGGCGAACACGAAGTCGCCGGGCTTGGCGTGGCGAGCGTTGGCCTTGTAGATGGCGAGCTCGTCGTGCAGCTCGGGCCAGATGTCGATCTGGCGCCCCGCCCCGGCCTCGGTCTTTGCGTCGATGACGGTGATCCGGCGTTGGGGGAGGTTGACGTCCTGCCAGCGCAGCGCGAGCAGCTCGCCGACGCGCAGGCCGGTGCAGATGGCAGTGGCGTAGAGGGCGTGCATCCGGGGGTCGGGCATGGTCTTGCCGCCGCGCAGGGGGCGTGCGGCGGCGTCGAGCAGCGGCTTGACCTGCTCGGGCTCCAGCCAGGTGCGTTTGGGTTGGGCGGCCTTGAGCCGGCGGCGGCGTCCGCGGGCGGGGTTGAACTGGATGTGCCCGTACTCGACGGCGACCTCGAGGATCTGTGCGAGCAGGTTCAGCGTCTCGTTGATCGAGCCGTTCGAGAGGGTGCGCGTGCCGTTTCCACGCTCACGCTCGCTGACCTTGGTGGTCTTGTAGCGGTCGACCTCGACGATCGTGATTTGTGTGAGGTGGTGGTCCTTGAAGAAGGGCAGCAGGTGGCGGGTGAGCCCCCAGCGGTAGTCCTCGACGCTGCGGGGTGAGACCTCGTGGCGGCGCGCCTCGAACCACTCAGAGGAGAACTCGTGGAAGGTGGGGTCTTTCGCCGGCGCGAGCGCGGGTTGGGGTTGCGGTGGCTTCCAGATGCCGCGGCGGATGTCGGCGAGGATGTTCTGCAGCTCGGTCTCCGCGTGGCGGCGGGTGTAGCCCTCCCAGGAGTAGCCGAGGGAGAGGTAGTGGCGTTGCCCGTAGGCGCGGACGCGGGTGGCGTAGGTGGTGCCGCGCTTGCCGGCGCGTTCGAGAACCTGTCCTGTGGTCTCGCGTGCCATCAGCTCCTTCTCCGACGGGGAAGCGCGAAGCGGGACATGATCTGTCGTGTTCGCGTCGTGGGTTCGTGGACGGGCAGCAGCGGCACTCCGGCCGGCCGGCGTCGGTGCGGCCGCCCAGGCTGGGGCGCATCTGCCGCGGCTCTCGGCGCGGTCGTGGGCAGATGACGGGCCTGCAGCGCCTGCGCTGCGACCCTTGGGTCGAATCGCAGCCGCGGCCGCGGCCCGTCCCCGAGCGTGACGGCGCCGAGCTCATGCGCGTGCTCGTAGACCCAGGCGCGGTTGACGCCGAGGTGGCGGGCGAGCTGGTTTGCGTCCATGAGCCCGGCGGGCCTCTCGCGGGCCTGTGGCGTGTCGTCGGCTGGCTGGTGGTGCAGGAGTTCTGCGACGCGTTGGGCGATTTGCTCGATCGCGTCGGGTGCGAGCTCGAAGGCGGCACGGCGTACACGCGCCCACCGTCCCGCGGCGGCTGGGGGTGGAGGGTTGCTTTGGGGTTTGGGCCTCAACGAAGGCACTGGCTTTCCATGATCTGTTGTTGCCGTCTGGTCGGCAGGGTTTTCCCTGCCGACCTGAGTGACTGTTCAGCGGAGGGGGTGGGTTCTGTCAAGGTCGGGCCGTTAGGCCCCGCCGTAGGCGGCCCCGCAGGGGCGGCCTTGACGGGTTCCGCCCCCG
>DATJMM010000013.1:0-2123 GCA_035508735.1 Solirubrobacteraceae bacterium | reverse complement strand
ATCGGCCCCTGTCGCCAGCACCAGCTCACCGAGCTGGGTCTTCTGCCGGTCTTTCAGTGACTTAGCCTTATCTTGGAGTGCCTTGATCTGAGCGTCGAGATCAGCAGGCTTGCGCATAGCGGGTCTCCGGTTGCAGGGTAGCAGCGCACGATAGAGCAGACCGCTGCACCGCGTCACTCACGGCCGGTTGAGCGCAGCGAATTCCGGCACTATTGTGTGAGTGCGCGCTTATACGTTGCTGCGCAACGTCGCGCGTGGCAGGCTGACATGAGCCTGCCAATCGGAGCCGTCGAAACCGTGGCGATCTACCATCTCTCGGCGAAGGTGATCAGCCGCGCGGACGGTCGCAGCGCGGTGGCCGCGGCGGCGTACCGGTCCGCGTCGGAACTCCAGGATGAAAGGCTCGGCCGGGCGCACGACTTCACCAGCAAGGCCGGCGTCATCCACTCGGAAATCCTGTTGCCCGAGGGCGCGCCCGCGCGTCTCGCCGACCGTGCGACCTTGTGGAACGAGGTCGAAGCCACCGAAAAACGGAAGGACGCGCAGCTCGCCCGCGAGATCGAAATTGCGCTGCCGCGGGAGTTGACCAAGGCGCAGGCGATCGGTCTGGCGCAGGACTTCGTGCGCGAGCAGTTCGTGGCGCGAGGGATGGTGGCGGACCTCAACGTGCATTGGGGCCGCACGGCGAGTGGCGAGGACCAACCGCACGCGCATGTCATGCTGACGATGCGTGAGGTCGGGCCGGACGGGTTCGGCAAGAAGGTGCGAGACTGGAACCGGACCGAGCTGCTGGTGGGCTGGCGCGCGCGGTGGGCGGAGCTGGCGAACGAACGCCTGGCCGAGCTGGGCCACGATATCCGGGTCGATCACCGGTCGCACGCGGCGCAGGGCATCGGGTTGGAGCCGCAGAACAAGATCGGTCCGGCGGGCGCGCGGCGCGAAGCACGGGGCGAGGACGCCGAGCGAGCGGCGGAACATGAGGCAGTGGCGCGGCGGAACGGCGAGCGGATCATCGCCGACCCGTCGCTGGTGCTGGCGGCGCTGACGCGGCAGCAATCGACGTTCACGCGGCGCGACCTGGCGCGGCTGGTGGACCGGCACACGGCCGACCCCGAGCAGTTCACCACAGCGATGGCGCATGCAGAGGCCTCGCCCGAACTGGTCCGGCTGGGCCAGGACGGGCGGGGGCAGGAGCGGTTCACCACGCGGGAGATGCTGGCAACCGAGCAGCGGATGGAGCAGGCCGCCGCCAAGCTGGCCGAGCGCCAGGCGCACCGGGTGAACCTGCGGCGGCGGCTTCAGGAATCGACAACGCTGGGACGGGAGCAGGCGCAGGCGTTCCGGCACGTGACGCAGATGCAGGACCTCAGCGTGGTGGTGGGCTACGCGGGCACCGGCAAGAGCACGATGCTGGGCGAGGCGCGCGCCGCGTGGGAGGCCGAGGGCTATCACGTTCGCGGCGCGGCGCTGTCGGGGATCGCAGCGCAGCAGTTGGAGGGCGGCGCTGGCATCGCCAGCCGGACGGTGCACAGCCTGCTGTTCCAGTGGGAGCAGGGCAGGGAGGCGCTGACCGAACGCGACGTGCTGGTGGTGGACGAGGCCGGGATGATCGGCTCGCGGCAGATGGAACGGCTGTTGTCGGCGGCGCAGCGGTCCGGCGCCAAGGTGGTGCTGGTGGGCGACCCGGAGCAGTTGCAGGCGATCGAGGCGGGGGCGGCATTCCGGGCGATCGCCGAGCGGGTTGGTGCGGCGGAAATCACCGAGGTGCGGCGGCAGCGCGAGGCCTGGCAGCAGGCGGCGACGCGGGAGCTGGCGACCGGGCGCACCGACGAGGCGCTGGCGCGATACGAGCAAGCGGGGATGGTGACGGGGCACGCCACGCTCAGCGCCGCCAAGGACGCGATGATCGCTGGGTGGGATGTGGTGCGGCGGGAAACGCCCCAGGCGCGGCAGATCATGCTGGCGTACCGGCGCGACGACGTGCGCGACCTGAACGAGCGGGCGCGCGCTGTGCGGCAGGCCGCCGGCGAGCTGGGCGAGGATTTTGTCGTGGCGACGGAGCGGGGGGCGCGGACGTTCGCCGTGGGGGAGCGGGTGTATTTCCTGCGGAACGAGCGCAGCCT
>DATJMM010000012.1:0-16439 GCA_035508735.1 Solirubrobacteraceae bacterium | reverse complement strand
GACGCCGCCGCGCACGTCCGAGACGACCGCCGCGCGCTGCACCTTCGAGCCCTCGTGCACGAACAGCTCCATCAGCGAGCGGATCATCTCCGGCGGCAGGTTGTCGACGCAGAAGTAGCCCGCGTCCTCGAACACGTTCATGGCGGTCGACTTGCCAGCCCCCGAGAAGCCCGTGATCACCACCAGGTCCTGCAGCTGCGAGGGGATCACCGGGGCGGCGCGCTCGGCGCCGGACGCTCGCAGCGGAGGCGTGGGCTCGAGCACGGCCATCTCTTTCATTCTGCCCACACGCGCGGACGAGCGGTGAAGTTCCCGCGAACGGCCTCTCGCGGCGCAGGCCGCCTCGGCCGGACCCCGCTCGGCCCGCCCGCCCTGCGCCCGGCTCAGCCTGCCCTGTGCAGGTAGGCGTGCAGGTCCCTGCCGACCTTGGCCGGCAGCCCCGGCACCGACTGGAGCTCCTCGCCGGTGGCCGCCAGCACGGCCTCGGGCGAGCCGAAGTGGGTGAGCAGCGCGCGCTTGCGCTGCGGCCCGACCCCCGGCAGGCCGTCGAGCAGCGAGCTGGTCATCGCGCGGTCGCGCCGGCCGCGGTGGTGGGTGATGGCGAAGCGGTGGGCCTCGTCGCGCACGCGCTGCAGCAGCTGCAGCGCGGGCGTGGAGCGCTCGAGCGCCAGCGGCGCGGCGCGACCCGGCACGAAGACCTCCTCGATGCGCTTGGCCAGCGAGATCACGGCCACGCCGCGCTCGCGAAAACCGCGCAGCGGCCCCAGGCCGGCGGCGAGCTGGCCCTTGCCGCCGTCGATCACGACCAGGTTGGGCAGCGCGGCGAAGCTGGCGTCGTAGGAGCTGTCGTGCGGCGAGAAGTCGGCCTGGCGCTCCCACTGCGCGAAGCGGCGGCCCAGCACCTCCGCCATCGCGGCGAAGTCGTCGGACTGGCCGTCGGCGAGCGAGCGGATCCTGAAGCGCCGGTAGTCGGACTTCTTGGGCGCGCCGCCCTCGAACACCACCATCGAGGCGACCGTCTGCGTGCCGCCGAGATGGGAGATGTCGAAGCACTCGATGCGGATCGGCGGCGCGTCCAGCGCGAGCGCCTGCTGCAGCCCTTCGAGCGCCTCCACGCGGGATTGGCGGCGGCGCTCGGCGCGGAGCTTCTCCTGGTCGAGCGCGAGCAGCGCGTTGCGCTCGGCCAGCTCGAGGATGCGGCGCTTCTCGCCGCGCTCGGCGGCGCGCAGCTCCACCGGGCCGCCGCGGCGGCGCGAGAGCGCGTCGGCCAGCGCCTGCCCGGCGCCCGCGCCGCGCTGCACCACCAGCAGCGAGGGGATCGCGGTGTGGCCGCCGTAGTACTGCAGCATGAACTCCTCCACCACCTCCGGCGCCTCGCGCTCGGTCTCGTTGGAGAGGTAGAAGGACTGGCGGTCCGAGAGCACGCCGTCGCGCACCTGGAAGACCTGCGCGTTTGCCTCGCGCCCGTCCACCGCCACCGCCACCGCGTCGAAGGTGCCGACCGCCTCGGCGGTCACGCGCCGGCGCTCCAGCAGCGAGCGCACCGCCTGCAGGCGGTTGCGCTCGAGCGTGGCCTGCTCGAACTCCTCGGCCGCCGCGGCCGCCTGCATGCGCTCCCGCAGCTCGCGCTCGATCGCGGAGAAGCGTCCCGACAGGAAGTCGACCACGCCGTCGATGCTGGCGCGGTAGTCCTGCTCGGAGACGTAGCCCACGCACGGCGCCTCGCAGCGCTTGATGTAGTAGTCCAGGCAGGGGCTGCCGCTGCGCCGTCCCGGCTCCGGACCCGTGCAGGAGCGGAACATGAACACCTTCGCCAGCACCTCCAGCGTGGCGCGCACGCGCTTGGCGTTGGAGTAGGGCCCGAAGTACATGCGGCCGGCGCGGTGGCGCTCGCGCGTGAAGTACACGCGCGGGAACTCCTCGTCGAGCGAGATCGCGATGAACGGGTAGGACTTGTCGTCGCGCAGGCGGATGTTGAAGCGCGGGCGATACTGCTTGATGAAGCTCTGCTCGGCCAGCAGCGCGTCGGCCTCCGAGGCGACCACCACGCACTCGACGCTGTCCACGCCGGCCACCATCTCCGCGTGGCCGGGGCTCGAGGGCAGCTGTGCCTTGGCGAAGTGCGAGGCGACGCGCTTGCGCACCGACTTGGCCTTGCCCACGTAGATCACGCGCCCTGCGCGATCGCGGAACAGGTACACGCCCGGCTGGTCGGGCAGCGCGCGCCGCTGCTCGGCCAGCGTGGCGCGCGCGTCGGCGCCACCCTGCGGTGCGGTGCCGCGGGCGCTCGCGGTGCTGGTGTCGCCGGCCATCGGCCACCGAGGATAGGCCGCTCAGTAGGAGCGCCAGTGGCGGTAGACCGCCAGCAGCGAGTACACCGCGGCGGCCGCCAGCGCGAACCACAGCACCTCGCCGAAGCCGTCCCAGCGGTGCGCCTGCACGAGCTCGCCGCCGCTCACCTGCAGCACGTACCACATGCGCGAGCGCACCGCCCACAGGAAGAAGGCAAGCGCCACCGCGAAGTACAGCAGCCCGCGGTAGCGCTCGCCGAGGCTGAACAGCGCGATGTGGTGTTCGCGGTACATGCGCAGGCCCAGGTAGCCGAAGCCCACCCCGAACGCCACCCACAGCGCCGCTTCGAACGTGCCCGCGGCGGTGCCGCCGCCGGGGACGAAGTAGACCGCGGCGGCGATCACGAGCACGATCGCGACGTTGCGGGCGTTCTTCAGGCCGTCGCTCATGCCGCTGAGGTTAGCCAGCGCGCTCCTCGCGCCGGCCGCTCTGCTCGCGCCGGCCGCTCTCAGTCGACCAGCGCCTCCAGCCGCGCGTAGGCGGCCTCGACCGCGCGGGTGGCGGCGGTGTGACGGGCTTCGGACTTGGCGGACTCGTAGCGGGTGGCCCAGGCGGCGGGGTCGGCGAGCTCGCCTTCCAGCGCGCGCAGCGCGCGCTCGGCCTCTTCCACCTCCCGCTCGGCCTTCTGCTGGGCGCTGAGGCGGTTCTTCGAGGGGCCCTTGGCCCTGGGCTTGGCCTTCGCCCTGGCTTCGCGCGCGCTCTGCACCGCCGCCTCCGCGCCGTCGCGCGCCGCGCCGGCGGGCAGCGTGGCGGCGCCCGCGCCGTTGCCGCCCGCGCTCGACCCGGACGCGGCGCGCGGCGCGGCGGGCCTCCCGGCGGTGGACCGGGCCACGACGGCGCCGGCGGGGCGGCCCGACGCCGCGCCGGCGGCACGGCGCTCGTCGCGCACGCGCACGTACTCGGGCCAGCCGCCCACGTAGCTGTGCAGCGCGCCGTCCTCGACCGCCACGGTGCGCGTGCCGACCGCGTCCAGCAGCGCGCGATCGTGCGAGACCAGCAGGATCGCGCCGGGGAAGGAGCGCAGCGCGTCCTCGAGCGCCTCGCGGCTCTCGATGTCGAGGTGGTTGGTGGGCTCGTCGAGGATCAGCACGTTGGCCTTCGACTGCACCAGCACCGCCAGCGACAGCCGCCGGCGCTCCCCGCCGGACAGCCCCTTCAGCGGCTTCTCTGCGTCCTCGCCGGAGAACAGGAAGCGGCCCAGCAGCGCGCGCGCCTTGCCCGGCGTGAGGCCGGTGGCGTGCTGCGCGGTCTCGAGCACGCTGGGATTCGGGTTCCCGCCGGCGGCGCCGCCCCCCGCGATCGCGTCGAGCTCCTCGGCGTGCTGGGAGAGATAGCCCACCTTGACGTTGTGGCCGGTGGCGAGCTTGCCGGCCGCCAGCGCCCGACGCCCCGCGAGCGTCTCGATCAGCGTGGTCTTGCCGGCGCCGTTGGGCCCCACCAGCGAGACGTGCTCGCCGCGCTCGAGCCACAGCTCGGCGTGCTCGAGCAGGATCAGAGCCCCACCTGCGCCGCCCGCACCGCCCCCACCCCCGTCGGCGGCGCCGCCGACCTCGACGCGGCCGTCGAGCAGCTCGAAGATCACGCGACCGGAGCGCTCGGGCTTGGCGAAGTCGAACGCCAGCCCCTTCGCCTCCGCGGGGTCGCGCTCGATGCGCTCCATCCTGGCGAGCTTCTTCACGCGCGACTGCGCCTGTTTCGCCTTGGTGGCCTTGTAGCGGAAGCGCTCGATGAAGCGCTCCATGCGCGCTATCTCGGCCTGCTGCTTGTCGATCGCCTTGCCCAGCGCGAGCTCTTTGGCGGCCTGCTCGCGCCGCCACCGGTGCCAGCTGCCGGCGAAGAAGCGCGAGGACGAAGGCCCGCCCGCCCGCGGCACGTACAGCTCGAGCACCGCTGTGCCGACCGCCTCCAGGAACCAGCGGTCGTGCGCCACCAGCAGCACCGCCGCGTCCAGCTCCACCAGCGTGCGCTCGAGCCACTCCAGCGACTCCACGTCGAGATGGTTGGTGGGCTCGTCCAGCAGCAGCACGTCGGCGCCGGTGGCGAGCGCGCGCGCCAGCGAGGCGCGCGTGAGCTGCCCGCCGGAGAAGGTGTCCAGCGGGCGGCCCAGGTCGGCCTCGCCGAAGCCGAGCCCGTGCGCCATCGCGTCGGCGCGGGTGCGCCACAGGTAGCCGCCGCGCGCCTCCAGCCGCGCCTGCGCGGCGGCATAGCGCGACAGCGTCTGCTCGTCGCTCGAGCCCTCCGCCATGATCGTCTCCAGCCGCGCCAGCTCGGCCTCGATCGCGAGCTCCTCCGCGCAGCCCGACAGCAGGTAATCGCGCAGCGCCAGCTCGCGCTCGCGGGGCGGGCGCTGGTCGTGCAGCGCGATGCGCACGCCCTTGCTCACGCTCAGCTCGCCGCCGTCGATCGAGGTCTCGCCGACGAGCATGCGCAGCAGCGTGGTCTTGCCGGCGCCGTTGCGCCCGGCGATCGTCAGCCGTTCGCGGCGCTCGAGCTTGAACGACACGCCGGCGAGCAGCGGCCGCCCGGCCACGTCCTTGCGCAGGTCCGATGCGATCAACAGGGCCATCGGCAGCTGATGGTAGGGCGCCGCCGGCGCAGCCTCGAACCTCCGCCCCGGCGCACGCGGGCCGCCGTGGGCGCCGCCCGCGCCGCGGGCACCGCCGCGAGCTTCCGGCGCGGCCGTGAGGTAGCATCAGCACCGATGCGCACACGACTGCTCGCCACCGCGCTCTCGCTCGCGCTGGTCGCCGCGCTGGCGCTGGCGCCCGCGGCCGGCGCCTACAACGACGGGCGCGGCTTCTACGGCGGCACCAACGACAAGGTCGTCACCAACACGGGCTTCATCCTGATCATCTTCTTCCCCGTGTTCATCTTCACGATGAGCATGGTCCAGCGCCAGCTGGAAAGGCGCAAGGACGCGCGCAAAGCGGCGGCCAAGGCGCTGATGAGCAATGGCCACATGCGCGGCGGCTGGTAACAGCGACGCCGCCGCTACGCGGCGAGGCGATGAGCGGCGAGCCTGACGCCGTTCGCTACGAGCGCCGCGGCGCGGCGGCGCTGATCACGATCGACCGCCAGCACCGCCGCAACGCGGTGGACGGCGAGACGGCGGCGGCGCTGCACGAGGCCTACCTGCGCTTCGAGGCCGACGAGGACGCCCGCGTGCTGGTGCTCAGCGGCGCCGGCGGCGTGTCCTTCTGCGCGGGCGCCGACCTGAAGGCGACCGAGACGATGGCTGGGCGGCTGATGAACCCCGAGGGTCCGATGGGCTTCACCCGCCTGACCGCGTCCAAGCCCACGATCGCCGCGATCAGCGGCTTCTGCCTGGCGGGGGGCCTGGAGATCGCGCTGTGGTGCGACCTGCGCATCGCCACCGAGGACTCCAGGCTGGGCTACCCCGAGCGCCGCTGGGGCGTGCCGCTGATCGACGGCGGCACCCAGCGGCTGCCGCGCATCGTGGGGCTCGGCCGCGCGCTCGAGTTGATCCTCACCGGGCGCATAATCGACGCGGGCGAGGCGCTGGCGATGGGCCTCGTCACCGAGATCGTGCCGGCCGGAGCGCACCTGGAGCGCGCGCTGGCGCTGGCGGAGGGCCTCGCGCGCTTCCCGCAGCGCACGATGCTGGCCGATCGCCGCGCGGCGATCGAAGGCTTCGGCCTGCCGCTCGCCGACGCGCTGGCGCTGGAGGCGCAGGCCGGTCCGGAGGTGTTCGCGGACGGCGCCCGCGGCGCCGCGCGCTTCGCCGCCGGCGAGGGCCGCGGCGGCGCCGGCGCGGGGGCTTGACGGCAGGTATGCTCGCCTGAGCATGTCCTACTTCGTCACAGGCGCCACCGGCTTCATCGGGCGCCGTCTGGTGGAGCGGCTGCTGGCCAACCGCCAGGGCACGATCTACGTGCTGGTGCGGGAGAAATCCGCCGGCAAGCTCGAGGAGCTGCTGGAGCGCTGGACGATGGTGGCGGGCTCCTCCGCGCGCGAGCGCGTGCAGGCCGTGAGCGGGGACCTGCGCCGTCCGCTGCTGGGGGTGGAGAACGAGCAGGTGGGAGAGCTGCGCGGCAAGATCGACCACTTCTTCCACCTGGCGGCGGTCTACGACATGACCGCGCCGGCGCAGCGCAACACGGCGGTCAACGTGGGCGGCACCACGCACGCGGTGGAGCTGGCGCGGGCGCTCGACGCCGCGCGCCTGCACCACGTGTCCTCGATCGCGGTGGCCGGCACCTACAAGGGCACGTTCGCCGAGGACTCCTTCGACGAGGGCCAGCGCCTGCCCTCGCCGTACCACCGCACCAAGTACGAGTCCGAGCGGATCGTGCGCGAGCAGCCGTACGTGCCGTGGCGGGTGTACCGGCCGGGGATCGTGGTGGGCGACTCGCAGACCGGTGAGATGGACAAGATCGACGGCCCCTACTACTTCTTCAAGGCGATCCAGCGCATGCGCCAGCTGCTGCCGGAGTGGGCGCCGCTGGTGGGGCTGGACCTGGGCTACACCAACATCGTGCCGGTGGACTGGGTGGCGGCGGCGCTGGAGCACATCGCGCACGAGCCGGACCTCGACGGGCGCGCCTTCCACCTCACCGACCCGCGCCCGCAGCGGGTGGACGAGCTGATCAACGAGCTGGCGAGCGTGGCGCACGCGCCGCGCTTCGCCCTCAGCGTGCCGAAAAGCCTGATCGACCCGCTGCCGAAGTGGCCGCTGAAGCTCGGGCTGGCGCTGCCGCCGCTGCGCCAGGCGCGCAAGCTGGCGCTGCGCGAGCTGGGCATCCCCGAGCAGGTGCTGGCGAACATGGAGCTGGTGCCGCGCTTCGACACGAGCGAGGCGGCGCGCGCGCTGGCCGGCACGCCCCTGGAACAGCCGCCGCCGATGCAGCAGTACCTGGGGCGGCTGTGGGACTACTGGGAGCGCGACATGGACAACCAGCTGCGCCGCGGCGCCACGCTCAGGCAGGCGCTGGAGGGCAAGCACGTGCTGATCACCGGCGCCTCCTCCGGCATCGGCCGCTCGGCGGCGGTCAAGGTCGCGGCCGCCGGCGGCGTGCCGCTGCTGGTGGCGCGCAACGTGGACAAGCTCGAGGAGGTGCGCGCGGAGATCGTGGCCGGCGGCGGCACCGCCTACGTGTACGCCGCCGACATCGCCGACATGGACTCGATCGAACGGCTGCTGGAGCGGGTGCTGGCCGACCACCGCAACGTGGACATGCTGGTCAACAACGCAGGGCGCTCGATCCGCCGCTCGATCGCGCTCTCCTATGAGCGCTTCCACGACTTCGAACGCACGATGCAGCTCAACTACTTCGGCGCGGTGAAGCTGATCATCGGCCTGCTGCCGCACATGCGCGAGCGCGGCTCCGGGCACATCGTCAACGTGTCCTCGATCGGCGTGCAGGCCAACCCGCCGCGCTTCTCCGCCTACGTCGCCTCGAAGGCTGCGCTGGACGCCTTCTCGCGCGTGGTCGCCTCCGAGGTGATCGGCGACGGCGTCACCTTCACCACCATCCACATGCCGCTGGTGCGCACGCCGATGATCGCGCCCACGAAGATGTACGACGCCTTCCCCACGCTCGCCCCCGACGAGGCCGCCGACATGATCTGCGAGGCGCTGCGCGCCCGCCCCAAGGAGATGGGCACGTGGATGGGCAAGTTCGGCGAGGTCGCCTACAGCCTCTCCCCCAGCGCCGTCGACCGGCTGCTGCACCTGGCCTACCGCATCTTCCCCGACTCCGCCGCCTCCAAGGGCCAGGCGGACCTCGAGGAGCGCGCCTCCTTCGAGCAGATCGCGATGGCCACGCTGACGCGCGGCGTGCACTGGTAAGAGCGATGACCTCGGCGCGTGCGCCGAGGTCGAGCGGATCTTGTAATGATCGGAGCGTGACAGACGGCGGCGCGGCCATCGAGGTGCGCGACCTGCGCAAGCGCTACGGCGAGTTCGAGGCGCTGCGCGGCATCGACCTGACGGTGCAGCGCGGCGAGGTGTTTGCGCTGCTGGGACCCAACGGCGCGGGCAAGACCACCACGGTGGAGATCCTCGAGGGCTACCGCGCGCGCAGCGGCGGCGAGGTGCGGGTGCTGGGCGAGGATCCGGCCGCGCGCTCGCTGCGACTGCGCCGGCGCATCGGCATCGTGCTGCAGTCGGGCGGCATCTACAGCCACATCACGCCGCGCGAGGCGCTGCGCCACTGGGCGAGCTTCTATCCGCAGCCGCGCGACGTCGAGGAGGTGCTCGACCTGGCCGGCCTGACCGAGAAGGCCGACGTGCGCTCGCGGCGGCTGTCCGGCGGACAGCTCAGGCGGCTGGACTTCGCGCTGGCGCTGGTGGGCGATCCCGAGCTGATGTTCCTCGACGAGCCCACCACCGGCTTCGACCCGGAGGCGCGCCGCGCCGCCTGGGAGACGATCCGCTCGCTGCGCGAGCTCGGCAAGACGATCCTGCTGACCACCCACTACCTGGAGGAGGCCCAGAAGCTCGCCGACCGGGTGGCGATCGTCAAGGACGGGCGCGCGCTGGCGATCGGCCCGCCGCGGGAGCTCGGCGTCCACCCGCCCGGCGCCGGCGGGGAGACGGCCGGACCTCGATACAAGGTGACCTACCGCGACGAGCGCGGCGAGCTGGTGGAGCGCCACACCGACGACCCCACCGCGCTGCTGCACGAGCTCACCGGCGAGGCGCTCGAGCGCGGCGAGCGCCTGGAGGAGCTGTCGGTGGGCCGCCCCACGCTCGAGGACGTGTACCTGGAGCTGACGGCCAATGTCTGAACGAACGATCGGAACGGTCGCGGGGCCCGGCCGAAGCGGGGAGACGCTCGCCTCCGGCTCGCATCCCCCTTTCGGCCAGCCGTCCTCCGGCCGGCTGCGCCACCCGCTTGGGCTCGGCTGGCGCCAGTACCGCCTGGAGCGGCGCATGTTCTGGCGCAACCCCAGCGCCGCCTTCTTCAACTTCGTGCTGCCGCTGCTCATCCTGGCCGGCGCCGGCGCGGCGCTGAGCGGCAACCAGCACCAGCTCGACCGTCTGATCCCGATGATCGCGGGCATGAGCGTGATGTCCACCACCTTCACCGCGCTGGCCTACAACATCGTGTTCCTGCGCGAGCGCGGCGTGCTCAAGCGCATCCGCGGCACGCCGCTGCCCACGCTGTCCTACTTCGGCGGCGTGGCCGCCAACGCCGTCACCAACACCGCGCTGCAGATCGTCATCATCGTGCTCGCCGGCCGCGTGTTCTTCAACATCGGCTGGCCCGTGCACTGGGACGCGCTGGTCGTGTTCGTGCTGGTCGGCGTGGTGTGCCTCGCCGCGCTGGGCGTGGCCTTCGCGCACGCGATCCCCAACTTCGAGTCTACCGCGGCTTACGTCAACGCGGTGTTCCTGCCGGTGGTCGGCGTTTCCTTCTACGTGTTCGACTCGCACAGCGCCCCCGGCTTCGTGCGCACGATCGCCGAAGCGCTGCCCCTGAAGCCGCTGATCGACGGGCTCTCGGGGGCGATGGTGGCGGGCGGCGGGCTCGGCTCGCACCTCGACGGGCTCGCGGTGATCGCGCTGTGGGGGGTCTTCGGGCTGTACCTCGCGGTACGGGGGTTCTCCTGGGAGGGTGGGCGGTCGTGAGGCGGCCGGCGAGCGGGCGGGGTTGAGGTTGGCCGGCGGGGGAGCGGCGGCGGGGGGCGAGGCCGCAGAGCGCGCGGATGCGGCGGGGGACGCGCCCGGCGCGGAGCGAGCCCGCACGGCGGCCCACGCGCCCGGCGCGGAGCGAGAGCAACCCGTTTTCACGGCCGCCGAGGATGGCCTCTTCACGCCCAGCGCGCACGCGCGCGGCCCGTGGGACCCGCGCGCGCTGCACGGCGGCGCGCCGGCCGCGCTGATCACGGCTGCGTTCGAGCGCCTGCAGCCGGGGGCGGAGCTGCAGATCGCGCGCCTCGGGTTCGAGTACCTGCGCCCGGTGCCGCTCGCGCCGCTCGCGCTGTCCACCCGCATCGTGCGCCCCGGCCGGCGCGTGCAGGAGCTCGCCGCGGAGCTGAGCGCCGGCGACGAGGTGGTGTGCCGCGCGAGCGCGCTGCGTGTGCGCGAGATCGCCGCCGGCGTGCCGCTGGCCGACGAGGGCGAGGAGCGGCCGATGGCCGCGCCGGAGAGCGGCAGGCCGGTGGAGTTCTCGCTCAACGGCTCCGATGAGCCGAGCTTCGCCGCGAGCTCGATGGAGATGCGCTGGCTGGAGGACCCGTGGGCGCCGGGGCCGGCGCGGGTGTGGATGCGCCTGCGCCGGCCGCTGCTGGCCGGTGCGGAGACGAGCCCGCTGGCGCGCCTGGCGGCCAGCGCGGACTTCGGCAACGGCGTCGGCGCCGCCCTGCCGTTCGACCGCTTCCTGTTCATCAACGCCGACCTCTCGATCCACCTGCAGCGCCAGCCGCGCGGCGAGTGGATCGGCCTGCACGCGCGCACGCTGCTGCACCCCGGCGGCACCGGCCTGGCCGAAAGCGTGCTGCACGACCGGGGCGGTCCGGTCGGGCGCGCCTTCCAGACGCTCGTGGTGGAGCCGCGCTGAGCGGGCGCGGGCGCCGGCCGCCACACGCCGGCAGCGAGCGGCGGCGTCCCTCTCAGGCGCTGGCCGCGCCCAGCCGCGCGAGCTCGACCGCGGTGAGCTCCAGCGTGGCGCAGGCGAGCAGCTCGGCGAGCTGGGCGGTGGAGGTGGCGCTGGCGATCGGCGCCAGCACGGTGGGCTGCGCGAGCAGCCACGCGAGCGAGACGGCGGCCACGCTGGTGCGGTGCGCGGCGGCGATCTCGTCGAGCGCGTCGAGCACGGCGAAGCCGCGCTCGTTGAAGTAGGACTCGCGCACGCCGGCCGCGCGCGGACTGTCGATCTCGTGGCGGTCGCGCCGGTACTTGCCGCTGAGGAAGCCGCGGGCGAGCGCGAAGTAGGGGATGCAGGCCAGGCCGAGTCGCTCGCAGGCGTTCTGCAGCTCGCCCTCGTAGGCGGCGCGCTCCATCAGGTTGTATTGCGGCTGCAGCGCCACGTAGGAGGCGCCGGCGCCCGCCGCGGCCGCGTCGGCCGCCTGCTGCAGGCGCGCGGCGCTGTAGTTGGAGGCGCCGGCGTGGCGGATCTTGCCCTCCTCGACCAGCTCGCCGAAGGCGCCCAGCGTCTCCTCCAGCGGCGTGTCCGGGTCGTCGCGGTGGGCGTAGTAGAGGTCCACCGTCTCGATCCCGAGCCGCGCCAGCGAGCCCTCGATGCCGCGCCTGACGGTCTCGCGCGAGAGCCCCGGCAGCTCGGGCGACATGCCCACCTTGGTGGCGATCACGAGGCGCTCGCGGTTGCCGCGCGCGGCGATCCAGCGGCCGATGATGCGCTCGGACTCGCCCGCGCCGCCGGGGCCGCGGCGTCCGTAGGAGTCGGCGGTGTCGATGAAGTTGCCGCCGGCGGCCGCGTAGGCGTCGAGCACCTCGAACGAGCGGCGCTCGTCGATCGTCCATCCGAACACGTTGCCGCCCAGGCACAGGGGGAAGACGTCGAGCTCCAGCTGCGATGACGATGCGGTGTCGGCCAGGCGCGCGATCGTCCCAGCCTAGCCACGGCGGCTTGGTCTCGCGCCTTAGGATGGGCTGGATGAGGGATCGCTCCACGCCAGCGCTCGGCCTCGCCGCGCTGGCCGCGATGGCGGTGGCGCTGGCGCTGGGCGGCTGCGGCGGTGGCGCTTCGAGCTCGTCCACGCACGGCGGGGCGGCCGGCGACGGCGGCAGCCCAGGCGCCACGCGCGCGCGGTTCGTCGCGCAAGCCACCGCGATCTGCCGCCGGGCGAGCGCGCAGCAGCAGCGCTTGAAGAGCCGCGAGCAGGCGCTGAGGAAGCTGCCGGAAGCCGCGGCAACGAGGGAGTTCGTGTCGATCGTGCGCCAGGCTGCGGCGATCTCGCAGGCCGCCGACAGCAGGCTTGGCGCGCTGCCGCGGCCGCCCGCGCAGGCGAGCCAGATCGCCGGGCTGGTGCGCGCCTACTCCCAGCAGGCGCAGGACGCCCGCGCGATCGCCTCGGCCGCCGCGAGCCATCAGGACCCGACCGGGGAAGCTGCCGCTCGCGCGCTGGCGAACTCCATCAAGGCGCACCTGGCGGCCGCCGGGCGCCTCGGCATGCGCGCCTGCTTCGCGCTCGAATGAGGCGTGCGGCCACGGGCGCGGCGCGGCGCTAGCGGCGTCTGCCCATCGCGAAGCTCTGAATCGGCGGCGCCACCGCGCGCATGCTCGAGCCGACCTCCGCGGCCGGCGTGCTCTCCTCCTCGACCGTCGGCTGGGGGCTGCGCCGGCGCTGGGCCGCGTCGTCGCCGGGCGCGGGCGCAGCCCTCGACAGGCGCTGCACGCGCCCGCTCGCCCCGGCCTCCTCGTCGAGACCGCCCGGCAGGCTGCGCTCGAGCGCCTCGAGCTCGCGCACGATCACGTTGATCACCGGACGGACCTCATCGCCGCGCTCGTCCGCTCCCGCCGGCGGCTGCGTGCGCTCCAGGCGCCCGCGGGCGAGCAGCAGCGGCTCGCCCCGCGCGAGCGCCCGATGGCGCTCGTACACCGCCCTCGGCACGATCAGGTTGACGGTGCCGAACTCGTCCTCGAACAGCAGGAACATCGTGCCGCCGGCGGTGCCGGGCCGCTGCCTGGCGATCACCAGCCCGGCCACCGCCACCCGCGAGCCGCTCGGCAGCCGCTCGAGCTGGGCGCTGGTGGCGAGCATTGGCATACCCCATCGCGGGGCACAGGCGGTCAGCCGCTCGCGCAGGATCGCCAGCGCGTGCTGGCCGACGCTCACGCCGCTGGTGGAGTAGTCGGCGATCAGCCGCTGCCAGCGCCCGAGCCGGCGCAGGCCGGGAGCCGGCGGCGGCTCCAGCGGCAGCGCGAGCTGCGTGGACCATCCCCCCTCCCCCTCGGCGCCGGCGATCGCCTCCCCCTCCGGGGAGGATGCGGCGGGCGTGGCCACGCCCAGCCGCCACAGGGCGGTGCGCCGGTCCGCCCCGCTCCTCGCAGCCGGCCTGCAGGCGCCAGCCTTGCCGCCCCTGGCGGCGCTGGTGGAGGCGGGCATCAGCCCGTCGCACGCCCCGGCCCAGGCCAGCCGCTCGAGCGTGCCGCGCGCGGCGCCGGAGCGGGCGGCGAGGTCGCCGAGGCTCACGTACGGCCCGTGGCGCTCGCGCTCGGCCACGAGCGCCGCCAGCTCGCGCTCCGGCGCGCCCTTGACGTAGCCGAGCCCGAGGCGCACCGCGCCGTCGTGGACGGTGCAGCGCACCTGCGAGGCGTTGACGTCCACGCCGTGCACGGCGATCGGCTCGGGCGAGCGGTTTTCGGCCTCGTGGACGAGGCTGTCGGGGGCGTAGAAGCCCATCGGCTGCTCGTTGAGCAGCGCGCACAGGAACTCCGGGCCGTAGTGCACGCGCAGCCAGGCTGACTGGTAGGCGAGCAGCCCGAAGGCCGCGCCGTGCGCCTTGGGGAAGCCGAAGCCGGCGAAGCCCTCGATCATGCGCCACACGCGCTCCGCGGTGGCCTCGTCGGCGCCCACGTGGCGGGCCGCGCCCTCGATGAAGCGCTCGCGCTGCGCGCGCAGCAGCTCGTGCGAGCGCTTGCGGCTCATCGCGCGGCGCAGCGCCGCGGCCTCGCGCGAGCCGAAGCCGGCGAACGCTTCGGCCACTTCCATCACCTGGTCCTGGAAGATGATCGTGCCGAGCGTGTCCGCCAGCACCGGCTCGAGCGCGGGATGCTCGTAGGGGATCTCGTACCTGGATCCCCGCCCACCCTCTTCGCGCAGGCGCTGGCGCCGCTCGATGTAGGGGTTGACCGCGCCGCCCTGGATCGGTCCGGGGCGCACGATCGCGACCTGGATCGTGAGGTCCTCGAGGCTGCGCGGGCGGGTGCGCAGCAGCGACTGCATCTGCGCGCGGCTCTCGATCTGGAACACGCCCACGGTGTCGGCGGCGCGGATCGCCCTGAACGTGTCGCGGTCGTCGAACGGGATGCGGGAGAGGTCGATGCGCTCCCCGCGCACGCGCGCGATCTCCTCCACGCAGCGCTCGACCGCCGAGAGCATGCCCAGGCCGAGCAGGTCGATCTTCAGGAAGCCCGCGTCCGCGCAGGAGTCCTTGTCCCACTGCACCATCTGCCTGCCCTCCATCGCGGACGGCACCACCGGGCAGCAGTCGATCAGCGGCCTGGTCGCTATCACCATCCCGCCGGAGTGCTGGGAGAGGTGGCGCGGCAGCCCCTGCGCCTGCTCGACCAGCCTCACCAGCCAGCGCCAGCGAGACGAGCCGGCCGCCGCGGGGGCGAGACCGGCGACGCTCCGCACGGCGTCGTGCCCCCACGGCTCCGCGCCGCGCGCCACGCGCTCGAGCTCGCCGGCGGGCAGGCCGAGCGCCTTGCCGAGCTCGCGTACGGCGCCGCGCACGCGGAAGGTCGGGAAGGCCGCCACCAGCGCCGCGCGGTCGCGCCCGTAGCGCTCGTGCACGCGCGGGATCAGCCGCTCGCGGACCTCGCGCGGGAAGTCGAGGTCGATATCGGGCAGGCCCTGCAGCTCCTCGTGCAGGAAGCGCCCGAGCGCCAGCTTGTTGGCCACCGGGTCGATGTGCGAGAGACCTGTGAGGTAGCACACCAGCGAGGAAACCGAGGAGCCCCGCCCCCGCCCCGGCGCCAGCAGCGCGCGCGGCGAGTCGCGCCCGCGCACCTCGAGCGCCACCTCGCGCGCCAGCTCGAGCATGTCGTGATGCAGCAGGAAGAACCCGGCCAGCCGCAGGTGATCGATCACGCGCAGCTCCTGCTCGAGCCTGGCCGCCGCCTCCCCGTGCGCCCGCCGCGCCGCGGCGGGCGCGCCGGCGCCGTAGCGCTCGTGCAGCCGCGCCTGGCAGAGCTCGGCCAGGCGGGCGCCGGCGTCGCGCTCCTCGGCGCCCGGATAGCGGTAGCCGAGGTCCCGGTCGAGGTCGAAGGTGAGGCGCTCGGCCAGCTCGAGCGTCTGGCGCACCGCCTGGGGATGGTCGGCGAAGCGCTGCGCCATCGCCTGCGGGGTGCTCAGCACGTGGCTGTGGTTGCCGCGCCGCAGCGGCTCGGAGGCGTCCAGCGTGGTGTGGTGGCGCAGCGCCACGAACGCGTCCTGCAGCTCCGCCCTGGCGCGATCGTGGGCGTGCACGTCGCCGGTGGCCACGCAGCGCAGCCCCAGGCGCCGGGCCAGCGCGGCGAAGGCGCGGTTGCGGGCGCGGTCGTGGCGGGCGTAGGGACGCTGCAGCTCCACGTACAGGTCCTCCCGGCCGAACGCCTCCAGCAGCCTCCCGATCGCGCCCCCGCCCTCCCCCCTGCCCGCGGCGTCGGGGGATGAGCCCCCCACCCGCGATGGCGTCCATCCGAGCAGCGAGCGCTCGGCGCAGCCGGTCAGGCACACGAGCCCCTCGGCGTGCTCCAGCACGGTCTCCAGCTCCACCGACGGCTGCCCCGGCGCGCGCCGGGAGGAGCCGTCCCTGGTGTGGGCGTGGGCACGGGTGAGGATGCGACAGAGGTTGCGCCAGCCGCGCTCGTCGCGCACGAGCAGCGTGAGGTGGGCGGTGGGCGCGGCCTCGCCGCCGCCGGCGGCGTCCGCCCCGCGCGCCCCGGCGCCGGCCGCGCGCGCCGGCGCGCCGGCCGCGAGCAGCCCGCACGCCAGCCCCGCCACGATCCAGCGCCTGGTGATTGCGATCATCGCGAATCGACCTCCACGGGTCGCCGGCCGCCGGCGTGCCGGCACCGGCGGCTCACCAACCAGCATGCAAACAAGCGGCCGGTTTTTTCAACGAGCGCCGGGCGGTTTTCGTCCGGCCGTGCAAGCCGCGGCGCGACGCGCTATATGGAGCGTCCGATGTCGTCCAGCGCGCCCGCTCCGGCGGCGCCGGCGCCCGATGGGCCGCCGGCCAGCAACTTGCCCTATCTCGCCCGCCTGAATTCGGCACAAGCCGAGGCGGTGCAGACGCTCGACGGGCCGCTGCTGGTGCTCGCCGGCGCCGGCACCGGCAAGACCCGCGTGCTGACCACGCGGCTCGCCCACCTGATCCACATGCGACGCGCCTGGCCGTCGCAGATCCTCGCCGTCACCTTCACGAACAAGGCGGCGCGCGAGATGCGCGA
>DATJMM010000011.1:0-86306 GCA_035508735.1 Solirubrobacteraceae bacterium | reverse complement strand
CTGCGTCCTTGCCTGGCTTGCCCCTCGGCCCTCTAGGGGCGCGTTTGCACCGCCCTGGTCGGGCTGCGGAGGAGAAGCCACTCGCCGGCGGGCGGCGCCGGGCGGCGTCCTCGCGGGCGCTAGGACAGGCGCTGCTCGAGCGCGTCGAGCTGCGCGTGCAGCTCGGCGGGGAGGTTGTCGAATTTGGCGAGGTACTCGCGGAAGTGCGGCAGCTGCTCGCGCCACTGCTGCACGTCGACGCGCAGCAGCTCGGCGATGTCGGCTTCGGACACGTCGAGTCCCTCGGTGTCGATGCCCTCGCCGCCGACCGGCGGCACCAGCCCGATCGGTGTGCGCTCCGCGGCGCCGTGGCCGGCGCAGCGCGCGAACACCCACGCGAGCACGCGCGAGTTCTCGCCGAACCCCGGCCACAGGAAGCGGCCGTCGTCGCCCTTGCGGAACCAGTTGACGTAGAAGATCTTCGGCAGCTTGCAATCGGATCCCGCCCGCCCGCGGCCGATCTCGAGCCAGTGCGCGAAGTAGTCGGCCATGTTGTAGCCGCAGAAGGGCAGCATCGCGAACGGGTCGAAGCGCAGCTCGCCGACCGTGCCGGCGGCCGCGGCGGTCTTCTCCGAGCTCATCACCGAGCCGAGGAACACGCCGTGCTCCCAGTCGAGCGCCTCGGTCACCAGCGGCACCACGCTCGCGCGCCGCCCGCCGAACAGCATCGCGTCGATCGGCACCCCTTTCGGGTCCTCCCACTCGGGCGCGATCGCCGGCGTGCGGTCGGCGCGCACGGTGAAGCGCGCGTTCGGGTGGGCCGCGGAGGTCTCGCTGCCGGGCGTCCAGTCGTTGCCACGCCAGTCGCGCAGGTGCGCGGGCGGCTGCTCGGTGAGGCCCTCCCACCACACGTCGCCGTCGTCGGTCTTGGCGCAGTTGGTGAACACGGTGTCGCGCTTGACCATCTCGATCGCGTTCGGGTTGGTGTGCTCGCCAGTGCCCGGCGCGACCCCGAAGAAGCCGGCCTCCGGGTTGATCGCGTACAGCCGCCCGTCCGCGCCGAACTTCATCCAGGCGATGTCATCGCCGATCGTCTCGACCCTCCAGCCCTCGAGCGTGGGGATCATCATCGCCAGGTTGGTCTTGCCGCACGCGCTCGGGAACGCGCCGGTCACGTACTTGACCTCCCCCTCCGGCGACGTGAGCTTGAGGATCAGCATGTGCTCGGCCATCCAGCCCTCGTCGCGCGCCATCACCGAGGCGATGCGCAGCGCGAAGCACTTCTTGCCGAGCAGCGCGTTGCCGCCGTAGCCGGAGCCGAACGACCAGATCTCGCGCGTGTCGGGGAAGTGCACGATGTACTTGTTCTCCGCGTTGCACGGCCACGGCACGTCCTCCACGCCGTCGTCGAGCGGCATGCCCACGGAGTGCAGGCACGGCACGAACTGCCCTTCGGGGCCGAGCGCCTCGAGCGCGCCCCTGCCCATGCGCGTCATGATGCGCATGCTCACGGCCACGTAGGTGGAGTCGGTCAGCTGCACGCCCACGTGGCTCTTGTCGGAGCCGAGCGGGCCCATCGAGAACGGCACCACGTACATCGTGCGGCCGCGCATGGAGCCGCTGAACAGCTCGCCCAGCTCCTCGCGCATCTCGGCTGGATCGCGCCAGTTGTTGGTCGGCCCGGCCTCCTCCTCGGTGGCCGCGCAGATGAACGTGCGGTCCTCCACGCGGGCCACGTCGTCGGGGTCCGACAGCGCCAGGTAGGAGTTGGGGCGCTTGACGTCGCTCAGCCGCTCGAAGGTGCCGGCGTCGACCAGGTCCTGACACAGGCGGTCGTACTCGTCGGCGCTACCGTCGCACCAGTGGATCTCGTCGGGTTCGGTCAGGGCGGCGACCTCCTCGACCCAGGCCAGCAAGCGCTCGTTCTTGGTCGGGGCTGGGGCTGGCGCGGTCGTGCTCATGGAAAGCTGCTCCTTGGAGGTCGCGATGTCATGGGGCGGCGCATCCTGGCCGCCGCCGCTGGGACTTGGCCCGGAAAACGGAAAACGCCCTTGCGAGCGTGCCGAAAGCGTACCGTACGCCATCCGCAGGGCCAAAAACGGCTGCCAGAGCTCGGGTCCTACTCGACGTTGCCCTCGGCCGCGCCTGCCTCGGCGCCGCCGCCGGGGTGCCTGCGCGGGACCAGCACCAAGCGCTTGAACTCGGCCACCAGCACCCCGTCCTGGTTGAGCACGCGCGTGTGCACCTTGACGGTGCCGCGGTCGGGCTTGGACTGCGACTCCTTCTTCTCGAGCACCTCCGACTCGCAGAAGAGCGTGTCGCCGTGGAACACCGGCGCCGGGTGCTTGAGCTCTTCGGTGGCGAGGTTGGCGATCGCCTTGCCGCTGACGTCGCTGACGGACATGCCGAGCGCGAGCGAGTACACCAGCGGGCCCACCACCACGTTGCGTCCCTGCTGGGATCTGGAGGCGTACACGTCGTTGATGTGCAGCGGGTGGTGGTTCATTGTGAGCAGGCAGAACAGGTGGTCGTCGGCCTCGGTGACGGTCTTGGCCGGCCAGTGCTTGTAGACGGCGCCGACCTCGAACTCCTCCAGGTAGCGGCCGTAGGGGTGCGCGCCGCTGGCCTCGCGCGCCGCCTGGTCGGTCTCGACGGTGTCTGTCTCGCTGAAAACGCTCATTGGTCCGGGAAGCTCTCCTGATTCGTTCGCTTGGCCGCCTCGTGCGGTCGCGCGCGCCCCGCGGCCGCGCGCTCGCGCCCCGCCGGCAGCGCCGGCGCGACGCCTCTGCCACGAACTCTAGTGGGCGCCCGCGGCTGCCGGCCGACGGGCGCCCGCGGCGGCCGGGCGAGGGGCCGCCCCCGGTCCTGCGAGCCGCCCGCCCTCTTGCGCCAGCGGGCAGGCGTAGCCGGGCCGCGGCCGGCAGCCTTCGCCGGGCAGTTTGCCGACGGGCGCTTCCGGCGGCGAGCCGCCCGCGCCGGCTCCGCGCACGGCCCGTTCAAAGGCCGCGGAGCGCGGCAGCCCGCAGGCCACGTCGTAGGCCTGCGCCACCGCGGCGGCGGCGTCGAAGCCGCCGACGGCCGTTCCGCGGGCGGCGATCGGCGCGAGCCGCGACGCACCCAGCGCGACGCCGCGCGGCGTGAGCCCGCACAGCGCCCGGCGCGCCGTGCCGCGAGCGGGCGCGAACGCGTCGGCGGCCTTGGCGACCCGCTGGCTCCCGAGCGACCGTGGCGATCTGACGCGCACGTGCACGTACACGGGGTCCATCAGCGGCGTGGCCCGATCGACCAGCAGCACGAGCGCGCGCCGCGCGCCGCCGGGTGGGGCGCGCAGCGACGCCGCGGCCAGGTAGTCGGCGCCGAACGGCCCCGCGACCGTCATCCGCAGCGCTCGGGCGGACGGAGCGGCGCGCGCGGCGCCGGGGAACGACACCTCGGCCAGCGTGAGCTCGCCCACGCCCGCGGACAGCGTGAGCGTCCAGCTCCGCGTCGACCGCGCGACCGCGCGGCCGTGGGCGCCGGAGGCGTCCGGGAGGAGCTGTGCAGCGACCGCCGCCGCCGCGATCGCGACCAGCGGCGCCAGCGTCAACTTGGTCCAGAGGCGACGCATCGTCGATACTTCTCCCGAGGCGATCGTAGCGCCGTCCCGTCAAGCGACCCAGGAGATCCCTTGCGCAGCCCCCGCGACTTCTTCAAGCCCCTTGCCATCGACGCGCCCGAGCCGGCGCGCGAGATCCCCTTCAAGCCCTCGCGGATGATCCACTTCCTCGACTTCTCCAACGAGAAGATGGTGGCGAAGGTGCCGGAGATCGCCCCGCAGGTGGACATCCTGCTGGGCAACCTCGAGGACGCCGTGCCGTTGGAAAAGAAGCAGGCCGCGCGCGCCGGCCTGATCCGCGTGGGACGCGACATGGACCTGGGCGAAACCGCGCTGTGGACGCGCGTCAACGAGCTCGCGTCGCCCTACTTCCTGGACGACATCACGCAGCTCGTCGCCGAGATCGGGCACAAGCTGGAGGTGGTCATGATCCCGAAGGTCGAGGGGCCGTGGGACATCCACTACGCCGATCGCCTGCTCGCCCAGCTCGAGGCGAAGGCCGGGCTCGAGCGGCCGCTGCTGCTGCACTGCGTGCTGGAGACCTCCCAGGGGGTGGCCAACCTCGAGGAGATCGCGAGCGCGTCTCCGCGCATCCAGGGCATGAGCTTCGGCCCCGCCGACCTGGCCGCGTCGCGGCGCATGAAGACCACACGCGTGGGCGGCGGGCATCCCGGTTACCGCACGATCGCCGACCCGGATCCCGAGCACCCGGACGCCCCGCGCGCGAGCTACCAGCAGGACCCCTGGCACTACTCGATCGCGCGCATGGTCGACGCCTGCACGGCGGTGGGAGCGCTGCCGTTCTACGGCCCGTACGGGGACATCCGCGATCTCGAGGGCTGCGAGACGCAGTTCCGCGCCTCCTTCCTGCTCGGCTGCGTGGGCGCGTGGTCGCTGCACCCGGCGCAGATCGCGATCGCCAAGAAGGTCTACTCGCCGGACCCCGAGGAGGTGGCCTTCGCCAAGAAGGTGATCGAGGCGATCCCCGACGGGCGCGGCGTGCACATGATCGACGGCAAGATGCAGGACGACGCCACCTGGAAGCAGTGCAAGGTGATGGTCAACCTGGCGGAGATGCTGGCGCGCAAGGACCCGGATCTGGCCGAGGCGTACGGCTTCGCGCCGGTCATCGCATGAATCGCTGCCGCCGCCTCCTGTATTACGATTTGCTATGCTAAACGCATGACGCAAGTGGTGACCCGCCTCGACGACAAGCTCGTGGCAGATCTCGACGGCCTGGTGGCCGACGGCCACATCTCGAGTCGCTCGGAGGGCGTGCGGATCGGCTTGGAGCGGCTTGTGGAGGAACACCGTCGCCGGCGGATCGGCGAAGAAATCGTGGAGGGGTACAAGCGTCAGCCACAGACCGATGAGGAGACTGCCGGGGCAGAGCGGGCGACGCGCGCGTCGATAGCAGGGGAACCTTGGTGAACGTCCCCCAGCAGGGGGAGATATGGTGGGCGCAGGCCGAAGACAAGCGTCGGCCGTACCTGATCGTCACGCGCTCGGAGGCGGTACCGGTCTTGAGCAGCGTCGTGGCCGCCCCGGTCAGCCGCACGGTGCGCGGAATCCCAACCGAGATAGCGCTCGGGCCTGGCGAGGGGCTAAACGTCGAATGCGCCGCGTCATTCGACAACCTCGAGCCGATACTGCGCTCCGCATTCACCGAGAGAGCCGGCACGCTCGGCCCTCGACGCAACGAGATCTGCGAGACGCTGCGAGCCCTCGCCGACTGCTGAGCGCTCGCGCACCGCGGTGACGAGCGCATCGGCGACCCCGCTCGAGCAGGCCTGGAGCGCGCTGGGCGGCGGGCGGCCAGCCGACCTGGCCCTCGACGGTGAAGGCGTCCTGCCCGCCTCCCCCTACGCGCTCGAGGACGTCGCGGTGGCAGCGGTCGGCTGCACGCTGCTGGCGGCTGCGGAGCTGGCGCAGGCGCGCGGCGCGAGCAGGCCACAGGCGGCGCTCGACCGCGGGCACGCCGCGCTGGCCTTCGCATCCGAGCGCCTGCTGCGCGCCGAGCGTGCCTTGCCCGCGGGCTTCGCGCCGCTGTCGCGCTTCGCCGCCTGCGCGGACGGTCACATCCGCCTGCATGCCAACTACCCGCACCACCGCACCGCGTTGCTGCAGGCGCTGGGCGATCCGCCCGACGATGACGCCGCCCTCGCCGCCGTCGCCCAGCGGGGAGCGGAGGAGCTGGAGGAGGCGGTCCTCGCCGCCGGCGGCGCCGCGGCAGCGGTGCGCAGCGCGGAGCGCTGGCGGGCGCACCCCCAGGGCGAGGCCGTCGGCGGGCTCGGGCTGCTGGAGCTCGAGCCGGCCGGGGCCACGAGCAGGCCGCTGGCGCCGGCGGGCGCGCTGCCCTGCAGCGGCCTGCGCGTGCTCGACCTCACGAGGGTGATAGCCGGCCCGGTGGGCACGCGCATGCTGGCGGCGCTGGGGGCGCAGGTGCTGCGCGTGGACCCTCCGGGGATGCCGGAGCTGGAGCTGCACGTGCTCGACGGCTGCGTGGGCAAGCGCTCCACGCTCCTCGACGCCCGCGCGAGCGCCGGGCGAGAGACGATCGAGCGGCTGCTGGCGGACGCCGACGTGCTGGTGCAGGGCTACCGTCCGGGGGCGCTGGCCGCGCTCGGGCTGGACGCCCGCTCGCTGGCCGAGCGCCATCCCCAGCTGGTCACCGTCACCCTGTCGGCCTGGGGCGAGACGGGGCCGTGGGCGGGCCGCCGCGGCTTCGACTCGCTCGTGCAGGCGGCGTGCGGCATCGCGCTCGCCTGCGGCCAGGATGGCGCGCCGGCGGCGCTGCCGGTGCAGGCGCTCGACCACGCCAGCGGCTACCTGATCGCCGCCGCCGCGCTGAGGGGGCTCGCCAGCCGCGCCGCGAGCGGGCGAGCGCTGCACGCGCGGCTCGCGCTCACCCGCACCGCCGCGTGGGTGATGAGCCACGCCGGCGCCGGGGACGGCGGCGGTTCGCTCGATCCGGCTCGCCATCTGGTCGAGGTCCCCTCCCCCGCCGGCCCGCTGCGCTGCCTCGCGCCGCCGGGCTCGCTGGACGGCCGCGCGCTGTCGTGGCCTCGCGGCGTGCCCGCCTACGGCAGCGACCCGCCGCGGTGGGAGTCCGTATAGGCTTGCGCGCCGCATGCGCTTCTTCGAGTACGAGGCGCGCGAGATCGTCAAGCGCGCCGGCATCCCCGTAACGGACTACGGCTTCACCACCGACGCCGCCGAGGCGCGCGCGATCGCGCAGCGGATCGGCGGCCCCACGGTGATCAAGTCGCAGGTGCTCACCGGCGGGCGCATGAAGGCCGGCGGGGTGAAGTTCGCCGACACGCCCGAGCAGGCTGAGGCTCACGCTCGCGACATCCTCGCGCTGGAGATCGGCGGGCACATGCCGCGCGGCGTGCTGGTCGACCCCAGGGCGGAGGTCGAGCAGGAGTACTACGCCGGCGTGGTCTGGGACGGAACCAGAAAGCAGCCGGTGATGATCTTCTCCCCGGTCGGCGGCATCGACATCGAGCAGGTGGCCGAGGAGCAGCCCGAGGCGGTGGGCCGGCGGCACTTCTCCAACATCCTGCCCTTCTCCGAGTTCATGGCCAAGGAGGTGATCGCCGCCACCGGCGTCACCGGCTCGGCGCTCAACAAGCTGGTGCCGATCGTCACCCGCCTGGCGCGGCTGTTCGTGGCGAACGACATGGTGCTCGCCGAGATCAACCCGCTGGGCCGTCTCGCGGACGGCTCGTTCGTGGCGCTGGACGCGCACATGGACATCGAGAACGAGGCGCGCGGGCGTCACCGGAAGCTGCTGGCCAAGCTCGGCGTGGGCGAGGAGGAGACGCGCCAGGCGCGCGAGGCCACGCCGTTCGAGCTGGCGGGCGAGCAGGTCGACGCCCAGGACCACCGCGGCGTGGCTGGCAACGTGACCGAGTTCGACGGCAACCTCGGCCTCGTGATCGGCGCCGGCGGCGGCTCGCTGACGCTGTTCGACGCGGTGCGCGCGCACGGCGGCAGGCCGGCCAACTACTGCGAGATCGGCGGCAACCCGTCGGTGGCGAAGGCGTGCGGCCTGGCGAAGCTGGTGCTGCAGAAGCCCGGCGTGGAGCGGATCGCGGTGATGATGTCGATCGTCTCGAACACGCGCGTGGACATCGTCGCGCGCGGGGTCATCAAAGCGTGCCTGGAGCTCGGCCACGACCCCGCCGAGAAGATCGCGATCTTCCGCATCCCCGGCGCGTGGGAGGAGGAGGGCTTCAAGATCCTCGAGCGCTACGGCGTCGAGTACGCAGACCGCAGCGTGTCGCTCAACGAGGCCGCACGCCGGGCGGTCGAGAAGATCCAAGGGGCGAGCGCATGAGCATCCTGATCGACGCCGACACGACCTTCATCGTGCAGGGCATCACCGGCCGCGAGGCCGTCAACCTCACCCGCGAGTGCCTGGACTACGGCGCCGGCGCCAAGGTGGTGGGCGGCGTCACGCCGGGACGGCTGGGCCGCGAGGTGCACGGCGTGCCGGTGTTCGACACCGTCGCCCAGGCGGTCGCCCACCACGGCGGGCCGATCGACGGCTCGGTGGTGACGGTCCCCCCCGCGTTCACCAAGGACGCGGTGTTCGAGGCGATCGAGAACGGCATCGAGCTGATCGTGATCGTGACCGAGCGCATCCCCCGCGCCGACGTGGCGCAGATGGTGGAGCTCGCCACGCTGCGCGGCGCGCGCATCATCGGCCCCAACTGCCTCGGCATCATCGTGCCCGACGTGATCAAGATGGGCGGCATCGGCGGCCCCGCCAAAAACGCCGCCCAGGCCTACAAGCCGGGCCCGATCGGCGTGATCTCGCGCTCCGGCGGTATGACCACGGAGATGTCCTCGACGCTGTCCGCCGCCGGCCTCGGGCAGTCCACCGCGGTGTCGATCGGCGGCGACGCGATCATCGGCTCCACCTACGCGGAGCTGATGCCGCTGTTCGAGGCCGACCGGCAGACGCGCGGGATCGTGATCTACACCGAGCCCGGCGGGCGCATGGAGGCGCAGCTCGCGCAGTGGGTCACGGAGAACCAGGGAGCGGAGCGACCGGCCGGCGCAGCCGCGCGCCTGCCGATCGTGGCCTTCATGGCGGGGCGCTTCATGGACGAGATGCCCGGCATGAGCTTCGGGCACGCCGGCACGATCGTGGAAGGCAAAGAGGACACCGCCTCGGAGAAGATCGCACGCCTGGCGCAGGCCGGCATCGCCGTGGCCGAGCGCATCGAGGACATCCCGGCGATGATCGAGGCGAAGATCGCGGAACGCGCGGGGAGCCCCTCGTGAGAGCCGACGGGATCTTCATCGCCGTCGAGGTCGACGACGCGATCGCCTCCGACGCGCAGGCGGCGGCGAAGCTCGCGGAGGTCTGCCCGGTCGACATCTACGCCAACGCGAACGGGCGCGTGGAGCTCGTCGAGAAGAACCTCGACGAGTGCGTGCTCTGCCGCCTGTGCCTGGACGCGGTCCCCGAGGGCGTACGCGTGCTCAAGCTCTACGAGGACGGCGCCGCGCTGTAGCCCGGCGGCACGGCGACCGCGCGCTGCACTATCTTGGTGGCTGCGCGATGAACGAAAACTTCTCCCTCATCGTCATGTGCATCTGCTTGCTGGGCTCGCTGGCGTTCCTGGCCGAGCAGCTCGCCGCCTACCACTGAGGGCTGCGCCCGCGGCCCGCGCGGACGCGTCGCGTGGCCCCGCGCGCAGGGCCGGGTCTCGCCTCGCCGTCTCCGATTCAGGCGTGCCGGCGCGCCTTGGGCGTGCGTTCGCGCTCGAGTTGCCGCTCCACCACGCTCACGATCAGGCGCAGGATCTGGTCGGGGCCGGAGGCCTTGGCCTGGCCGTAGGTGAAGGCCTCGATCCAGTCCGCGATCTTCGCCTCGCGCGCCATCACGTTGAAGAACTCGCGGCGCATGTCCACGTGCACGCGCGCGTCGGCGGCCGGTCCGCGCGTCACTTTCGCCCCCGGCAGCTCCAGGCGGAAGTGCTGCACGTCTCCCCTGCCGCGGAGCTCCACGCCGACCACCAGCTTCATCGGCGCGAGCGCGCTCACTTCCCCCAGGAAGCGGTTGGTGGCTAGTTCGATCAGGTCCTTGGCGTCTTCGGCCACGCGGGCGCTTCCCTCCCAGACCTGTCGCGGTCCGTTGGCGGTGGAACTGTGCGGCGGTGCGTCAGATCTTATGACGCTGCAGCAGCTTGCGGCCGATCACCATGCGCTGGATCTCGGAGGTGCCCTCGCCGATCAGCAGCAGCGGCGCGTCGCGGTAGATGCGCTCGATCTCGTACTCCTTGGAGTAGCCGTAGCCGCCGTGGATGCGCAGGCTCTCCTCGGCGCAGAAGCGCCCCGCCTCGGAGGCGAACAGCTTGGCCATCCCCGCCTCCAGGTCCGAGCGCTCGCCGGCGTCCTTCATCGCCGCCGCGCGGCGCACCAGCAGGCGGGCGGCGTCGACCTGCGTGGCCATGTCGGCGAGCTTGAACTGGATCGCCTGGTGCTCGGCGATCGGCTTGCCGAAGGTCTTGCGCTCCTGGGCGTATTTCAGCGCGAGCTCGAGCGCCCGCTGGGCCAGGCCGACGCCGCGCGCGGCGACGTTCACACGGCCGAGGTCGAGCGCGTCCATCATCTGCACGAAGCCCTTGTTCAGCCCCTCCTCTTCGCCGCCGAGGATGTTCTCCGCCGGGCAGCGGTAGCCGTCGAAGACAAGCTCCGTGGACTCCACGCCCTTGTAGCCCATCTTCTTGATCTTCGGGGGCACGTCGAAGCCCTTCAGCGCGCCGGTGTTCTTCTCCGCGCCGGGCTCTTTCTCGCAGATGAAGCAGGTCATGCCGCGGTAGCGGGGGTCGGCGTCGGGGTCGGTCTTCACGAGCACGAACACGAGCGAGGAGAGCAGCCCGTTGGTGACCCACATCTTCTGGCCGTTGATCTCCCAGCTGCCGTCGTCCTGCTTGCGGGCGGAGGTCTTGATCGCCTGCACGTCGGAGCCGAGCTCGGGCTCGGACAGCGAGAAGGCCGCGCGGATCTCGCCGGTGGCCATGCGCGGCAGGTACTTCTGCTTCTGCTCCTCGCTGCCGAAGTTCATCAGCAGGTAGGAGCCGATGAAGTGGGTGTTGACCACGCCCGAGATCGAGATCCAGCCGCGCGAGAGCTCTTCCACGATCATCGCGTACGTGGTCAGGTCCAGGCCCATGCCGCCGTGCTCCTCGGGGATCGTCACCCCGAACAGGCCGAGCTCCTTCATCTGCTCGACGATCGGCTCGGGGAAGAGGTCCTCGTGGTCGTAGTGCTCGGCGTTCGGCAGGATCTGCTCGTCGACGAACTGGCGCACCATCTCGGTGATCGCCTTCTGCTCGTCGGTCTTCTCGCTGTACTGGGCGGCTACGGCCATGCGGTGTCGGGCTCCAGACTCGTTTGCTCTTGCCAATGGAGAATACCGGCATGAACTTCGCGAGCGACGTGGTGGAGCGCCTGCCGCCGGGCGGTCTCGCCCTGGTCGAGCTCGCGCGCGACGGCGCCCGCCGGGAGTGGAGCTTCGGCGAGGTCGCCGAGCGCTCCGCGCGCCTGGCCGGTGAGCTCGAGCGCCGCGGGGTGCGGCGCGGAGACGTGGTGATGACCCTGATCGGCAACCGGCCCGAGTGGGTGCTCACGATGCTCGCCTGCTTTCGCCTCGGCGCGGTCGTGCTGCCGTGCACCGAGCAGCTGCGCGCCAAGGACCTGCGCCTGCGCATCGACGTGGCCGCGCCCGCGCTGGTCCTCGCCGACGAGCGCAACCGCGGGGAGCTGGAGGCGGCGCTGGCGGCGAGCGACGCCGCGGCAAGCGGCGCCGGCCGGGGGGACCCGGCGCTCGCCGGACAGGCGCCCCCGGCGGTCGCCTACGTGCCGGACGAGTCGCTGTTCGCCGGCGCCCCGGCCGCGGCCGTCGAGCTGGGCGAGTCGGACCCCTGCCTGATCACGTTCACCAGCGGCACCGCCGGCGAGCCGAAGGCGGTGCTGCACGCCCAGCGCTATCTGCTTGGCCAGCGTGTGCAGGCAGAGCACTGGCTGGGTGCGCGCCCCGGCGAGCTGGTGTGGTGCACCGCCGCCAGCGGCTGGTCGAAGTCCGCGCGCAACGTGTTCATCGCACCCTGGCTCAGCGGCGCGGCGGCGCTGCTGCACGACGCGCGCTTCGACCCCGCCGAGCGCCTCGAGCTGCTCGCGCGCGAGCGCGTGAACGTGCTCTGCATGGCGCCCACCGAGTACCGCGTGATCGCCAAGCGCGCCACGGTCGGCCCGCTGCCCCGCCTGCGCGCGCTGGTGGCCGCCGGCGAGGCGCTCAACCCCGAGGTGCTGCGCGCCTTCCGCGAGTCCACGGGCCTGGAGATCCGCGACGGCTATGGGCAGACCGAGACCGGACAGCTGACCGGCGCGCCGCTCGACCGCGCCGCGCGCGAGGGCTCGATGGGCCCGGCGCTGCCGGGCATGGGGCTGGCGATCGAGGACGGCGAGCTGACCGTGGACCCCGCCACCGTGCCCACCTTCTTCCTCGGCTACCTGCACGAGCACGCGCAGCGCCTGCCCGACGGCGGCTGGCAGGTGGAGGACCGTCGCGCCGGCGGGCGCTGGCGCACCGGCGACCGCGTGGGCATCGATGCGGACGGCTGGCTGCACTTCGAGGCTCGCGAGGACGACGTGATCATCTCCGCGGGCTATCGCATCGGGCCCTTCGAGGTGGAGTCCGCGCTGGTCGCCCACCCGGCGGTCGCCGAGGCCGCCGCGGTGGCTGCGCCGGACGAGGAGCGCGGCGCGGTGGTGCGCGCTGTGGTGGTGCTGCGCGAGGGCGCCTACGCGCCCTCGCCCGAGCTGGCGCGCGAGCTCCAGGAGCACGTCAAGCGCGAGACCGCGCCGTACAAGTACCCGCGCATCGTCGAGTTCGCCGCCGAGCTGCCGAAGACGGCCTCGGGCAAGGTGAGGCGCGCCGAGCTGCGAACGCCCGCCGCGTGAGGCGCCGCGGCGGCGACCGTCAGGGTGGCCCGTGCACGACCAGCACGGAGGACGCCGAGTGCGCCACCACGCCGGCGGCCACGCTGCCCAGCAGGTGCCCCACGAGCCCGCGCCGGCGGTGGGAGCCGAGCACGATCAAGCTGGCGCCGCGTTGCTCGGCGACCTCGACGATCCCCTTCCAGGTCGGCGCCGCCTCGATCGCCAAGCTCTGCGCTCCAAACCCGGCGCGCTCTGCCAGCAGCGCCCCGTGCGCCGCGGTCTCCTCCGCCGCCCTGCGGACCTCGGTGGCCTGTGCGGCGTTGAGGCGGCGCTCGGCGGGCACCACGAACCCGACGTCTCCGGGCTGCCACACGCACACCACCAGCGCCTCGCGCCCGCCCGCGAGCTGGCGGCCCGCCTGCTCGATCGCGAGCTTCGCCAGCTCGGAGCCGTCGTAGGCGAGGAGCGCCAGGCCGGCGGGCGAGGCGGCCGTCGCGGCGCCCGTGCCGCTCGACACGGCCATCTCAGTTGACGCTCTCGGTCGCGACATGCGCGGCGCCCAGGTCGCGGCGAGCCCTGGCCAGCAGCGGCGGCGAGTACCACGCGGGCGCCTCGCCGGCCACGAAGCGGTCGATGTCGGGGCTCTGCGGGCGCGCGCCGCCGAGCGCGTAGATCGCGACGCCGATCACGGCGCCGCCGAGCGCGAGCGCGAGACCGATCCACAGGGCGATGCCGGTGCCGGCGTCGAGGCCGCCGCCGACGGTGGCGGCCAGGTGGGCGAAGATCGGCGCGATCATGAATGCCGCCACCGCCCGCATCAGCTCGACGATCGCGAACACGCGCTGGAGACTGGCCGAGGGCAGCGAGAAGCCGGCCACGAACAGGGCCGGCGCGACCGTCGCGCCGAGACCGACGCCGGTCAGTCCCGAGCCGACGAGCGTGGCCGCTTCGCTCGAGGGCACCTGGAGGCGGAAGACCGCGATCCCGGCCGCGAGCACCACCATGCCGGCCAGCGGGAGATAGTGGATCGCACGCCTGGTGATGACCACGCCGAGCAGGATCGCGGTGATCGCCGCGCCCGCGACCTCCGGCAGGTACAGCAGGCCCAGGTGCAGCGGGCCGTAGCGCCCGGCCAGCACGCCCGCGGTCAGCGCGGTCGCCGACACCGAGGCCGCGGCCGCGAACAACGCCACCACGATGCCCGCGACCGGCATCGTGCTGGTCAGCATCGAACGGATCGTCAAGAGCGGGCGCTTCGCGCGGAACTGGTAGACGATCAGGACGACGATCGTCGCGAGACCGCCGAGCAGCGGCGCGATCGTCGCGCCGGCGAGGAAGGGGTGGCTCAGCAGCTCGGAGGCGCCGAAGAACGCGGCCGCGCAGCCGGCGCCCGCCAGCGCGATCGCGAGCGGATCGCGCGGCGAGTCGGGATCGGCGGGCGGCGCGTCGTTGAACGTCAGCACGGCCAGCACCAGCGCGCTGGCCGCGATCGCGGCGATGACCCAGAACAGCGGCCGCCAGGCGTGCGACTGCGCCTGCAGCCCGCCCATCGCCGGGCCCAGCGCGACCGCCCCGAAGATGCACAGGTTCATGATCATCGCCGTCGTGCGCAGCTTGCTCGCCGGGTAGCCGATCGCCAGCGGCGGCACCGCGGAGATCAGCAGCAGGCTCGTGCACAGGCCCTGGAGCACGTGGCCGGCGATGTACATGCCCGCATCCTGCGCCGCCGCCGCGAGCACCGACCCGATCACGAGCAGCGTGGCATAGACGATCAGCATCCTGCGCTGCGGCAGGTGCTGGGCGAACTGGACCGCCAGCACCGTGCCGGCCGCGTAGGCGGCGTTGCCCAGGCCCGAGCTCAGGCTCATCGTCTGCAGGCTCATGTGCAGCTGCCCGGCGATGATCGGCGTCAGCGGCTGCAGCGCGGCGGACAGCGCCAGGTAGGGGATCAACGCGCACATCACCATCGCCGCCACCGCGCCGTAGCGTCCCGCCAGCGGGCCCTGGCGCATCAGCGACCGCCACCCGGCGCGCGGCGCCGGGCCTCGGCAGACCGCACCGCGCGGGCGTCGCGCAGCAGCGAGCGCGTGATCTCGGTGAGGGTGCCCGCCTCGGCGCGGCGCGAGCGCCCGGCCGAGCGCGTGCGCTCGCCGGCGCGCGCGCGCTCCGCGGTGAGCGCACGCGCGGCCTGCGCGCTCGGTCGTGCCAGGGCGCTCATGCCGCCTGCACCGTGGGCTCCGGCGCGGGCCGGGTGGGAACCAGCTCCGAGCTCGTGCGCTCGCCCTCGAGCGCATCGACCTCCTGCGGCTGCGCGCTCGCCGGCCGGCGCAGGATCAGCAGCGCGGCGAGGATGCCGACGCCGACCAGCGGGGCCGCCACCAGGTAGGCGAGGTGATAGCCGCCCGTCAGCGCCTGCGCCAGCGGCTGCCCGCCGCGGCTGAGCGCCTTGGTGTGGTCGGTGGCGACCGTGCCCAGCGTGGCCAGGCCGATCGCCCCGAACAGCTGCACCGAGACGTTGATGATGCCGGAGGCGAGCCCCGCGTCGCGCTTGGGCGCGTCGGCCATGCCGATCGTCAGCAGCGGCAGGAACGAGGCCCCCGCGCCGAGCCCCAGCGCCATGAACGACAGCGCCAGCCACGGCAGGTAGCTCGCGTGCACGCCCTGGGCGGCGAGCCCCACCAAGCCGAGCGCGATCACGCCGAGCCCGCTCGCCAGCGTGGCGACGGCGCCGAAGCGTTCCACCAGGCGAGCGGCCACGCCCATCGACATGAGCGCGATCGAGGCCGTCAACGGCAGGAACGCCAGGCCGGTGTCGATCGCGTCGTAGCCGAGCACGCGCTCGAGGTACAGCGAACCGAGGAAGAAGGCGGAGAACATCCCCGTGATCAGCAGGCCACGCACGAGGCTCGAGCCCATCAGCGCGCGCAGGCGCAGGATCCGCAGCGGCATGATCGGGTTGGCCACGCGCCCCTCCAGCGCCAGGAAGGCCGCCAGCAGGATCAGCGCGCTGCCCCCCACGCCGAGCGTGCGGGCAGAGAGGAGGCCGTATTCGCTGGACTTCACGATCGCGAACGCACCCGCCATCGTAGCCAGTGTGATCAGCAGCGAGCCGGCCCAGTCGACGCCTCGACCCAGCCCGATGCCCTCGTTCTCCACGATCAGGCGCGAGCCGAGCACGAACGCCACCAGCCCGATCGGCACGTTCACGAAGAAGATCCAGTGCCAGCTCAGCGACTGCGTCAGCGCGCCGCCCGCCAGCAGCCCGATCGAGCCGCCCCCCGCGGACACGAACGCGTACATGCCCATCGCCTTGGCCTGCTCTCGCGGCTGCGGGAACTCGGTCACGATGATCGCCAGGATCACGCTCGAGGCGACCGCGCCGCCCACGCCCTGCAGCAGGCGCGCGCCGATCAGGAACGCCTGCGAGGTGGCGATCCCGCACAGCACCGAGGAGGCGGTGAACAGCACCAGCCCGGCGAGGAACACTTTCTTGCGCCCCACCAGGTCGCCCATGCGGCCCGCCAGCAGCAGCAGCCCGCCGAACGTGATCAGGTAGCCGTTCATCACCCACGTGAGGTTGCCCTGCGAGAAGCCCAGGTCGCGCTGGATCGAGGGCAGCGCCACGTTCACGATCGTCGAGTCGAGGATCATCATCAGCTGCCCCAGGCACAGCACGGCCAGCGCGATCCAGCGCCGGCGCTCTGCCGCGGCGGGGCGGCTGTCTGCCTGAGTGGGGTCGATACGGCGAAGCACTGCGGTCATCGGGCACCTCCGTGAGTCGTGGAGAGCACACCATAGCATCTATCATCCATGCCACATGGATGATCTACAGAAAATTAACGATCTCTGATACTGTGATCGTTGGTGCTTGAGTGATGTATAGACTTCAGAACATGGGCTCGAAGGGTTCATGCGCCCCCGGCTCGGCGGTGCTGTTGAGCCGCCTGACCAAGCAGGTCTACCGGCGCGCCGACGAGCAGCGCCTGGGCATGCACCTGCGCCACCTGGTCGCGCTCAGCTACGTCTCAGACCACGACGGCTGTCCCCAGCAGGACCTCGCCGACGCCTTCTGCATGGACGCCAACAACGTGGTGCTGCTGCTCAACGAGCTCGAGCAGCTCGGCTACGCCACGCGCCTGCGCGACCCGGACGACCGCCGCCGCCACCTCGTGCAGATCACGCCCGCCGGCCGCGAGGCGCTGCACGGCGCCGAAAGGGCGCAGCGGGAGGTCGAGGACGAAGTGCTGGCGGCGCTCGACGCCGGGGAGCGGCGCACGCTGCGAGAGCTGCTGGCGCGCGCGCTGCGCAGCGTCGAGCCCGACGACGACGGCGCCTACGCGGCGACGATCGCGTCGATCTCCACGTAGGCGCCGCGCGGAAGCTGCGCCACGCCCACGGTCACGCGCGCCGGCGGCGCAGCGGCGAAGAACGCCGCATAGGCCTCGTTGACCTCGGCGAAGGCCGACAGGTCGGTCATGTAGATCGTCACCCGCAGCGCGCGCGCGAGCGAGCTGCCGGCCGCCTCGCAGACCGCGTCGAGGTTCTCCAGGCAGCGTCGCGCCTGCTCGCCCGCGCTCGCGCCCACCAGCTCGCCGCTGTGCGGGTCGAGCGGGATCTGCCCCGAGCAGAACAGCAGTCCGCCGGCCCGCACCGCGTGGCTGTAGGGCCCGATCGCCGGCGGCGCCTGCGTCGCGGTCACGATCTCGCGCTCCATCCGCGCAGACACTACCCACGCGCGCCCGCCCGCGCCCCCCTGCCGCCTGGGACTGGCAGCGACCGCCTGCACGCGCCCGCCCGCGCCACCTGCACGCCTGGGACTGGCAGCGACCGCCTGCACGTACCCGCCCGCGCCACCCGCACGCCTGGGACTGGCAGCGACCGCCTCTGCACATCCGGCGCCTGGCGCCGGCCCCGTCAATAGATTCCGCTGGATGCGACTGCGCGCACTCGCGCCGATGCTGGCGGCCACGGCCTGCGCGCTCGCGCTCGCGCAGCGGCCCGCCGCCGCCCGCGCGGAGATCGCGTTCGCGCCCTGCGCCGCCACCAACGACTTCGGCTGCGGCCATCTGGTCGTGCCGCTCGACCCCAGCGGCGCCGTGCCCGGCACGGTCACGCTGGCGATCCGTCGCCACCTGGCGCCGGTGGGGAGCGCCCGCAGCGCGATCGTCGCGCTGGCCGGCGGGCCGGGGCAGTCGGCGCTGCCGTTCGCGGCGCAGTTCGACGAACTGCTCGGGCCGATCGCGTCCACCCGCGATCTGATCGTGTTCGACCAGCGCGGCATCGGCCTGTCCGACCCGCTGTCCTGCCACGCCTTCGAACAGAGCGGGCTGTACCGCTCCTTCGGCGCGCTGATCGAAGCCTGCGGCGACCAGCTGGGGACCGACCGCAGCTTCTACACCACCGCCGACACCGTCGCCGACATCGAGGCGATCCGCCAGGCCGGCGGCTACGAAAAGCTCGTGCTGTACGGCACCAGCTACGGCACCAAGGTGGCCGAGCGCTACGCGCAGGAGTACCCCGAACACGTGGAAGCGCTGGTGCTCGACTCGGTGGTGCCGCCCAACGGCCCCAACACGCTGAACCTCGCCACGTTCGCAGCGGTGCCGCGGATCCTGCGCCAGCTGTGCGAACAGCGCGCGTGCACGCACGTCACCGCCCACCCCGTCGCCGACCTCGCGCGCGTGCTCGCGCGCATGCGCCGCGCGCCGCTGCGCGCACGCGCGCTCGACGGCCGCGGGCGTGCGCACACCGTCACGCTCAGCTCCGACGAGCTGCTCGAACTGCTGCTCGCGGGCGACTTCTCGCCGCTGCTGCGCGCACAGCTGCTCAGCGCGGTCGCCGCCGCCGCCCGCGGCGACGACGCGCCGCTCGCACGGCTCGCCTACGCGGTCGCCAGCTCGCCCGGCGAAGGCGGCGAAGAATTCGACGACCCGCTCTACTACGCCACCACCTGCGAAGAGCAGGAGTTCCCCTGGAACCGCGCGTCGGGCGCGGCCGCGCGCATCGCGCAGGTGGGCGCCGCCGCGCGGGCGCTCGGAGCGCGTGCCTTCGCGCCCTTCAGCGCCGCCAACGCGGTCGACCTCAGCGACGCCAGGGCCTGCGCCCACTGGCCTTACACCACGCCCGCGCCCGCGCCCGACGACACCCCGCTGCCGGACGTTCCCACGCTGATCCTGAGCGGGGCCGAAGACCTGCGCACGCCCACCTCGGGCGCGCGAGAAGTGGCGGCGATGATCCCCGACGCCCAGCTGCTGGTGGTCCCGCACACCGGTCACTCGGTGCTCGGCACCGAGCCTACCGCCTGCGCCAATCACGCGTTGCAGGCGCTGTTCGCCGCCAAGGCGATCAGGCAGTGCGCGAAGACGCCCACCACGGCCGGGCTGCGACCGCCGCCGCTTGCGCCCACGAGGCTCGGCGCCGTGTCCACCGCGGCCGGCTACTCGGGCCTCGCCGGGCGCACGCTGCAGGCCGTGGCGCTCACGCTCGCGGACGCCGGCCGCGCCTTCGCGCTGGCGCTCTCGCTTGGCGACGGCGGCGAAGGCGAGCCGCTGCCCGCGCTGCGCGTCGGCGGCCTGCGCTCCGGCTGGGCGTCGCTGGGAGACGAAGGCGTCGCGTTGCGCGACTACTCCTACGTCCCCGGCGTGACGCTGTCCGGCGCTTGGGGCCTGGCGGGCGCGCACCTGCGGGTGGGGGGCGCCGGCTCGGCCCACGGCACGCTGCGCAGCGGACCCGGAGACTCGCTCGTGGGCGAGCTCGGCTCGACCGCCGTGAAGCTACCGGCGGGGGCCGTGGCCACGGCGGCTATTGTCGGTGGCGATGCGCAGGAGAGCCCGCAAGCTCGCACTGGCGGCTCTGCTGCTGGCGCTCGCGTGCGCCAGCTCGCCCAGCTCCTCGAGCGCCTCCGCCCTTAGCTTCATCCCGTGCGCGGATGACGCGGGCTTCCAGTGCAGCTCGCTGCAGGTGCCGCTCGACCGCGTCGGCGGCGTGCCCGGCACGATCACGCTCAGCGTCGAGCGCAAGCTCGCCGGCGCGAGCCCCAGCAGCACCGCCGTGGTGGCGCTCGCCGGCGGCCCCGGCCAGGCGGCGCTGCCGCTCGGCGAATTCATCGCCCAGGCGATCGCGCCGGCGCTCGGCTCGCGCGATCTGCTGCTCTTCGACCAGCGCGGCACCGGCGCGTCGGACCCGCTCGGCTGCAGCGCCTTCGAAGCGCCCACGCCGGCGCCCGCCGCGGAGCTCTTCGAACGCTGCGCCAGCGAGCTCGGTCCCGCTCGCGGCGCCTACACCACGCAGGAATCGGTGCAGGACATCGAGGCGCTGCGGCAGGCCGGCGGCTATCAGAAGCTGGTCCTGTACGGCACCAGCTACGGCACCAAGGTCGCCACCGAGTACGCCGAGGAGTACCCCGCCAACGTCGAAGCGCTGGTGCTCGACTCGGTGGTGCCGCCCGAAGGCACCGAACCGTTCGCCATCCCCACGCTCGAGGCGATCGGCGGCGTGCTCGGCGAGCTGTGCGCCGGCGAGGCCTGCGCCGGCATCACGCCCAACGCCCTGGCCAGCCTCGCCACGCTCGCCACGCGCCTGCGCGCGCACCCTCTCAGCGGCTCGGTGTACGACGGCTCGGGCCACCGCCACGCGAGCACGATCGACGAGCCGGGGCTGCTCGACGTGCTGGAGGCCGGCGACCTCAACCCGGCGCTGCGCGCGCTGCTGCCCGCCGCCGTCACCTCCGCCCTGCACCACTACCCCGACCCGCTGCTGCGTCTGCAGGCGATGTCGGAGGGGCTGATCCCCAACGTGCCGATCGAACGCCCCCACCCGGCAGTAGAGCAGGAGGTCGACGAAGCGCTGTTCGCCGCCACCAGCTGCGAGGAGAGCCCGTTCCCGTGGCAGCGCACGGCCCCCGGCGCCACCCGCCTCGACGAAGCGCTCGGCTACCTGCACGCCCAGCCCGCCGGCGACTTCTACCCGTTCGACGCCGCCACCGCCTATGCCAACAGCCTCGTGCCCGCGTGCGCGGGCTGGCCCGACGCCTCGCCGCCGCCGCCCGCCCAGAAACCGCTGCCGGACGTGCCCACGCTGATCCTCTCCGGCGAGCAGGACCTGCGCACCCCCACCAGCTACGCGCGCAGCCTCGCCGCCGAGATCCCCGACGCGCAGCTGCTGGTGGTGCCCTTCACCGGCCACTCCGTGCTCGGCAGCGACCTCAGCGGGTGCTCCGCGCTGGCCGTCGCGGCGTTCTTCTCGGCCGCCACCGTGCAGCCCTGCGCCAACCCGGTCGACGAGTTCGCGCCCACCCCGGTCACGCCGACCTCGCTCGCCGGCATTCGCCCGCCGGCTGGCCTGCGCGGCAGGCCCGGAAAGACGCTGGTGGCGCTGCTCGACACGCTCGTCGACCTCAACCGCCAGGTGATCGCCGCCACCCTGCAGGCCGACGCGGAACTGCCGAGCGGCTCGAGCTTCGGCGGCCTGCGCGGCGGCTACGCCAGGCTCACCCGCAGCGTCGCGGCGCTCAAGGACTTCTCGCTCGTGCCGGGCGTGCAGCTGAGCGCCACCTTCCCCGTGCGCGACGGCAAGCTGCAGGCCGCCGACATCCACGTGTCCGGGCCGCAGGCCGCGCACGGGACCGTGCGCTTCGGTTCCAGCTCGCTGCGCGTCACCGGCACGCTCGGCGGCAGGCGGGTCGACGTCGAGATCGCCAAAGTCAAACTCGCCCGCCGCGCCGGCGGCGCGCCCTCCTCGCAGGCGCAATGGCCGGCGCTCGCCACGCTCGACGCCACGCTCCCGCGCCTGCGAGGCGCCGCCGCCGGCGCCGGGCTGTAGCGCATCGGCCGGGCTACGCTGGGCGTGCGATGGCCAACGCGCTCGCCCACGAGAGCTCACCGTACCTGCGCCAGCACGCCGAGAACCCCGTCGACTGGCTGCCGTGGGGGCCCGAGGCGCTGGGCCGCGCGCGCCAGCTCGACCGGCCGCTGCTTGTGTCGATCGGCTACTCCGCCTGCCACTGGTGCCACGTGATGGAGCGCGAGTCCTTCGAGGACGCCGCCGTCGCGCACGTGATGAACGAGCGCTTCGTGTGCGTCAAGGTCGACCGCGAGGAGCGCCCCGACGTGGACGCGATCTACATGGAGGCCGTGCAGGCGATGACCGGCGGCGGCGGCTGGCCGCTCAACGTGTTCCTCACGCCCGAGCAGGTCCCCTTCTACGGCGGCACCTACTTCCCACCCGAGCCCCGCCACGGCATGCCCGCCTGGACGCAGGTGCTGGCCGCGATCGCCGAGGCCTGGGAGCAGGATCGCGAGGAGATCCGCGCGGGCGGCGAGCGCATGCGCGAGCGGCTGGCCGGCGGCGCTCGGCTGATCCCGAGCTCGCAGGCGCCACGCGAGGACGTGCTGATCGGCGCGGTGGAGACGCTCGGCGCGAGCTTCGACCCGCGTCACGGCGGCTTCGGCCGGGCCCCCAAGTTCCCGCAGGCGCCGGTGCTCGAGTTCCTGCTCGCGCGGGCCGCGCACGGGGGCGCCGACGCTGCCGGCGCCCGCGCGATCGCGCTGCACACGTTGCACGCGATGGCCGACGGCGGCATCCGCGACCAGCTCGGCGGCGGCTTCGCGCGCTACAGCGTCGACGCCGCCTGGACCGTGCCGCACTTCGAGAAGATGCTCTACGACAACGCCCAGCTCGCGCGCGCCTACCTGCACGGCTGGCAGCTGTCGGGCGAGCAGCGGTTGCTGGCGGTGTGCACCTCGACGCTCGACTGGGCGCTGCGCGAGATGCGCGGCGTCGAGGGGGGCTTCTACTCGGCCCTCGACGCCGACTCCGAGGGAGTGGAGGGCCGCTACTACGTGTGGAGCGTCGCCGAGCTGCGCGAGGTCCTCGGCGAGGACGCCGACGCAGCCATCGCCTGGCTCGGCGCCACCGAGCAGGGCAACTTCCAAGACCCTCACGATCCGGGCACCCAGCGCGAAGCGGCGAGACCCGGCCTGAACGTGCTCCAGGGGCGCGGCCCCGAGCCCGACCCGCCCGTGCGCGAGCGCATCCGCGAGCAGCTGCTCACCCGGCGCGAGCAGCGCACCCGGCCCGGCCTCGACGACAAGCGCCTCACCAGCTGGAACGCGCTCATGATCGCCGCCCTGGCCGAGGCCGGCGCCGCGCTCGGCCATGACGGCGGCACGGGCGGGAGTCGGTACCTCGAAGCGGCCGTCGCAGGCGCCGAGTTCGTCGAGCGCCAGCTGCGCGACCCCCGCGGGCGGCTGCTGCGCACCTACAGCGCCGGCGCCGCCAAGCTCGACGCCTACCTGGAGGACCACGCGCTGCTGCTGCAGGCGCTGATCGCGCTGTTCGAAGCCACCTGCGAGGAGCGCTGGCTGCAACAGGCGGCGGCGCTCGCGGGGGAGATGATCGCGCGCTTCGCCGACGAGCAGCACGGCGGCTTCTTCTCCACCGCCGCCGACGCCGAGACGCTGATCGTCAGGCGCAAGGACCTCGAGGACTCCCCCCTGCCCTCCGGCTCCTCCGCCGCCGCGGGCGGCCTGCTGCGCCTGGCCCAGATCACCGGCGAGGCCGAGTACGAGCGTCGCGCCGCGGGCGCGATCGCGCTCGTCGCCGAGATCGCGCCCCGGCACCCCAGCGCCTTCGGGCACATGCTGCAGGCGATGCACTGGCAGCTCGCGCCCGCCCGCCCCCTCGCGTGCCCCGTGCCCGCTGCCGCCACCGCCGTCTACGCCGGCCGGAGCGTCAGCGGAGGCTCATAGAAGAAGAAGGCGCTACAGGATCGACAGGTAGCGGTCGAGCTCCCACTGCGTCACGTGCACGCGGTAGTCGTCCCACTCCTGGCGCTTGATCTCCACGTAGCGGTTGAACATATGCTCGCCGAGCGTGCGCAGCACCAGCTCGGACTCGGCCGTCAGCTCGATCGCCTCGCCCAGGCTCTCCGGCAGCTGCTCCACGCCCAGGCGGCGGCGCTCCTCGCCCGGCAGGTGGTAGAGGTTCTTCTCCATCGGCTCCGGCAGCTCGTAGCCCTTCTCGATCCCCTCCAGGCCCGCCTGCAAGAGCGCCGCGAACGTCAGGTAGGGGTTGCACGCCGGGTCCGGGCAGCGCAGCTCCATGCGCGTCGCCTGCTCGCGCCCCGGGTGATACAGCGGCACCCGCACCAGCGCCGAGCGGTTGCGCCGCGACCACGCCACGTACGTCGGCGCCTCGAAGCCGGGCACCAGCCGCTTGTAGGAGTTCACCCACTGGGCGAAGATCGAGCAGATCTCGCGCGCGTGCTTGAGCTGGCCCGCGATGAACGCCTTGCCCACGTCCGAGAGGAAGTACTGGTCGTCCGGGTCGAAGAACGCGTTTTTGCCTTCGTGGAAGAGCGACTGGTGCGTGTGCATGCCCGAGCCGTTCTCGCCGAACAGCGGCTTCGGCATGAAGGTCGCGTGCCAGCCGTACTTCATCGCGTACTCCTTCACCGTGATGCGGTAGGTCATGCAGTCGTCCGCCATCTTCAGCGCGTCCGCGTAGCGCATGTCGATCTCGTGCTGGGAGGGCCCCACCTCGTGGTGGGTGTACTCCACGTGGATGCCCAGCTGCTCCAGCGCCAGCACCGTCTCGCGGCGCACGTCCGAGCCCGCGTCCAGCGTCGTCAAGTCGAAGTAGCCGCCTTCGTCCAGCACCTCCGTCGAGCGCGCGTCCTTGAACAGGAAGTACTCCAGCTCCGGCCCCACGTTGAAGGTGTCGAAGCCCATCTCGTGCGCGCGCTTCAGCGCGCGGCGCAGCACGTGGCGCGGGTCGCCCTCGTACGGCGTTTTCTCGGGCGTGATCACGTCGCAGAACATCCTGCCCACGCCCTGCTCCTCCGGCCGCCACGGCAGCACCGAGAACGTGCTCGGGTCGGGCATCGCGATCATGTCCGACTCCTCGATCGCGTTGAAGCCCGTGATCGAGCTGCCGTCGAAGCCCATGCCCGCTTCGAACGCGTCGTCCAGCTCCGCCGCGCCGATCGAGAACGACTTCAGCTGACCCAGGATGTCCGTGAACCAGAAGCGGATGAAGCGGATGTCGCGCTCCTGCACGAGCGCCTTCACCTCCTCCGCGGTCTTCGGCTGCTCCGACATCTTGGCCGGACCCTAGCTGATGGTCATCGCGCGCCGCTATCGACGGCTGGCCAAAGCCCGCGCCGCCGGCCCGTGCGGCCTAGTGTCCCGCCACAGCCGACACGAAGTCCGCCACGTCTTCCGCTTCCCTGCCCTGGTAGAGCAGTTCCGGCATGTTGCCTTTGCCCAGCGCGCGGCCTTCCAGGATCGCGCTCAGCACCAGCGCGCGGCGCTGCGCCACCGTCGGGACTTCCTTCAGCAGGATGTCCAGGTCAGGGCCGATCCGCCCCACCGACTTCACCGCCGCCAGCGTGTGGCAGCCCGTGCAGGTGCGCGCGAACAGTTCGCGGCCTTTGATCTCGTCCTTGCTGAGATGCACCCCCACCGCCGTGCTCGCGTGGTCGTCGCCGTTCTGCGCCAGCACGTACGCCGGCACCGCCAGCCCGAACGCGAACACCAGCACCACCGCCGCCGTGATCAGGCGCTGGCCGGCCTTCGATTCGCTGGGTCCGCTCGCAGGGGTGCTCATCAGCCGGCAACATATCGTCTGGCGTCACCGAACGGTCTCACAGGGGCGCCACGAGAGCCCCTCCGGGACGGCATGAGAGCCCTCTCACCTTTAGGAGCCCTGAAGCCGCGGCGCTAATGTGGAGCTCGAGAGGCAACCCAGGGAACCGCAACCAAGGGAACCCGCACGTCGTGAACCTGCTCCGACGCCTACCGCTCTCGCGCCTGCTGTTGCTGTGCGCGCTCGTCATCGCCATCGGCGCGTCCGCCACCGCCATCGCCTTCGCGCTCGACACCGGCCCCACGCCGCCGCCCAAGCCGCTAGCCCAAGCCGTCCACGATGCGCTCGCCGGCGCCCACGCCCACCCCGTGCAGGGGGTTAGCGCCAGCGTCACCTGGACCGACCACCTGCTCGAAGGCGCCAACCTCGCCGGCGGCGGGCAGGGCGGCGCCATCGCCTCCGGCCCGCTCGCCGCCGGCGCCTCCGGGCGCCTGTGGATCGGCGACGGCAAGCTGCGCCTGGAGCTGCAGTCGCAGAAGGGCGACACCCAGGTCCTCTACGACGGGCGCACGCTCACGCTCTACGACGCCGCCACCAACACCGAGTACCGCTACACGCCCCCGGCCCACGAAGGCGAAGCAGGCGCCGCCGGGCCCACCGGCGCCGGCGGGCGCAGCGGCGGCGAAGGCGAAGCGCCGAGCGTCGCCAAGATCGAAGAAGCCGTCTCCCGCCTCAGCCGGCACGCCGACGTGTCCGGCGCCGTCCCCACCGACCTCGCCGGCCAGGGCGCCTACACCGTGCGCGTCTCCCCCAAGGAAGGCGGCAGCCTCCTCGGCGGCGTCGAGCTGTCCTTCGACGCCCACCGCGGCGTGCCGCTGCGGGCCGCCGTGTACTCCTCCTCCAGCTCCACCCCCGTGATCGAACTCGCCGCCGGCGAAGTCTCCTACGGCCCGGTGGAAGCCTCCGTGTTCGAGCTCGACCCCCCGCCCGACGTCAAGGTCGAAGAAGTCGAGCCGGGAGGCTCGCGAGGGGGCTCGGCCGGCCACGCGGGCCGCCGCACCACCCGCCCCAAGCTCACCACCCATGGTCACGGCCCCTCGACGATTGCCGTGCTCGCCGCCAAGGCGAAGGGGTCGCCGTCCGGCGAAGGCGCCTCGGGCGCGCTCGGCGAGCTGCCGAAGGTGTCGATCGACGGCACCAGCGCCGGCGAGCTGCGCACCGAGCTCGGCACGCTGCTCAGCTTCGAGCGCGGCGGCGTGCGCTACCTGATCGCCGGCGCCGTCCCCCCCGCCGAAGTCGAAGCGGTCGCCCGGGGCCTGTAGCGACGTGGGCGGCGAGGCCCCGACGGGTCCGGCGGAGGCCCCGCCGGTCAGGGCGCGGGGGTTGGTGAAGCGCTACAAGGAGGTGCTGGCGGTCGACCACGTCGACCTCAACGTGCGCGAGGGAGACGTGTACGGCTTCCTCGGCCCCAACGGCGCCGGCAAGACCACCACGCTGCGCATGGCGCTCGGGCTGATCACCCCGAGCGAGGGCACCGTCGAGCTGTTCGGAAGCGACCCCATGCGCCACAGCGCCCGCGCCCTGCAGGGCGTCGCCGGCTTCGTCGAGGCTCCCCGCTTCTACCCCTACCTGAGTGCCCGCAAGAACCTCGAGCTGCTGGCCGCGCTCGACGGCGACGGCGCCGCCGGGCGCATCGAGCAGGTGCTCGCCACCGTCGAGCTCACCCCCCGCGCCGCTCACAAGGTGCGCGGCTACTCGCACGGCATGCGCCAGCGCCTCGGCATCGCCGCCGCGCTGCTGCGCCGCCCCCGGCTGCTGATCCTCGACGAGCCTGCCACCGGCCTCGACCCCGCCGGCATGCGCGACATGCGCCAGCTGATCCGCCGCCTCGCCGGAGAGGGCATCACCGTGCTGCTCTCCAGCCACCAGCTGCCGGAGGTGCAGGAGCTGTGCGACCGCGTCGCCATCGTCGACCGCGGCCGCGTCGTCTACGAGGGCGCGCTGTCGGACCTCCGCCGCCAGGGCGGAGCCGGCTACCGGCTGCGCACCACCGACGACGCCCGCGCCCTGCAGGTGGCGCGCGCCCAGCCCGGCATCGAGCGCGCGCAGGCCGGCGCGTTCTCAGGGGAGGGCGACGGGGAGCACGGCATCGCCTTCCAGGCCGAGGAGCGCAACGTCGGGGCGCTCTCGCTCGCGCTCGCCGCCGCCGGCGTCGGCGTGCTCGCGCTCACCCCCGAGCTGGCCACGCTCGAGGACCTGTTCTTCCGGCTCACCGAGGGCGAACACCGGCAGGCCGGCGAGCACGACGGCCTGCCCGCGCTGGAGCACGCGTGAGCGCGCCCGCCATCGGCCGCCCGCTCCCCACGGCGGCGGGCCGCCGCGCCCGGCGGCGGCCGTTCACGCTCACCGTGTACCGCTGGGAGCTGCGCAAGCTCGTCTCCCAGGTCCGCAGCTACCTCGGCCCCGGCCTGCTGACGCTGCTGATCGTCGTGTTCGTCGTGTTCGAGAGCCTGGACCGCCAGGCCGGCCACCGCGGCAACGTGTTCGCCCAGGAGATCACCCAGTCCGGCCTCGCCACGCCGGTGCTGATGCTGCTGTTCATGTCCGGCTTCTTCCTCCCGGTCGTGGCCTCACTGGTGGCCGGCGACATCGTCGCCAACGAGGACGGCAACGGCACCCTGAAGACGATCCTCACCCGCTCGGTCGACCGCGGCCAGGTGTTCGCCGCCAAGGCGCTCGCCGCCTTCACCTACGCCGCCGTCGTGGTGCTGTTGACCGGCGCCGCCGCCACCCTCGCCGGGCTCGGCTCGTGGGGCTTTCACTCCATCACGACCTTCTCGGGCACCGTCGTCTCCGCGCCCGAAGCGCTGCTGCTGGTGCTCGGCATCAACCTCGCCTACCTGATCCCGCTGTTCGCCGTCGTCAGCATCGGGCTGCTGCTGTCGACCGCCACCCGCAACAGCGCCGCCGCCGTCGTCGCCACGATCGGGCTGGTGATCCTGCTGGTGATCGTCGCCCATATCCCCGGACTGGAATCCATCCAGCCCTACCTCCTCACCGAACAGCTCCAGAACTGGCAGGGGCTGCTGCGCACCCCCACCGACTGGGCCCCGATCGCGCACTCCGCCTGGGTGTGCGCCCTGTACGGCGTGCCCGCGCTGCTCGCCGGCTATCTCGTGCTGTTGCGGCGCGACGTGGCCGGAGGCTGAGCCGCGGGCGCGGCCGCGCGAGCGCGGCGCTCTGGCCGGGGGCTGGACGGCGCGGCGGGCGCGCCCCGCGACCGTCAGGGCGCCGGCCGCGGGCGCCCGCGCCTCAGGGCGTGACCTCCGCCGGCAGCTCGACCACGCCCAGCTCCACGCTGCCCATCAGCCGCCGCGTCTCGCGCGCGTCGATCAGCCCGGCGCCCAGGCGCCCGGTCGACTCCGCGCCGCACGCCACGCCGAAGCGCAGGCACTGGTCGGGCGGGCGGCCTTCGTAGCGCGCCGCCAGGTAGCCGGCGAGGAAGGCGTCGCCCGAGCCGCTGCGCGCGACCGGCTCGCGCGGCTCGATCCGCGCGCGCTTGAGCACGCGCTGGCCGTCGATCAGAACCTGCGCGAAGCATCCGTCGGGAAGCGTCATGATCGCCTCGCGCGGGCCCAGCGCGGCGATCTCCGCCACCGCCAGCGAGCGCTCCTGCTCGCCCGAGAACTCGTGGCCCACGAGCTCCTCCGCCTCCAGCACGTTCGGGGAGACCACATCCGGCTCCGCGCGCACCGCCTGGCGCAGCGGCTCGCCGTCGGTGTCGATCACCGTCAGCACCTCCAGGCGCTCGAGGTCGCGGATCAGCGAGGCGTAGATGTCGGGCTCCACGCCGCGCGGCAGCGAGCCCGCGAACACCACGATCGCCGCGCCCCGCGCCAGGTACAGCAGCTTGTCGCGGAACAGCTCCACCTCGCCGGCCGACACCGACGGGCCGCGTTCGTTGATCTCCGTCTGCTGCCCGGTGGTGGGGTCGAGCACCGAGGTGTTGGTGCGCGACTCCTCGCGGATGCGCACGAAGTCGTTGAGAATCGCCTCCTCGGTGAGCTGCTCGACGATGTGCGTGCCGGTCGCGCCGCCGGCGAAGCCGGTGGCGATCACCGGCTGCCCGAGCGCCTTCAGCGTGCGCGCGATGTTCACGCCCTTGCCGCCCGCCATCGTGCGCTGGTCGACCGTGCGATGACGCCGTCCCAGCCTGAAGTTGGGCACCGCCAGCGACTTGTCGATGGCCGCGTTCAGCGTGACCGTGATGATCATCCTCGCTCAGCACCCGCCTTCCCGGCACGCCCGAACGGCAGATGACGCCCTGGCGCGCACGCCATCAAGGCTAGCGAACCGCGGCGCTCGCGCTAGCCGGCGCCCACGAACGCGTCCGACAGCCTCCAGGCCGCCTCGCGCAGGCGCTCCGCCTCGGCGCGAGCCGCCGCCGGCGGCTCGCCCCCGTGCGCCAGATGGGCCGCCGCGATGCTGCGCGAGGCGCTCACCAGGCCGCCGGCGCGGCCCGCGGCGAACGCCGGCGCGAGCTCTTGCACCCGCCCCCCCTGCGCGCCGATCCCAGGCAGCAGGAACACCGCGGCCGGCATCAGCTCGCGCGCGCGCTCGAGATGCCAGGGCTCGGTCGCGCCGAGCACCGCGCCCACGTCGCTCAGCCCGGACCCGCCCACGCCCGCCGCGCCCAGCTCTGCCACCAGCCGCGCCAGGCGCTCCCACACGCGCCCGCCGTCGCGCAGCGGCAGGTCCTCCACATCCTTGGCGCCCGCGTTCGAGGTGCGCACCAGCGCCAGCACGCCGCCGCGCACCGCGCGCGCCGCCCGCACGAACGGCTCCACCGCGTCGCGGCCCATCAGCGGGTTGACCGTGAGCAGGTCCGCGGCGAGCCCCTCGAGGCGGCCGTAGGGGCTGTCGCTGCCCGACATCAGCGCACCGGCGTAGGCCTGCGCGGTCACGTCGATGTCGCCGCGCTTGCCGTCCGCGATCACCAGCAGCCCGCGCTCGCGCGCGTGCATGACGACCGCTTCCAGCGCCTCCCAGCCCGCTGCGCCCATCAGCTCGAAGCGCGCCAGCTGCGGCTTCACCGCCACGCAGGCCGGCGCCGCCGCGTCGATCAGCGCGCGGCAGTGCTCGAGCGCCGCCGCTGCAGCCGCCCGCGCGGGACTGCCCGCCGCCGCGCCGCCCGCCGCCCGGCCGCGCGCCGCCGCATCGACCCACAACGCGTTCGGGTCCGGGTCCAGGCCGAGCACGACCTGCGATTCGCGCTCGGCGACCCGAGCGGCCAGCATGTCGCCGAAGGAGCCCGCCGGTCTCAGCGACCCTTCACCGCGCTCTTCAGGCCGCTGCCCGCCGTGAAGCGTGGTACGCGCGAGGCCGCGATCTGGATGCGTTCCCCGGTGCGCGGGTTGACCCCCATGCGCGCGCCCCGCTCGCTCACGTGGAACTTGCCGAAACCCGCGACCGTCACCTCGCTGCCGCGTCGCAGCGCGTCCTCCACCGTCGCGAGCACCGCGTCCACCGCGCGCGAGGCATCCTGCTTGGTCAGATCGGCGCGGTCCGCCACCTGGTCGACCAGCTCGGACTTAGTCACTTCACCCTCCTCTTTAGTGAAACCGGTGTTACGACGCTAACACCGCACGCGGACGGGCGTGCGCAAGAATGCGACGATGGCGATCGCGCGCATGGCCTGGCTGGCGACCGTGCTGGTGGCGCTGATCACCGCCCTGCTGCTGGCGCTCGCCGGCTACACCGGCTATGCGGGGCTCGGCATCGCGGTGGCGGCGTCCGCGGCGATCAACCTTCCGCAGCGCCGTCCCCCCGGCGAAGCCAGCCAAGCAGCGCCCGCGCAGCACGACCGCGATGGCTGATCGCGTCCTTCTGCGCGTCTGAGAGCTCCGCCATCGTCGGCTGCGGGCGGCCGGCTGCGCCCGCGGGGACCTCGTCGGGCAGGAACACGGGGTCGTAGCCGAAGCCGCGCTCGCCGCGTGGCTGCGCGGACAGCCGCCCGGTGCAGCGGCCCGCGAAGACGCGCTCGAGCCGCTCGGCTGGGTCCACGTAGGCGAGCGCGCACACGTATTCCAGCGCGCTGCCCGCCGGCGCCTCGCGCAGCAGCTTGGCCAGGTTCTCCGCGTCGCTGGCGTGCTCGCCGGCGTAGCGAGCCGAGCGCACGCCGGGCGCGCCCGCCAGCACGGCCGCGGCGATGCCGGAGTCGTCGGCGATGCTCGCCCTGCCGGTCTGCGCCGCCGCCGCACGCGCCTTGCCGAGCGCGTTCTCGGCGAACGTCGCGCCGTCCTCGGGGGGCAGCGTCACGCTCTCCGGCAGCGCGTCCAGCGCCCACTCGCCGGCGCCCAGCAGGCGCTCGAACTCGCGGCGCTTGTGCTCGTTGCGGCTGGCGAGCAGCAGCCTCACGCGCCGGCGATCGCCTCGCCTTGCATGGCCTGCAGGCGCTCGATGCCGGTGGCGGCGAGCGCCAGCAGCTCGTCCAGGTGCGCCCGCGAGAGCGGCGTGCGCTCCGCCGTCGCCTGCACCTCCACGAGGCCGCCGCCGGCGGTCATCACCACGTTCGCGTCCACCTCCGCGGTCGAGTCCTCCGCATAGTCGAGGTCGAGCAGCGCCGCCCCGTCGATCACCCCGCACGAGACCGCCGCCACCGCCTCGCGCAGCGGCCAGCGCTGCAGCCGCTCCTGCGCCTGCAGGCGCTTGCAGGCCAGCGACAGCGCCACGTACGCGCCGGTGATCGACGCGCAACGCGTGCCGCCGTCGGCCTGCAGCACGTCGCAGTCCAGGTACACCGTGCGTTCGCCCAGCGCCTCGAAGTCCACCGCCACGCGCAGCGAGCGCCCGATCAGGCGCTGGATCTCGATCGTGCGCCCGTCCTGGCGCCCGCGCGTGGCGTCGCGCTGCTTGCGCTCGCCGGTCGAGGCCGGCAGCATCCCGTACTCGGCCGTCACCCAGCCGCGACCCTGGCCGGCCATCCAGCGGGGCACGCCCTCCTGCGCCGAGGCCGTGCAGATCACACGCGTCTCGCCCACCGAGATCAGCGCCGAGCCGGTGGCCGTGCGCACGAAGTGCGGCTCGATCGAGGTCGGGCGCATCTCGTCGAAGGAGCGCCCGTAGCTGCGCCCGCCTGAACCGCCTTGCATGCGCGCCATCATTCCAGAGCGCTACGGTCGAGGGACCTTGCGCGCCCTGGTGGTCTCGAACATGCTGCCCGACGGCGCGCATCCCGAGCGCGGGCGCTTCGTGCGCGACCAGGTGCACGCGCTGCGCGCGCTCGGCGGCGTCGAGGTCGAGCTGCACGAGTTCGCGCCCGGCGCGCGCGCGCTGGCCGGCGCCGCGTGCGGGCTGCGCCGGCGCTTTCCCGCGCGCGCCGGGCGCTTCGACGTCGTGCACGCCCACTTCGGCCTCACCGCCTGGCCCTGCCTGGCGGTGCGCGCGCGCGTGCGCGCGCTCACGCTGCACGGCACCGACGTACGCCATCCCCGCACCCGCCTGGCCACGCTCGCGGCGATCGCGCGCATGGACCTGCTCGCGGTCGCCTCCGCGGCGCTCGCCGAAGAGCTGCCGCCGCGCGCCGCGCGCCGCGCGCAGGTGCTCCCCTGCGGCGTCGACCTCGAGCGCTTCCGGCCGCTCGAGCGAGCCCGCGCCCGCGCCGAGCTCGGCCTCGCCGCCGAGGGCCCCTACCTGCTGTTCCCGGCCGACCCCGCGCGCGCCGAGAAGCGCCACGATCTCGCCGCCGCGCTCGCGCGCGCGTGCGACGTGCCGCTGCTCGCGCTGGGCGGAGTCGCGCCCGAGCGCGTGCCGCTGTGGGTGAACGCCGCCAACGCGGTGCTCGTGCCCTCCGAGCGCGAGGGCTTCGGGCTGGCCGTGCTCGAGGCGCTCGCCTGCGAGGTGCCCGTGCTGGCCACGCCCGTGGGCGTCCATCGCGAGGCGCTGCAGGGGATCGCCGGCACGCTGTGCGCCCCCTTCGAGCTCGAGCGCTGGCGCGCCGCGCTGCAGCCGCACCTGCGCCGGGGCGACCCCCGCGTCGCGGGGCGCGCCAGCGCCGGGCGCTTCTCGGCCGCGACGATGGCGGCCCGCGTGCTCGACGCCTGGCGCGCCGCGCTCGCCTGCGCCGCTCCGGGCGACGCTCGGGATAGCATGGAACGGGCGTGAGCCAGACATCCGGCACGACGGCGGCCGACACCCAGGCGCCGGCCCAGAGCGAGCAGGCCCCGGTCCCGCCGGCCGGCGCGGGCGCGAGCGGGACCGAGCAGGAGCCCGGCTTCGGCTCGCGCGGGCGCGCGCGCCGGCGCGCGCGCTTCCTGCGCAAGGCCCGAGAGCTCGCCTACCGCGATCTCGGCGGGCTCGTGTTCAGCCTGCACCGCTTCTCCCAGCGCAACGACGCGCTCGTGATGGCCAAGCTGGCCACGCTCACGCACCTCGACTCAGAGCTGCGCGCGATCGAAGCCGCCCTGCACGAACGCCAGCCGGTGACCGTGCTGCGCGAGGCCGGCGTCACCGCCTGCCCGCGCTGCAGCGCGATCCACAGCAGCGAAGACAACTTCTGCCCCAACTGCGCGATGCCGAGCGCCCGCCACGCCGACCTTCCCGCCGGCTTCCAGGCGCCCGCGGCCGCACCGCAGGCGCCGCCCGCCGCGCCTGCGCCCGCCGCCGCGCCTGCGCCCGCCGCAGCGCCTGCGCCCGCCGCAGCGCCCGTGCCCGCCCCCGAGGCGCGCGCGCCTGCGCCCGCGGCGCCCGCCGCAACCGAGCCCGCCGCGCCCGCCGCGCCGGCCGCCGTGCCACCGGCGCCCCCCGCGGCGCTCGGTGAGGACGGCCCCACCGAGATCATCCGCCCGCCCGACGCCGGCTCTTGACCGCCGCCGCCACAGACCCGGCGCCCGCGCCGGCGCCCGCGGACGCGCGCGCCCAGGGCGGCGAGCCCTGCCCGCTGTGCGGCGCGCCGCTGCAACCCGAGCAGGAGTGGTGCCTGAGCTGCGGCGGCGCCGCGCGCACGCGTCTCGCGCCGGCGCCCCGCTGGAAAGGCTTCGCCACGGCGCTCGCCGCGATCGTCGCGCTGTCGCTCGGCGTGCTCGCCGCGGCGCTGATCAAGCTCGCCGACGACGGCAGCGCGACGGCGGCCACGAGCACCACCACGATCACCAGCTCGGCCGCGCCCGGCACCCAGGCCGGCGCCACGCAGCCCGCCACCACCGCCTCCACGTCTACTTCCACCGCCGGCGCCGGCGGCTCGAGCGCCAACGGCGGCACGCCGGCCGCCACCACAACGGCGTCCAGCACCGCCGCGACGCAGCCCGGCGCCGCCACGACCACGGCCACGAGCACCGCCGGCAAGGCTCCCGCGCGCGTGAAGCTCAACCCCAAGTCCAAATCCGAACTCGACAAGAAGATCAAAGAAGACCTGCACAAAGCGGGCGTGGGCAAACTGCTGCCTGGCAGCGGCGGCCGCTGAGCGGGCGCGGCCGGCACGGCCGGGCGCCTGCGCCCGCGAGCGCGCTGACGCGCCGGCGAGATACGGTTCGCGTCGATGGCCGTGCCTTCGGCGAGCATCCAGACGGCCGACGTGGCGGTGATCGGCGCGGGCGCAGCAGGGCTGTACGCGGCGGTGTGCGCGGCCCGCGAAGGGGGCAGCGTGGCGCTGGTCTCGGCGACGCCGCTGGCGCAGACGGCCAGCTACTGGGCGCAGGGCGGCCTCGCCGCCGCGCTCGGCCCCGACGACAGCTTCGAGCTGCATCTGCGCGACACCGAGCTGGCCGGTCGCGGGCTGGTGCGACGCAGCGCCGCCGAGACGCTCGTGCGCGAGGCCCCGGCTCGCGTGGAGGACCTGCAGCGCCTGGGCGTGCGCTTCGACGCCGATCGCTTCGGGCAGCTCGCGCTCGGCCTCGAGGGAGGGCACTCGGTGCGCCGCGTGGTGCACGCCGGCGGCAGCGCCACCGGTCGACGCGTGGTGCGGCAGCTCTCGGCGCTGGTCGTCGGCGAGCCGCGCGTGACGGTGCTCGAGCGCGCCCGCGCGCAGGCCCTGTGGGTGGCGCGCGACGGCGAGCGCCGCTGCGGCGGGCTCGTGTGCGACGACGGCCGCGTGCTCTGCGCGCGCGCGGTGGTGATCGCCACCGGCGGCGCCGCCGCGCTGTGGGCGCGGACCACCAACCCGCCCGGCTCGCAGGGCACCGGGCTGCTGCTGGCGCACGCCGCCGGCGCCGCGCTCGCCGACCTCGAGCTGCTGCAGTTCCACCCCACCGCGGCGATCGGCGTGCCCGGCCGGGAGGGGTTCCTGGTGACGGAGGCGATCCGCGGCGAGGGCGCCACGCTGCACGACGCGCACGGGCAGCGCTTCGTGGACGAGCTGGCGCCGCGCGACGAGGTCTCGCGCGCGATCCACGACCTGCTCGAGCGAACGGGCGAGCGCTCGGTGGGGCTCGACATGCGCGCGATCGACCCGGCCCACTTCCCCAACGTGGTTGCCGCGCTGCGCGAAGCCGGCGTCGATCCCACGCGCCAGCTGATCCCGGTGGCGCCGGCCGCGCACTACATGATGGGCGGCATCGTCACCGACCTCGACGCACGCTCCACGCTGCCCGGCCTGTACGCGGTGGGCGAGTCCTCGTGCACGGGCCTGCACGGCGCCAACCGCCTCGCCTCCAACTCGCTCAGCGAGTGCTTCGTGTTCGCCGCGCGAGCGGTGGCCGACGCGCTCTCGCGGCCCGCGCCGCAAGCTGGCGCGCCGAGCGAGGCGGAGCTGAGCGCGCTGCGCGAGCTGCCCGCGCCGCCCGCCGCCGAGGCCTCGACGCGCGCGGCGCTGTGGCGCGACGCCGGCATCGTGCGCAGCGAGGAGTCGCTCACGCGGCTGCTGGGCGAGCCGCACCCGCTGGCCAGGCTGATCGCGCGCTGCGCGCTCGCTCGCACCGAGAGCCGCGGCGCGCACGTGCGCTCCGATCACCCGCAGCGCGATCCCCGGCTGGACCTGCACCACGCGCAGCTCGAGGGCGAGGCCGATCCGAGCTGGCAGCTCTGGCGCTGAGCGCGTCCCCTCTTTAGGAAGAACTTCGGCTGCGGGCGTAAGGTCGCGCTCCGATCCGAGCTCGGACGTGTTGTTGCTGTGGAAGTTCCAGCGTTCGGAGGAGTCTGCTGGAACGGCGGGTGTGCTCCCAGAAGACCAGATCGAGTCGTTGAGAAGGGCGAGGAGTAGACACCATGTACCAGTTCAGCAGGGCCATCTACAGGGAGCTCGCTCCGCAGATCGAGGCTCCGCCGCCGCCCGCGCCGGCGAGCCGCAACCACGCGGCCGTGCTGCGCGCCTGCGAGGCGGTGATCACGCGCATGGCGACCGACCGCCACTACTTCGCGCGCCCCGCGCGAACCCTCTTCACGGACATCCGCAGCTACTTCCCGATGTCCGCGCAGAGCCACGTCTACCGCGTGATCACCCGCTACGTCGGCTACGCGCAGCTGTTCCTGGCCGAACACCCGCACGAGGGCTACACCGCGATCAGCGGCGCGCCGCCGCAGTGCCGCGCCACCACCCGCAAGGGCGCCGCCTGCCAGCGCACGCCGCTGCCCCACAACGGCTACTGCCCCTCCCACCAGCACCTCGCCGACACCGAGGATCGCGAGCTGGCGGCCGCCTGAGACGAGCGCGCCAGTCGCCCGGCGCAGCCCCGCCGGCCACGCGCGCCGCCCCGGCGGCCACGCGCGCCGCCCCGGCGCGGCGATGGCGCGCTCGCGTACGCTGCGCCGATGCTCCTCGGCGTTGACGTCGGCGGCACCTTCACCGACGCCGTCGCGCTGGGCGAGGACGGCGCCGTGCACGCCGCCAAGGTCCCGTCCACGCCGGCGCAGGAGTCCGACGCGGTGCTCGCGGCGGTGCGCGCGCTGCTGGCGCGCGCCGGCGCGCGGCCCGCCCAGGTGCGGCGCTTCGCGCACGGCATGACGGTCGCCACCAACGCCCTGCTCGAGGGGCGCACCGCGCGCACCGCGCTGCTCGCCACCGAGGGCTTCACCGACGTGATCGAGCTGGGCCGCCAGAACCGCCCGCACCTCTACCGCCTGTGCGAGGCCGCGCCCGCGCCGCTCGTGCCGCACGAGCTGCGCTTCGCGGCGCCGGAGCGCATGGGCCCGCACGGGCCGCTGCGCGCGCTCGCGCTCGCGCCGGCCAGGGAGCTCGTGGAGCGAGTGTTGGGCGAGCGCCCGCAGGCGGTCGCGATCGCGCTCCTGCACTCCTACGCGCACCCTGCCCACGAGCAGCTGCTGGCGCGGCTGTTCGCCGAGCTCGCGCCGCACGTGCACGTGTCGGTCTCGAGCGAGCTGGTGGGCACCTTCCGCGAGTACGAGCGCACCGCCACCACCGCGCTCGACGCGGCCCTGTCGCCGCTGCTGGCCTCCTACCTGCGCCACCTCTCCGAGCAGGCGCGCTCGCTCGGCGTGCGCGCGCCCCAGGTGATGCAGTCCTCGGGCGGGCTCACCGACGTGGAGCGGGCCGGCGCGCACGCCGCGCTGACGGTGCTGTCGGGGCCCGCCGGAGGGGTGGGCGGCGCGCTCGCGCTCTCGCGGCTCGCGCGGGAGCCGGACGTGCTCTGCTTCGACATGGGCGGCACCTCCTGCGACGTGTGCCTGATCGAGGGCGGGCGCGTGCCGGAGACGGCCTCCCGCACGATCGCCGGCCGGCCGCTGTCGCTGCCGGCCCTGGACATCCACACCGTCGGCGCCGGCGGCGGCTCGATCGCCTGGCGCGACGGCGGCGGCGCGCTCAGGGTGGGGCCGCAGTCGGCCGGCGCCGTGCCGGGGCCCGCCTGCTACGGGCGCGGCGGCGGCGCTCCGACCGTCACCGACGCCAACCTGCTGCTCGGGCGCCTGCTCGAGGACGCGCCGCTGGCCGGCGGGCTGACGCTCGACCGCGGCCTCGCCGAACGCGCCGTGGGAGCGCTCGCGGGTGAGCTCGGCCTCGACCCGATCGCCTGCGCGGAGGGCATCGTGCGCGTGGCCGAGGCCGAGATGCTGGCGGCGTTGCGCGTGATGAGCGTCGAGCGCGGCATCGACCCGCGCGGCTTCGCGCTGATGTGCTTCGGCGGCGCCGGGCCGCTGCACGCAGCGGCGCTCGCGCGCGAGCTCGGGATCGCCCGCGTGCTGTGCCCCTCGGCCAGCGGGGTCCTGTGCGCGCTCGGGCTCGCCGCCGCCGCGCCGCGCCGGGACGCCGCGCGCACCGTGATGCTGAGCGGCGCCGAGCTCGGCGGCGCGCGCCTGGCCGAGCGGCGCGAGGCGCTGGTGGCGCGAGCCCGCACCGAGCTCGGCGGGGCGCCGGCGCGCGTGCGCGTGCGCCACGAGCTGCGCTACCGCGGCCAGTCCTTCGAGCTCGGCGTCGAGGAGGAGCTGCACGGCGGCCGCGGCGAGGCCACGCGCCACGCCGGCGCCGGCGGCGACCCGCACGGCGGCGCCCTCGACGCGGAGGGGCTGCGCCTGGCGTTCGCGCGCGAGCACGAGCTGCGCTACGGCTACAGCGACCACTCGCAGGAGGTCGAGCTGGTGAACATGCGCGCCTCCGCCTGGGGTCCCGCGCCGCCGCTGCGGCTGCGCGCGCGCCCGCAGCGCCCGCAGCGGCGGCGCGCCGGCGAGCAGCGCCGGCGGCGCACCGTGGTGTTCGACGGCCGCGGCACGCGGGCGGGCGTGCTCGACGGGCCGCCGGCGGACGGCGAGCTGGTGCGCGGTCCGGCGGTGTGCGCGCTGGGCGAGGCCACGCTGCTGGTGCCGCCCGGCTGGTCGGCGAGCGGCGACGAGCACGGCACGATCTGGCTGGTGGACGATGAGCGCTGACCCGATCGAGCTGCAGGTGCTGGTGGGGGCGCTGCGCGCGGCCTGCGAGGAGATGGGCGTGGTGCTGGTGCGCTCGGCGCACTCCTCGAACATCAAGGAGCGGCGCGACGCCTCCACCGCGCTGTTCGACGGCGACGGGCAGATGGTCATGCAGGCCGAGCACATCCCGGTGCACCTGGGCGCGATGCCGGCCGCGGTCGCCGCGGTGCTGGCCGAGCGCCACGCGCCGGGCGTCTCGTGGGTGCTCAACGACCCCTTCGCCGGCGGCACGCACCTGCCGGACATCACCGTGATCACGCCGGCCTTCGCGCAGGACGGACGCCTGCTGGGGTTCGCCGCCAGCCGCGCGCACCACGCCGACGTGGGCGCGCGCGTGCCCGGCTCGATGCCGGCCGACAGCCGCAGCCTCGAGGAGGAGGGCGTGGTGATCGCCCCGCGCCGCCTGGACGCGTCCTCCGCGGAGGGGCAGCGCGCGCTCGAGCAGCTCACGGCGCGCATGCGCCAGCCGCACGAGCGCCGGGCGGACCTGCGCGCGCAGCTGGCGGCCAACCGCGTGGGCGCGCGGCGGCTGTGCGAGCTGGCGGCGCGCATGGGCGCGCGGCGCCTGCGCGCGAGCACCGACGCGGTGCTCGACTACGCCGAGCGGCGCACGCGCGCCAGCCTGGCGGAGCTCGGCGAGGGCGAGCGCAGCGCCGAGGACATCCTCGAGACGCAGACCGGCGAGCTCGTGCTGAAGCTGCGCGCGGTGGTGGCCGGCGAGCAGCTGCTGCTGGACTTCTCCGGCAGCGCGCGCCAGCACGAGGGCAACCTCAACTGCCCGCTCGCGGTCACGCGCTCGGCCTGCCTGTTCGCGGTGCGCGTGCTCACCGACCCCGACCTGCCGGCGTCGGCCGGCGCCTATCGCCCGATCGAGGTGCGCGCGCCGGAGGGCAGCGTGCTCAACGCGCGCGCCGGCGCGGCCGTGGCCGCCGGCAACGTGGAGACCTCCTCGCGCGTCGCCGACCTGGTGCTGTCCGCCTTCGGGCGCGCCCAGGGTCAGGGCACGATGAACAACCTCACGCTCGGCAACGAGCGCTTCTCCTACTACGAGACGCTGGGCGGCGGCCAGGGCGCGTGCGCCGACGCGGACGGCCCGAGCGCGGTGCACGTGGCGATGAGCAACACGCTCAACACCCCGATCGAGGCGCTCGAGCGCGAATTCCCGCTGCGCGTGCTCGAGTACTCGTTGCGCAGGGGCTCGGGCGGCGGCGGCCGCCACCGCGGCGGCGACGGCGTGGCGCGCGAGCTGGAAGCGCTCGCCGAGATGAGCTTCTCGCTGATCGCCGAGCGCCGGCGCCGCGGCCCGCGCGGCGCCGGCGGAGGCGAGGACGGCGCCCCTGGGCGCGACCTGCTGGACGGTCGGCCGCTGCCGGCCAAGACCACCGGCACGCTGCGCCCCGGCCAGCGGCTGCGCATCGAAACGCCGGGTGGAGGAGGATGCGGGCATGCCCGCCGAGAGCAACGCCCCTGAGCGCCCGCGCGAGCGCGTCGGCTTCCTCGGCCTGGGGATCATGGGCTCGCGCATGGCCGCCAACCTGGCGCGCGCCGGCTTCGAGCTGAGCGTGTGGACGCACACGCAGGGCAAGGCCGAGCGCTGGGCGGCCGAGCACGGCGCCGGCGCCTGGGCCACGCCGGCGCAGGTGGCGCAGCGCAGCGACGTGGTGGTGAGCATGGTGGTCGACGGCGAGCAGGTGGCCTCGGTGCTGCTGGGCGAGCGCGGCGCGGTCGAGGGCGCGCACGAGGGCCTGCTGTGCGTCGATATGTCCACGATCGGCCCGCTCGACACGCGCAAGATCGCCGCTGCGCTGTCCGAGCGCGGCGTGGCGATGCTGGACGCGCCCGTGACGGGCTCCTCGCCGCGCGCGCAGGCGGGCACGCTGACGATCATGGCGGGCGGCGAGGCGGCGGACTTCGCGCGCGCCCGGCCGCTGCTCGAGACGATGGGCGAGCTGGTCGTGCACGTGGGCGAGCTCGGGCAGGGGCAGATGCTGAAGCTGATCAACAACTCGCTCGGCGCCGCCAACGCCGCGGCCGTGGCCGAGGCGCTGCTGCTCGCGCGCGCCACCGGCGTCGACCTCGACGCGTTCGTGCAGGTGACCTCGGCCGGCTCCGGCGCCTCCGCCCAGCTGCAGCTCAAGTCGGGGCCGATGCGCGAGCACGACTACGCGCCGCTGTTCAAGACCGCACACCTGCTCAAGGACGTGCGCCTGTGCCTGCAGGAGGCCGAGCGCGCGGGTGTTCCCTTCCCCGCCGCCGGCTACGCGCGGGACGTGCTGGCGGCAACCGTCGCACGCGGTTACGCGGAGGACGACTACGCCGCCATCATCGAGGCGGTCGAGGGCTTCGCAGGCCGGCGGCTGTGACGCCGGAGCCCGTGCCAAAACTGGCCAGGCGACCAAAAAAGCCTTCGATTTGCAGGTGATTTGGGGTTTTAACGGAGGTTTCGTATCTTTAAGCTGTCGTGCAGCGCCTCCCTCAGACGCGCTCGTCGTTTTCAGTCAAGACGTTTCTCTCATCTCGTTAGTCTCCCCATGCCAATTGCTTTCAAAGAATGGGCCGTCACCGTCCGCGCGCTCGCTGAAGGCGAGCAGCTGCTCACCCTGCGCAAGGGGGTGCCGCCCAGGACCGACAAGCCCTTCAAGCTCGCCCACGAGCGCTTCTTCCTGTACCCCACGTTCGACCACCAGCCCGGCGATCTCGTGCGCGAGTCCCATCAGCCCGAGCTGCGCCGCGCGCTCGAGGAGGGCGTATGGAGCGAGGGCGAGCCGCCGCTGCACTCGTTCGTGTCGGGCGCGCCGCTGCAGCAGCCCGATCGCGTGCGCATCCGCGCCTGGGCGGAAGTGACCGATCACTTCACGATCGTCGACCCGCGCTGCGTGGACGCGCTGTCGCCGTTCTATGTGTGGACGCCCGACTACGCCGAAAAGCGCCTCGGCTGGCGCCGGCGCCAGCCGCTGCACGTGCTGCTGCTGCGCACCTATCGCATCCCGCGACCGGTGACGGTGAAGGTCAAGGACGAGTACACCGGCCAGGCGCCGTGGATCGAACTGCAGCGCGAACTTCCGTTCGAGGGCACGCCCGTGCTCTCCGACGCCGAGTTCGAGCGCGCCTCCGAGGAGATCCGCGCGATCACCGGCGCCTCCGCGCCGCAGGACGAAGCCGCCGGGCAGCCCGTTCTGGTCTAGATCTAGGGCGCGGGCTGCTGGTAGGCGAGCGCTTCGCGCGCCGCCTCGGCGCCGGAGGCGGGCACGAGCACGTCGTAGGCGCCCACCTCGGGCGCGTACGCGCCGATCGGGGCGCCGAAGGAGGAGCGCAGCATGCTCGGGACGCCCTCCTCGAGCAGTAGGTTGCCGATGAACTCGGCCTCTGAGCGGTTGGCGCCGCGCGCCACCTTGACGAGCTGCCCTTCGGTGTACTGCGGCTTGATCTTGCGCGCGCGCCGCTGACGCTCGCTGGTGCGCGGCGAGCCCTTCTCGGAGTGCACGAGCGGCATGCCGCAGGACGCGCAGAAGCGCTCGTCGGGTGCATGCACGCGGGAGCAGGCGGGGCAGATCAGCTCCTGCGCCTCCATCACACGACCTCGAGCGGGACCTCCCTGACCTTGCCGTCCTCGATCAGGTAGGAGCGCACCTCGGGCGCCTCGTCGGCGAGCCCTACGATCACCCACTCCAGGCCCGGCCAGTTGGCCGCGAAGTTGATGTCGGTCTGCGACGGGTACGGCGCCGTGTGGGTGTGGGAGTGGTAGATCGCGCCGAGCTCCAGCCCCGCGTCCTCGATCTCGTCGATCGCGTGCATCAGTTCCCTGCCGTCGATCTCGAAGCGCTTGCGCCCGGCGTCCCGGCCGGCCGGGTCCTTGCGGCCTGCATGCACGTTCACTGCGCGCCTCACCCGTGCCGCCCGGCGGGACTCCGGCTCTCCGCCATCGCCATCGCAGGCGACCAGCCCGCAGCACTCCGCGTCGTACTCCTCGCGGGCGTGCGCGATCAGCTCCTCGAGCATCGCCGCCGGGATCAACATGGCCGCAATGACCGGCGCCGCCGCGCCGCCGGCGCTACCACCAGAGCGTGGCCTCGAGGTTCTCGACCTCGTCGACCGGCAGCGTGTAGATCCCGCTGGAGAGGTACTTCCAGCCGTCGTCGGCGACCACGAACACCACGTTGCCCTCCTCCAGCTCGCCGGCGATGCGCACCGCGATGCTCGCGATCGCGCCGCTGGAGACGCCCGCGAAGACGCTCTCCTCGTCGAGCAGCCGCCGCGTCCACAGGATCGCGTCGCGGTTGGTGACGAAGATCTTGCGGTCGAGCAGCGAGAGGTCGATGATCGGCGGGATGAAGCCGTCGTCGAGCGAGCGCAGGCCCTGCACCGGCTCGCCCTGCATCGGCTCGGCGGCGACGATCTTGACGGCCTCGCCGAAGGCCTCCTTCAGGCGCCGCCCGTTGCCCATAAGCGTGCCGCCGGTGCCGAGCCCGGCGACGAACGCGCTGACCTCGTCGAGCTCTTCGAGGATCTCCACGGCGGTGCCGTGGTAGTGCGCGCCTGGGTTGGCCTCGTTGCCGTACTGGTAGGGCATGTAGCAGGAGGAGTCCTCGGAGGCCATCTCCAGCGCCATCGCGACGGCGCCGTTGGAGCCCTGGTCGCCGGCCGAGTAGACGATCTCGGCGCCGTACATGCGCAGCAGCTGCGTGCGCTCGGGCGTGACGTTGTCGGGCATCACGACCTTGAGCTTGTAGCCCTTGCGCGAGCAGATCATCGCCAGCGAGATGCCGGTGTTTCCAGAGGTGGGTTCGAGGATCGTCTGGCCGGGGTGCAGCGCCCCCTTCTCCTCGGCGTCCTCGATCAGCGCGCGCGCCACCCGGTCCTTGACCGAGCCGGTGGGGTTGCGCGACTCGAGCTTGGCCCACACGCGCACGCCGGGCTTGGGCGAAAGCCGCGAGAGCTCGACCAGCGGCGTGTGCCCGATCGACTGCACGATGTCGCCGTAGCGCCCTCCGCAGGGCCTGTTCCCGAGCCGCTCCGCCGCCATTACTTCACGGAATATAGCGAGGCGTCGGGGGCCGATCGCAAAGCCCGCGCGCCGAGCTCTGGCCGTGCGGCCAGGGCGGGGCCGCGGGCCGGATAAGATTCGCGTCGATGAGCGCCTCCCCGAGCGGTTTCGACTACGACTGGCTGATCGTCGGCTCGGGCTTCGGCGGCAGCGTGTCGGCCCTGCGACTGGTCGAGAAGGGCTACTCGGTGGGCGTGCTGGAGTGCGGGCGGCGCTTCGCCGACCACGAGTTCGCGCGCGAAACGGGCGACATGAAGCGCTACTCCTGGAACCCGCGCCTGGGCATGAAGGGCATCTTCCGGCTGACGATCTTCAAAGATGTGGCGGTGGTCTCCGGCTGCGGCGTCGGCGGCGGCAGCCTCGGCTACGCGAACACCCTGTACGTGCCGCCGAAGCAGTTCTTCGAGGACCGCCAGTGGGCCGGGATGGCGGACTGGGAGAGCGCGCTGGCGCCCCACTACGCGGAGGCGCAGCGGATGCTGGGAGTGGTCGAGAACCCGCACGAGGACCCCGCCGACCAGCTGCTGCGCGAGCTCGGCGAGGAGCTGGGCGTGGGCGACACCTACAAACGCACGCCCGTGGGGGTGTTCTTCGGCGGCGAGGGCGGCGCGGGCGTGACGGTGCCAGATCCGTTCTTCGACGGCGAGGGCCCCGAGCGGACGGGCTGCCGGCTGTGCGGGCGCTGCATGGTGGGCTGCCCGCACGGCGCCAAGAACACGCTGGTGAAGAACTACCTGTACCTGGCCGAGAAGCGCGGCGCGCGCGTGACGGCGGAACGCACGGTGCTCGACATCCGGCCGTTGGGCGCGGGCGACGGCAGCGACGGCTACGAGGTCGAAAGCGTGCGCTCGGGCGCGTGGCTGCGCAAGGAGCGCCGGGTGCAGCGCGCGCGCGGCGTGGTCGTCGCGGCGGGGCCGCTGGGCACCAACAGGCTGCTGCAGCGATGCCGGCTGAAGGGCTCGCTGCCCCGCGTGTCCGCGCGCCTGGGCGAGCTGGTGCGCACCAACTCGGAGTCGATCCTGGCGGTGACCGTGCCGGAGGACTACCCCGAGGACCTGATCAAACGCGTCGCCATCACCTCCTCGATCTACCCCGACCCGAACACGCACATCGAGACCGTCACCTACGGCGACGACGGCAACTCGATGCACCGTCTGAACACGCTGCTGGTGGGCGACGGCACGCGGCTGACGCGACCGCTGAAGCTGCTCGGGCAGGTGGTGCTGCACCCCAAGCGCCTGGCCCAGCTGCTGTTCCCCAAGCACTACTCGCGGCGCACGATCATCCTGCTGGTGATGCAGACGCTCGACAACGCGATCGCGCTGCGACCGCGCAAAGGCCCGCTGGGGTCGTTCTGGCTGCAGACCGAACAGGACCCGCAGCGGCCGAACCCGACGTTCATTCCGATCGCCAACAAGGCGGCGGAATGGTTCGCGCAGCGCACCGGCGGGATCGCCCAGAGCTCGCTGATGGAGGCGCTCTTCAACATCCCCACCACCGCCCACATCCTGGGCGGCGCCGTGATCGCAGCGGACCCCGAGCACGGCGTGGTGGACGCGCAGCAGCGCGTGTTCGGCTACGAGAACCTGCTCGTCTGCGACGGCTCGGCGGTGCCGGCGAACGTGGGCGTGAACCCGTCGCTGACGATCACCGCGCTGGCGGAGCACGCGATGAGCCAGGTGCCGGTGAAGGGCGAGGGCTCCGAGCAGGCGCCGGAGCGACTGGCGGCCGCTTAGCGCCCGCCGGCCATCGCCGGCAGGATCACGAGCGTGTCGCCGTCGCCGACGGCGGTGTCGAGGCCGTCGAGCACGCGCACGTCCTCGTCGTTGAGGTACACGTTGACGTAGCGGTTGAGCTGCCCGTCGGCGGAGAACAGCTGCTCCTGGGTGGCGGGGTGGTTGGCGGCTAGGTCGCGCAGCACCTCGCCGACGCTCTCGCCGGAGGCGCCGACCTCCTTCTCGCCGCCGACGGAGGCGCGCAGCACGGGCGGGATCTTGATCGTGGCCATGGCTCGCGGCAGGTTAGCGTGCGACAACCCTCGCTAGCGGCTCGCCAGTCGAGCCAGGCAAGGACGCAGGGAACGAAGTGTGCGAAAGCACATGAGTGACCGAGGACGCCGCATGGCGAAGTGCTGGCGTGCCGCTAGCCCGCGGCCGCGCAGAACGCCTCGTAATCGGGGAACACGCCCATCTCCTCGTCGGCGATCTCGTGAGGGTCGCGCGAGCAGATGGGGCACTCGGGGTCGCGGTGGACCTTGACCTCGGTGAGCGTGGCGCCGAGCGCGTCGTAGAGCAGCAGGCGCCCGATGGCGGGCTCGCCGATGCCGAGGATCAGCTTGACGACCTCGGTGGCCTGCAGCAACCCCATCGTGCCGGGGAGCACGCCGAGCACGCCGTTGGCGCCGCAGGACGGCGCGAGCTCGGCGGGCGGCGGCTCGCGGAACAGGCAGCGATAGCACGGGCCGTCGTAGGGCTTGAACACCGACAGCTGGCCGTCGAAGCCGAGGATGGAGGCGGACACCACGGGGATGCGCAGGCGCACGCTGGCGTCGTTGAGCAGGTAGCGCGTGGGGAAGTTGTCGACGCCGTCGACGATCACGTCGTAGCCGTCGATGATCTCCATGATGTTGGAGGCGTCGATGCGCGTCTTGTACTTGACCACGTCGACGTCGGGGTTGAGCGCGTGGATGGACTCCTCGGCGGAGTCGACCTTGGGGATGCCGACGCGCTGGGTGGAGTGGATCACCTGGCGCTGCAGGTTGGAGAGGTCGACGTCGTCGTCGTCGACGATGCCGAGCGTGCCGACGCCGGCGGCGGCGAGGTACAGCGAGGTGGGCGAGCCCAGCCCGCCGGCGCCGAGCAGCAGCACCTTGGCGTCGAGCAGCTTCTGCTGGCCCTCGGCGCCGATCTCGGGGATGAGCAGATGGCGCGAGTAGCGCTCGCGCTGCTCGGCGCTGAGCGCGCGCGGGATCTCGACCTCGTAGCCGCGGTCCTTCCACAGCGTGATGCCGCCGGTCATCGAGCGCACGCGCTCGTAGCCGAGGTCCTCCTGGAGCGTGCGCGCGGCGTAGGCGGAGCGGTTGCCGGACTGGCAGTAGAGGATCAGCTCGGCGGAGCGGTCGGGCGCGGCGCTTTCGATGCGCTGCTCGAGGTGCCCGCGGGGGATGCTCTTGGCGCCGGGGATGTGGCCGGTGGAGAACTCTTCGCTGCCGCGAACGTCGACGATCGTCACGCCCTCGCCCACGAGCTCGTTGACCTCGGCGGGGTCGACCTCTTCTATCTGGCTCTTGACTCGGCGGAGCAGCTCCGCGCCGGACGTGCTCATCTCAAAACTCCTAAACCAAGGTCGGGATTCAGGGACTTCAAAAAGTGTAGCGCCACCGAGGCGCTCTTTGAAGCGCTGAAGGCCATCGCCTTCCGGCCCGTCGCGGTCGCAGCCGGCTCCACCGCGCGAGAGCCTGCCATAACCTCAGCGCCATGCGCCTTCGCCCCCGCCCGGCCCGTGTCGCGCTGGCGGCGGCCGCGGTCCTGGCGGCGCTGGCGCTGGCGGCGGTGCTGGCCAGCTCGGGCGGCAACGGCTCGCGCGAGCGCGCGGGTCGCGGCACGGTTTCGGCCGGCCGCGGATCGCGCTTCGAGGGCGCGCCGCTGCCGGGCGGCGTGAGCGCGCCGGGCTTCGCGCTGCGCGACCAGGAGGGCAGGCGCGTGTGGCTGGGCGAGTTCCGCGGGCGCGTGGTGGTGCTGACGTTCCTGTACTCGACGTGCGGCGCGCCGTGCGTGCTGATCGCGCAGCAGATCCGCGGGGCGCTGGACGAACTGCGCGGCGAGCACGTGCGCGCGCCGGCGGTGCTGATCGTGAGCGCGGATCCGGCGGCCGACACCCGCCGGCGGGTGGCGCGCTTCCTGGCGGAGGCGTCGCTGACGGGGCGCGCGCGCTACCTGACCGGCTCGCGGCGCAGCCTGCGCAGGATCTGGCGCGCCTACGGCGTGCGCCCGGCGAGCGACGGCAGGGCGGCGTTCGCGCAGTACGCGTCGGTGCTGCTGATCGACGGCTCGGGCGCGGAGCGCGTGCTCTACCAGTCAGAACAGCTGACCCCGGAAGCGCTGAGCCACGACGTGGCGACGCTCGAGCGCAGCGGATAGCCCCGCGCATCGCGTGGACGGCGCACCGGCCCGGTCCTCCCCAGGCCGGCTGATACCCTAGCTGCGAGGTAGGAAATGCGATGATGTTCTCGACCAAGGCAGAGTACGGCGTGCGCGTGATGGTGGAGCTGGCCAGGCGCGCGGGCGGCGAGGGCGGCCATCCGGTGCCGCTGGCGGAGATAGCGGCCCACGACGGGCTGCCGCTTGCCTACCTGGAGCATTTGGTGGCGCGCCTGCGCAAGGCGGGGCTGGTGGACTCGCGCCGCGGCTCGCGCGGCGGCTACATGCTGTCGCGTCCGGCCAGCGAGATCTCGATGGCGGACGTGGTGGCGGCGCTGGAGGGCGCGATCGCGCCGATCGAGTGCATCTCCGAGTCCGCCGACGGCTCGATCGTGTGCTCGCGCGAGTCGGACGCGGCGCACGTATGTCCCACCAAGCTGCTGTGGACGCGCGTGCGCATGTCAATCGTGAGCACGCTGCGCGAGACCACGCTGGCGGACCTGCTGCGCCCGGCGCTGATCCCCACCGGCGCGACGCTGCCCTCGCTCGGTGCGACGCAGCTCGCCGGCGGGCCGCTGCCCCCGACGGGCAGACCCCATCCCCCGACCCTGACGACTGGAGCTTGATGGCCGACCTGGAGATAAAGGACCTGCACGTACGCACGGAGGAGCGCGAGATCCTGCGCGGCGTGGACCTGGAGATCAACCGGGGGGAGATCCACGCGCTGATGGGCCCCAACGGCTCGGGCAAGTCGACGCTGGCGAACACGCTGCTCGGCCACCCCACCTACGAGATCACGGAGGGCTCGATCGCGTTCATGGGCGAGGACATCACCGAGTCAGAGCCGCACGAGCGCGCCAGGGCGGGGCTGTTCCTGGCCTTCCAGTACCCGGTGTCGATCCCGGGGGTGTCGGTGGCGAACTTCCTGCGCATGGCGATCAACGCGAAACGCGATGAGCCGATCGGCGTGAAGGAGTTCCGCGAGCAGCTGCAGCACGCGATCGAGCTGCTGGACGTGGACCGCGCGTTCACCTCGCGCCATCTCAACGACGGCTTCTCGGGCGGCGAGAAGAAGCGCGCGGAGATCCTGCAGATGGCGATGCTGCGCCCGCAGGTGGCGATCCTGGACGAGACCGACTCGGGCCTTGACATCGACGCGCTCAGAACGGTGGCGGAGGGCGTGCAGAAGCTGCACGACGAGCAGGGCCTGGGCGCGCTGATCATCACCCACTACCAGCGCATCCTGCACTACGTGCAGCCGCAGTTCGTGCACATCCTGATGGACGGGCGGATCGTGCTGGAGGGCGGCGTGGAGCTGGTGGAGCGCCTGGAGCGCGAGGGCTACGACCAGATCCGCCAGGAGGTCGGGGCGGGTGCCTGAGGCCGGGCGACCGGCCGGGGCGACGTCGACGGCCGCGGCGGCGCCGGCGGCGATGAAGCCGGGGCGCCACCGCGAGGCGAGCCTGTACACGGCGCTGCACGGGGCCGGCGCGGGCGAGACCCTGACGGGCACAGGCGGGCGCGCCCTGGAGGAGCTGCGCGCGGCGGCGCTGGCGGCCTACGAACGCCTGGAGCTGCCGGTGTGGCGGCGCTCGGGCTTCTGGACGACGAGCCTGCAGAGCCTGGACCTTCCGGCGCTGAGCGCCGAGGCGGGAGCGGCGGAGCTGCCGGAGGTGGTGACGCGCACGCTGCCGGACCGTCCCCGCGCGGGGCGGATCGTGCAGAACGGCGCGGTGACGGCGCAGCTGGAGCTGGACTCCGAGCTGGCCGAGCGCGGCGTGATCCTGTGCTCGCTGGAGGAGGCGTTCGAGCGCCACGAGCAGCTGGCGAGCGAGTGGTTCTCCAAGCGCCTGACGATCGACCGCCACAAGCTGGAGGCGGCGAATGCGGCGTTCTGGCGCGCGGGCGCGTTCCTGTACGTGCCGGAGGGCGTGGTGGTGGAGGACCCGTTCGAGATCGTGTACGCGATCGACGGGCCGGGCGTGGCGCAGTACGGGCGCACGCTGGTGGTGGGCGCCCCCACCAGCGACTTCAAGGTGCACGAGTACGACCTGGCGGAGGACTTCGACGGCGGCGTGCCGGGCGCCCAGTCGCTGCACGCGGGCGCGTTCGAGCTCTACCTGCAGGACGGCGCGCGCTGCCGCCTGGCGCAGTTCCAGGACTGGGGCGATGGCGAGGTGTTCGACGCCTCGACGCGCTTTGTGGGGGTGGGCCGCGACGCGTACTGCCACTGGCTGCCGTCGCTGCTCGGGGGGCGCCTGGTGCGCCACCACGACGAGCTGGCGGTGAGCGAGAAGGGCGGCGAGATGGCCTTCCGCGGCCTGTTCTTCGCCGAGGAGCACGAGCACCTGGACGTGTTCGCGGTGGACCTGCACGAGACGGGCCCCTCCGAGGGCGACGTGCACTGGCGCGGCACGGCGACCGGCGAGAGCCGCGCGAGCTTCGAGGGGCTGATCCAGATCGACCCGGGCTCGCAGCAGACGCACACCTACCTGCAAATCCACACGATGATGCTCTCGCCGAAGGCGCGCATCGACGCTATCCCCTCGGTGCTGGTGTCGGCGGACGACGTGTCGGCCTCGCACGGCGGCACTGTGGGCGAGCTGGACGAGGCGGCGGTCTTCTACATGCAGTCGCGCGGCCTGGACCGCGCGAGCGCGGTGCGGGTGATCGTGGAGGGGTTCTTCGAGCCGTTGATCTCGCAGCTGCAGGACGAGCCGCTGGAGGAGCTCGTGCGGGCGCGGATCGCGGAGAAGCTGGCGGCTGCGCGCGAGGACATCGAGGCGTATGCCACCAGTCGCTGAGAACGACGTGTTTAAGGGGAGCCCCTCCGGGGCTCTGGGGGGCGTGCGCAGTGATTTCCCGATCTTCGCGCGCAGATTCGGCGGATCGGATTCCCGGCCGCCCCGTCCGCTGATCTACCTGGACTCGGCGTCGAGCTCACAGAAGCCGCGGGCGGTGATCGACGCGCTGGCGGGGCACCTGGCCGAGCACAACGCGAACGTGCACCGCGGCGTGTACGCGCTGGCGCGGGAGGCGGACGCGGCCTACGAGGGCGCGCGCGAGCGGGTGGCGGCGTTCGTGGGGGCGGAGCGGGAGACGACGATCTTCACGAAGAACGTGACGGAGGCGATCAACCTCGTCGCCTTCGCGTGGGGCCGCGCGAACGTCGGCCCGGGCGACGCCGTGCTGATCACGCAGATGGAGCACCACGCGAACCTGGTGCCGTGGCAGGTGCTGTGCCGCGAGCGCGGCGCGGAGCTGCGCTACCTGGAGGTGGACGCGGGGGGCGAGCTGTCGCTGGCGCAGCTCGACCGCGAGCTGGCGCGCGGCGACGTGAGGCTGGTGGCGTTCGCGCACGTGTCGAACGTGCTGGGGACGATCAACCCGGTGGCGGAGATGACCGCGCGGGCGCGGGCTGCGGGCGCGGTGACGGTGGTCGACGGCGCGCAGGCGGTCCCGCAGATGCCGGTGGACGTGGGGCAGCTCGGCGCGGACTTCTACGGGTGGACGGGCCACAAGGCGCTGGGCCCGACGGGGATCGGCGTGCTGCACGGCCGCCGCGAGATCCTCGAGCGGACGGAGCCGTTCCTGACGGGCGGTGACATGATCTCCTCGGTTGACTTCCGGTCGGCGACGTGGAGCGAGCTGCCGCACAAGTTCGAGGCGGGCACGCCGCCGATCGCGGAGGCGGTGGGCCTGGCGGCGGCGGTGGAGTACCTGGAGGCGCTGGGCATGGAGCGCGTGCGCGCGCACGAGCGCGAGCTGACGGCGTACATGCTGGAGCGCCTGCGCGAGGTGCCGGGCCTGCGCGTGGTGGGCCCGCCCGGCGCCGAGCGCCGTGGCGGCCTCGCGTCGTTCACGCTCGAGGGCATCCACCCGCACGACGTGGCGGAGCTGTGCGACCGCGCGGGCGTGTGCATCCGCGCGGGCCACCACTGCGCGCAGCCGCTGATGCGCTGCCTGGGCGTGAGCGCGACGGCGCGGGCGAGCGTGGGCGTGTACAACGAGCGCTCGGACGTGGACGCGCTGGTGGACGCGCTGGTGGCCGGACGCGAGGTGTTCGGGCTGTGATGGACGACCTCTACCGCGACTACATCCTCGAGCACTACAAGCGCCCGCGCAACTTCGGCGAGCTCGAGCCCCACGACCTGCAGGCGCTGGAGCACAACCCGTTGTGCGGCGACGAGCTGGCGGTGCAGATCCGCGTGAAGGACGACCGCATCGAGGACCTGCGCTTCCAGGGCCACGGCTGCGCGATCTCCCAGGCGGCGGCGTCGATCGCCTCGGAGGAGCTGAAGGGCAAGACGCTGAAGGAGGTCGGCGAGCTGGGCGCGGACTGGATGATCGAGCTGCTCGGCATCCCCGTGTCGGCGACGCGCCGCAAGTGCGCGCTGCTGAACCTGAAGGTGGTGCGCGGCGCGGTGACGGGCGATCACGCCTGGCCGGCCTGAGCGCCCTCCTGCATGAGCTTCACCGCCGCTTCCCCGGCGCGCTCGCCGAGCACGCGGTAGCCCTCGAACTTCTGATCGGTGTAGAGCTGATCGAGGGTGCTGTTGTGGGGGAAGTTGGGGTCGGCTTTGTGGTAGGCGAGCACGTCCCACGGCGAGTCTTCGGTCATCACGTTGCGCGCGTACACGAGCCGGCATGGGACGTCGGCGCCACCGCCGGCGCTCGAGGGGTAGCGAAAGTCGACGTGCACGGCCATCGCCTCCGCGACGCTTTCGGTGTTGGGGAACATCGACTTCGGCTCGATCGTCCCGACTTCCACCCCCAGCTCGCTGCGCGCCAGGGCGATGGCGTCGCCGAGGACTTCGTAGCCCTCGCCACCGCTGGCGTCGAAGCAGTAGATCTGGGTGCAGCCCCTTCGCAGCAGCTCGACGAGGCCGAGGTTCTCGTAGTGACCGCCGTCGGTGACGTACAGGTACCTGGCGCTGATGCTGTTGCGCCCGAGCATTTCGTTGAACAGGTAACTCGGTCGCGGGCGCCCGAAGGCCCGGACGCCCCTGGCGTTGGTGGCGGCGACCCAGCGAGGGTTGGGCATCCACACGCCGAGGCGGATGTTGGCGAGCGCCATCAGGAACCGGTAGGGGCGTTTGGTGAGCTTCCCCATGGACGGCGAGATGGCAGCTCCGGACATGGCCACCGCGGCGGGCAGGGAGAAGTCGCTCGCGCGCCGGCGCCGGGGTTTCATGCGCAGCCACTCGCGGACCCTGTCGACCCGTTTGTCGAGCCACCCGGCGTTCTCCTCGCTGAACGTCTCCTCCATGGCGCTCGTGGCGAGCGCCCCGACGAGCGGCCCTCCGACGGCGTTGGCGCTGAACGTGAGGCTGGTGACGCTGCGCCCGGGCGGCGTGGCTCCGCCGTCGGAGATGTTGGCGGCGGCGCACACGAGCAGCGTCGGCCAGTCCCCTTTGACGGCGGTCTGCGAGAGGGGCACGAGCCTGTCGTAGTCGCGTTCCACGGCCACCGGCACGTTGGCTCCCGGTTCGCCCTTCTGGAACGCCTGCACGCGCGCTCGCTCCCTGGGGCGGAGATCCTTCGGGTACAGGCGCTTGAGCGCGAAGGCGCTGCACAGGCGGCGCTTGTAGAACGGATGGAGCGACCAGCTAGTCAGGTCGGCGTAGCTGTAGAGGAACACGAACGCGCCGCTCGCCGCGAGCGCCACCTCGATAACCCACGGCCGCACCCCGTGCTGGGCGCTGGCGAGCGCGACGGAGACGCCGTAGACGTAGACGGCGCCGAGCAGCACGGGCCCGATGAGCGCGCCGGCGAGGTAGGCGAGCGCCTTGCGTCCCTGGGAGCTCAGCTTGCCCAGCCATTCCTTGCCTTTGTTCACCTCTTCGTAGGCCCCCTTGATGTCTTCGTAGGCCTTCTTGGGCGAGCTGAGCGCCTCTCTGAGCTGCGCGACCACACCCAGCACGAGCGCCGCGAGCCCTGCGCCGCCGGCGATCACGCTCCCCTGCTTGGGAGCCCCGGTGGCGCCCGCCGCGACGTTCACGGCGTCCGGGCGGAGCAGATCCACGAGCGCCGGGGTGGCGATCAGCAACAGCGCGAGGCCGGCGGCGATGTACAGCAGGCGCACGGCCCACGTCCTGAGCAGTGCGCCGTCGTTGTCGTGCGTCCGGCGGAGCATCCCGATGAGCGCGAGCGCCGCGCCGAGCGCGAGCACGCCGACGGGGAGCAGCCACCACCAGCCGACGTTCGTTTTGCACCCCTGGGCGCTCGTGGCGCATCTTCCGAGGAGATGATGCAGGTGTGGGCGGTAGAGGTACTCGCCGAGCAGCAGGCCGGCGGCGAACAGCGGCAGGGACACGAACACGAGGTTGAACGCGAGCCCCAAGAGCACACGCAGGGCGACGTACACGAGCGCGGAGAGGTCCGGAGCCATGTAGGAGCTGTGGTTGCGCAGGTACTGCTCCTCTGGCGAGCCTTTGGCGAACGGCTTCTGCTCCTCCGAGAATGAGTCCGGGTCGGAGTCGTCCCATCCCTCTTCCTCGGGTTTCTTCGGCCGCTCCGTACCGGGCCAGCGCTTGGCGACCATCGAGAAGGCCGCCGCGATGTAGGAGCCCCCGGAGACCGCCGCCAGATAGGAGGCGCGTTCGAGCTGCTTCTCCTGCGCGAGCACCTGCAGCGCGCCGAGGTTGAACGCGGCCGAGCGGATTCCGCCGCCGGAGCAGCAGATCCCGATCTTGCCCCGCTGGGGTTGCTCGACCAGCCCCATGTGACTGGGCACGGGCACCGGGAGAGCGCCATAGAGCAGACGGCGCAGCCGCCGTCGCAGGGTGTCTTTCATCGCCTCCCAGCGGGGCTTGGCCGGGACCGTCCGCAGCAGTCCCCGATCGTCTTTCTCGATCGCCGGCCCAGCGGCGCTCGCCGCGCTGCCCTTGCGCGAGCGCCCGAACAAGCTCATGCGCCTCTTCCCCCAAGCACCAGTAGGCCCCCGTCTCGCCAGCGGCAGCATCGCACAATTTCAACCTTCGCGGTTTCGGCGACGACGCGGGCGGTCCACCTGCCCGCGACGCCGCGGCGGGCACCGCCCGTCTCGATACAATTCCTACTTCGCAGCACGGATTTGAGAGCCAACCTGGAAACGAGGATCGCAATGGCCACCATCGAGCGCCCCAACATCGCCAAGCCCAGCCCGATCGTGGAGGACGAGCAGGGACAGCTGCGCGCCCGCCAGGGCATCTCGCGCGAGGTGGTGCGGGAGCTCTCCAAGGTCAAGGGCGAGCCCGACTGGATGGCCGAGAAACGGCTGCGGTCGCTGGAGATCTTCGATCGCAAGCCGACGCCGAACTGGGGCGTGGACCTCAGCGGCCTGAACCTCGACGACCTGGTGCTGTACTCGCCTCCGACGGCCGGACGCTTCAACAGCTGGGACGACGTGCCGGCGGAGATGAAGCAGACCTACGAGGACCTAGGCATCCCCCAGGCCGAGCGCGAGCACCTCGCGGGCGTGGTGGGGGTGTGGCGCCAGGAGCCGGTGTACGAGGGCCTGAAGGAGGAGTACCGCAAGCTGGGCATCCTCTTCTGCTCGATGGACACCGCCATCAGCGAGTACCCGGAGCTGGTGCAGAGGTACTTCATGAACAAGTGCGTGCCGCCGCAGGACAACAAGTTCTCGGCGCTGCACGGCGCGGTGTGGTCGGGCGGCTCCTTCGTGTACGTGCCCAAGGGCGTGAAGGTGGACCTGCCGCTGCAGGCGTACTTCCGCATGGAGGGCGCCGGCGAGGGCACCTTCGAGCACACGCTGATCGTGGCCGACGAGGGCTCGGAGGTGAACTACATCGAGGGCTGCACGGCGCAGACCTACAGCGTCAACTCGATGCACTCGGCCGTCGTCGAGATCTTCGTGCACGAGGGCGCGAAGGCGCGCTACACGACCGTGCAGAACTGGTCCAAGGACGTGTACAACCTCAACACCAAGCGCGCGGTGGTGGACGCCGAGGGCACGGTGGAGTGGGTGGGCGGCTCGATGGGCGCGAAGTACGTGATGCTCTACCCCGGCTCGTTCCTGATGGGCGAGGGCGCGCGCGCCGACCACCTCAACGTGGGCGTGGCCACGGGCGGCGTGCACAAGGACACGGGCGCGAAGGTGGTGCACCTGGCCCCCAACACGACCTCCAACATCCTCGCCAAGTCGATCTCCAAGGACGGCGGCATCATGGGCTATCGCGGCCTGGTCAAGATGGGCCACAACTCCGCCGGCTCGAAAGCGCGCGTGCAGTGCGACGGGCTGATGATGGACGGGCGCTCGCGCTCGGACACCTGGCCGGACATCCAGATCCAGAACCCCAACGTGACGGTGGCGCACGAGGCCACCGTGGGCCGCATCTCCGACGACCAGCTCTTCTACATGGGCTCGCGCGGCTTCACCGAGGACGAGGCGGCAGCGATGATCGTGAACGGCTTCATCGAGCCGGTGACGAAGGAGCTGCCGATGGAGTACGCGGTGGAGCTGAACCGCCTGATTCAGCTGGAGATGGTCGGCTCGATCGGCTAGGAGCGCCGCTTGCGGGCGCCCGTAGAGAACATCGTTGCGCCGCTGTTCCCGCGGGGGCTGCCGTGGGTGAACGTCGAGCGGCCGCCCTCGATCATCCAGCAGGGCCGTCCGCTGCTGGTGGAGTTCTGGGACTTCTGCCGGCCGAACTCGATGCGGACGCTGCCGTACGTGAAGGCCTGGCACGAGCGCTACGCCCCGCACGGGCTGCGGGTGGTGGGGGTGCACAGCCCCGGCTTCGAGGTCTCCCGCGAGGAGGGGGCGGTGCGCGCGGCGGTGGCGCGCCTGGGGATCGAGCACCCGGTGCTGATCGACACGGCGCTCGAGCTGTGGGAGGAGTACGAGAACCGGGGGTGGCCGGCGCGCTACCTGTTCGACGGGCGCGCGCGGCTGTTCGACTTCCACTACGGCGAGGGCGCCTACGAGGAGACGGAGCTGGCGATCCAGGAGCTGCTCGGCGTGTCCCGCGAGCCGCTCGCGCCGCTGCGCGCGGAGGACGCTCCGGGCGCGCTGCTGGCCCCTCAGAGCGAGGACCGCGAGGGCGCCTACTGCGGCCCCTATGCGGCGGGCGGCGTGTGGGCGGTGCTGGACGGGCCCGGCACGGTGACGGTCAACGGCGGCGCGGCCACGGGCGGGCGCGAGCTGCGGATCGCGGCGCCCGGCGCCTATCAGCTGGTGGCGCACGAGCGTCACACCGAGGGCGTGCTGGCGCTGGAGCTGGGAGCGGGCGTGCGCTGCCTGGCGACGTGCTTCACGCCGGGCGTGCGCTGACGCCGCGGCGCGCGAGCCGCTGCCTGGCGAGGCGCTTCATGCCGGGCGTGCGCTGAGGCCACGGCGCGCGCGACCCGCTCGCGGGCGACGCGGAGCTCGCGCTCAGACGGCGGCCGGCGCGCCGGCGGCGCGCCTGCGCGGGCGTGCGTCGCCTCCGGGCTCGGGTGCGATCTGCGCGCGCTCGCAGTTGCGCAGCAGGCAGTCGACCGCGGGCGGGCCATCGTCCTCCACGGTCACGCAGCCCCCCGGCCAGTAGGGGCTGCTACGCGGCGCGGCGGCGAGGAAGATGTTGGAGTAGGTCCAGCTGCCGGTGTTGAGGAGCCGCGCGCCCTGGCGTCCGCGCCACTCCGGCTGGTGGTCTCCCGGGAGCGGCCCGGCGCGGTGGGTGTGCCCGAACACCACGTAGGCATCGCCCAGCCCGAGCCGCGCGGCGACCTCCCCCATCGCGAGCAGCCCGGCGCGGCGCAGCTCCTCCAGCGAGAGCTGCGTGCGCAGCGGCCCCATGCCGGCGCGGTTGAGCGCGCCGACGGCCAGCGGGAAGCCGGCGCGCGCAGCGAGCCGGCGCAGGCGCCCTGCGAGCACGGCGCGGACGCCGGCGCCGACCCGGTGCTCTCCCCGCAGCGCCTCCCATGCGGACACGGTGGCCATGCCGTTGAGCGCGGCGCCGGTGCTGGCCTCCCTGGAGACGGCGTCGCGCCAGGCGAACAGCGGCGCGAGCGTGGACTCGTAGTCCTCGACACGGGTGAAGGCGCTCGCGGGCCTGCCCAGCACGCGCGTCATCGCGCCGACCGTGAGCCGCTCGATGGTGGGCACGGTGAGATGGCAGTCGAGATAGTGCCCGTGCATCGCGTAGACGTCGGGCCGCACCCACAGCCCGGGGTAGGCCACGCGCGTGCGCGCCGGCCGGGCCCACTCGGCGATGCGCGCGAGCGCGCGCGAGCAGCGCTCCGGCTCGATCGTCTGCTCGAGGCCCAGCGGCGGCGGCACGGCCTCGACGCCGCGCGCGGCGAGCCACGGTTCGACCAGCGCGTGGTCGTGGTTGCCGGCGACGAGCACCAGCTCCCTGCCCGCCAGCGCGCGCCCCAACTCCTCGAACAACGGGCGGGCGGCGGCGAGTGCGTCGCGCATCGGCCCGTGGCGCAGCTCGAGCACGTCGCCGAGCAGCACGAGGCGGTCGGCCTGCTCGGCCGCCTGCAGCAGGGGCCGGCGCAGCTGCTCGCGGCGCAGCAGGTCGCTGCGGGTGAGGCTGCCGAGGTGGAGATCGGAGACGATCAGCGTGCGCATGGTGGAGGAGAGGCCGCCCCGCAGCGGGATGCAGAGGCAATCCTCTCGCACGCCACAGCGTGGGCGCGCCGGCTCGGCCCGCGCGGGCGGCAGCGACGCTCGGCGCTCGCCGAGCTCAGGCGGGCGCGACCTCTCTGATCGGCTTGGGCAGCATGAAGCGCACGTCCTCGCGCACGACGTCGAACTCTGAGATGTCGCCGACGCCGCGCTCGCGGAAGTACTCGACGAGCTCGCTGACGAGCTCCTCGGGTGCGCTCGCACCGGAGGAGATGCCGACCACGCGCACGCCCTCGAGCCACGACTCCTGCACCTCTCGCGCGGAATCGATCAGGTGCGCCTCGGTGCCGCAGTCGCGGGCGACCTCGACCAGTCGCACCGAGTTGGAGGAGTTGCGCGAGCCGATCACCAGCATCAGCTGGCAGCTGGAGGCCATCTGACGCACCGCGGCCTGGCGGTTGGTGGTGGCGTAGCAGATGTCGTCGGTGCGGGGGCCGACGATCTTCGGGAAGCGCTCGCGCAGTCGCGCGATGATCGCGCTGGTTTCGCCGACCGCCAGCGTGGTCTGCGTGATGTAGGCGATGCGCTCCGGGTCGTCCACCTCGAGCCGCTCCACGTCCTGCTCGCTCTCGACCAGCACGATCTGCTCGGGCGCCTCGCCCATCGTGCCTTCGACCTCCTCGTGGCCGTGGTGGCCGACCAGCACGATCGTGTAGCCCTCGCGTGCGAAGCGCACCGCCTCGCGGTGGACCTTGGTGACCAGCGGGCAGGTGGCGTCGATCGTGCGCAACGAGCGCTCCTCGGAGCCGGTGCGCACGCTCGGGGCGACGCCGTGCGCAGAGAACACGCAGACCGCGCCCTCGGGCACTTCGGTGTGCTCGTCCACGAACCTCGCGCCGCGCCGGCGCAGCTGCTCGACCACGTGCTTGTTGTGCACGATCTCCTTGCGCACGTACACCGGCGCGCCGTGCAACGCGAGCGCGCGCTCGACCGTCTGCACCGCTCGATCGACGCCCGCGCAGTAGCCGCGCGGCGCCGCCAGCAACAGCTTCTCCACCTGGTTGGCCACGGGTTTCATTGTAGGCGGAGCCACGCTAGGCTTGGCCGATGAGGCCAGCTGCGGGCGACACATGAGCCAACGTCATCTCGACAGGCTGACTCCCGTAGACGCCTCGTTTCTGCACCAGGAGAGCTCCGTCTCACACATGCACATCGGCGGCCTCACGGTCGTGGAAGGCCCGCCGCCGAGCATGGAGGAGTTCCTCGAACAGATCCGCCGCCGGTTGCACCTGGTGCCGCGCTACCGCCACAAGCTGGCGTACACGGCGCTGGACAGCGGCAGGCCGGTGTGGGTGGACGACCCCAGCTTCAACCTCGACTATCACGTGCGCCACACCGCGCTGCCGGCGCCGGGAGGCTGGGAGCAGCTGCAGGACCTGACCGCGCGCATCTTCTCCCAGCAGCTGGACCGCACCAAGCCACTGTGGGAGATGTGGCTGATCGAGGGTCTCGAGGACGACCGCTTCGCGCTGATCACCAAGACCCACCACTCGCTGATCGACGGCATCGCCGGCGTCGACCTGGCGACAGTGCTGTTCGACCTCTCGCCCGACCCGCCGCGGGACTCCTACGCGGGGCGTCCGTGGCAGCCTCACTCCGAGCCGGGCATGGCGCAGCTGCTGGCGGCGGGCGCGGTCGGCGCGGTTCGCGCCGGCGTCACGCTGGCGGCGGCCGCGCTGGACGCCCTGGCGCATCCCGAGCGCGCGCTCACGCATGCGCGCGAAGCGGCCGAGGGCCTCGGCGAGATCGTGTGGGCCGGCCTGAACCCGGCGCCGGAGACGCCCCTGAACGTGCCGATCGGCCCGCACCGGCGCTTCGTCGGCGTGACCTGCCGCCTGGAGGACTTCAAGACGGTCAAGAACGCCTTCGGCGGAACGGTCAACGACGTGGTGCTCGCGATCGTCGCGGGCGCGCTGCGCTCCTTCTTGATCTCCCGCGGCAGGCACACCGCGGGCGTGGAGATGCGCGCCCTGGTGCCGGTGTCGGTGCGCAGCGAGGGCGAGCACCACGAGGGCGGCAACCGCATCGTGGCGATGCGCGGGCCGCTGCCGATCTACATCAGCGACCCGCTCAACCGGCTGCGCTTCGTGACGAGCGCGATGTCCGGGCTGAAGGAGTCCAAGCAGGCGCTGGGCGCGGAGGTGATCGCCGGCGCGCAGAGCTTCGCGCCGCCCACGATCCTCGCGCAGGCCTCGCGTTTGAACTTCTCCACGCGCCTGTTCAACCTGATCGTGACCAACGTGCCGGGCCCGCAGTTCCCGCTGTACGTGCTCGGACGGGAGATGCTGCACGCGATCCCGGTGGCGTTCCTGCCCGAGAACCACGCGCTGGCGATCGCGATCATGTCCTACAACGGCCAGATGAACTTCGGCCTGCTGGGGGACTTCGACGCGCTCCCCGACATCGCCGCGATCGGCCGCGACCTCGAAGCGGAGCTGGCCAACTTCGTGGCGCTGGCGCGCGAGACGGCCGCCGCGCCGGCCTGAGCTCAGCGCCGTTTGGCATCGGCCCGGCCGCCGGCGGCGCAGCCTCCGCGCCGGCCGATTGCGTCAGTAGCCGAGGGCGAACTTGGCGTCCTCGGACATCATCTCCGGGGACCATGGCGGCATGAAGACCATCTCCGACTCGACCGACGTGACACCGTCGATCTCCCCCACGAATTCTTCGATCTGTTCGTTGACCTGGGGGCCGATGGGACAGCCGGGAGTGGTCAGCGTGAAGGTCACGCGCACGTCGCCGCCGCTGAGCTCCACGCCGTAGATGAGGCCGAGCTCGACGAAGTCGAGCCCGAGCTCGGGGTCGATCACGTTCGAGAGCGCCTCCATGACGTCCTCCTCGGTGGGCGTCGGCGTGGGCTCCCCGCCGGGCGTCGCGCTGGGCGCCCCGCCTGGGGCCGTCACGGGTGGCCCGGCTGAAGCCACCGCCGGCTGGTCCTCGATGGGCGTCGGCTCGACCATGTGCTGTTCAGTCTACCCTCGCGCAACCCGCCCCTCGCCGTCGCGCCAACCGGCGAACACCGCGAAGTGCAGCTGCTTGAAGAAGCATTCGCAGTCGCGCAGGCCGGCAGCCTGCAGCCACAGGAGCTGCTGGGCGAGGGTGGCGCAGCGGTTGAAGCGCATGCGCTCGTCGGAGTCGTCGAGCTCCTGCTCGCTGGCCCCCGCCATGGCGGCCGCCCGCCGCCACATGCCCCTGATCGTGCGCTCGAGCCACGGCGTGCCGGCGGCGACGTGCTCGGCGTTGACGAACACCCCTCCGGCTGCGAGCACGCCGGCGACGCGACCGTAGAGCTCGGCCTGGTCGGCGTGCTCGAGGTGGTGGATCGCCAGCGAGGAGACCACGGCGTCGAACGGCCCCTCGGGGAGCTCGCCGCGCAGGTCGCACACCACCCTCTGCGCCGCCGGCAGCCGCACGGCCGCACGCGCCAGCATCTCGCTCGAGCCGTCCACCAGCACGAGCTCCACGCCCGGGTGCGCGCGTGCGATCGCCTCGCTCAGCAGCCCCGTGCCGGCACCGAGGTCGAGCACGCGCCGCGGCCCGCCTCGGCGCAGCGACAGCAGCTCGACGACGGTGCCGTAGAACGCGTCGAAGCACGGCACGATCCGCCTGCGCTCGGCGTCGTAGCCGGCGGCGTGCGCCGAGAAGGCCGCGATCGCATCGCTCACCATTTGTACGTTATCACGTACAAATGGTCGCCGCGTGGCAGGGCGCAACCGATGTGGCGTACGACGTACGCAAGCCTCCGAGGAGGCGTAGCGCGCGGGGCCTATCGGACTAGGGCGCCGTAGGCCAAGCGATACAGGACGCAGGAGGCGTGGCGTACCTCGTACGCGAGCCGGCGAGGACGCGGGATCGCGCCGCCTATCGGCGTCCTAGTTGTCGACGCCGAGGCGATCCCACATATACAGCTGGATGCACTCGTTGGCCAGCTCCACCGCGCGCTCCGGCGAGAGCCGCGGCAGCACCGTGTCGAGCGCCTGCTCCTCCGCCACGCCCGCCTGAAAGGCCTCCTCTCCGCGGAATCCCGCTGCGATCTTGAGCGCCTCCCTGCGGTTCTCGCCGAGGCTGGGGAACACGCCCACCAGGAAGTCCGTGTTGGGGATCGGCTGTCCGACCTCCAGCGAGGCGTGCCAGGCGGCCAGCAGGTGCAGGTCGTCCTCGTCGAGGTCCGCGATCGCCTTGGCGTAGTGGAGTGAGAGTTCCTGCTCGGGGATGTCGTCCACCCACGCTCGCACCACCTCGCCCACGAGCTGGCGGCGCGCCTCGCGGCCTACCGACTCGGCGATCACGCGGATCGCGTCCTGGGGCTGGATGAAGCAGAGCGGCATTTGCGACTCCTGGGGTTGGGAACGACTTGCTGAGGCCACTGTAGGCGCCGGTGTGGACGGCATTTCTGGCGCCGCCCGGCGCTACAGGCCGAGCGCCGCGCGGGCGCTGTGCAAAACGGCCTCATCGCGCGTCTCGGGCGGAAAGCCCAGCCTGGCCGGCTCGGCTGCGACCCAGTTGTACAGCGCCAGGTCGAGCGCCTCGAGCGGCGCCGCGAGCGCCTGCGCGAGCGCCGCGGCGCGCCGCTCGAGCAGCATCGCATCGCCGATCCCGAAAACCCGCTTGGCGGCCTGCGTGGCCTGATCGTCGGCGCCGGCGAAGTGCAGCGCGTCGGGCGCCAGCTCATAGCAGCCGAGGCGACCGAGCTCGAGCAGCAGCTCGTAGCGTCCCGCGCGCGTGAGGCCGGGCAGCGACAGGCGCTCGAACAGCCGCTCGAAGCGCCGGCGTGCGTCCCAGCCGGGATCGCCCACGAAGGCGAGCGCCTGCGAGCCCGCCGCGGCCGTGTCCGCGTCGACCGCGCCGGCGCGCCCGCCCCGTGCGACCCACTGCCGGTAGGCGATCAGCGTCTGCTGGCCGCGTGCGGGGTCGTGACACGTGCGCGCCCCGAGCGGTATGCCGTCGAGATCGGGCAGTTGCGCGGGCGAGGCCGTGAGCGCGCGGCGGATGCCGGCGAACGGGTCGGCTCCCTCCAGCGGAGAGAGGTAGACCAGCAGCAGGCACCACCAGGTGGCGCGCTCGAGGTCGCTGCGCGCGAGCGCGCGGATCTCGCCGTAGAGACCCGGCGGATCGGCGGCGAGCGCGAGCAGGCGGCCCGCGGAGAGCGCGATCTCCTCCGCCAGCCGGGCGGCGTCCGCAGAGGCGCGCAGGCCCGGCACGAGCTCGCAGCGATAGCCGTCGTCCTGGGCGCGTCCCTCGCGGCGCACGCGCACCCCTTCGGCGTGCACGGCGCGCCGAGAGCGCTGCGCGGGGGAGCCGCCCGTGCGCGTGCGGGTGGGCGCGCTCGCGCGCGACGGCGAGCCTGCCGGGCTCTGGCCGGGGAGCGCCTTGCTGCAGATCGGACAGCGCTCGATGAAGCGGTTGTGGCGGCAGAAGGTGGGCACGCCCGCTCAGGCTTCCGAGGCGCCGACGCCGGGACCGACGTGCTGCGGCGGCCCCTCCGGTCCGCTGTCGGCGTCGGCGTGCCCTGACAGGCCATCGTCCTCGTACGGGGCCTGCTCGCCCGCGCCGCTGCGCTTGCGGGCGAGGTAGCGGTCGACCATGCGCGCGCACTGGCGCCCCTCGTTGATCGCCCACACGATCAGCGACTGCCCGCGACGGGCGTCGCCGGCGGCGAACACGCCTGCCTGCGAGGTGGTGTACGGCGCGACCGAGGCGATGTTGCCGCGCGCGTCGCGCTCCACGTCCAGCTCGTCGAGCAGGCCCTGCTCGGGGTGCAGGAAGCCCATCGCCAGCAGCGCCAGCTGCGCCGGCAGCTCCCGCTCGCTGCCCGCGACCGGCGCGAACGGCGGCTGCGGCTCGGCCTGGGCGATGCGCAGCGAGGCGAGCGCACCGTCGCCGCCGGCGGTGAAGGCGGTGGTGGTGACCGAGTAGTCCTGCTCGCCCACGCCCAGCGTGCGCGCCTCCTCCATGGCATAGGAGAGCCGGTACTTCAGCGGCCACTCCGGCCACGGCGTGAGCGCGTCCACGCGGTGCGCCGGCGGCTCGGACAGCAGCTCCAGCTGCACCACCGAGCGCGCGCGCTCGCGCACGGCGTTGCCCACGCAGTCCGCGCCGGTGTCGCCGCCGCCGATCACCACCACGTCCTTGCCGGCGGCGCTGATCTCGCGCTCCACGGGCGGCTGCGCGGCGGCGGGCTCGGGGCCGAACTGGCGAGCCGCCCAGCGGTTTCGCTGGTACAGGTAGTCCATCGCGAAGTGCACGCCGTCGAGCTCGCGACCCGGCGCCGGCAGGTCGCGGGGCACGCGCGAGCCGGTCGCCAGCACGACCGCGTCGTAGCCCTCGCGCAGCTCCCGCGCGCTCACGTCGACGCCGACCTCGACGCCGCAGCGGACCTCCACGCCCTCGGCGATCAGCTGCTCGACGCGGCGCTGCACGACCTGCTTCTCGATCTTGAAGTCGGGCACGCCGAAGCGCACGAGCCCGCCGACCGCCTCGTCGCGCTCGAACAGCGTCACGCGGTGCCCGGCGCGGCGCAGCTGCTGGGCGGCCGCCATGCCGGCCGGTCCGGAGCCCACCACCGCCACCGCCTGTCCGGTTTCGCGCTCGCGCCGCGGCGGCTGCGCTACGACCCAACCCTCCTGCCAGGCGCGGTTGACGATCGCGTTCTCGATCTGTTTGATCGTCACCGCCTCTCCCTCGCGGATCTCGAGCACGCATGCCGCCTCGCAGGGGGCCGGGCACAGCCGGCCGGTGAACTCCGGGAAGTTGTTGGTGGCGTGCAGCTGCGCGATCGCGTCGGCGAAGCGATCGCGGTAGACGAGGTCGTTCCAGTCCGGGATCAGGTTTCCTAGCGGGCAGCCGTTGTGACAGAAGGGCACGCCGCAGTCCATGCAGCGCGCGCCCTGCGCCGCCAGCTCCGCCTCTGCCCGCGTGACGTAGAACTCGCGGAAGTCGTGCGCGCGCTCGGCCGGGTCCCGCTGAGGGATGCCGTGGCGCTCGATCTGCAGGAAGCCCCCGAGCTTGCCCATCAGCCGCCCGCCTGCCAGGGCGCAGCCGTGGTCCCGCCCACGGCGTCGAGCGGGCGCTGCGCGGGCGCGGGCGAGCCGGCTGGCGGCTTGCCGTTGGCGGCGGCGCTGGCCGCGACCTCTTCCTCCGCCAGCTCGCGCAGCACGCGCTTGTAGTCGTGCGGCATCACCTTCACGAACGCGCCGGCCGCGAGCAGCTCCGAGAAGCTCTCGAGCACGCGCGCGGCCACCGGCGAGTCGGTGCGGCGCCGGTGCTCTTCCACCATCGCGCGCAGCTCGATCGCATCGGCCTCGGAGAGCTCTTCGAAGCCCACCATGCCCATGTTGCAGCGCTCGGGGAAGCTGCCGTCCTCGTCGAGCACGTAGGCCACGCCGCCGCTCATGCCGGCGGCGAAGTTGCGCCCGGTCGTCCCCAGCACCACCACGCGCCCGCCCGTCATGTACTCGCAGCCGTGGTCGCCGACGCCCTCCACCACCGCCCGCGCGCCGGAGTTGCGCACCGCGAAGCGCTCGCCTGCGAGCCCGCGGAAGAAGGCGCGCCCGCCGGTGGCGCCGTACAGCACCGTGTTGCCGACGACGACGTTCTCCTCCGCCTTGAAGTGCTCGCCCATGCCCTCGCGCGGGCGGATCGCGAACACGCCGCCGGAGAGGCCCTTGCCGGCGTAGTCCTGGGCGTCTCCGCGCAGCGTGAAGGTCACGCCGGGCGCCAGCCAGCCGGCGAAGCTCTGCCCGGCGGAGCCCTCGAACTCGACCGCGATCGAGTCCTCCGGCAACCCCTCGGAGCCGTGGCGCTGGGCCACGTTGCTGGACAGGATGCCGCCGACGCAGCGGTTGCGGTTGCGGATCGGCAGCTCGGCGCGCACGCGCTCGCCGCGCTCGAGCGCGGGCTCGGCCAGCTGCAGGAGCTGCCAGTCGAGCGCGTCCTCGAGAACCGGCGGCGGTCCCTGCACGCGGTGGCGCTGCGCGTGGTCCGGCAGCTGGATGTGGGTGAGGATGTGGGTGAGGTCGACGCCGCGGGCCTTCCAGTGCTCGATCGCCTCGCTCGCACCGAGCAGGTCGACGCGCCCGATCGCCTCGTCCAGCGAGCGCAGGCCGAGCGAGGCGAGGATCTCGCGCACTTCCTCGGCGACGAAGAAGAAGAAGTTGACGACGTGCTCGGGCGTGCCCTTGAAGCGCCTGCGCAGCTCGGGGTCCTGGGTGGCGATCCCGACGGGGCAGGTGTTGAGGTGGCAGGCGCGCATCATGATGCAGCCGGTGGCGATCAGCGGCGCGGTGGAGAAGCCCATCTCGTCGGCGCCCAGCATCGCCGCCACCACCACGTCGCGGCCGGTCTTCAGCTGCCCGTCGGTCTGCACCACGATGCGCGAGCGCAGGTCGTTGAGCAGCAGCGTCTGCTGCGTCTCGGCGAGCCCGATCTCCCACGGCACGCCGGCGGCCTGGATCGAGGACAGCGGCGAGGCGCCGGTGCCGCCGTCGTGGCCGGCGATCAGCACGCGGTCGGCGTTGGCCTTCGACACGCCCGCCGCCACCGTGCCCACGCCCACCTCGGAGACGAGCTTCACAGACACCTGCGCGGTGGGGTTCGAGCAGCGCAGGTCGTAGATCAGCTGCTTGAGGTCCTCGATCGAGTAGATGTCGTGGTGCGGCGGCGGCGAGATCAGGCCCACGCCGGGGGTGGTGTGGCGGATCGAGCCGATGTAGGCGTCCACCTTGTGCCCCGGCAGCTGGCCGCCCTCGCCGGGCTTGGCGCCCTGGGCCATCTTGATCTGCAGCTCGTCGGCGTTGACGAGGTAGTGGATCGTCACGCCGAAGCGCCCGGAGGCGACCTGCTTGATCGCCGAGCGCCGGCGGTCGCCGTTGGCGTCGGGCTGGAAGCGCACCGGGTCCTCGCCGCCCTCGCCCGTGTTGGAGCGCCCGCCGAGGCGGTTCATCGCGATCGCCAGCGTCTCGTGCGCCTCGCGCGAGATCGAGCCGAGGCTCATCGCGCCGGTGCAGAAGCGGCGCACGATCGCGCTCGCCGGCTCGACCTCCTCGAGCGCGATCTGCTCGCACGCGGCCGCGGCGGGGCCGCCGCCGATCTCGAGCAGCCCGCGCAGGGTCGCCTTGCGGGCCGCGTCCTCGTTGACCGCGCGCGCGTACTCGCGGTACTTCTCGTACGCCGGGCTCGAACGCACCGCCCGATGCGCCTCTCGGTCGCCCTGGAGCGCGGCCGCGACGTCGCCGTTGGCCGCCCGCACCGCATGCTGCACGAGCGCGATCGTCTCCGGGTTCCACATGTGGTGCTCGCCGTCGCGCCGCCACTGGTAGACGCCGCCCACCGGCAGCAGCTGGTCACGCCCGCCCGAGCCCACCCGCCCGTAGGCGCGCGCGTGACGCTCGAGCGCCTCGCGCGCGAGCACCTCGACGCCCACGCCGCCGATGCGCGAGGCGGTGTGGGTGAAGTGCTTGTCGATCAGCTCCCGCTCCAGGCCGACCGCCTCGAAGATCTGCGCGGCGCGATAGGACTGGATCGTTGAGATGCCCATCTTGGAGATCGTCTTGAGCAGGCCTTTGCCGATCGCCTTGACGAGGTTCTGGGCCGCCTCCTCCGCGCTCAGCGCCACCGGCTCGCCGTCCGGGCCCGGCTTTGCGATGCGCCCTTCGGCGACCATCTCGTCGAGCGTCTCCAGCAGCAGGTAGGGGTTGACCGCGCTCGCGCCGTAGCCGATCAGCGTGGCGAAGTGGTGCACCTCGCGCGGCTCGCCGGACTCGACGATGATGCCGGCGCGCAGGCGCGTGCCCTCCAGCACCAGGTGGTGGTGGACCGCCGCCACGGCCAGCAGCGAGGGGATCGGCACGAGCCGCGGGTCGAGGTTGCGGTCGTTGAGGATGATGATGTTGACGCGTTCGGTGATCGCCTCGCTGGCCTGGCGGCAGATGCGCTCGATCGCGCGGGTCATCCCCTCGGGCCCCTCTGCCACCGGCCAGGTGATGTCGATCGTGCGCGCCGCGTAGACGTCGTGGACCACCCGCCGCAGCGTCTCGAGCTCGCGGTTGAGCAGGATCGGCTGGTCCAGCAGCAGCTTGTGCGCATGCTCGGGCGTCTCCTCGAACAGGTTGCGCTCGTTGCCGAGGCTGGTCGCGAGGCTCATCACGATCTCCTCGCGGATCGGGTCGATCGGCGGGTTGGTGACCTGCGCGAACAGCTGCTTGAAGTAGGAGAACAGCGGCGGCGCCTGGTCGGAGAGCACCGCCAGCGACAGGTCGTTGCCCATCGAGCCCACCGGCTCGGCGCCGTCGATCGCCATCGGCGCGAGCAGCACCCGCAGGTCCTCCTGGGTGTAGCCGAAGGCGCGCTGGCGCAGGTGCAGCGGCTGGTTGGACAGCGTCACCTGCTCGGAGGGCGGCAGCTGCTTGAAGGGCACCGCGTTGCGCGCGTACCACTCGCCGTATGGCCGCTGCGTGGAGACCTCGCGCTTGACCTCCTCGTCCTCCACGATGCGCCCCCGCTGGAGGTCCACGAGGAACAGCTTGCCGGGCTGCAGGCGCCCGAGGCGCTTGACCTGCTCGGGCGGGATGTCCAGCAGGCCGGACTCGGAGCCCAGCACCACGTGCCCGTCGGTGGTCTCCACCCAGCGCCCGGGGCGCAGGCCGTTGCGGTCGAGCGTGGCGCCCACCACGAGGCCGTCGGTGAACGCCACCGAGGCGGGACCGTCCCATGGCTCCATCAGGCAGGAGTGGAAGGCGTAGAAGCCCTTCAGATGGTCCGGCAGGTCGTCGCGGTCGCGCCACGCCTCGGGGATCATCATCATCGCTGCGTGCTGGGGCGAGCGCCCGCCCAGCATCAGCAGCTCGAGCACGTTGTCGAAGGTGGCCGAGTCGGAGTTGCCGGGGCTCACCACCGGCAGGATCTTCCGCAGGTCCTCGCCGAACAGCTCGCTGGCCAGCTCGGACTCGCGCGCGCGCATCCAGTTGACGTTGCCCATCACCGTGTTGATCTCGCCGTTGTGGCAGATCACGCGGTAGGGGTGGGCGAGCTCCCAGCTGGGGAAGGTGTTGGTGGAGAAGCGCGAGTGCACCAGCGCCAGCGCGCTCTTGCAGCGCTCGTCGCCGAGGTCCGGGTAGAAGGCCGCCAGCTGGTAGCTGATCAGCATGCCCTTGTAGTTGATCGTGCGCGAGGAACTCGAGGTCACGTACAGGGCGGACGCGTCGGGCCCGCTCGCCTGCCCGGCGTTCAGCTCGCACACCCGGCGGATCACGTACAGCTTGCGCTCGAACGCGTCCTGGTCGTAGGGCTCGTCCGCGCCCTGCTCGCCCGCTGCGCCGACGAACAGCTGGCGGATCACCGGCCTGCACGCGCCCGCCACCTCGCCGGTGTGCTCGGGGCGGACCGGCACGTCGCGCCAGCCCAGCAGGAGCTGGCCCTCCGCCTGCACGGTGCGCTCGAGCAGCCCCTCCAGCGCGCGGCGCGGCTCCTGCTCGGTCGGCAGGAAGCACATCAGCACGCCATAGCGGCCCTGCTGCGGCAGCTCGAAGTCGACCTCGGCGCGCAGCAGCTCGTCTGGAATCTGCATCAGGATCCCGGCGCCGTCGCCGGTGCAGGGATCCGCCCCCGTGGCGCCACGGTGCTCGAGGTTCTCGAGCGCCGTGAGGGCGCGCGAGACGACCTCGTGGGTGGGCCGGTTGTCCAGGCGCGCCACCATGCCGACCCCGCAAGCGTCGTGCTCGAAGCTGGGGTCGTAGAGTCCGACGGCCTCTGGCGGCTTGGTGTGCGTGTTCATGGAAGTGCTCCCTTTGGGGCGGTGCGTCCCGTCGGAGGCGGGACGTCCCCCACGTCGCGGGACGCCAACCTCGGCGCGGGCAGGCGGGCACCTCAGGCGGAGCCAAAAGCGTATCAGCGCGGCGGCGCCGCAAACGCGAACTCTTACGTGTTTTCTCGCAAGGTCTCGGCCTCGCTCCACGAGCACAGGCCGACGCGTCCGGGGCACGTCAGGCACAGGCCCCGATGCGGGCGGCTGCTCACCTCGAAGCGCTGCGCGAGCGCGCCGCGCAGGCGCCGCGCGAGGCCCGCCTCGAGCGCCCCGCGCTGCTCGGCGCGGTAGCGCACGCCCACCCACTCGTGCGGCCGCTCGAGGAACCAGTGCACGACCTCGACCTCGCGGGCGCCGCCGCGCAGCACCGCCAGCGCGTACAGCTCGCGCTGGACGTCGTACTCGCGCGCCACCACCGCGGCCAGGTCCTCCCCGTCGGCGATGCGATCGCTCTTGTAGTCGAGCACCAGCAGGCCGCCGGAGCGCTCCTCGGCGAGCAGGTCGATCGTGCCCGTCACCAGTGTCCCGCCCGGCTCGGCCGCGAACACGAACGGGTGCTCGCGGCGCACCCACGCGGCGGACGCAAGCCGCCTGGGCAGCTCGCTGGACGCAGCCGCCGCGATCAGGCCGGCCAGCTGCGCCGCCTCCTCGGCGCCCACGCGCATGCCGAGCGAGCGCGCGCGCAGGCGCACCTGCTCGCTCGACGGCGGCCGCGCGCGGCCGAGCTCGATCGTCTCCATCAGGCTGTGCACGAGCGTGCCGCGCGCTCGCGCCTCCAGGCCGCCGCCGGCGCGCTCGCCGCGCGCCGCCGAGCTGTCCTCGGGCAGGCCCAGCACGCGTTCGAGGTAGTAGCGGTAGCCGCAGCGCTCGAGCTCGCTCAACGAGGTGTAGCTGAACGGCCCCGCCGCTGCCGGCGCCGGCGCGCTCCCGGTCGCCGCCGCGCGGTCGCTCGCGGGAGCCGGCGCCGGCGCGGGAGGCGCCTGCATGGCCGGCGCGGGAGGCGCCTGCGCGGCCTGCGCGGGAGGCGCCTGCGCGGCCGGCGCGTCCAGTCGCAGCACCTCGCCGGCCGCCGCGGCCGAGCTCAGCAGGCAGCGCACCGAGGCGTCTGCGCCGCAGGCGAGCGCGAGGTCGTGCACGCCGGTGGCGCCGGAGGCGGTCAGCGCGGGCAGCTGCGGCGAGAGCGCCGGGCCGAGCCATGCGATCGGGGCCGGCGCCTGGCGCTGGACGGCGGGCCAGCGCGAGAACTCGACGGCCCCGCTCAGGATCAGCAGCTCGCGCGCCCTGGTCATGGCCACATACAGGATCCTGTCCTCCTCCTCGGCTTCGCGTTCGCGCCGTTGCGTGCACAGCTGCTCGTAGGCGAGCGTCGGGCGCGAGCGCGCGCCGTCGAGGCGCATCAGCCGCAGCCCCACCTGCTCGCCCTCCACGAGCAGGTCCGGCGCCTGCGTGTTGGGCTGGCGCCCGAGGTCGGCCAGGCACACCACGGGGAACTCCAGGCCCTTGGCGGCGTGCACGGTCATCAGCCTCACCGCGTCCGGCTCCGCCCCCTCGACCGGCGCGTCCGGCTCCGCCCGGGCGTTGGCGGCGAGGTGCTGCACGTGGTCGAGGAAGGCGCGCAGGTCGCGCCCCTCGCCGGCCTCGAAGCGCCGCGCCAGGCGCAGCAGCTTGTGCGCGTTGGCCAGGCGCCGCTCCGGCCAGGCGAGCGCCAGCACGTGCTCGCGATAGCCGCGCATGTACAGCGCCCGCTCGATCAGCTCGCCGATCGAGCGTCGCGGGGACTCGCCGCGCTCGCGCGACAGCCATGCGTGGGCGCTCGACAGGGCGCGCGCCTGGCCGGGGCCGAGCGGCGCGGACCACGCGGGCGAGTCCCCCAGCGCAGCCCAGGCCGAGCGCCCGCCGGCGCGCGCAGCCGCGGCCAGCGCGGCGAGCGCGTCGAGCGAGCAACCGCACAGCGGCGAGGCCAACGCCCCGTACAGCGCCTGCTCGTCCAGCGGGTTGGCCAGCACGCGCAGGTAGGCGATCAGATCGGCCACCTGCTCGTGCTCCCAGAACGCGCCCACCGCGGCGAGCGTGCGCAGCCCGGCGAGCTGCAGCGCGCGCTCGAACACCTCCAGGTCGCCGGCGGCGCGCAGCAGCACCACCACCTCGCCGGCGCTCGCCCGTCCTTCGCTGACGAGCTGCGCCACGCGCTGCGCGAGCAGGCGCGCCTCGGCCTGCCGCCAGGCCTGCGCCCGCGGCATGCCGGCGGCGAGCGCCGCCGCCAGCTCCTCGCTGCGCTCCCAGCCGCCGGCGTCGGTCAGCAGCAGCTCCACCGCGGGCTCGCTCGCCTGCGTGTGCTCGCGCCCCGCCAGCAGCGGGCTGTAGCCGGCGAAGCGCGCGGAGAAGACCGCGTTGACCGCCTCCAGCAGGCCGGCGCGACTGCGGAAGTTGCGCGACAGCCGCAGGCTCGCGCCCGCCCGCTCGAGCTCCGCGCGCCGGCCCTGGAAGAGGCTCACGTCGGCGTGGCGGAAGCCGTAGATCGACTGCAGCTCATCCCCCACCGTGAACAGGTTGCCGCGCTCCAGCGCGCGCAGGATCGCGAGCTGGCGCGGGTTGGTGTCCTGGAACTCGTCCACCATCAGCAGCTCGAAGCGCTCCGACCACAGCGCGCGCACGCCCTCGCGCTCGAGCAGCAGCTCGCGCGCGAGCAGCTCGAGGTCGTCGAAGTCCACGGCTGCGCGCGCCTGCTTGAGGCGCTCGTAGCGCGCGCCGAAGTCCCGCAGCAGCTCGTCCAGCAGCCCGCACGCGAGGGCCGCATCGAGATCGTCGCGCCGCTCCTGCTGCGAGCCATCGTCCGCATCCCCGTGCGCGCACGCGCCGCGTCCGGCCGCGAGCCCGCCGGCCCCCGGCAGCTGCGGACGGCGCTGGCCGCGGCTGCGCAGCTCCGCGTAGACCTGCTCGATCATCATGCGCACGCGGTCCACGCCGTAGGCCGCTGTCAGGTCGAGCGTCGCCGCCGCGCGCTCGCCGCCCGCGCCGGGCCCCGGCCCCGCCAGCTGCTCTCGCAGCGCAGCGGCGAAGGCCCGCTCGCGCAGCCGCGCGGCGAGCGCCTCGTCGAGGATCGCGAAGGCGGGGTCGACGCCCGCCGCCAGCGCGTGCGCGCGCAGCAGCCGCGCGCAGAAGCCGTGAAAGGTGCCGATGAAGGCCGCCTCGGCGTCGCGCGCCGCCTCACGCTCGCCGAGCGCCACCAGCCGCGCGCGCACGCGCGCGCTCAGCTCGCCGGCGGCGCGCTCGGTGAACGTGATCGCGAGGATGCGGCCCGGCGCCACGCCGTCCTCGCGCACCGCCGCCACGAAGCGCTCCACCAGCACCGAGGTCTTGCCGCTGCCGGCGGCCGCCGACAGCAGCAGCGGCTCGCGGCGGCGCGCGACCGCGTCGGCCTGCTCGTCGGTGAGCGCGCTCGCCTCAGCGCCCGCCATGGCCGGACCGGCAGATCGAGGGGTACATGCAGCCGCCGCGGAACACGCACGTCTGCGGCCGCGGCTGCAGCTCTCCGCGCGCCGCCTCCCGCGCCGCCCGGCGCGCGCTGTCCAGCGCCTGCGCCACCAGCTCGCGCGCCTCGTCGTGCTGGAGCACGTCGGTGGGGACCGCCTCGAGACGGGCCGCGGCGGCGGCGTCCGCGTCGAGCAGCCCCCGCGCGCGCAGGTCCTCGCCGGTGAGCGGCTGGTAGAAGCCGCCCACGGCGCGCACGCCCAGCAGCTCCTGCACCGCGCGCATGTACAGCGCCACCTGCAGGTCGCCGTCGCGCCGCCAGCGCGCAGCGCCGGGCGCGCGCGCACCCTTGTAGTCGTACACCACCGCCTCGCCGTCCTCCACGTCGACGCGGTCGATGCGGCCCCGCAGCCGCAGGCCGTCCCCGAGCTCGAGCGCCGGCAGCTCGCTGCGCTCGCCAGCCCCCGCCGGCGACTCGCACGCGTCGCACCGTCCCTCGGGCGCAAAGCCGAAGGCGAGCTCGAAGGCGCTCGGCTCGAGCGTGCCGGCGAGGCCGCTGGCGTGCTCGAGATAGCGCTCGAGGTCCGCGCGCAGGCGTCGTCGCACCGCCGCCCGCCGCTCCGGGGCCGTCGACAGCGGGTGCTCCCGCTCGCCCGCCTCGAGCTCGCGCTGCAGCAGCTCGCGCGCACGCGCGAGCTTGCCCGGCGTGAGCCGCGCCGAGCCGGTCTCGCGGCGCAGGCCCTCGAAGGTCTCCTTCAGCGCGGCGTGGGCGAGCGCGCCCCGCGCCAGCGGCTCCGGATCTGCGTCGATCGGCTCCGCGCGCAGCAGGCGCTCCACGAACCAGCTCACAGGGCAGGCCAGCCAGCGCTCCAGGGAGGACGCCGACCACACGCGCTCGCGCAGCTCCTCCAGCACCGAGCGATCGAGCAGGCGACGCACGGGCTGGCAGGCGGCGGCGCCGGCTGGCGCGGGCGCGGAGCTAGAAGACGGCACGCCGGCGGGCGGCGACGCGGGGTCGACCGCGCCCAGCGCGCGGCGTGCGCGGTCCGCCTGCAGGCCCGCGCCGAACAGGTCGCAAACGTCGTCCACGAACAGCGAGCGAGCGCTGGGCTGGCCATCGTCGTCGGCCGCGTGCCAGCTCAGGTAGAGGCGCTCCTGCGGTCGCGACACGGCCGCATAGAGCAGATAGCGCTCGGCCCCCAGCTGATCGGGAAGCGAACCGTCGGCGCGCGCGCCGAGACGCAGCCCCGAGAGCTCGGCCAGGCGTGCGCGCTCGTCCTCGCCGAGCAGCGGCTGCGGCCGCGCGCGCGCCGGGAACACGCCCTCCTGCAAGCCGCACACGAACAGCGCGCGCACCCTGCGGGCCCTCAGCGCGAGCGCCTCGAGCACGGCCACCGCCGGCGGTGGCGCCGGCACCGCAGCGTCCGGCTCAGCCTTGGCGTCCGGCCCGAGCGTCGCTGCGCCCGCCGAGCGCTCGTCCACCAGCTCGAGCCGTGCGAGCACGTCCGCGAGCTCCGCCGCGCTCGCCGGCGCCAGCTCGCCGGCGGCGCGCGCCAGCTCCCGCAGCTCCGCCAGCGCGCGCCGGCCGCACGCGAGCGCCGCCGCGTCCTCGCGCTCCATCGTCGAGAGCAGCTCCGCGGCGCCGCGGCGCGGCGCGCAGAAGAGGCGGTGGAGCTCCCGGTCGGCGCGCTCGCACAGCGCCGCCGGCCCGCGGGCCTGGGCCACGGCGAGACGGTCGATCGCCTCGAGCGGCCAGTTGCGCTGCTCGAACAGCGCGCGCGCGTCCGTTGCGGTGAGCGCGCCGGCGCGGCGCGCGGCGCGCTCGAGGCGATCCGCGAGCGTGACGCCGCCGTCCTCGACAGCGCGCAGCACGCCGGGAGCGCGCAGCCAGGCGAGCAGCTCCCCCACGCCGGCTGGCTCGTCGGCGTGTTCGCCGCCGTGGCCAGCGTGCCCGTCGCCGTGGCCAGCGTGCCCGTCGCCGTGTTGGCCACCGGCGGCGCGCGTTGGCGCGGCCGCGCCGGGCACGCAGCGCAGCAGCCCGATCAGGGCGGCGCCGAGCGCGCTCGCGGCGAACGGCCGGCGCCGCTCGAGCGCGAACGGCACGCCGGCGGCGGTGAGCACCTCTTCGAGCAGCTCGAGGTCGGTGGCGCCCGCACCGGTGCGAACCACGACGGCTAGATCCTGCGCGGGCATGCCCGCCGCCAGCAGCGAGCGGATCTCGCCCGCCACCAGCTCGAGCTCCGCGCGCTCGCCGCCCCCCTCCAGCAGCCGCACCGCCCCGGCGGGGTCGGCCGCGTCCGCCCCAGGCTCGAACAGGTGGCGCTCGAGGTGCGCGAGCGGCCTGCGCGCTTGCGGCGCGTAGTGCTCGGAGCGAGCGGCGAGCGCCAGGTGCTCGGCGGCGTGCGGGGCGAGCGCGTGGAAGCTCGCCGCGCGCGCGGCGAAGGCGACCCTGCCTTGCTCGTATGCGAGCGAGACCGTCACCGGCGCGTCCACCACCCGCCCGAGCGTCTCGATCACGTCCAGCTGCAGCGCGGTGAGGTCGTCGAAGCCGTACAGGAGCGTGGGGGTTTCGCGCCACAGCGACGGCCGCTCGCGCAGCGCGTCGAGCGCGCGCACCGCGCGCTGCTCGGCGTCCACACGCCGCATCCGCTCGAGCTCGCCGCAGTAGGCCGCGAACAGCCGTGCGAGCTGCTCGCCGTGCGCCGCCGGCGCGCCGGCGCGCTCGAGGCTCGACAGCGCGGCGCTCCAGCGCGCCGGCGTCACGCGCCGCACGCGCAGCTCCGCGAACAGCTCGGCCAGCGCGCGCACGAAGCCGGCCGAGGCGGGAGCGTGCTCGCGCAGCACCACAGCCTCGATCACGCGTTCCCGCGCAACCGCGCCGAGCGCCGCCTCGCCCACGCCCGCGCGCGCCATCAGCTCGCGCAGCAGCCCGGCGAAGCGCTCCACGCGCACGCCGATCGCGGCGCCGTCGCCGGCGAGCTCGCGCAGGTAGTGCTCCGCGTCCGCGCGCGTGGGCACGACCAGCAGCGGCTGGCGGCCGTGAGCCAGGTGACGGCGCACCGCCGCCATCACCAGCTCCGCCTTGCCCGCGTTGGCGGGCCCCGTTATCAGCGTGATGGGCATCCACGCCCATCCTGGCGCACGCGTCCGACGCGCCGTCGCTAGGCCGCGCTGCGCGCCCCCACCGGCTCGGCCGTGTCCTGCGCCTCGGCCTCGGCGTCCGGGGGCTTGGCGCCCTCGCGCGCCCACGGCTCGTCGAACTCCACGCGCCATTTGCCCTCCTCGGTCTGCTGGAGGGCAAGACGCGCGCGGAAGCTGCGCCCGCTGCGACCGCGAAATCCCGTCACCGCCCGCTCTGTGTAGCCGCGCTTGATCAGCTCCTTGGCCACCGCCAGCGGCAGCGTCTTGCCGGCTTTGGACTTCCAGATCACGAAGCCGCAGCCCGGGTCCTCGCGCGCCCAGCAGGAGTAGCCCTTGCGGTTCTCCACGATCTCGTGCCCGCACACCGGGCATGGGCCGAGGCGCGCGCGCGGGATGCGCACGTCTTTGAGGTTCTCGTCGAGCTCCTTGACAGTCTCGCGCGCGAAGCCGGCGATGTCGCCCATGAACTGCCCGCGCGAGTCCTCGCCGTGCTCGATCTTGCCCAGGCGCTGCTCCCAGCTGCCGGTCAGGCTCGGCGAGGTGAGCGCGTGCTCGCCCAGCAGGCGGATCACGTTCAGGCCCTTCTCGGTGGCCACCAGCGCGCGGCCGTCGCGCTCCAGGTAGCCGACCGTGATCAGGCGCTCGATGATCGCGGCGCGCGTGGCCGGCGTGCCGATGCCGGAGTCCTTCATCGCCTCGCGCAGCTCGTCGTCGTCGACCAGCTTGCCGGCGGTCTCCATCGCGCCCAGCAGCGAGGCGTCGCTGTAGCGGCGCGGCGGTTTCGTTTCCTTGCGCAGGCTCTCGATCTCGCGCGTGCGCACCTGCTCGTCGGCGACGAGGCGCGGGAGCTGCTGGTCGGTCTCCTCCTCGTCGTCCTCGGTTGCCTTCGCGTCGGCGCCCTTCGCGTCGGCGGCGACCTCGTCGTAGACGCCGCGCCAGCCAGGCACGAGCAGCAGCTTGCCGCGGGTGCGGAACACGTGGCCGTCGCCCTCCTCGCTCTCGACGGTCGTCTCGACGCGCGTGTTCTCGAATACGGCCTCCGGATGAAATACGGCGAGGAAGCGGCGGACCGCCATGTCGTAGATGCGCCGGTCGTCGGAGCCCATCTTCTCGAGGTCGTGCTCGGAGCGGGTGGGGATGATCGCGTGGTGGTCGGTGACCTTCTCGTCGTTCACGACGCGCGCCAGCGGCAGCGCGTCGAGGCCGGCGACGTACCCGGCGCCCTTGCGATACTCGGCGTGGGCGCCGACGAGCTCGGCGATCGGCTTGATCTCCTCGACCATGTCGGTGGTCAGGTAGCGCGAGTTGGTGCGGGGGTATGTGAGCGCCTTGTGCTCCTCGTAGAGGCGCTGCGCCGCCGCCAGCGTGCGTTTGGCGGAGAAGCCGTAGCGGTTGTTGGCCTCGCGCTGCAGCGTGGTGAGGTCGTAGAGCATCGGCGCTTTCTCGCGCTGCTCTTTCTTCTCCAGCTTGGTGATCGTGCCGGTGCGGCCCTTGCAGGCATCCACGATCGCGAGCGCCTCGGCCTCGCTGCCGATGCGCGGGCCTTTGGTCGATCCGGACCCCGCCCGCCCCCCGGGAGGCGCCTGGTAGTGCCCCACGTAGACGCGCTCGCTCCCCGTCAGCGCCGCGTCCGCCGCGAACGTGGCGTCGACGAGCCAGTAGGGCTCGGGCCGGAAGGCTTTGATCTCCTCCTCGCGGCGGGCCACGATCGCCAGCGTGGGCGTCTGCACCCGGCCCAGCGAGACCGCGCCGTCGAAGGAGCTGCGCAGCCGGATCGTGGCCGCGCGCGTGGCGTTCATGCCCACGATCCAGTCGGCCTCCGAGCGCGAGCGCGCCGCCTGCTCGAGCAACTCGAACTCCGAACCGGGGCGCAGCGAGGCGAGCGCCTCGCGCATCGCCGCGCCGGTCATCGAGTTCAGCCACAGCCGCCTGACCGGCTTCTTGCCCTTGGCCTTCTCGTACAGGTAGGCGAAGATCAGCTCGCCCTCGCGCCCGGCGTCGCACGCGTTGATCACCTCGGACACGTCCTCGCGCGCGAGCTGCTTGGCGACCACCGACATCTGCTTGCGCGAGCGCTCGTCGCGCACTTCCAGCTTGAAGCGCTCGGGCACGATCGGCAGGTCGGCCATGCGCCAGCTCTTGTATTTGGCGTCGTAGGCTTCGGGTTCGGCGAGCTGCACGAGATGCCCGACGGCCCACGTGATCACGTGCTCGGGGCCCTCCAGCACACCCTCCCCTTTCTTGAAGGGGCCCGGCAGCACGCGCGCGAGGTCCTGCCCGACGGAGGGCTTCTCGGCCACCAGCAGCGTCTTCGACATGGCGGTCAGGGTAGCGGTCGGCGCCTGAGGCGCTGTCGGCGCCCGCGGCGCCGGTCGCCGGCCGCCGGCGCAGCGCGCGCCCGCGCAGGCGCCGGCGGCGCCACGCTCAGCCGCTGGTGCAGGGCCCGGTGCCGACGCGGACCTGTTCGCGCAGGTGGCGCTCGCCTTCGTCGAGCACGCTCGCCACGGTCTGGTTGGCCACGCCGTAGCCGCCGCGCGGGCGCGTGCCGACGGTGGCGGCGAACACCGTCGTGAGCACCTGGCCGTCGGCGTTCACCAGCGGGCCGCCGGAGTTGCCCGGGCGCACCAGCCCCCGCAGCGGCGTGAGCAGGCGCGAGACCGGCCCTTCGCCGTAGGCGTTCTGGGTGAGCACCGTCTGCGTGCGCCCGATCCTCGCCGCCTGCACGTCGAAGGGGCCGTTCTCGGGGTAGCCGAGGATCGCGCCCGGCGTGCCCGCTTCGGTGTCCTCGGCGAAGGCCAGGCTCGGCAGGTCCAGCTCGCCCACGCGCAGGACCGCGAGGTCGTGGGTGGCGTCGAAGGCCACCGCTTCGGCGACCAGGAAGGGCGGGCGGCCTTCGACCTCCACGCTGGTGTTCTGCTCGCCGGCGACCACGTGCGCGTTGGTCACCACCAGGTCGGGGGCGGCCACCCAGCCGGAGCCCTCCACCGCCAGCCCGCAGGCGGTGCCGTCGACGCGCACCACGCTGCGGGCCGCGAGCTTCAGGGCGGGCGCGTGCGCGATCGCCGGTTCGGGCGCCGCCACGTCCGGCGTGGGCCCGCTGATCGAGGGCAGCGGGTCCAGGCGCGCGAGCGCGTTCAGGACCGGGCCCGACGGCGGCAGCACCTGGTTGAGGCGCCGCAGGATCGCCGAGCGCTGGATGTCGGCGCGCAGCTGTCCCGCGCCGGGGGCCTGGCCGGCGACCGCCGCCAGGATCCACACGATGCCCAGCGCCAGCGCCGCGCCCAGCACCGCGCCGAGCACGCCGTCGAGCAGGCCGAGGCCGGGGATCACGAGCACGCGGCGCAGGCGGAAGGCGAGCCCCTCGAGGCCGGTCGCGAGGATCGCGCCGCCCAGCAGCGCACCGAGCAGGCCGAAGGCGGGGGCATAGGGCGAGGCGGAGCCCTGCGGCAACAGCAACGGCCCCAGCCGCGTGCCGAGGAAAGCCCCCAGCGCGAAGCCCGCGAAGGAAAGCGCCCCCACGATGAACCCCTGACGAAACCCGAAGATGGCGAACATCAGCGCGAACGCCGCTATCAGCCAGTCCAGCTGAGTCACCTGTCATGTTCTACAGATTCCGTGACCGATCGCCGCAACCAGCGCCTGCGACGCGCGCGCCCCGTGCTCGTGCTGGCCGTGGTGGCGTTCGCCGCCGGCGCGCTCGCCGGCGCCGGCCGCGGCACGCCGCCGCAGTACGCGCTGGCGGGGCGCTTCGTGAACGACTGGACGCGCGGGCGCTACGCGGCGATGTACGCGCTGCTCTCCGGCGACTCGCGCCGGCGGACGTCCGCGAGCGCGTTCGCCGCTGACTACCGCGAGGCGCTGTCCACGGCCACCGCCACCCGCTTGGAGCTGCTCGGCAGGCCGCGCGGCGCGCCCGGCGGCGGCGTCGCGGTGCCGGTGCGCGTGCACACGCGCCTGTTCGGCACGTTGTCGCTGTCCTTCACGCTCCCGTTCGCGCGGCAGTCGGGCTCGCCGGCGAAGATCGCCTGGACGCGTTCGCTGGCGTTCCCCGGCCTGCGCCCCGGCGAGCTGCTCGGCCGCGACACCGAGCTGCCGCGCAGGGCGCCGCTGCTCACGCGCGACGGCGGCCTGCTGGCCGAAGCGACGCCCGGCACGCCGAGCGGCGTGCCCGAAGCGCAGGCCACGCGCAACTCGCCGCTGGGCGCCGCCGCCGACGCGGTGCTCGGCACGGTCGGCCCGGTGCCCTCCTCGCGCCGGGCCGCGCTCGAAGCGCAGGGGGTGCCGCCGAGCGCGATCGTGGGGCTGAGCGGCCTCGAGCTCGCCTTCGACGCGCGCCTGCGGGGCACGCCCGGCGGCGAGCTGCTGGCGGGGCGCCGCGTGCTCGCCACCGCCGCCGCGCACGCCGCGCCGCCGCTGCGCACGAGCGTCTCGGCGAAGCTGCAGCGGGCGGCCGTGGAAGCGCTCGGCGGCCAGCTCGGCGGGGTGGTGGCGATGCAGCCGCAGAGCGGGCAGATCCTCGCGGTCGCCGGCATCGGCATCGACGGGCTGCAGCCACCCGGCTCGACCTTCAAGATCATCACCACCACCGGCGTGCTCAGCGCCGGCCTCGCCACGATCCACACGGTCTTCCCCTACGCCACCCACGCCACGCTCGACGGGGTCAAGCTGAGCAACGCGAACGGCGAGGAATGCGGCGGCAGCCTGGAGCTGGCGTTCGCGGTCTCCTGCAACTCGGTGTTCACGCCGCTGGGCGTGAAGCTCGGTGCCTCGCGGCTGGTGGCCACCGCCGAACGCTTCGGCTTCAACCGCCAGCCCCCGATCGCCGGCGCAGCGGAGAGCACGCTGCCGCCGGCGGGAGAGATCCGGGGCGAACTCGACCTCGGCTCCACCGCGATCGGACAGGGCGAAGTGCTGGCGAGCCCGCTGGAGATGGCCGACGCGGCGGCCGCCGTGGCCGACGGCGGCGCCCGCCCGCAGCCCACCTTCACGCTCGCGCGCCCGCGCTCGCACGCACGCGCGGCGCGCACGCGCGTGATGAGCGCGTCGGTGGCGCGCACGATGCGCCGGCTGATGATCGCGGTGGTGCGCGAGGGCACCGGCACCGCCGCCGCGATCCCCGGCGTGACCGTCGCCGGCAAGACCGGTACTGCCGAACTGAAGACGCTGTGCGCGTCCTCCGGCGCCGAACCGGAAGCCGCCGAAGGCGCGCAGTCCGCCGGCGAAGCCTGCGGCGGGCAGAGCGCCGAAAGCGAAGCCGCCAACACCGACGCCTGGTTCGCCGCCTTCGCGCCCGCGCTGCGACCCCGTGTGGTCGTGTGCGTGCTGCTCGTCAAAGACGGCGCCGGCGGCGCCACCGCCGCGCCGGTCGCGCGCGAAGTGCTCGAGGCCGCGCTGGGCGCGGGATAGGGTCTCGATCGAAGGGAGGCGGATCGCCTGCCGGCTGGACGTCGAGATCTGCGGAGTCCGAGCGCCCGACGCGCTAGACGTCGAGCTCGGCGGAGGCCGTCTGGGAGGGGTCTTCGGGGTCGACGATCTTCAGCTCGATCGGGCGGTTGTCGAGCGAGACGATCTGGATCTTGTAGAGCAGCACCAGCCCCTGGGCCGGGTCGTCGTCGGCGATCGTGCCCGGCAGCGGCAGCTGGTTGTCGGCCGGCACGCTGACGCCCCTGTAGGCGAACGGGTTGGTTTCGTCGGGCACCACCGGCAGGTACACGTTTTCCTGCGTGTCGCTCAGCGTGAGCTGGTCGGAGGCGGTGTGGGAGCGCGAGCCGTTGTTGTACACCTGCATGAACACCGCGAACCACTCCTGGCCGGGTTCCAGCTTGCTCTGTTCGGCGGTGAGGCCCTTCAGGTACTGCGCGTCTTCGCTGTCGGCGGGGTTGAGCTCGCGCGAGAGCTGCACCTGATAGATCAGCGGCCCCACGTTCAGGTAGGGGGCGTCCACGCCGCCCTCGCCGGCGTAGGTGCCGGTGCTCACGCGCGTGTGCGAGTCGCCGCAACCGCTCACCAGCAGCACGGCGAGCAGCGCCGGCAGCAGGAGCTGGACTTTGCGCAGGCGGCTGGGCATGCGACGCGGCAGTCTACCCGCCCGCGACCGTCACGCGCCGGCCGCGCCCCGCGCCCTGCTCGAGAATGCTCCGCAGGCGATGCAGCGCCCGCTGGTTCTTGCGCCTGACCCAGCCCCGCGCGCCCAGCCCCTCCATCAGGCGGTCCGCCAGCGTCGCCGGGATCGTCTCGAGCGTGAAGCGCACGCGCGTGGAGTCTCCGGCGGTCGGCGCCAGCTCGTACACGCCCAGCGTGCGGATGCGGTTGTTCTTGCCCATGCGCCCGACCTCCACGAGCCGGTAAGGGCGCTGGACCTCGGCGAACGTCACGTCCCCCCAGCTGAAGCGGTTGCCGGGGGCCTTGACGCGAAAGCGCGCGCCCGCGCCGCGGCCCACCGAGTCCAGCCGCGTGAGGTGCCAGTCCACCAGGAAGTGGTCGGTGAACTCCGAGTGGTTGGCGATGTCCTGCAGGTAGTCGAACACCTGCTCGGTCGGGGCTGATACGACGATCGACACGGTCACTGGATCCACGGCCGCGCGAAGTCTATTGACCGCCCGGCCCGCACGAGCGCGCCTGCGCGGGCCGCGGCTATGCCGCGCGAGCGGTGAGACGCACAGCGTGGCCGTGCTCGCAGTGCCGCACGAGCTCGCTCGCCACCGGCGCGTCGCGATGGCGCCAGCGGCACAGCTCGCACACGATTTCGTGCTCGCGCTGCGAGTACAGGTGCACCTGCTCGCCGGTCAGCGGCGTGCGCCCGCAGTCGCCGCAGCGGTTGCGGTCCGCCTCCAGCGCGCCCAGCCCGCGACGCAGGAGCCCGCGCTCGAGCTGCTCTATGTCCGTCTGCGTCGAGCTCATCGCCCGCTGAGTTCGCCGCTCGCGGGCGCGCTCCTGCCGCTGACAGCACGCTCCCGGGCGGATGTGAAACGATCCCGGAGGACCGCAGGCTACGTTTGCCACGCGTCGACGGCGGGTACTGAGAACTTGCCCGCGGTAACCTGCAGCTCAGCCCTCGATACCGTTATTCGGAACTTTATCCGAGCTTGACAGGCTTGTTATGATCGCCACGAGTTTCCCCCGGGCCGGGCACCGGTCCCCCCGCCAGCGTCACCCGGCCTCAATCCATAGGGAGGAGCACCACATGGACTCAGTTACCTCGGGCACGTTCGTGGGGGCGGGCTCGTTCAGCTGTGTCAGCTGCGGCTACACGCTCACGCTGAGTGCGTCGGAGTCGCTGCCGCAGTGCCCAGAGTGCGGCAGCAGGGAGTTCATGCGCGCCTCGTTGTTCAGCACCGAGAGGATCCCCGCAGGCGCCGCCGGCGCCCACGAGGACGACGGCGCGCTGGCCGCCCCGCCGGCGGTCGACGGCGAGGCTCGGCTGACGCAGGCCCGCGCCCGCATCGAGCAGCCCGGGGAGTACCTCTTCTACGAGGAAGGCGACGAGCTGCGCACCGTGCCGCTCACGCGCGAGTGGACGCGGATCGGGCGCAGCCTCGCCGCCGACGTGCGCTTCGACGACCCCACCGTGTCGCGCCGGCACGCGCTGATCGTGCGCCACCCCGACGGCGTCAGGCTGCTCGACGACCGCAGCCTCAACGGCGTGTTCGTCAACGGCTCGCGCGTGGACGGCAAGGCGCTGCAGGACGGCGACGAGATCGTCGTCGGCCGCTACCGGCTCGTGTTCCTGAGCGTGCCGGCCGCCTCCGCCACGGAGCGCGAGGCGGCGGGCGCCGAGGCCGCCGGCGCCGCCACCGGCGTGCACACGATCGGCTGACGCGCAGCGACCCTCCCGCCGCGGCCGCCGCACCGGCCCGCCGCCGCCGGAGCCACACCGCCCGCTATCGAGGCACGGCCGCCACGCCGGCCCGCCGCCGCCGGAGCCACACCGCCCGCTATCGAGGCGCGGCCGACGCGCCGGCCCGCCGCCGCAGGAGTCACACCGCCCGCCATCGAGGCGCGGCCGCCGCGCGCGGTGCGTAGTATCGCCTTGCCATGGCCAACACCATCGCTGTGCTCTCGCAGAAGGGCGGCACCGGCAAGACCACCACGGTGCGCACGCTCACCGATGTGCTGCGGCGCAGCGGCGTGCGCACGCTGGCCGTCGACCTCGACCCGCAGGGCAACCTGTCCGACTACTTCGACCTGCCGCCCGAGGTCGCGCCCACGATCGCCGACGTGCTCTCCTCGCGCACCCGCGCCTCCGAGGCGGTGCACGAGGACATCATCCCCGCCAACCTCAGCCTCGCCGAGGCCGAGCTGATGCTCGGCGGCAAGATGGGCCGCGAGCTCACGCTCAGGCGCGCGCTGGCGCCGCTGGCCGAGGCCTACGAGGTGATCCTGATCGACTGCCCGCCCTCGCTCGGGCTGCTCACGATCAACGCCCTGGTGGCCGCCGACTACGCGCTGATCACCGCCGAGGCGCAGTACTTCGCGCTGCAGGGCGTCGAGCAGGCGATGGAGGTCGTCGAGCTGGCGCGCGACAGCCTCAACCCCGACCTGAAGCTGCTCGGCGTGCTGCTGAACCTCGCCGACATGCGCACCGTGCACTCGCGCGAGGCGCTCACGTCGCTGCGCGAGCGCTTCGACGACGACGTCTTCCAGACCGTCATCCGCTCCTCGATCGCCTACGCCGAATCGGCCGAGCGAGCGCGCTCGATCCTCGACCACCGCCCCGATCTCGGCGCCGACTACCTGTCTCTGGCGCAGGAGCTGCTGGCGCGGCTGGGCGGCCTCGACGGCGCCGGCGAGCGCCTCCAGCAGCTCGCACGCGAGTCCGCCTGATCGGCGATCGAGCCCGCTCCGGCCGGCAGTCGGTCCCCGCGCACGCGGCTCGCCGCGGCGACTCGGGCATGTCAGCCTGGCGACGTTGACACCGCTGCCGCGAGGTGGCAGACTCGCGCACGATTGATCAGCTTTGCTGATCTTCGACGATGCTCGAAAGGGGCGGAGCATCTTGGGGGCTTCGAGGTCGGGGCAGGTCGTTGTCGTCTTCGCGGTGGTGGTCTTCCTCGCGCTGACGAGCGCAGGCGCGTCGAGCGCTTTCGCAGACGCCCTCGGCAAGCTGCAGCAGGCACGGGCGGACATCC
>DATJMM010000010.1:0-3995 GCA_035508735.1 Solirubrobacteraceae bacterium | reverse complement strand
GCCGGAGGCGCGGCCGCCGTCGACGCGATCGAGCGTGCCCGCTGCGACGTGCTCGCGGGCGCGCCGCGCGCCGGGCGCCGCCGGCGCGCGCTCGCGCTCGCCGTCACGTTGTGGCGCGCGCGCGCCGCCGCGCGCGCGGGCCGTGGCGGTGAGACACGCGAGCCGGCGCTCGCGCGCGGCGAACGCGACCCGCCGGCGCCCGCGCCGCGCGCCGGAGCGCAACCATGAGCGAGGCCGGGCAGCTCGCGCAGGCCTACCGTCACTGCGAGACGGTCACCCGCCGGCAGGCCGCCAACTTCTACTACGGCATCCGCCTGCTCAGCGGCGATCGTCGCCGCGCGATGTGCGCGGTGTACGCGTTCGCGCGCCGCATCGACGACATCGGCGACGGCGAGCTCGCGCCGGAGCTCAAGCTGGCGCTGCTGGACGATCAGGACCGTGCGCTCGAGGCGGCGGCCGCCGGCAGCGACGGCGGCGACGGCGTGATGCTGGCGCTGGCCGACGCGCAGCGGCGGTTCCCGCTGTCCTCGCAAACGCTGCGCGACCTGATCGAGGGCGTGCGCATGGACGTCGCCGGGACCAGCTACGAGGAGTTCGAGGAGCTGGTGGTCTACTGCCGGCGCGTGGCCGGCGCGATCGGTCGCGCCTGCCTGGCGATCTTCGGCGTGCGCGCGCAGGCGCGTGCGCAGCTCGCCCACGCCGGGCAGCTCGCCGACGACCTCGGCGTGGCGCTGCAGCTCACCAACATCCTGCGCGACCTGCGTGAGGACGCCGCCGACGGCCGCGTGTACCTGCCCGCCGAGGACCTGCGCCGCTTCGGCCTCGGCTGCACCCCGCAGGAGCTGCTCGGCGCGCTCGACGACGGCGGCGCGCAGGCGCAGCTCGGCGAGCTGGTGCATTTCGAGGCCGAGCGCGCGCGCCGGTGGTTCGCGCGCGGGATCGCGCTCACCGCCGTGCTCGACCGTCGCAGCGCAGCCTGCGTGCTCGCCATGGCAGGCATCTACCGGCGGCTGCTCGAGCGCATCGATGCGCACCCCGAGGAGGCCGTGCGCCGGCGCATCGCGCTGCCGGCGCACGAGAAGGCGTGGGTGGCGGCGCGCGGGGTGCTCCCCCTGCCGGGGGGACGCGGGGCGGGGATATGAGCGCGCTCGCCGGCGACCCGCACGCAGCGGGGGGATCCTCCGTCCTCGGGGGCGCGCCGGCGGGCGAGCGCCCCCGCGTGCTCGTGCTCGGGGGAGGGCTCGCCGGCATCGTCGCCGCGCTCGACTGCGCCGAGGCCGGCGCCGAGGTCGCGCTGCTCGAGGTCAGGCGCCGCCTCGGCGGCGCCGCCTACAGCTTCGAGCGCGACGGGCTCACGCTCGACAACGGCCAGCACGTGTTCCTGCGCTGCTGCCGCGCCTACCGCGCGCTGCTCGCGCGGCTCGGCAGCGAGCGCCTCACCACGATGCAGCCGCGCCTGCGCATCCCCGTGCTCAGCCCCGGAGGCCGGCCCGCGCTGCTGCGGCGCGGAGCGCTGCCCGCGCCCTTCCACCTCGCCGGCGCGCTCGCGCGCTATCCCCACCTGCGCCCCGCCCGCCGGCTCGGCGCCGCGCGGGCGGCGCTCGCGCTCGCGCGCCTGGACCCCAACGACCCGGCGCTCGAAGCGCGCACGCTCGGAAGCTGGCTGGCCGGCTACGGACAGGACGCCGCGGCCGTGGCCGCGCTGTGGGACCTGGTCGCGCTGCCCACCATGAACGTGCGCGCCGCCGAAGCCTCGCTGGCGCTCGCCGCGTTCGTGTTCCAGACCGGCCTGCTGGCGAGCAACGACGCCGGCGACATCGGCTTCCACGACGCCGGCCTCGGCGAGATCCTCGACCGGCCCGCCAGGCACGCGCTGCGAGCGGCCGGCGTGCAGGTCAGGCTCGGCTGGCGCGCGCAGCGCCTCGAGCGCGACGCCGGCGGCTTCCGGGCGCACGGCCTCGAGGCCGCCGGGGCCAGCTGCGAGCGCGCCCACGCGGTCGTGGTCGCGCTCCCCCACCAGCGCGCCGCCGCGCTGCTCGAGGGGCTGCTCGCGCCCACCGCGCGGGCGCTGCGCGCGCTGCCCAGCTCGCCGATCGTCAACCTGCACGTGCTGTTCGACCGGCGCGTGTGCGAGCAGCCGTTCGCCGCCGGCGTGGGCACGCCCGTGCAGTACCTGTTCGACCGCAGCCGCGCCGCCGGCGCTCCGCCCGGCTGCCAGTATCTCGCCGTGTCGCTGTCGGGCGCCGACGCGGAGATGAAGCTGAGCGTGGCGCAGCTGCGCGAGCGCTACCTGCCGGCGATCGCGCAGCTCTTGCCGCAGGCGCGCACGGCCCGCGTCGAGCGCTTCGTGGTCACGCGCGAGCACGCCGCCACCTTCCGCGCCGCGCCCGGCGTGGCCGCGCTGCGCCCCGCTGCGCTCACGGCCGTGCCCGGCCTCGTGCTCGCCGGCGCCTACACCGACACCGGCTGGCCGGCCACGCTCGAGGGCGCCGCGCTCAGCGGGCACGCCGCCGCGCGCGAGGTCGCGCGCGCGCTCGGGTTGCGCCGCGACGGCGCCGGGGCGCGCACCGGGTCGACCGCGACGCCGCGCGCGGGCGCCGCGGCGCAGGAGGCGCTGGCGCGATGAGCGACGCCGCCGACGCCGCCGGTGCCGGCGCCGCCGCCGGCGAGCTGCTGGTGGCCGCGCCGATGCGCATCGAGGCGGCCTTGATCGGCTCCGCAGGGCGCACCGTCGCCGGCCTGCTCGCCGCTCGCCCCACGCTCTCGGGCCCTCCCTCCGCCCGCGCCGGCGGCCGCGCCCCGCTGGTGCGCAAGACCGGCATGGGGCCGGCGCGATCGAAGGCCGCCGCCGGGGCGCTGGCCGGCGCGGGCGGCCGCGCCATGCTCGTGCTCGGCTTCTGCGGCGGGCTCGACGCGAGCTCGGTGCCGGGCGAAGTGATCGTGGCCGAGGAGGTGTACGCGGCCACCGATGAAGGCCACGCAGAGGAACGCGTGCGCTGCGAGCTCGGCGGCCAGCTCGTGCAGCATCTCGCCGGCCGCGGCATGAAGGTGCGCGCCGGCAAGGTCGTGTGCGTCTCGCGCCTCGCGCTCGGCGAGCGGCGCGCGCAGCTGCGCGAGAACGGCGCGATCGCGGTCGACATGGAGTCGGTGTGGCTCGCCTCCGGCGCCGGCGGGCGTCCGTTCGGCGTCGTGCGCGTGGTGCTCGACAGCCCCGAGCACGAGCTCATGCGCGTCCAGGCCCTGGGCGGGGCACTGCGAGCGGCGCGCGCGCTGCGGCGGGTGGCGGGCGCACTTCACGAGTGGGCGCCTGCGCTCTAAGGTAGGCGGGGATGGCGGTCAAGTTCAGGCAGAGCGCGCACATGGGCTGGTATCTCATGCGCCAGCGGCTCGCGCGCCGCGAGCGCTTCCCGCTGATCGTGGAGCTCGAGCCGCTGTTCCAGTGCAACCTCGCCTGCTCGGGCTGCGGCAAGATCCAGCACCCCGAGCACGAGCTGCGCCGCCGGATGCCGGTCGAGCAGGCCGTGGGAGCCGTCGAGGAGAGCGGCGCACCGATGGTGTCGATCGCCGGCGGCGAGCCGCTGATCCACCCCGAGATCCACGTGATCGCCGCAGAGCTGATCAAGCGCAAGCGGTTCGTCTACCTGTGCACGAACGCGCTGCTGCTGGAGCGCAAGCTGCACAACTTCGAGCCGAGCCCCTACTTCGCGTGGGCGGTCCACATCGACGGTCTGCGCGAGCGCCACGACGAATCGGTCGAGCGCGAGGGCGTCTTCGACAAGGCCGTGGAAGCGATCAAGGCGGCGAAGGCGGCCGGCTTCCGCGTCACCACCAACACGACCTTCTTCACCAACGACTCGGCGAAATCGATCCGCGACGTGCTCGACTTCCTCAACGACGACCTCGAAGTCGACGAGATGATGATCTCGCCCGCATACGCATACGAGAAAGCCCCCGACCAGGATCACTTCCTCGGCGTCAAGCAGACGCGCGCGCTG
>DATJMM010000009.1:0-16794 GCA_035508735.1 Solirubrobacteraceae bacterium | reverse complement strand
CGCTTGGACGCGTAGTTGTCGTAGAAGGTCTGGTGAGAGACGTTGGCTCGCCGCGCGATCTTCGGGATCGTCAGCCCGTCGAGCCCGTCCTCGGCGACGATCGCAGCCGTCGCATCGAGGATCCGCTCGCGCTGGCTGTTGACGATGAACTGGCGCGGCAGGTCGCTGCGCCCGCTCGGCAGGCGGCCCTCGGCGCGGCGCGCGCGCTCCGACGGGGCGGCCGCGCTGGGCGTCGGCGGGCGCCTGGCCGCCGGCGCCTGCAGGCCCTCGGGCAGCTGCTGCGGGTAGCAGCTCGCCCACGCCGTCAGCTCGTCCGCCAGCGCCGGCATCTTGCGCGCGCGGCCAGCTCGCAGGCGCGCGCCGGTGATCTCGCGGATGCCGCCGAGGATCGCCTTGACGGTCAGGTCGCCCGCGTCGATCGACGGCCGCTCGGCCTGCGAGTCGGAGCGCCCGATCGCGATCGCGCGCTCCAGCCGCTCGACGATCCGCCGCCGGCGCTCGAGCGCCTTGGCGCCGGCGCCGAACGCGCCCAGCACCAGCAGCGAGGTCGCCTCAGACTGCTCCGCCGCCAGCTTCGTCCAGGCGCGCAGCCCCATGCGCACGCGCTGCTCGTAGGGCAGCTGCGGGTCGTAGGACTGCGTGATCGTGCGCGCCGCCTGCGCCGCCACCTCGTCGTAGGCGCTCGTGAACAGCTCTTCCTTGTCGGCGTAGAGGTCGTAGAAGGTGGGTTGCGAGACGTGCGCCAGGCGCGCCAGGTCGACGATCCGCACCGCCTGGTAGCCCTTCTGCGTGATCAGCTCGATCATCGCGCGCTGCAGGCGCGCGCGCTGGTCGCGCTTGACCGCGTCGGGGTCGAGCCCGTGCGTGCCCGTGGGCAGCGGGCGGTAGCGGTCGCTGCCGCCCGGCGGCCGACGTTCGACGTTGTTAGCCGCCATCCAGGCCTTCCCTCCGCTCGTACTCCCGGTGAAAGTCGAGATTATCAAATTGTGCATATTGGCTAACGCCAATATTGAGACTAAGGCCGCAAAACGTCTCAAAGGCTCAATTGTCCGCAAAACCCCTCACGGAGCCGAAAACGCGGCTGTGGGGCGTGGTTGTGAACGCCTCCGGAACTATTGACAGCAGACGTTCGTCTGCCGGCTCTCAGCCGGCGATCGTGTGCGAGGTGCCCAGCACGGCGCCTTCCGGGCCGAGCGCCTGCACGGCCACGTAGCCGCCCGTGAGCGACGTCGGGATGGCGGTCTCGAAGCCAGAGCGCGCGGCCGTGCTCAGCGGCGTCAGCCTGCTCGCGCCGGGGCCCGCCAGCACGCGCCAGCTGGCGGTGCGCGTGTCGCCGTTCCAGCTCGCGTACACCGTCACGTGGCCGTGGCTCGAGCTCGCCGCGATCGCCGGCGGCGAGCTCGGCGAGCCCGTCCACGGGAAGCGGTAGGCGCGGTAGGACTCATAGGAGCCGTGCATGTGCGCGTCGTAGAGCAGCTGGCCGGCGGCGCTGTATTCGGAGAAGTACGGCTCGGCGCCCCAGCCGATGAACACGTCGCCGTCTTCCAGCACCTGCACGTTGCCCTGGCTGCCCGCCGACAGCGGCGGCGAGGCGTGCTCGTACTCGGTCACGACCGTCTCCGAGCGGGTCTTGGGATCGATCGACAGCACCAGCCCGCGCGACTGCGGGTGCACCTTCGGCACGCCGCCGTTGTCGAACACGCTGATCGTGCCGTTCGGCAGCGCGCTGGCGTCGTGCTGATAGGCGGTGTCGGCGCCGCGCGCCAGCTTGAAGCTCGAGTGCTTGCCGCCGATGCGCTCGAGCACCTGGCCGGTGAAGGTGTTCAGCTCGTACATCGCCGAGGTGTTGCGCGCCGAGATCAGCGTGGTGCCGCTGCTCTGCTGGTCCATCGAGTTGACGTGGAAGAAGTCGAACGGCCACTTCGTGCTCGAGCCCACCGGCGAGCTGTACGATTCGCTCAGCGCGATGTGGTCGAGGCTCGTCCACTGGCGCCGCACGAGGCCCGTCTTCAGGTCGATTTCCTGGAACATCGCGTCGGTCACCGCGCCGCCGCTGGGGCCGCCCACCGACGTCAGGTCGCAGTCGATCGGGTCGAACACCGTCAGCAGCGCCGTGCCGTCCGCGGTGATGTGGAATTCGTGCAGGTCCGCCTTGTAGCCGTTGCCCGCGCGCACCCGCCCGATCTGCCGGTAGGAGCTGTTGTCGATGATCTCTTCGCCCTCGCCGAAGCCCTGCGGCGGGATCTCGCCCTGCCACCAGGTCAGCACCGGCTGCCCGCCCAGCTGCTGCACCTGCAGGTTGGTCGCCGCCAGGCCGCCCGACAGCGGGTCGAACCACACCAGGTTGCCGTTTTCTTCGAAGATCATCGGCCCGCTCGGGCCGGGGCCGCTGTAGGGCGCCGTGAACAGGTCGCCCGTCGAGGCGCCGCTCGCGTGCGTGGTCTCGACCACCAGGGGAGCGAGCAGTTGCGGGCGCGTGTGGAAGTGGTGCATCTCGCCGGGGTCGTGCGGCGTGGTCGCGGTGGGCTTGTAGGCGATCGGGTCCTGGTGGGCGACCACGAAGTGGAACGCGAAGGGCTGCTCGCGCGCGCCCACCTTCACCCTCCCTCGCACCGTCACCGTCTCGCCTGCCACGAACGGCTTGGCCGGCACGAAGCTCGCGCCGTCGCCTTGCGAGTAGGCGTCCAGGCGGCCGCCGTGCGAGCCGCTGATCGAGCCGCTCACGCGCACGTCCGCGATCGCGCCGGGCGCCGCGCCCAGCAGGCTGATCTGGGTTTGCGCCGAGGCGTCATAGGAGTCCGGCACGGGCGAGACCGCCAGGTTCGTGCCCGGCAGCACCGCCGAGCGGTTCAGCTGCAGCGGCGTGCAGCGCCCCACGCTCGGCGCGCTGTAGGCCGACTCCTCCGCGCTGATGCGCCGCGACGCCAGCGCCAGCGTGGTGGCGCTGGCGAGCGTCACCGCCACGCCGCCCACCACCAGCGCGCTACGCAGCGGCATTTCGTCTCTTGCGATGCATCAAGCGTCTCCTGCTCGGGCGTGCCAGCTCGCTTCGCGCCCGCCGGCTCGCAGGCGCCCGCCATGCTAGGCCGTAGACACCTCGTCGCCCTAAGAAGTTGCCAACAGGCGACGAAGAACTGGCGAAGAGTGGCTCGCGACGCCGCTCACGATACCTTGCGGACATGCTCGAAGCCAGCGATACCGGCTCCGGCGGCGCTCGCTCGAGCGCTCGCGCGGGCGACTCGCCGGCCGCCGGTGCAGGGGGCTCGCCGGCTGCGGGCTCGCCTGCCGCCGGCGCGGCGGACTCGGCAGCCGCCGCGGGCTCGCCGGCGCCGCGCGCCGGGCACATCGAGGTGCTCGAGGTCATGTCCGACCTGCTCTCGGGGATCGGCGAGGGATCGCCGCCGGACGCCTTCTTCAGTCGCCTGTGCGAGGCCATCTGCCGCCTCGCGCAGATGAAGCGCGCGGTGCTGGTGCGCTACGACAGCGCGCGCCGGCGCGTGCGCGCCGTCGGCGCGCACGGCATCGAGCTCGAGCCCTTCGCCGACCTGTTCGTCACGGTCGACTCGGTGCCGGTGGCGCGGCGCGCGCTGGCCGAGGATCGCGTGCTGGAGGTGGTCGGCGCCGAGGACTTCAAGGTGCCGCAGGCGCTGCGCGAGCTGCTCGCGGGCGTGCGCATCGTGTGCACGCCGATGGCCGCCGCCGGGCGCTACGTGGGCGTGGTGCTGTCCGAGCGCCAGCCCGGCCTGCCCGCCATCGACGAGGACGAGCGCCAGCTGCTGTGGACGCTCGGCAAGGCCATCGCGATGGCCTCCGTGGCGCGCGAGGTCACCTCCTACGACGAGCAGAGCCGCCAGCTCCAGCAGCGCATCGACCTCGCCCGCGAGATCCACGAGGGCGTCGTGCAGCGCCTGTTCGGGGTCTCGCTCGCGCTCTCGCGCGAGGAGCTGCTCGACGCCGACGCCCAGCGCCGCTGCGCCGCCGAGGTGCAGACCGCGCTCGGCGACCTGCGCTCCGCGCTCAAGCGCCCGCTCGGGCACGTCTCGCGGCCCACCGCCGTCACCTTCGCCGAAGAACTCGAAAGGCTGCGCGCGCTCTACCCCGAGCTCGAGCTTGCGCTCGAGGGTCGCGGCGAGGACGTGCCGCGCGAGCTCGAGGCGCTGGCCCAGTCGGTGCTCGTCGAGGCCGTGCGCAACGCGCACAAGCACGCCCGCGCCACACGCGTGCAGGTGGCGCTGCGCAACGACCGCGCCACGCTCACGATCGAGGTTCGCAACGACGGCGTCGCGGCGCGCGAGCGCGACGGCGAGCGCCCCTCGCCGGGGCGCGGCGGCGTGGGCCTGCGGCTGCTCACGCTGGAGGCGCTGCAGCAGGACGGCATGCTGGAGTACGGCGAGTCGGACGGGGGCGCCTGGCAGGTGCGGCTGGTCGTCCCCATCGGGCGATGAGCGCGCGCACACCAGCTGCGGCGGCCGGGCAGCCGCCCGGCGCCAGGCTGCGCGTGCTCGTGGTCGACGACCACGACGTGGTGCACTGGGGCTTTCGGCTGATGCTCGGCCAGCTGTCGTGGATCGAGCGCTGCCTGAGCGCCCGCACCGGCGCCGAGGCGCTCGCCGTGTGCCGCCGCCACCAGCCCCACGTGGCGCTCGTCGACCTGTTCCTCGGCGGCGAGTCGGGCCCCGAGATCTGCGAGCGCCTGCGCGCCGAGACGCCGGCTCCGCGCGTGCTGCTGATGTCCGGCGCGGGCGGCATCTCGCCGCCCGCCGCGCGCGCCGCCGGCGCCGCCGGCTTCATCTCCAAGGACTGGCCCGCGCCGGAGATCGCCAAGCTGGTGCGCCTGGTCGGCGACGGGCGCGAGGTCTTCCGCGACACCGGCCGCGCCGCGCCCGCGCTCACCGGCCGCGAGCGCGAAATCCTCGCGCTGGTCGCCGACGGCGCCACCAACCGCGAGATCGCCGCCGCGCTGTTCCTCTCGCCGCACACCGTCAAGGAGCACACCAGCAGCCTCTACCGCAAGCTCGGCGCGCGCAACCGCGCCGACGCCGTGCAGCGCGCGCAGCGCCTCGGCCTGCACCGCTAGGCCGCACCCCCCATTTGGGCGGTTTGCGCGCGCTTCGAGGTAACGAACGCGGGTGCGCGGCGAATCATCATTGAGTGTCTACAGGTGTCATAGCCGGTCTGTTCCCCGGCCAGGGCAGCCACGCCGGCGCGCTGCGCCAAGAGGTCTCCCGGACGGTGCCCGCGCTGCTGGCCGAATGCCTCGAGCTCGTCGGCGAGGACCCCTTCGCGCGCGCCGGCGAGAGCACCCGCTTCGCGCAGCCCGCGATCTTCTGCGCCAGCATCGCCGGCTGGCGGCGGCGCCCGCGCTCGCTGCGCCCCGGCGCGCTCGCCGGCCACTCGCTGGGCGAGCTCGGCGCGCTCGTCGCCGCCGGCGCGCTGAGCGAACGCGACGGCCTGCGCCTGGCGGTCGCGCGCGGGCGGCTGATGGCCGAGGCCTGCCACGGCCGCCACGACGGCATGCTCGCCGTGCTCGGCGCCGGGGTCGAGTGGGCCGCTGCGCTCGCCCGCCGGCACGCGCTGTCGCTCGCCAACGACAACGCCCCCGGCCAGCTCGTGCTGGCGGGGCCCGTCGAGCGGCTGCGCGAGGCCGCCGCGCAGGCCCGCGCCGAGCGCGTGCGCGCGATCACGCTCGACGTCGCCGGTGCCTTCCACTCGCCCGCCATGGCCGCCGCGGTTGCGCCCTTTCGCGCCGAGCTCGAGCAGGTCGCGCTCTCGCCGCCGTCGGTCCCCGTGATCTCCGGCGCCAGCGCCCGGCCGTTTCGAGACGTTCGGGCCGAGCTCGCCGCGGCCATCACCGCCCCCGTGCGCTGGCGCGAGACGATGCTCGCGCTCGCCGCGCTCGGCGCCCGCGTGTTCGTCGACTTCGGCCCCGGCCAGGTGCTCGCCAAGCTCGTCGGACGCAACCTGCCCGACGCGCGCGTGCTCGACCCCTTCGCGGCGGCGCCCGAGGACGCCCGCCTCGCCGACAAGGCCCAACCCAGGCCCGCCGCTCGCCCGGAGCCCAGCGTTGTCGCCTGACGCGGCCCTCCACGCCGCCCCCGCGCGCTCCGCCGCCCCCGCGCGCTCGCCGCTCGCGCCCGTGCGCACCGGCGGTCCGCTTGCGCCCGCGCGCACCGCCGGCATCGTCGCGCTCGGCACCGCGCTGCCCGCGCGCAGCGTCTCCAGCGCCGAGATCGCCGCCCCGCTGGGCGTCTCCAGCGAGTGGATCGAGCGGCGCACCGGCATCCGCGCCCGCCGCCACGCCGCGCCCGGCGAGCGCGTCTCCGAGCTCGCCACCCGCGCCGGCGCGGCCGCGCTCGCCGCCGCCGCGCTCGAGGCGGAGCAGCTCGACATGATCCTCGTGGCCACGCTCGCCGCCGACGAGATCACCCCCTCCACCGCGCCGCTGGTCGCGCGCGAGCTCGGCGCCGGGCACGTAGCCGCGATCGACGTCGGCGCCGCCTGCGCCGGCGCGCTCGCCGCGCTCGCCCAGGGCAGCGCCTTCATCGAGGCCGGCCGCGCCGAGCACGTGCTGGTGATCGGCGCCGAGGTCCTCAGCCGCTTCGTCGACTTCGACGACGCGCGCACCGCGCCGCTGTTCGCCGACGGCGCCGGCGCGCTGCTGCTCAGCGCCGGCGCCTGCGGACAGGTCGGCCCCTTCGTGCTCGGCAGCGACGGCGCCGCCGCCGGCGCCATCCGCGCCACGCGCGAGCGCGGCGTGCTCGAGATGGAGGGCCACGAGACCTTCCTGATGGCCACCGAGCGCCTCGCCTCGAGCACCCGCGAGGTGCTCGCGCTCGCCGCGCTCGAGCTCGACGACGTCGACCTGTTCGTCTACCACCAGGCCAACTCGCGCATCCTCTCCGCCGTCGCCGAGCGCCTCGGCGTAGAGCGCCTGCGCGTGTTCGACTGCATCGCCGAGCTCGGCAACACCAGCGCCGCCAGCGTGCCCATCGCGCTCCAGCGCGCCGCCCGCGCCGGCCTGCTCGAGCCCGGCGCGCGCGTCGTGCTCGGCGCCGTCGGCGCCGGCGTGGTGTGGGGCGCCACCGTGCTCACCTGGGGCGACGAGCCGGGGGTGCGCGCATGAGCCTCGTGGGTCAGCGCCAGGGCGCTCAGGGCGCCGCCGTGGACGAGGGCGCGCGCGCCGTCGCGGACCGCCGCGCGGGGGGCGGCCCCGCCGTGCGCGAGGGCTGCGCGCTCGTCACCGGCGGCTCGCGCGGCATCGGCGCCGCCATCGCCCGCGCGCTCGCCGCCGACGGCTGGCCCGTCGCCGTCAACTTCCGCTCCGGCGAGGACGCCGCCGCCGACACCGTCGCCCACATCGAGCGCCACGGCGGCGCCGGCATCGCCGTGCAAGCCGACGTCGGCCAGCCCGAGCAGCTCGAGCGCATGTTCGAGGCCGCCGAGGACCAGCTCGGCCGCGTGCTCGTGCTCGTCAACAACGCCGGCCTGCGCGCCGACGAGCTCGCGCTCTCGATGAGCGACGAGGACTGGGAGCGGGTGCTGCACACCAACCTCACCGCCTGCTTCCGCGCCACCCGCCGCGCGCTGCGCGGCATGGTCCGCGAGCGCTTCGGGCGCGTCGTCAACATCGCCTCCGTCGTCGGCCCCCGCGCCAACGCCGGCCAGGCCAACTACGCCGCCGCCAAGGCCGGGCTGATCGGCTTCACCAGGACGGTCGCCGTCGAGGTCGCGCGGCGCGGCGTCACCGTCAACGCCATCGCCCCCGGCCTGATCGACACCGACATGACCGCCGGCCTCGGCGGCGAGCTGCTGGCCGCCGTGCCCGCCCGCCGCGCCGGCACCCCCGATGAGGTCGCCGCCTGCGCGCGCTTCCTCGCCTCCGAAGACGCCGGCTACGTCACCGGCTCGGTCCTCTACGTCGACGGCGGCCTCAGTGCCTAGCGCTCGCCCGCAGCCCGCGCCGCGATCCGCCGCCCGCCACGCTCGCCGCCACGCGATCCCCGCATCTCAAGACCCGAGCCAACCAGCGAAAGGAACCACATGAGCACAGCCGTCACCCAGGAGCAGGTCGAAGCGGTCGTCGTCGAAGCGCTCGCCACCTTCGGCGCCGACCCCGACGCCATCACCCCCGACGCCACCTTCGAGTCGCTCGACGTCGACTCGCTCGACCTCGCCGAGCTCTCGCAGATCGTGCACGAGCAGTTCGGCGTGGAGCTCAAGGGCTCCGACGTGGCCGAGGTCAAGACCGTCCGGGACGCCGTCGAGCTGATCGCCTCGCGGCTGTAGATGAGCGCCGCCGCCGATCGCGAGCCGGTGGTCGTCACCGGGGTGGGCGCCGTCACGCCGCTCGGCGTCGGCGCGCGCACGCTGCACGAGCGCTGGTGCGCCGGCGTCAGCGGCATCGAGGACGGCGAGGCCGCCTGCGCCGACTTCCACGCCACCGACTTCCTCACCGCCAAGGACGCTCGCCGCGCCGACCGCTTCACCCAGCTCGCCGTCGCCGCCTGCGCCGAGGCGCTCGCCGACGCCGGCTGGGGCGATGATCGCGCCGGCGCGGCCGGGGGCGCACAGGGTGGCCGCGGGACCGCGGCCCGCGGCGGGCGCGAGCTCCCCTACGACCCCCAGCGCGTCGGCTGCGTGCTCGGCACCGGCATCGGCGGCATCGGCACCGTCGTCGACGGGCAGGACACGCTGCGCGAGCGCGGCGGCCAGTACGTCTCGCCGCTGTCCGTGCCGCTGATGATGAGCAACGCCGGCGCCGCCGCGCTGTCCATGCGCCACGGCCTGCGCGGCCCCAGCTTCGCCGTCTCCACCGCCTGCGCCTCCGGCGCGCACGCCATCGGCAGCGCGCTGCGCATGCTCCAGTCAGGCGAAGCCGACGCCGTCATCGCCGGCGGCTCCGAGGCCGGGCTCACGCCGCTCGCCCGCGCCGCCTTCGGCGCGCTCGACGCGCTCTCCGTCGAAGGCGTCTCGCGGCCCTTCGACGCGCGCCGCGACGGCTTCGTGATGGGCGAGGGCGCCGCCGTGCTCGTGCTCGAGCGCGCCGGCGCCGCCGCCGCGCGCGGCGCGCGCGCGCTCGGGCGCATCCGCGGCTACGGCGCCAGCTCCGACGCCCACCACCTCACCGCGCCGCGCGCGGACGGCGCCGGGCAGGCCGCCGCCATCGCCGCCGCGCTCGCCGACGCCGGCGTGGGCGCCGGCGAGATCGACTACGTCAACGCGCACGGCACCTCCACTCCCCTCAACGACCGCGCCGAGACGCGCGCCATCGAGCTCGCGCTAGGCGAGCACGCGCGCCAGATCCCAGTCTCCTCCACCAAGTCCGCCGTCGGCCACCTGCTCGGCGCCGCCGGCGCCGTCGAGGCCGTCGCCACGCTGCTCGCGCTGCGCGACCGCGTCGCCCCGCCCACGCTCGGCTTCGAGCAGAGAGAGCACGGGCTCGACCTCGACTACGTGCCCGGCGCCGCCCGCCCGCTCGCCGCCGCCGGGGACGGCCGGCCCGCGCTCGCGCTGTCCAACTCCTTCGGCTTCGGCGGCCACAACGCCGTGCTGTGCCTGGAGGCCGCCGCATGACGCTCGCGCTCGCCGAGCGGCCCGACGAGCGCCTGGACCCGCTCGAGCGCCTGCAGGCGCTCGCCGACCCCGGCTCGCTGGCGCTGCTGCGCACGCAGGTGCGCTCGCGGCGCATGGGCGAGCGCGCCGTTCCCGGCGACGGCGTGCTGACCGCGCACGCGCGCGTCGACGGGCGCGCCGTGCTGTGCTTCTCCCAGGACGCCTCCTACGCCGGCGGCTCGCTCGGCGAGGCGCACGCGCACAGCATCGTCGAGGTGCTGCGCCAGGCCGGCCGCGCGCGCGTGCCCGTGATCGGCTTCGTCGAGTCCGCCGGCGCGCGCATGCAGGAGGGCCTGGCCGCGCTCTCCGGCTACGGCGCCATCTTCCGCGAGCACGTGCGCCTGTCAGGCCTCGTGCCGCAGATCTCGATCGTCTGCGGCGCCGCCGCCGGCGGCTCCTCCTACGGCCCCGCGCTCACCGACTTCGTCGTCATGACCGGCCGCGCCGCCATGTTCCTCACCGGCCCCGGCGTCGTCGAGGAGGTTACCGGCGAGCACGTCGACATGGCCGCGCTCGGCGGCCCGCGCGTGCACGAGCGCAACGGCGTCTGTCACTTCACCGCCCCCACCGAGGTCGACGCCGCGCTGCTCGCGCGCGACCTGCTCGACTACCTGCCCCAGCACTCCGGCCAGCCGCCACAGCGCTGGCCCAGCGTCGAGCCGCCCGCCGGCGCCGACGCCGCCCGCGCCGTGCCAACGCAGGCCAGGAAGGTCTACGACGTGCGCCACGTCGTCGCCGCGCTCGTCGACGGCGGGCGCCTGATGGAGGTCAGCCCGCGCTTCTCGCGCAACGTCGTGTGCGCCTTCGCCCGCCTCGATGGGCGCGCCGTCGGCATCGTCGCCAACCAGCCCCGCCACCTCGGCGGCGTGCTCGACGCCAGCTCCTCGCAGAAGGCCGCGCGCTTCGTGCGCGCCTGCAACTCCTTCGGGCTGCCGCTGCTCGTGCTCGTCGACACCCCCGGCTTCCTGCCCGGCACCCGCCAGGAGTCAGGCGCCGTCATCCGCCACGGCGCCAAGCTCGTGCACGCCTTCGCCGAGGCCACCGTGCCCAAGCTCACCGTGGTGCTGCGCAAGGCCTTCGGCGGCGCCTTCATCGCCATGAACTCCAAGGCGCTCGGCGCCGACTACGTGTTCGCCTGGCCCGGCGCCGAGATGGGCGTGATGGGCGCCGAGCAGGCCGTCGGCATCCTCCAGCGCCGCGACATCGCCGCCGCCGAGGACCCCGCCGGCCACCGCCGCCGGCTCGCCTGCGCCTACGCCGCCGAGCACCTCCACGCCCACGGCGCCAGCGCCGACGGCTTCGTCGACGAGGTCATCGCCCCCGACCACACGCGCGCCCGCCTCGCCGCCTGCCTGGAGGCGCTCGCCGACGTCCACAGGCCCGAGTCGCGCGCCAGCAACATCCCGCTCTAGAGGAGGACACCGAGCCATGCCGATGCGTTGGTCAGACCCGTTCGAGGCGCTCTCCGTGGGAGACAGCTTCCGCTGCCGGCGCACGCGCACCGTCGGCGACACCGACGTGATCGTCTTCTGCGCGCTCACCGGCGACTGGCACCCCCAGCACTGCGACCCCGAGTGGGCCGCCGCCAGCCCCTTCGGCGAGCGCATCGCCCACGGCATGCTCGTGCTCTCGCTCGCCGTCGGGCTGGTGCCGCTCGACCCCCAGCGCGTGCTCGCGCTGCGCCGCGTCGGCGACGTCGTGTTCAAGCGCCCCGTACGCCTCGGCGACGCCATCGCCGTGTCCGGCCAGATCACCGGGCTGCGCGCGGTCGACGATCGTAGCGGCCTGGTGGACTTCGTCTGGCAGGTGCGAAACCAGCACGACCAGCTCCTCGTGCGCGCCGGCGTGCAGGTCCTGTGGCGCACAGGCGCCCTCGAGGCGCCACCGGCCGTCCGTACCGGGGGACGCATCGGCGCCCGCGAGGCGCCGCCGGCCGGCCGCATCGAGGGTCGCGTGGGCGCCGGCGCCACCCCCGACCGGCTCGCCTCGCTGCCGCTGTGATGCTCGAGGGCCGGCGCATCCTCGTCACCGGCGTGCTCGACCGGCACTCCATCGCCTTCGCCACCGCCGCCCGCGCCCAGCAGCTCGGCGCTGAGGTGCTGCTCAGCGGCTTCGGCCGCACCAGGCGCATGACCGAACGCGCCGCCCGCCAGCTGCCCGAGCCCGTCGACGTGCTCGAGCTCGACGTCAACAGCGAGGGCGACATCGCGCGCCTGCGCGAGCAGCTGCGCGAGCGCTGGGGCGGGCTCGACGGGCTGCTGCACGCCGTCGCCTACGCCCCGCCCGACGCGCTCGGCGGCGGCTTCCTGCACACCCCCGCCGACAGCGCCGAGCTCGCCTACCGCACCAGCGCCTTCTCGCTGAAGGCGCTCGCCGCCGGCCTGCTCGAGCTGCTCGAGGCGGGCCAGCCGGGCGCCGGCGTGGTGGGGCTCGACTTCGACGCCCGCGTCGCCTGGCCCGCCTACGACTGGATGGGCGTCGCCAAGGCCGCGCTCGAGTCGGTCGCGCGCTACCTCGCCCGCGACCTCGGCCCGCGCGCAGTGCGCGTCAACCTCGTCGCCGCCGGGCCGCTGGAGACGCTCGCCGCCGGCGGCATCCCCGGCTTCTCGCAGCTCGCCGAGACGTGGTCGCGCAGCGCGCCGCTCGCCTGGGACGCCGCCGACGCCACGCCCGTCGCCGACGCCGTCTGCTTCCTGCTCTCGCCGCTCGCGCGCGCCATCACCGGCGAGATCCTGCACGTCGACGGCGGCTTCCACGCGATCGGCTGCCCCGCGCCGGAGGCGGTCGGAGCGCCGCAGGCCACGGGTGCGGCGATCGGCGGCGCAGGGGTCGCCGCGGCGGGCGCGCCGTGAGCCGAGCGGTCCTGCTCACCGGCGCCACCGGCTTCCTCGGCATGGACATGCTGGCCGAGCTGGTCGCACGCGAGCACGAGCAGGTCGCGGTGCTGGTGCGCGCACAGGACGCCGCCGGCGCGCAGGAGCGCCTGCGCGAGACGCTCGCGCGCCTCTACGACGAGCCGCCGCCCGCTGCGCGGCGCGTGCGCGCGCTGCACGGCGACCTGCTGGAGCCGGGGCTGGGGCTCGCGCGCGAGGACCGCGAGTGGCTGCTCGGCACGGTCGACCGGATCGTGCACTGCGCCGCCTCGATCTCCTTCGAGCTGGCGCTCGCAGAGGCGCGCCAGATCAACGTCCGCGGCGTCGAGCGCGTGCTCTGCCTCGCCCGCGAGATCGCCGCCGCCGGCACGCTGCGCCGGCTCGTGCACGTCTCCACCGCCTACGTCAGCGGCCGCCACGCCGGCGAGTTCGACGAGCGCGACCTCGACGTCGGGCAGCGCTTCCGCAACACCTACGAGCGCTCCAAGCAGGAGGCCGAGCTGCTGCTGCGCCAGCACGCGCACGAGCTGCCGCTGGCGATCGCGCGGCCCAGCATCGTGGTGGGGCACAGCGCCAGCGGCTGGACCTCCGCCTTCAACGTGCTGTACTGGCCGATGCGCGCCTTCGAACGCGGGCTGCTCAGCGAAGTGCCCGCGCGCGAAGACTCGATCGTGGACTTCGTGCCGGTGGACTACGTCAGCGCCGGCGTGCTGGCGCTGCTGGACGCGGACGACGCGCGCGGCGCCTATCACCTGGTCGCCGGCCGGCAGGCGCTGAGCGCGCGCGAGCTGGTGGAGCTGCACGCCGCCGTCACCGGCCGCGAGCCCGTGCGCTTCGTGGACGGCGGCGCGCTGCCCGCCGGCGCCGAGACGTTCGCGCCCTACTTCGACGTGCGCTGCCGCTTCGGCGACGAGCGCGCGCGCGAGCTGCTGGCGCGCGCCGGCGTGCAGCGCCCGCGACCCGGCGACTACCTGGCGCAGCTGATCGCCTACGCGCAGCGGGCGGCGTGGGGAAAGCGCCCGCTCACGCGGGAGGGGGCCTTCGCGCTCGCCGGCGAGCAGCGCGAAGCGGCTGCCTGAGCGCCGCCGAGCGACGGCGCGAGCGCTGTCCCCCGCCTGCACGCCGTGCCGGTCGTTGGCCACTGTCCTGACTATCGGTAGAGTCTGGAATCGTGCGCACGCGAGCCCTCACAGCGGTCGCTGCGCTCGTGGCCTACCTGGCCGTGGTGATGGCGGTGGCCGCGAGCGCCGGCGCGGGCGGCGCCCGCGCGGCGCCCGCGGGGCACCTGGCCCAGGCGACCCCGGTCACGGCGCTCGAGATCGTCTACAGCTCGAACTTCTTCGGCGCCGCGCGCCTGCACTACCGGCTCACCTGCAACCCGGCCGGCGGGACGCTCGCGCGTGCAGTTGCCGCGTGCGCCGCGATCGGGCGCGAACCCTGGATCATCCCCGGAGCCGCCCAGCCCCCCCACGGCGTTTGCGAATCCGTCCGCGATGGACCCGTCCCGTCGCCGTCGTTCTCGGTGACGGTCAAAGGCGAGTACCGCGGCAGCGCCGTCGACCCCGAAGCGTGCTTCGACGAACGCAGCTGGCTGCGGCTGCTGCCCTCGAGAGGGCAACTCACGAAGGTGCTGATCGACCGGGGCCTTGGACCGCTGAGGCTCGGCCAGTCGGAGGCTTCGGTGCACGCGCTCCTGGGGGAGCCCGAAAAGACGCGGCACGGGCTGCAGATCTATGCCGAGTCAGGCAGCGTGCAGCAGGTGACCGGCGCTCCGGGGGTCCCCGCCATCTTCGCCGTCGGCTTCGACCGCGCCGGCCGCGTCGACACCCTGCTCGACAACAGTTTCCGCCTGCGCGTGCGGGGGGAAAGCGCAACCACGACGCCGCGGGCCGGCTCGCGGCTGCGCAGCTGGCGTTCGTATGGCTGCGCGGGCCTGCACGTGCTCGCGAACCGGCGCCCGGTGCGTGGCCGCGCCGCCACCATGATCCTGCCGCTGGCGTCGCTGATCCCGACGGCCGTCGTGAGCAGCGATCCGCAGTCCGCCTGCGCCGCGGCGGCCGCCACCGCGCCTGCCCCGGTCCCGATCCCGCCGGCCTGAGCGGCCAGGGCGGGCCTCAGAACACCGGCGTCTCGGAGTAGTCGCCGAACACCTGCTGCAGCGACTCCACGATCTCGCCCTCGGAGGCGTGCGCGCGGGCGCAGTCCAGCAGCGGCTCCATCAGGTTGCGCTCGGGGTGCGCCGCGTGCTCGCGCAGCGCCGCCAGCGTGCGCTCCACCGCGGCGCCGTCGCGGCGCGCGCGGGCCGTCTCGAGACGGCCGATCTGCTTGCGCTCCAGCGCCGGGTCCACGCGCAGCGTGGGGATGGGCTCCTCCGCGGCTGTGTAGCAGTTCACGCCCACCACGATGCGCTCGCCCGCGTCGATCTGCTGCTGCAGCGCGAAGGCCGCGTCGGCGATCTCGCGCTGGGGGTAATTGAGCTTCACCGCGCTCACCATCCCGCCCAGCTCGTCGATCTTATTAAAATAGTCGTACGCGCGCTCCTCCATGCGATCGGTCAGCGCCTCCACGAAGTACGAGCCCCCGAGCGGGTCCACGGTGTTGGTCACGCCGGTCTCGTGGGCGAGCACCTGCTGGGTGCGCAGGGCCACCGTCACCGCCTGCTCGGTCGGCAGCGCCAGCGCCTCGTCGAAGGAGTTGGTGTGCAGCGACTGCGTGCCGCCGAGCACCGCCGCCAGCGCCTCCACGGTGGTGCGCACGATGTTGTTGAGCGGCTGCTGGGCGGTCAGCGACACGCCCGCGGTCTGGGCGTGAAAGCGCATCTGCCAGGAGCGCTCGAGCTTGGCGCCGTAGCTGTGGCGCATCTCCCTGGCCCAGATGCGCCGCGCCGCGCGGTACTTGGCGATCTCCTCGAAGAAGTCGATCTGGGCGTTGAAGAAGAACGACAGGCGCGGCGCGAACTCGTCCACGTCGAGGCCGCGCTCGAGCGCCTGCTCCACGTAGGTGAAGCCGTCCTTGAGCGTGAACGCCAGCTCCTGCTGCGCGGTCGCGCCCGCCTCGCGGATGTGGTAGCCGGAGATCGAGATCGGGTGCCAGCGCGGCATCCGCCGCGTGCACCACTCGATCATGTCGCCGCACAGGCGCATCGCCGGGTCGATCGGGAAGCACCACTCCTTCTGCGCGATGTACTCCTTGAGGATGTCCGCCTGGATCGTGCCCGACAGGCGCTCCGCCGGCACCGGCTCGCGCGTCGCGCCGTCCGCGTCGCGCTCCGCTTCCGCCGCCGCCACGTAGAACGTCAGCATGATCGCCGCCGGCGCGTTGATCGTCATCGACACCGACACCTCGCCGAGATCGATGCCGCCGAACAGCGTCTGCATGTCGTCCAGCGAGTCCACCGCGACGCCCTCGCGCCCCACCTCTCCCAGCGAGCGCGGGTGGTCTGAGTCGTGGCCCATCAGCGACGGCATGTCGAACGCCGTCGACAGGCCCGTCTGCCCGTGCTCGAGCAGGTAGTGGAAGCGCTCGTTGGTCTCCTCGCTCGTGCCGAAGCCCGCGAACTGGCGCATCGTCCACAGCCGCCCGCGGTACATCGAGGAGTGGATGCCGCGCGTGTAGGGGTACTCGCCCGGGCTGCCGATCGGGTCCTGCGCGCCGCCGCCGCCCGCGCCGGGCGCCAGGTCCTCGGCCGTGTACAGCTCGCGGATCGGCTCGTCCGAAAGCGTGCGGAACCTGTCCGCGGCGTCGCGCGCGGGTTTCGGCGCTTCGTCGGGCGGCGTCTTGGGGCTCACTGCCATGACGGCTAGATGCTAACCGCGACGCACCGGTTAGCCTGAATCGCGATGGACACACGCGCGCTGAGCCGGCTCGTCGGCGCCGACCACGTGCTCGCCGTCGGCCCCGACTCGCCGTACAACGGCGACGGCTCGCGCGGGCGCGGCGTGGTGGGCCGCGCGGACGCGGTCGCGCTGCCGGGCAGCGCCCAGGAGGTGGCCGCGGTGGTCGCGTGGTGCTACGAGCACGACGTGCCGATCGTCGCGCGCGGCGGCGGCACGGGGATGACGGGCGGCGCGGTCGCGGTCGACGGCGGCGTGGTGGTGTCGCTGGAGCGCCTGCGCGCGGTGCGCGAGCTGACGCCGCAGCTGTGGCGGATGCTGCCCGAGGCGGGCGTGAGCACCGCGCACGTGCAGCGCCTGGCGCGCGAGAACGGCCTGATGTTCGCGCCGGACCCGGGCGCCGGCGAGCAGTCGCAGATCGGCGGCAACGTCGCGACGAACGCCGGCGGGCCGCACGCGCTGAAGTACGGCGTGAC
>DATJMM010000008.1:0-80060 GCA_035508735.1 Solirubrobacteraceae bacterium | reverse complement strand
GCCATCATTTTCTCTTAGCCGCTCGGGCAGGTCGATGGGTAACGCTGTGTCAACGTCGGGTGTCATCGGCACAGGCGTTGTGAGGTCGGGCGGGATGTTCGACTCACCCGACGCGCCACAGCCGCGAACAGTCGAACAGCAACGCGACTACATCGCCGCGTTGGAAGTCGAGCGCGACGAACAGCGAGCGGCCGGCAGGGACGATCGCGTGAAGCTGTGCGAAGCGGAGATCGCCACGGCGCAGGCAGCACCAACGAGGGATGACTGATGCCGTGGGCTTCGTTCGATGACGGCACCCATGACGATCCCCGCATCCTTGACGCGGGGTTGGCTGGGGCGGGGTTGTATCTGTGCGTGACGTGCTACATGGCGCGACACCTCACCGATGGCGTGATTTCGCGGAAGGCGATCGACAAAATCCTCGAGGACGGCGACACGGCACCGTTGGACGCGCTGCTACGAACCGGCCTGCTTGTCGAGCTTGGCGACGACTACGAAGCCCCGGAGTTCCTGAAGGCGAACCGTTCACGCGAGAAGGTGGAACAGGATCGAGCGGAAGCAACCGAGCGTCAACGCAAATGGCGTGAGAAGCAGAAACGAAAACGGGAAGAACGAGAACGCGACGCATAACGGTGTGACTAACGGCGCCCCTGCCCTCCCCAGCCCTGCCCCAAGCAGGGCTGGGCTGTAGTCGGGTGATCGTCCTACCGACCCAACGGGACGCATCGGGCACGCCCGGCCTTTGGTGGGCCGGGCTACCCCACATAGACGACGATCTGCCATGCGGGGAGTTTGCTGCATGTGAGTAGCGATCGGGGCGTCCCGGTGACACCGACGATTTCGCCACCGGCAGGAGTGCAGCAAAAGCCTCATCGGAGGCGCCGGGCCACAAAAGCCCGGCGCCGTTGAAAGGACGGTTGATGAAACGGATACCCCTGCACGATCGCGCGGGCAGCGTCGTGGCACACACGCTCGTTGACGACGGCGATTACGAGCGAGTAGCGAAGCGTAGGTGGCGTCTGGATGATAAAGGCTACGTGGTAACGTCTGGCGGAAGCTGCAAAGCGCCTCCACCTTCGTTCGCATACCGAAGCGGCGGAACGCTGCGGCTCCATCGGGTAGTGCTCGAACTGAAACCCGACGATCCCGAAGTGGATCACGTCAACGGAAACCGGCTCGACAACCGGCGTGTGAATCTTCGCGTTGCCAGCCATTCCGAGAACATGCAGAATCGTCATGGGCTGACTGCCACAAATACCAGCGGCTACCGGGGCGTGTCGTGGCACAAGCGCCGACGCAAATGGATCGCATACGCCCAGCTCGATGGCCGGGCTTATTACCTTGGCTATTTCGACACCGCCGAGGAAGCGGACGAAGCCGTGAAAGCGTGGCGCGCTGAACACATGCCGTTCAGCGCAGACGCGCGGGCCTAAAAAGGCTTTTGCCGGTGAAGCCGGCAGAAGGAGCCACCCGGACGTGCTCCGACGCGGAAATGCCTGGGAAGGCTCGTTGCGCCGCGTCTAACGCCGGGAGGTCGGTTGGGAGGTTTCCACTCGGGTCCAGGCTCCCGTTCTTTTCCCTACCCAACCGGCCAACCATGCAGTTGCGGTAGTGTGGATGGTGGCGTCGGTTGGCGCCGGACAACCGAGAGAAAGGGCGTTGCGTAACGAACGAAGTGAGCCATCCGGCCGAGCAGGAACTGGCCGACAGGAAGTACCCGTGGCGACCGAGTTCACGGATTCGATGGAGTTGGGTGTGGCTCGTGCCAAACTCCGGGAGAAGGTTTGGGAGGGCGCGACCTGCCCGCTTTGCCGGCAGACCGCGAAGGCATACAGGCGGTCGATTCATGCCGGGATCGTCGTCGCCGCGATTCGCTTGTATCGGGCGACGACGCCGGGTGAGTTCGGACACCTGCCCACCGTCGAAAAGCCGCAACGCGGCGGCGAGGGAGCAAAGCTCCGTTACTGGAAGCTCGCGGTCGAGGAGGCAGAACGTCGGGAGGACGGCGGACGTAGCGGGTGGTGGTGTCTTACACCGGACGGCGGACGTAGCGGGTGGTGGTGTCTTACACCGGACGGTCGGGCGTTCGTGGAGGGCAGCCATCGGGTCCAGCGTTACGCATGGGTGTATGACGGACGACTGTTGCGGCGCGAAGGCGAGTTGGTGTCGATCGCGGACTGTCTCGGCGACAAGTTCAGCTACGCCGAGTTGATGAATGGCGGCAGGTCGTGACGACCGAGCCGAAGCTCACAGCCGGTGACGTGATGACCGGGCGCGAGGTCGCCGAGCTTCTACACATGCCGGTTTCGACGGTCGAAGACCTGGCGCGGCGTGGCGATCTGCCGTCCGTCAAGGTCGGCAAGCGTCGGCGCTACATCCGTCAGCAGGTAGAAGCGGTGTTGACCAAAGACGGGGATTAGGCCGCGACGGCGGCGGCGTCGGGCACGTCGGCCGTGAACGCGGCCGTGAACACCTGCGCCTGCTCGGACGCCGGCCGGGCGTGCAGGTAGCGGCTCGTCGTGGCAAGCGCGCTGTGGCCCATCGCGTCCTTGATGGTCACGACATCGACGCCCTTTGCCGCAAGCCGCGATCCGAACGTGTGGCGTAGGTCGTGGAAACGGAGCGGCCGAACACCGGCCGCGACCTGTGCGCGTCGGTAGCGCTTCCGTAGCGCGGAGTCGTCCAACGACCGTCCGTAGGCGTTGCAGAACACAAGGTCGTCGGGTGTCGTGAAATGGCCGCGTTGGCTAAGTCGCTCGAACGCGGCGGCGGCCTGATCGGACATCGGGATTCGACGCACACGGCCCGACTTCGTGGACGACTCCACGCCCGCGCTCATGGCCCGCGCGATCGTCAACGCGGACCCGGCGAACTCCACATTCTTCCACCGCAACGCCAGTAGCTCGCCCTGGCGCAGCCCGGTGTAGGCGGCGACGCGGACAAGCTCGGCGTCCTGGTGATCCTCCGTTCCCCGCGCGGCACGCTCGGAATCGCTCACGGCCGGGAATCGTGGGTCACGGTGGCGGCCGGTGGCAAACGCCCGCGCGATGGCCTCAACTTCCTCGGGCGAATAGTAGAGCAGCACACCCGGCGCCGGCTCCCGGCGCTTATCGGTCGCGTCCACGGGGTTGCCGGGCAGGTTGAACGTTGAAGGCTTGCATCCGTAGTTGTAGACGGCCAGCATCACCGCGCGGTACTTGTTGACGGTCCTCGGCTTCACGCCGGACGCGCTGATCGTCGCCAACAGGTCGTTGACCTCGCGCGTCGTGATCTTCGCGGCCGGATGATCGCCGAGCGCGGCCATGACGTGTCCCACCGATTCGCCCGACGTGTGCTTGCGCCGGATGCCCGGCTCGCCAAGGACGTAGGAATGGTCACGCAGCGTGGACGGCTTCGCGCCGCGCACGTCTTTGAGCCACGCGAGGTATGCGTGGGCGACCTCGCGGAACGTCACGCCGCGCGTCCGGCGCTCGTGTTCGACGCGCTCGAGGTTGGCCGCGTCGGCAACGTAGGCGTTCACGAGCTCGGCTGCGGCCACGGCCGCGCCGTCGTGGTCGTAGAAGCCATCCTGCAACCGCCCCGCGCGCTTGCACCATGTGCCCGTGTCGGGGTCGCGTTCGAGCCATGCCGGCCCGATGCGACGCTTGATCTGCCGGCCGTTGTGCCGGAACTTCGCCTCGTAGAACGGTTGGCCGTTGTGCTCGCGGGTGATGATGTTGGCTTTGGGTGCGTTCGGTGTGGTGTCCATGCCACCCATCGTACAAGATGTGGGTACCACGTGGGTACCGCGATCGACGTGGGTACCGCGTTGGGTACCAAATGGGCCGGATCGTGTGTGTCTAAGCCGGATTCGGGCGGTCGAATCGCGCCGAAACTACGCGGGTCGGCGTGATGCGATCGGTCTTTCAAGCCGCAGGCCGCGGGTTCGATTCCCGCCGGGCGCACTTCCGCTCCCCGCTCGCGCGCCGCCCGCGCCGGGCGGTGCCCGCCGGGCGCCCGGCTCGCCTTCCGCCGAGCGGCCCCGCAGCCCGTCCTCGCCCGCCGGCGAGCGGCCCGTCGCGCCACGGGTCCGGCGAGCGGCCCGTCGCGGCGGGTCCACTGCCGCGAGGCGCCGTCTCCTCCCCGTCGTCGCCCGCCCCCGAGCGCGAGGGTCGGTCATCGGTCCAATTGTCAATCTCGAACCTCAAGTTGACATCCTGCGTAAAACCTGATTTATATGTCTGCACGGCGTTTGCGCGCCGTCAATGGAAGGGATTGGACGATGTCGCAGGTCAAGCACGATGCGCGACCGGTATGGGGGTCGAGATGGAGATGAGGCTTTTCGCGTGCCACGAGCAGCGGATGCTCCGCGCGCTGCACGGACGCTGGCCGTACCGGCGCTCGCACTGTCGACACGACCTGCACTGGCTGGTGCGCGTGCAGTCGCAGCACTGCTGGTGCGGCAGCGGGCGCCAGCACTCGATGCTCGCGCTGCGCGTGGGCAGTCGCCGCCCGCAGGGAGGCTGAGGGAAGGGAGAGCGGAGCCTGTCCCGCCTGCCGGCCGCTAGTGGGAGCTGGCCGGCAGGGGCAGGCGCTCGTCCAGCTCGCCGGCGCCGGCGCCCGCGAGGCCCGCGTCCGCGCCGTCCGCCTCCGCGGCGTCCGCGTGCGCGGCGATCGCGTCGATCAGCCGTGGCCAGGCCACGCGCGGCAGGTCGTGGCCCATGCCGTCGATCGTCAGCAGCCTCGCGCCGCGGATCGCGCGCGCGGTGGCGCGTCCCCCGGAGGGCGCGACCAGCGGGTCGGCGCTGCCGTGGATCACGAGCGTGGGCGCGCGGATCGTCCGCACCTCCGGGGTGCGGTCGCCGGCCGCGATGATCGCCGCGAGCTGCCGGCCCGGCCCGGCCGGGTCGTGGTCGCGGTCGTAGCTGCGCCCCGCGAGCTCGCGCATGTCCTCGACGTTCCGTGGCAGCTCGCTCGAGCCGATCGTGCGGAACACCCGCAGCATGTGCTCCACGAACTCCTCGCGCCCGCGCGGCGCGCGTCGCAGGAAGATCGGGTACACGCGCAGCGACGGCTGCCCGCTGCGCAAGCTGCCGGTGCTCGACATGATCGAGGTGAGCGAGCGCACCGCCTGCGGGTAGCGCGCGGCCAGCGTCTGCGCGATCATCCCGCCCATCGAGGCGCCGATCACGTGCGCCGGCTCGAGCTCGAGCTCGCGCAGCAGGCCGTAGGCGTCGTCGGCCATGTCTCCCAGCGTGTAGCTGGCGGCGCGGCGGGAGCGGGCCAGCAGCTGCGCGACCGTGGGCGGCCGCCCGCGCACGTGCGTGGAGCGCCCGATGTCGCGGTTGTCGAAGCGCACCACGTGCAGCCCGCGTTCGGACAGCCCCGCGCAGAACTCCTCCTGCCAGGCGATCATCTGCGTGCCCAGGCCCATGACCAGCAGCGCCGTCGGGTCCGACGGGTCGCCGAAGGTCTCATAGCAGAGGGTGATGCCCCTGCCCACGTCGCAGAACTGCTCGCGCACGATCCGGGGACTTTACCGGTTGGCAACATCCGTCACCGGATAGGATCGGAGGCACGGGGTAGGATCGGAGCTAGATGGCAGCATCGCCGCAGACCACCGGGAGCGCAGCCGCAGGCGCATCGTCCTCGAAGCAGGAGAACGGCGCCGCCGTCGCCTCGGGTCCCGTCGACGAGCAGCTGCGCGCGCTCTCGATCGACACCATCCGCGGGCTGTCGATGGACATGGTGCAGAAGGCCAACGCCGGGCACCCTGGCACGGCGATGGCGCTCGCCCCCCTGGCCTACACGATCTTCGAGCGGTTCCTGCGGGTCAACCCGGCCGACACCGAGTGGCCGGACCGCGATCGCTTCGTGCTCAGCGCGGGGCACGCCTGCGTGCTGCAGTACTCGCTGCTGCACCTGTGCGGGTTCGGGCTGCCGATGGAGGAGCTGCAGCAGTTTCGCCAGTGGGGCTCGCGCACGCCCGGTCATCCCGAGCGGGGCCACACCGCCGGGATCGAGGTCACCACCGGGCCGCTGGGGCAGGGCTTCGCCAACGCCGTCGGCATGGCGATCGCCGAGCGCTTCCTGTCCGATCGCTACAACCGCCCCGGTCACGCGGTCGTCGATCACCACGTCTACGCGATCTGCTCCGACGGCGACATGATGGAGGGGGTCAGCCAGGAGGCGGCTTCGATCGCCGGGCACTTCAGGCTCGGCAAGCTGATCGCCTGCTACGACGACAACCACATCACGATCGACGGCACCACCTCGATCTCCTTCGACGGCGAGAACCACGCGGCGCGCTTCGCCGCCGACGGCTGGCACGTGCAGCGGGTGGAGGACGCCGAGGACCTCGACGCGCTCGAGGCGGCGCTGGCGGCGGCGCGGGAGGAAGGCGAGCGCCCCTCCTTCATCTCGATCCGCTCGCACATCGCCTATCCCGCGCCGCACGCGGTCGACACCGCCAAGGCCCACGGCTCCGCGCTCGGCGAGGACGAGGTGCGCGCCACCAAGGAGGTGATGGGCTTCGACCCCGACCGCCACTTCTGGGTGGACGAGCGCGTCTACGAGCACATGGCGCTGCGCGAGCGCGGCGCACGCGCCGAGCAGGAGTGGCGGGAGCGCTTCGAGCGCTGGCGCGAGGCGCTGCCGGAGATGGCGGAGGACTGGGAGCGCGCGTGGGCGGGGCGCCTGCGCGACGGCTGGCGGCAGGCGCTGCCGACGTTCGCGGCGGGCGAGAAGATCGCCACCCGCGCCGCCGGGCAGAAGGCGATGGCGGCCTTCGGCGAATACGCCCCCACGATGATCGGGGGCGCGGCCGACCTGGTGGAGTCCACCAAGACGCTGTTCGAGGGCGGCGGCGAGTTCTCGGCGGTCCACGCCGGGCGCAACGTGCCGTTCGGCATCCGCGAGCACGCGATGGGGGCGATCGTCAACGGCATGGCGGCCCACGGCGGCGTCGTCAAGCCCTATGGCTCCACCTTCCTGATGTTCTCCGACTACATGCGCGGCGCGGTGCGCCTGTCGGCGCTGATGGCGCTGCCGGTGGTGTGGGTGTGGACGCACGACTCGGTCGGCTTGGGCGAGGACGGCCCCACGCACCAGCCGATCGAGCACTACGCCTCGCTGCGGGCGATCCCCCAGCTGTGGGTGGTCAGACCCGGCGACGCCAACGAGACCGCGGTGGCCTGGCGCATGGCGCTCGAACGCGACGACGGCCCGGTGGCGCTGCTGCTCTCGCGCCAGAACGTGCCGGTGCTGGATCGCGAGCAGGTGGCGAGCGCGGACGGCCTCGAGCGCGGCGCCTACGTGCTGTGGGACTCGGCCGCCGGGCAGGAGCCCGAGATCATCCTGATCGCCACCGGCGCCGAGGTGGGACCGACGCTGGCGGCGGCGCGCGAGCTGGCCGGCGGCGGCGCGCGCGTGCGGCTGGTGTCGATGCCCTGCTTCGAGCTGTTCGAAGCGCAGGCGCAGGAGTACCGCGACGAGGTGCTGCCGCCGTCGGTGCGCACGCGCCTGGCGGTGGAGCCGGGCGCGACGATCAGCTGGTGGAAGTGGGTGGGGCTGGAGGGCGAGGTGCTCGGCCTCGACCGCTTCGGCGCCTCTGCACCGGGAACCACGGTGCTCGAGAAGCTCGGCTTCTCTGCCGAGAACATCCTCGCGCGCGCACGCGCGCTACTGGACCGCCGAGACTGAAGGAGGACGCCATGTCTGCAGACGCACTCCCGCCCCTGCAACGCCTGTCGGCAGTCGGGCAGAGCGTGTGGGTGGACTTCCTCTCGCGCGACTCGATCCGCGGCGGGCACCTGCAGGAGCTGATCGACGACTTCGCGGTCGTCGGCGCGACCTCCAACCCGACGATCTTCGAGAAGGCGATGAGCGAAGGCAGCGCCTACGACGAGCAGCTGCACGGGCTGGTGGACGGGAACCCCGACCCCCCCGACGTGGCCGACGTCTTCTGGGAGCTCGCGATCCAGGACATCAAGGACGCCTGCGACCTCTTCCACCCCGTCTGGGCAGGAGAGCGGGGTGCGCCGCCGGCGCGCGACGGCTACGTCTCGCTCGAGGTCGACCCGCGCCTGGCCTACGACACGCTGCGGACGTTCCGCGATGCGATGCGGCTGCACGAGCGCGTCGACCGCCCCAACCTGATGGTGAAGATCCCGGCCACCAAGCCGGGGCTCGCCGCGATCGAGGACGTGCTCGCCAAGGGCCGCTCGATCAACGTCACGCTGATCTTCTCGCTGCGCCGCTACGCGGAGGTGGCGGAGTCCTACATCCGCGGCATCGAGCGCCTCGTGGCCGAGGGCGGCGACCCGAGCGGCGTCGCCTCGGTGGCGAGCTTCTTCGTCTCGCGCATCGACACCGAGGCCGACCGCCGCCTGGAGGAGGCGAGCGCCGAGCACCCCGATGCGGCAGGGCTGCGCGGCAAGCTCGCGATCGCCAACGCGAAGCTCGCCTACGCCCACTACCTGGAGGCCTTCAGCGGCCCCCGCTGGGAGTTCCTGGCGGGCAAGGGCGCGACGCCGCAGCGGGTGCTGTGGGCGTCGACCTCGACCAAGAACCCGGACTACCCCGACACGCTGTACGTGGACGGGCTGATCGGCCCCGACACGGTCGACACGATGCCGGAGGAGACGATCAAGGCCTATCAGGACCACGGCCAGCCGCAGGCGCGGCTGCGGCAGGATCTCGCCGGCGCCCACGCGGTGATGGACGAGCTGGCGCGCGTGGGCGTGGACTACGAGGACGTCACCGACACGCTCGAGCGCGAGGGCGTGGAGAAATTCTCGGCCTCCTTCGAGGAGCTGCTGCAGTCGCTGCGCGCCAAGCGCGCGTCGCTGGCGCCGGCCTAGCGCGGGCCGCCTCGCCGCGCGGCGGGGCCGGGCCGCGGCGCGCCGGGCGCGCCCGCCTCAGGAGGTGACCCGTTCGTAGGGGAGGGGCACCAGCACGCGGATCGTGAGCGGCCCCGAGGGGAAGGCCTCGCGGTGCAGCGTGAACACCCGGAAGCTGCGCGCGCCGTCGCGGTAGGGCCCGCTTTCCGGCACCTGCGAGAGCGCCGGCGCGGGGCCGCCGAGGCTGTCCTTGACGAGCTGGGGAGGGCCGGACGGTTCGGCCGCCGGCATGTACATGAGCACGGCCAGGCCGGCCAGGCGCCGGGTCAGGCGCAGGTAGCCTTCGTCGTCCTGGACCGACAGCGTCAGCTCGCCGATCTTGCGGCCGTGCAGGCGCAGCGGCGCGCTGACCGGGCCGAGCACGTAGGGGCCGCCGACGTCGGAGAGCAGCTGCCCTGCGACGGTCACGCGCATGCGCACCACGTGCTCGTGCAGCAGCGCGTCGATCGCAAGACGCGTGGCTTCCGGTTCGCGGCGCGCGACCGCTTCGAGCAGCGGCAGGTTGCGCTGCACGCGCGCGACCTGCTTGCGGGCGGCCCGGCCGACCTCGGCGGCGTAGATGAGCCTCGCCACGCGCCGCAGCGCGTTGACGGTGGTGTCGGTGGCGCCGGCGGCGCACAGCGGCGCGACCTTGGCGGTGGGGATCAGCAGGTACACGCGCACCTGGCTCCCCGAGGGGTAGGCGCCGGCGGCGAAAGAGGTGTAGCGGTAGGGGACGCCGGCGCGCGTGAGCGCGCCTTCGCCGGCCAGGCCGGCCGGCAGCGAGATCGAGCCGCCGAGGCTGTGCCCGCCGGAGCGCAGCACGATCACGCCCTGGGTGATGCCGCCGCCCTCGCTGAGGAACCCCCTGTCGGCCCACACGCTGGCGGTGTAGGTGGCCAGCGGCGCGCCGCGCGCATCGAGCAGCGTTCCCCGCAACGGCGCGAGCGCGGGCCCGCCAGCCTGCACGAACGGCCTGCCGTGGAGCTCGATGCTGACGTCGGTCATGTGGCCGCTGGCGATCAGGGTGCGCAGAGCCGCGCGCGCGGCGGTCCGGTCGCGGGCTTCGAGGGCTTCGCGCAGCGGCGCGGAGTGGGTGATCATGTATTCGGCGCTGGCCGTCCTTTCGCTGTGCACGCCCTCCCTGTACACGCGCGCGAGCACGCTGGCGAGCGTCCCCAGCACCGCCGCCGAGCAGCCGCTCGAGACCTGGACGGCGTGCGCGGCGACGTCCCCGGCCACGCGCTCGGCGGGCGCGTCGCGCAGCTCCTCGCCGCCGCAGCCGGCGAGCAGCGCCAGCGCGGCCAGCGCCGCCAGCGCGGCCGCGCTCCTGCGCCGGACGGCGCGCCCGCGGCGCGGGCGAGCTCGGGGGAGGCGCCTCACACCGACAACCATTCTCCTGGATGTTAAGTCCTCGCTAATTGCGCGATCCACCTTCCGCCAGGCGCGGCTGCTGTAAGGTCGCGCACGTGCCGCTTGCACTCGTCACCGGCGCGTCGACCGGCATCGGGCGCGCCACCGCGCTGCGCCTCGCGACGGGCGGCTGGACGGTGCTCGCTGGCGTGCGCGACGAGGCGGCCGGCGAGCGCCTGCGCGCCGACGCGGGCGCCGGCGCCGGCGAAGGCGCCGGCGCGCGGATCGTGCCGCTCGGCCTGGACGTGACCGATGCCGGGCAGGTGAAGGCCGCGCGCGAGCGCGTCGCCGAGGAGGCGGCGCGCGCCGGCGAAGCGGCTGGCGGCGGCCTCGACGCGCTGGTGAACAACGCCGGCATCGGCGTGGGCGGCCCGCTCGAGCTGGTCTCGCCGGAGGACCTGCGCAGGCAGTTCGACGTGAACGTGCTGGCGCAGGTGGCGGTCACGCAGGCGATGCTGCCGGCGCTGCGCGCCGCGCATGGGCGCGTGGTGTTCGTGTCCTCCATCGGCGGGCGCGTGGCGATGGCGTTCACGGCGCCCTACGCCGCCTCCAAGCACGCGATCGAGGCGCTGGCCGACGCGCTGCGCGTGGAGCTGCGCAGCTCCGGCGTGCAGGTGGCGCTGGTCGAGCCGGGGTCGGTGGCCACGCCGATCTGGGAGAAGGCGCGCGCGGACGCCGACGGCATGGCGCTGCCGCCGGAGCTCGAGGGGGTCTACGGCCCGGCGCTCGCGGCGATGCGCGAGACGCTGGAGAAGACGGCGGGCCGCGGCGTGCCCGCCGAGCGCGTGGCCGACACGATCGCCGGTGCGCTGGCCGCGCCGCGCATGCGCGCGCGCTACGTGATCGGCCTCGACGCCCGGGCGATGCTGATCGCCAAGCGGCTGCTGCCCGACCACGTGTTCGACCGCGTGGCGCGGCGGGCGCTGGGGGTGTGAGCGGCCGGGGCGGCCGGGCGTGGCCGGCAGCCTGACGCCGGCATGATCCGCGCTCGCCGCGGCTAGCATGAGCCGCTGTGTCCACGGCACGCTACGCCTCCGCGCCGCAGCCGCGATCGGAACGCCGGGCCTGGGCGCTCGCCGGAGCGGTGCTGGCGGCGGGCCTGGCCGCGCTGGCGCTGGCGCTGACCGGCGTGGTGGGGCGCACGCGCGCGGGGGTGGCGCCGCCGCCGGTGCTGGTGTCGGTGGCCACGCCCGTGCCGTCCGCGCCCGCGTCTGCGTCCGCGGCGCGCGTGGGGGCCCGCGCGCGCGGGCGCGCGCACGACGCGATCGTGGCGCACCCCGGCGCGGGCGAGCAGCGCGCCGCCGCGCGCAGCCTGCTGGACGCGAGCGAAGTGCACATCTCCAGGCGCTGGATGGAAGGCTTCTACCCGATCTACGCCACCGCCCAGCGCACCTTCGGCGTGAACTGGCTGCTGATCGCCTCGATCCACCGGCAGGAGAGCGCCTTCTCGACCGCGCCGGGCACCTACGTGGGGCTGAACTTCGCCCACTGCTGCGGCGGCCCGATGCAGTTCAACGTGCGCAACGGGGGGGCGGGCGTGCCGTCCACCTGGGAGCTGGTGGCCGACTCCTACGTATACGGCGCCCGCCCGGCGCGCTACGACCACATGACCGCCACCCATCCCTCGGTCTACGACGACTTCGACGCGATCATGGCGGCGGCGCACCTGCTCTCGGCGGACGGCGCGGGCTACGGGCTCGAAGACTCCTCCTGGTGGGCTGCGTACGACTACTACGGCCACGACGCCACCGGCGTGAGCTACGCCGATCAGGTGCTGGCGCGCGCGATCGGCTGGTCTCAGCACGGCTTCTGCGTCAACTGCGGCGTGGAGGCGCCGATGGTGCAGGCGGTGTACGCCGCCTACGGCCGCCCCGTGCTGGAAGCGCTGGAAGCCGAAGCGGCCGAAGCGGCGAAGGCTCAGGCGGCGTCGGCCTGCGCGAGCAGCTCGCCGGCCACGCGGTCGCTGGCGCCGGCGGTGCCTCCGAGCAGGCGCCGCGAGAGCTGCGCGCGCCGGAAGTAGAGCGGCGCGTCGTGCTCCCAGGTGGCGCCGATGCCGCCGTGCACGGAGATCATCGTGCGCGCCGCGGCGTCGAGCGCGCGCCCGCCCACCGAGCGCGCGGCGCTGGCCGCGAGCGGGAACTCGGCGGGCGCCCCGTTGCGCGCCCAGCCGGCGTAGTACAGCAGCGAGCGGCCGTTCTCGAGCTGGCGCAGCACCTCGGTAAGCGAGTGCTTGACGGCCTGGTAGGAGCCGATCGCGCGGCCGAAGGTGAAGCGCTCCTTGGCGTATGCGACGGACACCTCGAGGGCGGTCTCGACGCTGCCGAGCGACTCGGCGGCGATCAGCGCCTGGGCTATGTACCAGGCGGCCACGAGCGACTCGCGGGGGGCGTCGAGGAGCACCGCGGGGGCATCGGTGAAGGAGACGTGGCCGAGCGAGCGGGTGGAGTCGTATCTGGTGACCGGCTCGACCGCCACGCCGGGCGAGTCGCTGAGCACCGCGACGCCGACGGGGTCGCCGTCCATCGTCGCCACCCCCACGAAGCCGCTCGCTCCGGGGGCGTCGGGCACGAACGCGACGCGTCCGTCGACGCGCACGCGCCCGTCGGCGTCCGCCGCGCCGGCGGTCGGCAGCCCGGCGCGCAGCGAGCCGTGCGCGGGGTCTGCGCTCCAGCTGCCGTCCAGGTCGCTCGGCGGCTGCGCCGGCAGGTAGGCGGCGCGGCGCTCGCCGCTGGCGAGCATGCCGACCCACTCGGCGGCGTTCGGGGAGTCGTTGACGATCGCGCTGGCGGGCAGGTGGCCGAGCAGCGGCACGCGCGCCAGCACGCGCCCGCACTCGCCGAGCACGAGCATCGCGTCGAACACGTCCAGCCCGGCGCCGCCGTGCGCTTCGTCGATCAGCAGGCCGGGCCAGCCGGCCTCGCAGGCGGCGGGCCACAGGTCGGGCAGCGCGCCCTCGTCCCCGTCCAGCGCCTCGCGCGCCGCTGCCAGCGTCTTGAAGCGCGACAGCGTCCCGCGGGCGGCCTCGCGCAGGAACTCCTGCTCGTCGGAGAGGGCGAGGTTCATGCCGGCGCTCCTTCCTTGCTGCGCAGCTCCGAGAAGGGGATGCCCTTGTCCAGGCGCGGCTCCGGCGGCAGCCCGAGCACGCGCTCGCCGATCGTGTTGCGCAGGATCTCCTCGGTGCCGCCGGCGGACTTCAGGCCTGGCAGGAAGGAGATCATGTACGCCCACTGGCTGTCGGCGGCGAGCGCGTCGGGGCCCTGCACGTCGGCGATCAGGTCGCCGGCCTTGATCGCGCCGTTGACGATCGTGACCTTCGCGAGGCCGGCCTCCGGTCCGGGGATCTGGCCCTTCTGCAGGGCGGTGAGCGTGCGGTAGCCGGTGAAGCGCACCGCCAGCAGCTCGCTGGCGATCTCGCCCAGCTGGCGCCTGACCTCGACGTCGCGCCGGGCGTGCCCGTCGGATGCGATCGCGGCGGCGAAGCGGCCGGAGTTGTAGCCGAGGCCCTCGCCGCCGAGGCCGATCGTGACGCGCTCGAACATCAGCGTGGTCAGCGCGGTGCCCCAGCCATTGCCCACGCCGCCCACGACCGCGCCCTGCTCGAGCGCCACGTCGTCGAAGAACACCTCGTTGAACTCGGCCTCGCCGGAGATCTGGCGCAGGCCGCGCACGGTGACGCCCTCGGCGTCCATCGGCACCACGAACATCGTCAGGCCCTTGTGCTTGGGCACGTCGGCGTCGGTGCGCGCCAGCAGCAGTCCGTATGAGGCGAACTGCGCGTTGGTGGTCCACACCTTCTGCCCGCTCAGCCGCCAGCCGCCGTCGTCCTGCTGGCGCGCGCGCGTCTGCACGGCCGCGAGGTCCGAGCCGGCGGCGGGCTCGGAGAACAGCTGGCACCACACCTCGTCGCCGTGCAGCATCGGCCCCAGGTAGCGCGACTTCTGCTCCTCGGAGCCGTGCGCGATGATCGTCGGCCCGAGCATGCCCACGCCGATCGCGTCGAGGATCCCCGGCACCTTGGCGGCGGCGATCTCCTGGTTGCAGATCACCTGCTCGATCGGCCCGAGCCCCTGCCCGCCGTACTCCTTCGGCCAGGTCACGCCCGCGAGCCCGCCCTCGGCCAGCTTGCCCTGCCAGACGCGCCGCGCGGCGATGATCTCCTGCTCGTCCTCGAGCGCGCCGGGGTGGGTGGGGTCCCCGATTACCGGCGCTTCGTCCTTGTGCTCGCCGAGCCAGCTGCGCACCTGCGCGCGGTAGGCGGCCTGCTCTGGTGTGTCGTCGAGATCCACTTCGCCTCCTCTGGCTGACTGACCAGTCAATCTAGCGAATCGCGGCTCCGATCACACGCCGGGCGGGAACGGCGCCTCGGCCACGACCGGCTGGTGGTAGACGCGCTCGAAGCCCAGGTCGAGCAGCTGGCGCGCCTGCGTGCCGGGGGCTTCGGAGTCGAGCACGATCGCCCCGAGGCGCACGCCGTGGCGCTCGGCGGTGGCCACGAGGCAGCGTCCGGCGGCTTCGGTCTGCCCGGTCTTCATGCCGGTGACGCCGGGGTAGCGGTAGATCAGCAGCGGGTTGTTGTTGTAGAGGAACAGCTTGCCGCCGTGGATGGGGAACGGCAGGATCGCTTCGTAGGTGCCGACGACCTTGGCGATGCGCCGGTGCTCCATGTCGACGTGCGCGAGCACCGCGAGGTCGGCGGCGCAGGAGAAGTTCTCGCGGTCGTAGTAGCCGGAGGGCGAGGAGTAGCGGGTGCAGCCGAGCCCGAGCTTGGCCGCCTGCCGGTTCATGCGCAGCACGAAGGCGTGGACGCTGCCGGCGACGTGCTGGGCGAGCGCCACGGCGGCGTCGTTGCCGGACGGCAGCAGCAGCCCGTAGAGCAGGCTCTCGAGCTTGACGTGACGACCCAGCGGCAGCACGCCGACCTTCGAGCCGCCCATGTCGACGGCCTGCCTGGTGATCAGCACGGGCGCGTCGGCGGGAGCCGACTGGACCACCAGCAGCGCGGTCATCATCTTCGTGAGGCTCGCGATGGGCACGCGCCGATAGGGGTTGCGCTGCCACAGCACCTGTCCGGTGGTGAGGTTGAAGAGCAGCCCGGCGCGCGGGGGGCGGCTGAAGTAGGCGTGGACGGGGTCGCGCTGCGGCGTGGAGATGCCGCGCAGCGCGAGCGCGGGGGCCGCCAGCGCGAGGCCGTCCGGGGAGAGCCGCGGCCGCGCCGGCGAGGCGCTGCCGCCGGCGTGCGCGGCGCCCCGGTCGCCGGCGCGGTGGTGGTGGTCCCTGCTCGACCTGCCGGCCAGCGCCATCTGCGCGGCGAGCGCTACCAGCGCGACCAGCGCGAGCGCGCCGAGCGCGCCCAGCCGCCGCCGGCGGCGCCGGCGCGCGGCGCGCAGGCGCCTGCCGCGGCTGCTCCCCGGCGTGAGGAAGGGCGACTGGCTCATCGGCCTGGAGGATTGCGCAGCGCCCCGACGATGCCGACCGAGAGCAGCGCCAGCACGAGCGCGGACAGCACGGTGGCGGCGCTGAAGCCGTCCCGGATCGCCGCGGCGACGGTGAGGAAGGCGAGGCCGGCGATGAACACGAGCGCGCCGCCGAGCACGAGCAGGTGCCTCACGCGGGCGCCCCCGCCGGATGGGCGCGGCGGGCACGCAGGCGGATCGACAGAGCGCCGCACGCGATCGCCGCGGCGAGCCCGGCGAACGCGGCCGCGGAGCCGGGGTGCGCGGGCCCGGCGAGGCCGGCGAGCTGTGCGTACACCTGCGCGGCGAGCCACAGTCCGATCAGCGTCGGCGCGGGGACCTCGACGATGGTGACAAAGAAGGGGACGGGCACGAGCGCGAGCACGCGCGCGCGGGGGTGGGCGGCGAGGTAGCCGGCGAGGATCGCGGCCACGGCGGCGGGGGCGACGAGCACCGGCGCGGGCGAGCCGGGGGAGGCGGCCAGCCGCGCGCCGAGCGCGACCGCGCCCCCGGCCAGGTACAGGAGCGCATAGCGGCCGTGCCCGAGGGTGCTCTCCAGCGTGGGTCCGAGCACGGCCAGCGCGGCGAGGCCGGCGAGGATGGGCAGCAGGCTGCCGTATGCGAGCAGCGACGCGAGCGCCGCCTCCAACACGGGCGGCCGCGACAGCCGCTCGGCTCCGGCGCGGACGGGACGCTCGCCGCAGAGGATCGCGTCCGCCGCGCTCGTCCTGCCGGAGCGGCTCGCGGTGGCGACCGCATGGCGGGGCGGGCCGAGCCAGCACGCTGCGCGCGGGTGCGTCAGCTCGTACGGGACGAGGGTGCGCCGCGCGGCCGCGCCCGCGCTCGGGCCGTTGCGGAAGTCGCCACCACCGCCGACCAGCGCCGCGTACACGGCGACGCTGGCGGTGACCAGCGCAACGGTGACCAGCGGCCGGCGAGCAAGCAGGATGTTGTCCCTGAAAGGAAGCATGGCGAGTTGGACGCGTCGGTTGGCGACTCTAGTCGGCGGCCACCGAGAGGGCGCACGCTCGGCGCTCTGGCGGTGGTGGGGCGGCGTTCTGCCGGCGCTACGGCGGCGGTCAGGCGCCGGCGGCGGCCAGCGGCCCGACTCCGGGCCTGGCCTGCGGCACGTGCTGGTCGGCGTGGTAGGAGGAGCGCACGAGCGGCCCGGCGGCGACGTGCTGGAAGCCGAGCTCGTAGGCGGCGCGCTCGAGCGCGGCGAACTCGTCGGGGTGCCAGTAGCGCACGACGGGGAGGTGGCGCTCGGAGGGGCGCAGGTACTGCCCGACGGTGAGCACCTGCACGCCGTGCTCGCGCAGGGCGGCGAACGCGTCGACCAGCTCGTCGTGGCTCTCGCCGAGCCCGACCATCAGGCCGGACTTGGTGAGCACCTGCCCTTCGCCGAGCTCGTGGGCGAGGCGCAGCACCCGCAGCGAGCGCTGGAACTGGGAGCCGCGGCGCGCGAGCGGGTACAGCCGCGGCACGACCTCGACGTTGTGGTTGAACACGTCGGGTCGCTCGGCGATGACCTTGGCGAGCGGCATCTCCTGGCCCTGGAAGTCCGGCGTGAGCACCTCGATCTGGCAGTGGGGCGCCTGGCGGCGCACCTGGCGGATGACGCCGACGAAGGCGCAGGCGCCCTTGTCGGGGAGGTCGTCGCGGTCGACGGAGGTGACGACGGCATGACGCAACCCCATCCTCGCGATCGAACTGGCCACCCGCGCGGGCTCGAGCGGGTCGTTCCAGGTGGGCTTGCCGGTCTTGACGTTGCAGAAGCCGCAGCGCCGCGTGCAGGTGTCGCCGAGGATCATGAACGTGGCTGTGCCGCGCTCCCAGCACTCGCCGACGTTGGGGCAGGCGGCCTCCTGGCAGACGGTGTGCAGGTTCTCGTCGCGGATCAGCTGCGTGAGCTCGCGATAGCGCTCGCCGCCGGGCGGCGGCACCTTGAACCACGGCGGCTTGCGCTCGCGCAGCGGGCGCACCTGCGAGCCGAGCACGGTGAGCACGTCCACGCCGCCGGGGTTCGCTCGAGAACGTGTGGCGCTCATGCGGGGAGCGGCTCGCCGGCGGGCGTGGAGACGGGTTCTATGGGCGCTCGCTGCGCTCGCGGGGAGGCGTTCGTGGTGTCGATGCCCAGGCGGTGCGGCGAAACCAGTCGCTGGCGGCGTCCGTGGGCCCGGCAGAAGGCGTGGGCGACGCGCTTGCGAAAGCAGCCGAGGCTCTCGCAGGCGCCGGCGCTCTCTCGCGCGAGCGAGGTCATCTGCACGTGGGGCAGCCCGCAGGCGAGCACCCACGAGAACGGCTCTAGGTCGTTGGCGACGTTGACGGCGAAGCCGTGGCTGGCGACGCCGCGCTGGACGTGCACGCCGATCGAGGCGATCTTGCGCTCCTGCACCCACACGCCGGTGTAGTCGGGGCCGTCCTGGGGACGGGCGCGGGCGGCCACGCCGAGCTGCGCGAGCGCGGCGACGATGGCGGCCTCGATCGTGCGCACATGGCGCACGACGTCCTGCACGCCCATGATCGGGTAGCCGACGAGCTGGCCCGGCGCGTGGTAGGTGACCTTGCCGCCGCGGCGGGTGGCGTGCACCTCGATGCCTTTGTGCTCGTAGAAGCTCTCGGGGAAGGGCAGGTCCTGGGCGCCGGAGCGCCGGCCGCGGGTGTAGGTGGGCGGGTGCTCGAGCGCCAGCAGCGTGTCGGGGAGCTCGCCGGCCTGGCGCAGCGAGCGCACGTGCTCCTGGATGGCGAGGCCGCGCGCATACGGCACGATCCCCAGGTGACAAACCCAGATCTCCTGCGCTGCTCGCCCGGCGACTTTCATCTGCGATCCAGCCTAGCGGCCGATCCGGGCTCTATAGCGTGAGCGCGCTCGGCGCTTGCAGCAGCTCGCGCACGCGCGCGAGGAACCGGGCGGCTTCGGCGCCGTAGAGGATGCGGTGGTCGCACACCAGGCGCAGCGTCATCTCGTGCGCGACCGCGACCGCGCCGTCGCGCGCGACGGCGCGCGGCTCGACGGCGCCGATGGACATGATCGCGGCCTGCGGCGGGTTGATGATGGCGGTGAAGCTGCGCACGCCGTACATGCCGAGGTTGGAGACGGTGAAGGTGCCGCCGCCCAGCTCGGGCGGCGTGATCTCGCCGGTGCGCACGCGCTCGGCCAGCAGCTGCGTCTCGCGGGCGATCTCGCCGAGCGCCTTGGCGTCGGCGTCGAACACCGTGGGCACCACCAGCGCGTTCTCGGCGGCCACCGCGACGCCGACGTTGACCCGCGAGTGCAGCTGCACGCGGCCGTCGCGGTAGCTGCCGTTGGCGTAGGGGTGCTCGCGCAGCGCGAGCGCGCAGGCCTTGACGACCATGTCGTTGTAGGTGGGGGCGCGCGGCGCCGCGCGGGCGGCCTCGGCGGCGGCCTCGCTTGCGGACGCGCCGTGATCGGGCTGCGCGAGCCGCTTCAGCTCGGCGCGCAGCGCTACGCACGCCTGCATGTCGACGTCGACCTGCAGCGTGAAGTCGGGGATCGTGGCCTTGGACTCGGCCATGCGCCGGGCGACGGTCTGCTGCGTGCGCGAGAGCTCGACCTCGGTGGTCTCGCCCTTGGCGGTCCTCACGCCCTCGACGGTGGCGCGCTGGGGCTCGGCGGAGCCCGCGGCGGCCGGTGCGGCGGGGACGCCGCCGGGCGCGGCGGGGATGCCGCCGGGTGCGGCGGGGACGTCGCCGGGCGCGCCCGCGACGCCGGCGCCGCGCTCGACGTCGACCCTAACGATGCGACCGCCCGGCCCGCTGCCGCTGATCGTGCGCAGATCGATGCCGCGCTCGCCGGCGATGCGCCTGGCCAGCGGCGAGGCCTTGACGCGCTCGCCGGCGCCCGCGCCCGCAGTGCGCGCTGGGCCGGCGGCCGCGCCTGGGGCCGATGCCGCCTGCCGGGGCGCTTCCCGACCGGGCACGCCGGCGGCGCCGTTGGCGGGGGCGGCGGCCTCTGCCGGCTCCTTGGCGAGCGCTGGCGGGGCGTCGCCGCCGACCCGCGCGATCGGCTCGCCGACCGGGAGCGTGGCGCCCTCGGCGGCGACGATCTCGAGCACCCCGGCCTGATCTGATTCGTAGACCATCGTGGCCTTGTCGGTCTCGATCTCGACCAGCTCCTCGCCGCGCGCCACCTCCTCGCCGTCGGCCTTCAGCCAGCGCAGGATGGTGCCCTCCTCCATCGTGTCGGACAGGCGCGGCATCACGATCTCGGCCATCAGGCGCGCCCGCCGGCGGTGGGGTGGGCGCTCGCCGGCGGCCCGTGCGCGAGGCCGCGTTCGCCGGCGGGCGGCTGGGCGCTCGCCGGCGGCCCCTGCCCGAGCGCTGCCAGCACGGCGGCCACGACCTGGGGCTCGTGCGGGTAGGCGATGTCCTCGAGCGGCTTGGAGTAGGGCATCGGCACGTCGGCGCCGGTGACGCGCGCGACCGGCGCGTCGAGCTCGTCGAAGGCCTGTTCTGAGATCAGCGCGGCGAGGTTGGCGCCGACGCCGCCGTGCGGCCAGCCCTCCTCGACGATCACGCAGCGGTTGGTCTTGGCGACGGAGGCGAGGATCGTGTCGAGGTCGAGCGGGCGCAGCGTGCGCGGGTCGATCACCTCGGCCTGCACGCCGTGCTCGCTTGCGAGCGACTCGGCGGCGCGCTCGGCGGTGCGCGCCATGCGCGAGATCCCCACGACGGTCACGTCGCGGCCCTCGCGCGCCACGCGCGCCTGCCCGAAGTGAACGAGCTCGTCCTCGTCGTCGGGCACCTCGCCGCGCACGGCGTAGAGCGACTCGTGCTCGATGAACACCACCGGGTTCTCGTCGCGGATGGCGGTCTTGAGCAGCCCCTTGGCGTCGGCGGGCGTGGCCGGCGCGGCCACCAGCAGCCCCGGCACGTGCAGGAACATGCCCTCCAGGCAGTGCGAGTGGGTGGGCCCGAGCTGATGGCCGGCGCCCTGCGGCATGCGCACCACCAGCGGCACCCTGGCCTGGCCGCCGAACATATAGTGGATGTGGGCGGCGTGGTTGACGATCTGGTCGAACGCGAGCAGCGCGAAGTTGATCGTCATCAGCTCCACCACCGGTCGCAGGCCGGTCATGGCGGCGCCCACCCCCATGCCCACGATCGTGTTCTCGGAGATCGGGGTGTCGCGCACGCGCCGCTCGCCGAACTCCTCGAGCAGGCCCTCGGTGACCTTGAAGGCGCCTCCGAACACGCCGATGTCCTCGCCCATCAGCACCACCCGCTCGTCGCGCGCGAGCTCCTCGCGCAGGGCCGCGCCCAGCGCCTCGCGGTAGCGGATCTCAGCCACCGGCGCCGTCTCCGCCCGCGCCCGCGGCCCCGTCTCGGGCGACCGCGGCGGCGCTCTCGCGGCTGTCCTCGCCGGCGGCGAGCGCCTGCGTGAGCTGCTGCGGGATCTCGTCGTTGGCGGCCTGCCGTCGCGCGTCGGCGCGCTCCTCGCCCAGCGCGTCGCCGGCACGGTCGCCGGCGGTCTCGACGGAGTACCAGCCGCGCACCTCGGCGTCGAGCACGTACACGTCGTCGTAGAGCGACGCCGGCGCCGGGAAGGGCGAGTCCTCGGCGAACTGCACGGCGGCGTCGACGCGCGCGATCGCGCGCTCGTCGACGCGCTCGCGCTCGTCGGCGTCGATCACGCCTTCGCGCACGAGCAGCTCGGCGAAGGCGGGCAGCGGATCGCGCTCGCGCCAGCGCGCCACCTCGTCCTTGCTGCGGTACTGCTCGGGGTCGGCCATGGAGTGGCCGCGGAAGCGGTAGGTGACGGCCTCGATCAGCAGCGGCCGGCGCTCCTCGCGCACGCGCGCGACCGCCTCGCTGACGACCGCATAGGTGTCGAGCACGTCCATGCCGTCGCAGCGCAGGCCGGGCACGCCGAGGCTCTCGCCCTTGCGCTGCAGGTCGGTGACGGCGGAGTGGCGCCCGAGCGCGGTGCCCATCCCGAACTGGTTGTTGGTGACCATGAACACCACCGGCAGCCGCCACAGCGCGGCGAGGTTGAGCGTCTCGCCGAACGTGCCCTGGTTGGAGGCGCCGTCGCCGAAGGTGCACAGCGTGACCTCCTCGCTGCCCTTGTAGTCGCTGGCGAGCGCGATGCCGGCCGCTATCGGCAGGTTGCCGCCGACGATGCCGTATCCGCCCATGAAGCGGCGGCTGAGGTCGAACATATGCATCGAGCCGCCGCGGCCGCGCGAGCAGCCGTCGACGCGCCCGAACAGCTCGGCCATGACGTTCTCGGGCGGCGTGCCGCGCACCAGCGCGTGCCCGTGCGAGCGGTAGGTGGAGATCAGGTAGTCCTGCTCGCGCAGCGCCCGCGCGCTGCCCACGATCGTGGCCTCCTCGCCGATCGACAGGTGCAGGAAGCCGCCGACCTTGGCGCGCGCGTACATCTCCCCGGCGCGCTCCTCGAAGCGCCTGATCAGCGTCATCGTCTCGAGCCACTCGCGCGCTCGCTCGGGCTCGGGCAGCTGCTGCGATCGCGGGCTGGACTCTGGCGATGTGGGCATCAGTGCTCCACGGTACTCCAGCGGGCCATGAAGTCCTCGGCGTCGAGCCGCACGAGGTCGGCGCGCAGCGCGGCGGCGAGCTTGGAGGCGGCGCGCGGCGGCAGGTCCCAGAACAGCGCCACTTCGCCGCTGTCGATCTCCACCACCTCGACGTGGTCGACGCGCTCGGCGCCGGCGAGCAGCGCCGGCGTGCGCCCGCCGCGCGTGAGGATCATCCGGTATGAGCGCGCGGCGCTCATGGCGAGGGCGCCGGCGCGGCGCCGGTCGGCGCTCGTACGTGCGTGGCTGCGCGCTCGGGGGCGTCCTCGCCGCAGAACGCGCGCGCGCCGACGGTGAGGGCGGGCAGCGCGTGGACGCCCGCCGCGGCGGCGGCGGCGGCGTTGGCGGACAGGCGCGCGGCGGTGCTGCGCAGCCGCGCGCCGCGAAGCACGGCGTTCGGGTGCATCTCGCAGGCGGCGGCCGCGATCAGCACGAAGTCGGGGTCCTCGAGCGAGTGTCCGCCCGCGAACGCCTGGCGGAAGGCGGCCTGCGCGAACGGCACGCAGCGCCCGATCGAGGCCGCGTAGGCGCAGGCGCGCATCGCGAAGGAGCTGTCGAACGGGAACGGCTCGGGCCAGCGCAGCGGCTGCAGCCCGAGCTGGCGCGCGCGCGCCTCGATGCCGGCCCTCGCGCGCGCCTGCCGGCGCTCGCCGTCGCCCTCGTCGTCACGGTCCCGGTCGCCGCCCGCGGCCCGCCCGCGGCTCGTGTTCTCGGTGGCGTTCGCGCCCAGCTCGCGCTCGCGCAAGGGCCGCCATTCGGCGGGCGCGCCGAGCACCTGCAGCACGCGCTCGGCGGCGAGGTAGCAGAGCGGGCTGGCGAGGTCGAAGTAGAAGGCCGCGGTCGCCGGGTGCTTGTCCTCGGAGAGGATCGTCTCGACCTCAGCCGTGGATCAGCCAGCCGTCGGCGGCGCGTCCTGCTTCCATCACCGCCTCGGACAGCGTGGGGTGGCCATGGACGATGCGGGCGAGCTCCGGGAAGCCGCCCTCCAGCGCGCGCAGGTTGACGAGCTCCTGGATCAGCTCGGTGGCGCGCGAGCCGACGATGTGCCCGCCGAGCAACTCGCCGTACTTGCTCTCGCCGACCACCTTGACGAGCCCGGTGCGGTCGCCGTAGACGGTGCCGCCGCCGACGGCGCCGTACTGGACCTTGCCCACCACCACCTCGTAGCCCTGCTCGCGCGCCTGCTCCTCGGTGAGGCCGAAGGAGCCCACGTTGGGGGTGCAGAAGGTGGCGCGCGGGATGTCGGCGTAGGCGATCGGGTGGGTGGGGCGCCCGGCGATGCCCTCGGCGGCGATGATGCCCTCGTCGGACGCCTTGTGCGCCAGCGCGGGGCCGGGCACGAGGTCGCCGATCGCGTACACGCCGGCGCGCGTGGTGCGCAGCGCGCCGTCGACCTGCACGAGCCCGCTGCCCGCGCGCGCCCCGGACGGGGTGTCGAGCTGCACGCCGGCCTCGGCCAGCCCGAGCCCCTCGACGTCGGCGCCGCGGCCGGCGGCGATCACGAGGTAGTCGACCTCCGCGGCCTGCTCTCCGTAGGAGAACTTCACGCTGTCCTCACCGGGCTGCACGTCGGCGATCGGCGTGCCGGTGTGAACGCCCACGCCCTGGCGCTTGAGGCCACGCTCGACCAGGCGGGAGACGTCGGCGTCCTCCGTGGGCAGCACGCGCTCGAGCATCTCCAGCAGCAGCACCTCGCTGCCGAGGCGCGCGAAGGCGGAGGCGATCTCGGCGCCGGAGGCGCCGGCGCCGACGATGGCCAGCCGTGCGGGCAGCTCGCCCAGCGCCCACGCCTCCTCGGTGCCGATCACGCGCCCGCCGAACTGCACGCCGGGCAGCGCCCGCGGGATCGAGCCGGTGGCGAGGATCACGTTGGCGGCGCCGATCGTGTGTGGCTCGCTGTCGAAAACGTCCACGTGCACGTCGCCGTCGGCGGTGAGCTTGCCGTCGCCGACGAGCACGTCGATGCCGCCTTTCTTGAAGAGGCCGCCGACGCCGGAGGTGAGCGTGGAGACGACCTTGGCGCGCCTGGCCTGGATGCCGGCGTAGTCGACCTCGACGCTGCCGACCTTCAGCCCGAACTCGGCCGCCTCGCGGATCTCGGACAGCAGGTCGGCGGAGCGGAGCACCGCCTTGGCGGGGATGCAGGCGTAGTTGAGGCAGCGCCCGCCGAGCTGGTCGCGCTCGACCACGGCCGTCCTCTGGCCCAGCTGGGCGGCGCGGATGGCCGCCACGTAGCCGCCCGGCCCCGAGCCGATCACGATCGTGTCGTAGGAGCTCTCGGCCATCGCGCCGCCAGCCTATCGAAGCTCGCGCGCGCGTCAGGGGAGCGGCCGGCGCTGGCCCGCTTGGATGCGGCCCATCACGCGCACCAGCTTCCAGAACAGCCAGCCGCCGAGGCAGATCGCGGCGAGGCAGAGCGCCGCGGCCTTGATCGTGGCGGCGACCACGAGCGCGAGCGAGGTGACGATCACCTGGAAGGCGAGCAGCGCCTCGAAGCCGAGCACGGCGAGGTAGCGGCGCCGGTACATGCCGAGCGCGAGGGCGGCGAACACCGCCGCCAGGAAGATCGCGCCGGGCTTGGAGCCGCCGTGCCGGGAGAGGTCGTGGACGGTGAGCCCGCCGACCAGCACGGCGACGGCCAGCAGCGCGCAGACGCAGACGGCGACGAGCAGCGCCGGCGGTCGCTCGCCGGGGCCGAGCGGCTGCAGCGCTTCGCGCGCGCGCCCGTCTCGCTCGCCGCCGCCCGCTGGCGTGCTCACGCGCCTGCCGCCGCCCGTGTTCACGCGGCGAGCAGCTCGCGCAGCCGGCGCGCGGCCCGCTCGGCGTCCTCGGCGTCGGCGATCGCGCGCAGCACGCAGGCGCGCGTGGCGCCCGCGTGCAGCACCTCGCCCAGGTTACCGGCGTGCAGCCCGCCGATCGCGAAGAAGGGCACGCGTGCGTTGGCGGCGGCGTAGCCGACGAGCTCCAGGCCGACCGCGGGCCGGCCGGGCTTGGTGGGCGTCTCGTGCACCGGGCCGACGCCGATGTAGTCGACCACGTCCTCATCGACGGCGTCGACCTCGGCGGGCGAGTGGGTGGACAGCCCGACCAGCATGTGGGGCCCCACGAGCGCGCGCACGTCGGCCGGGGGGATGTCGTCCTGGCCCACGTGCACCCCGTCGGCGCGCGCTTCGCGGGCGACCCACGGGCGGTCGTTGACGACCAGCAGCGCGCCGAGGCTGTGGCACAGCTCCTGCGCGGCGGCGGCGATCGACACGAGCTCTTCGTCGTGCAGTCGCTTCTCGCGCAGTTGCACGACGTCGACGCCTCCGCTGACGGCGGCCCGCAGCAGCGTGGGAAGCTCCCGTCCCTGAGGCTCGGCGCTGCACACCAGGTACAGGCACGCGTCCTTCAGGCGGGCGCGGCGCGCAGCGCCGTCTGGGTGCGGGGCTGACATCGAGCCGTTCAGTGTGCCAGGCCCGGCGTAGCCTGGCTCGGGAAGCGAGCCTTGCGCTGTGCGTGCCGTGCGGCGCGGACTAGCATCAAAGGCTGTGAGCGAGACTCAACGCGCGGACCTCGTGGTGGTGGGCGCCGGCGTGATCGGGCTGGCGATCGCGTGGCGCGCGCGCCGTGCGGGGATGTCGGTGACGGTGCTCGAGCGCGTGCGCGCGGGCGCCGGCGCCTCGAGCGTGGCGGCTGGCATGCTGGCGCCGGTCGCGGAGGTGGAGTTCGGCGAGGCCGGACGGCGCGCGCTCGAGCTGGGCCTGCGCTCCGCGCAGATGTGGCCGTCGTTCGCGACCGAGCTCGAGGCCGCCTCGCAGCTGCGCCTCGGCCTGATGCGCTCGGGCACGCTGCTGCTGGCGCGCGACGACGACGACGCGGGCGAGCTCGAGCGCCAGCTGGAGCTCCGCGAGTCGCTCGGGTTGCGGGTGCGGCGTCTGCTCCCGAGCCGGGCGCGCGAGCTCGAGCCGGCGCTCGCGCCGAGCGTGCGCCTCGCGTTGGAGGTGGCGGACGACCACGCGGTGGACCCACGCGCGGTGCTGGCGGCGCTGACGCGCGCCTGTGCGCAGGCCGGCGTGGAGCTGCGCGAGCGCTCGCCGGTGGCGCGCGTGCTGCTGGACGACGCGGGCGAGCGCGTGGAGGGCGTGGAGCTCGAGGACGGGGAGCTGTGCGCGGCCGGGCGGGTGGTGCTGGCGACGGGCGCGTGGAGCGAGCGGATCGCTGGGCTGCCGCACGGTCGCAGCGCGCCGGTGCGGCCGGTGAAGGGGCAGACGGTGCGGTTGCGCGACCCGGCCGGCGCTGGCCTGGTGGGCCGTGTGCTGCGCTTCCGCGGCGGCTACCTGGTGCCGCGGCAGGACGGGGCGTACGTGCTTGGGGCGAGCGTAGAGGAGCGCGGCTTCGACACGGCGGCGACCGCGGGGGCGGTGTATGAGCTGCTGCGCGACGCGCACGAGCTGGTGCCGGGCCTCGACGAGCTGCAGATCGAGGAGCTGTGCGTGGGCCTGCGTCCCGGCACCCCCGACAACCTGCCTTGCATCGGCGCCGCTGGCGCCGGCGGCGTGCTGTGGGCCGCCGGTCACTATCGCAACGGCGTCCTGCTGGCGCCGTTGACCGCCGCGCTGGTGGTGGAGCTGCTGCGCGGCGGGACATCCGACCCGGCGCTGTCGCTGTGCGCGCCGGAGCGCTTCGCCGGCGCAGCGCTCGGGGCGGCGGCGTGATCGTGCTCAACGGACAGCCCGCCGACGTGGCGGCCGGCGAGACGGTGGCGGCGGTGCTGGCGCGGCTGGGCCTGCCGCCGCAGGCGCGGGGGGTGGCGGTGGCGGTCGACGGCGAGGTCGTTCCGCGCGCGAGCTGGGACAGCCGCACGGTGGCGGAGGACGCCCGCGTGGAGGTGCTGACGGCGATGCAGGGAGGATGAGCGGCGCATGGCCGACCCGCTGAGTCGAACCGGCGCGAGCCTCGACGACGAGCTCGACGTGCTGCGGATCGCCGGTCGCAGCCTGCGCTCGCGGCTGCTGCTCGGCACCGGCGGCTTCCCCTCGCTGGAGCTGCTGGCGGAGGCGATCGCGGCGAGCGGCAGCGAGCTCGTGACGGTGGCGCTGCGACGCGTGGACCCCGCCAGCGCGCCCGGCTCGCTGCTCGACGTGCTGGCCGGCGCGGGCGTGCAGCTGCTGCCCAACACTGCGGGCTGCTACACCGCGCGCGACGCGGTGATCACCGCGCGCATGGCGCGCGAGGCGTTCGCCACCGACTGGGTGAAGCTCGAGGTGATCGGCGACGAGGACACGCTGATGCCGGACGCGCCCGAGCTGCTGCGAGCGGCCGAGCAGCTGGTGGACGAGGGCTTCGTGGTGTTGGCCTACACCACCGACGACCCGGTGCTGGCGCGGCGGCTGGCCGACCTCGGCTGCGCGGCGGTGATGCCGCTCGGCTCGCCCATCGGCAGCGGCATGGGCATCCGCAACCCCTACAACATCGCGCTGGTCCGCGAGGCGGTGGACGTGCCGGTGGTGCTGGACGCCGGCATCGGCACGGCCTCCGACGCGGCGCTGGCGATGGAGCTGGGCTGCGACGCGGTGATGGCCGCCTCGGCGGTGTCGCGCGCGCGGGATCCCGTGGCGATGGCGCGGGCGATGCGCGCGGCAGTGTGCGCGGGGCGCCTGGCGCACGGCGCGGGCAGGATCCCGCGCCGCCACTACGCGCGCGCCTCCACGCCCGAGCAGGGCGTGGCGGAGTTCGGCGGCGCGATCGCGCACGCCGACTGAGTGGCTCGGGGCAGGCGTGCTCGCGTGACCGGCGACGGCGTGATCCGCAGGGCAGATCCCCCGCCACCCCCTACACTGGCCGATTCCATGCCACCGCGCCATTTCCTCACCGGCACGGAGCTGAGCGCTGCCGAGCTAGACGCGCTGCTGGACCGCGCGCTCGAGCTCAAGCGCGCGCCGCTCTGCTCGCATGCGCTGGCGGGCCGCAGCGTGGCGTTGATCTTCGAGAAGCCCTCGACGCGCACGCGCGTGTCCTTCGACGTGGGCATCGCGGAGCTGGGCGGGCACGCGCTGGTGCTGCGCTCGGACGAGCTGCAGCTCTCGCGCGGCGAGGCGCCGCGCGACACCGCGCTGGTGCTCTCGCGCCAGGTGGCGGCGATCGGCCTGCGCACCGGTGCCGACGCGATCCTGGAGGAGCTCGCGGAGTACAGCTCGGTGCCGATCGTGAACATGCTGAGCGCGCGCCACCATCCCTGTCAGGCGCTGGCGGACCTGCTGACGCTGCGCGAGGCGCACGGCTCGCTGGTGGGCCTGCGCCTGGCCTATGTGGGGGACGCCAACAACGTGGCGCGCTCGCTGGCGCTGCTGGGGACGCTCGCGGGCGTGGACGTGGCGCTCGCCTCTCCCGCCGGTTACGAGCTCGAGCGCGACCTGGCGCTGGCGGACGGCGCGAGGGGATCTGTGAGCCGCCACTCCGACCCCTACGAGGCGGTGCGCGGCGCGCAGGCGGTGTACACGGACGTGTGGGTGAGCATGGGCGACGAGGACACCGCCGAGCAGCGCCGCGAGGCGCTTGCCGCCTATCACCTCGACGACGCCCTGCTCGACGCCGCCGCGGCGGGCGCGTTCGCGATGCACGACCTGCCGGCGCACCCGGGCGAGGAGATCTCCGCGGAGGTGCTCTACGGCGAGCGCCAGCGCATCTGGGAGCAGGCGGAGAACCGCAGGCACGCGCAGAAGGCGCTGCTGGAGCTGCTGCTCGAGCCGCGGCGATGAGCGACTCTGCGCCCACCGCCCACGCCGCCGCCGGGCCGTCGAGCGTCGAGGTCGCCGCCGCGCCGCCGGACGTTCACGCCTCGACGGCCTCGCCGCGCCCGCAGCGCGGCGAGGAGCTCGAGCTGTTGGTCGACTCGCTGGCCTTCGGCGGCGAGGGCGTGGCGCGCCTGGGCGAGGGCGGCTACGTGGTGTTCGTGGCCGGCGCGATCCCCGGCGACCGCGTGCGCGCGCTGGTGCACAAGCGCAAGCGCAGCTATGCGCACGCCCGCGCGCTGGAGATCCTCGAGCCGAGCCCCGAGCGCATCGCGCCGGTGGCGGCCCATCCCGGCGTGCCGTGGCAGGTGATCCCCTACGAGCGCCAGCTGCAGATCAAGCAGCAGCAGGTGGACGAGGCGCTGCGCCGGCTGGGCCGCCTGGAGGGCTACGAGCTGCAGGAGATCGTGCCGGCGCTCGAACGCTGGCGCTACCGCAACAAGCTCGAGTACTCCTTCGGCGGCGGTCCTGGCAGCGCAACCGAGCTGGTCTGCGGCTTTCACGCCTCGGCCGGCGCCAGGGGCGTGGAGCAGATGGAGGACTGCCTGCTGGCCTCCGAGCCGGGCAACCGCGCGCGCGAGCTGGCGCTGCGCTGGTGCCGGGCGCAGGGGCTGGACGCGTGGGAGCGCTCGGGCGGCGCGCGCGCGCCGGCGCACGAGCACGAGCGCACGGGGCCGGCGCCGGACGGGCGCGCGCGCCTGCGCAACCTGGTGGTGCGCGAAGGCAGGCGCACGGGCAAGCTGCAGGTGCGCGTGGTGAGCACCGACGGCGAGCTCGACGCGGGCGCGCTCGCGGCGGCGCTCGCGGACGGCCTCGGCGAGGCGCTCTGCGGCGTGCTGTGGACGCGCTCGCGCAGCCTGGCGGAGACGACCGCGGGCGGCGAGACGGAGCTCGTGTGGGGCGAGGCGGAGTTGCCGGAGCGCCTGGGCGGGCTCGAGCTGTCGATCTCCGCCGAGGCGTTCTTCCAGACCAACACGGAGATGGCGGAGGTGCTCTACGGCGTGGCCGGCGAGTTCGCGGCGCTGGAGGGCTGGGAGCGCGTGTACGACCTGTACAGCGGGATCGGCGCGATCGCGTTGACGCTGGCTCCGCGCGCGGGCGAGCTGTGGGGCATCGAGCTCTCCGAGCAGGCGGTGGCCGACGCGATCGCGGCGGCGGCGCGCAACGGCGTGACGGGCGCACGCTTCTTCGCGGGCGACACGCGCCTGGCGCTGCCGGAGCTGCTCGAGCGCGCCGGGCGTCCCGACGTGGTGGTGGTCGACCCGCCCCGCGCGGGCCTCTCCAAGAAGGTGGTGCACCGCATCGTCGACGCCTCCCCCCGGCGCATCGTGTACGTGTCGTGCAACCCCACCACGCTCGCGCCCAACGCGGCCGAACTGGCGCAGGCGGGCTGGCGGCTGCGCAAGGTGCGCCCGGTGGACATATTCCCGCAGACCCACCACATCGAGTGCGTGGCCCTGCTCGAGCGGGCGTAGGGCTGGCGCATCTCCGTGCACGTGACCTCCTACGCGCAGATCGAGCCGTTCACGACGCTCGACGGCTCTGAGATCAGGGAGTGGGCGGGGCGCGTGTCGGCGCCGGCGCAAAACCAGAGCCTGGCGGAGGCGACGATTCCGGTGGGCGGGGCGACGACCGAGCACCTGCACCGCAGCACGGAGGAGCTGTACCTGGTGACGGAGGGGCGTGGGCGGCTGGTGATGGACGGCGAGGAGCGCACGCTCGAGACGGGCGACTGCGCCTTGATCCCGCCTGGCGCGGCCCACAAGCTGTTCAACCTCGGGGAGCGGCCGTTGCGGGTGGTGTGCGCGTGCGCGCCCGCCTACAGCGATGAGGACACGCAGCTGCTGGAGTGAGCGCCGGCGGCGCGCGGGGCCGCTGCGGATAGGCTGCGAGCGATGCGCGCAGCGACGATCCGCGGCGGCGAGATAGTGATCGAGGAGCACCCGGACCCGGTGCCGGGCGCGGGCGAGGCGCTGGTGCGGGTGCGCGCGGCGGGCCTGAACGGCGCGGACATGATGCAGCGCCGCGGTCTGTACCCGGCGCCGGAGGGCTCGCCGCAGGACATCCCGGGGATGGAGCTGGCGGGCGAGGTGGCGGCGCTGGGCGCGGGCGCGCGGCGCTTCGAGCCGGGCGCCCGCGTGATGGCGATCGTGGGCGGCGGCGCCCAGGCGGAGTTGTGCGTGGTGCACGAGCGCCAGCTGATGCCGGTGCCGCGGGCGCTCGACTGGGCGCAGGCGGGGGGGCTGCCGGAGGTGTTCGCGACGGCCCACGACGCGCTGTTCACGCAGGGCGAACTGGGCATGGGCGAGCACCTGCTGGTGCACGGCGGCGCGGGCGGCGTGGGCACGGCGGCGATCCAGCTGGGCTGCGCGGCGGGCGCGCGCGTGACGGCGACGGTGCGAAACGCGGCGCACAGGGCGGCGGTGCAGGAGCTGGGCGCGAGCGCGATCGCGCCGGAGGGCTTCGCGGCGCACGGGCCCTTCGATGTGATCCTGGAGCTGGTGGGCGCGCCGAACATGCCGGAGAACCTCGGCGCGCTGGCCACCGGCGGGCGCATCACGGTGATCGGCGTGGCGGCGGGCGCGAAGAGCGAGCTGAACCTGCTGGCGCTGATGGGCAAGCGCGCGCGCATCCACGGCTCGACGCTGCGTGCGCGCCCGCTGGAGGAGAAAGCGCTGGTGGCCAGGCGCCTGGAACACGAGGTGCTGGCGCTGTTCGACGCTGGCCGCCTGCGCGTGCCGGTGGCGGACGCCTTCCCGCTGGAGCGGGCGGCGGCGGCCTACGAGCGCTTCGCGGCGGGCGGCAAGCTGGGCAAGGTGGTCGTCCTGGCATGATCGGATGAACGAAACTCCACGGTTGGCAGGCGGTTGACGATTCGTATGGGGCGTTGGCGGCGGGGCATCTGTGCGGTGGCGGGCGCGGCTCTCTTCTGCGGAGCGCCGACCAGCCTGGCGGCGGCGCCGGCGTTGGCTGCGATCACGACCGTCGGCGGGGTGACGCCGCTCTCCGGCGGCGATGGCTGGCTGGTCTGGAGCGCGCCCGTGTCGGACGCCTGGGTGCTGATGGGCTTTCACGATGGGCAGGTGGTGAAGCTGCCGGTGGCTTCGCGCCCGCAACCGTTCGATGCGACGGTGGGCACCGATGCGCGCGGTGCGCCGGTGGTGGTCTTCTCGCGTTGCAGGCGCACGCCGAGGATGGTGCTCCCCGATGGCGAATCCCAAGCTGGAGGGACCCTGTTGGAGGCGCAGACCGGTGCGGGCTGCCGGATTCGGATGCTGGGCCTCGATGGCGGAGGAGAAACGGCCGTACCGATCCCGGCGGCACGCATGGTCTCCGACACGACGCCCTCGATTTGGCGCGGCGCGGTGACCTTCGCGCGCCGTGCTCCTGGCCACGGGAACGTGTGGCAGGTGATGTCGTGGTCCCCGCGCGCACCGCGCAGGCTGGAGACGCTGCCGCATGGTCGCGTCCCGTCGTGCCCGCAGGATCGCCATGGCTGCCGGCGGCCGGCGCACGGCGTGGTCGAGGCACTCGACCGCGACCGGCGGCTGGTGACGTTCGTGTGGGCGGTCGAAGGCCAGGGCGTGGTCGGCGAGGGAGCCTGGGAAGTGAGGGTGGACCGGGCGAGCGGCTCGGGCGACGCCCTCGCGCAGGGCGGCTTCGGTCACGAGGCCTGCACTTCGCAAGGTCCAGGTCTCGAATACGTGTGGCCGGAGCCGCCGATCGCGGCGGGCTCGCAGGCGCTCTTCCCCGACCTGTATGCCTACGACTGCTTTCACCGGTACGCCTCGGTGCTGGGCAGCCACGGCACGGCGCCGGGCGATGCGCGCATCGGCAAGCTGGCGAGCGTCGCGTTGGCGGTGGCGGACGACGACGGCCAGCTGTACGGACTCGTGCCGAGCGTGCTGTTCGGCGGCTCGGACGTGCCGCTTTGCAGCGCGAGCGCGCCGTGTGCGATCGAGCCGCTCGCCGCGCCGCGGATGCGCCGCCAGGCGAAGCCGCCGTTCGTGCCCTTCCGCTGACACCGGAACGGCGCCGGCACGCGAGCGACAGCCGGCCTCACCGCGAGGCGCTGCTGGCTGGCTCTAGTACGGCGGCTGCGCGGCGTACCAGTCGCCGAGCACGCGGAAGGCGGACCAGAAGGCGCGCTTGGCGTCCTGCTCGTCGAGCGCGTCGTCGATGCTGGGCACGTAGAGCGCGTCGATCATTGGCGTGAGCTGCTGGACCTCGCCGAGGCTCTCGCGCAGCGTCCGGGCGAGCGGGATCGGCATGTCGGCGAGCGCGGCGAGCGCGTCGGGGCCCATCACGACGACGATCTTGGGCTGCACGATGGCGATCTCCTCGACGACGCGCGCGACGCAGGCGGGGTCGGCGAGCGAGGCGTCGCTGAGCGGGCACTTGACGCACAGCGTGCCGTACACGGCGAGCGGATCGATCTGCAGGCGCTTGAGCGACTTCATCAGCGCGCTGCCGGCGCGTCCGTAGAAGGCGACGCCCTCCTCGACCTCGGAGGGCAGCGCGGCGTACTTGAGCATCATGATGTCGGCCTGCGGGTGGCCGGAGCCGAGCACCGGCATGAGGTTGCCGCGCGGGCAGTGGGGGCAGGCCTGCAGCTCGCGCGTGAAGCTGTTGAGCTCGCGGATTGCGCGCTCGAGGTACTTCTCGCGGATCTCGTCGTCGGTCACCGGCATCGCCCCCGAGGGATTTGACGGGTCGCCGGCTTGTCCTTGACGGTGCATCAGTAGTTGCGCGGGGGCGCGGCCGGCGGGCGTGGGCCCCGCGCGCGTGGGCTCGGCAGCGGGCGCTCGGGGCGCGCGAAGCCGGCGTGCGCTCGCCGCAGCACGCGCCTAGCGGCGCCCGCCGCGGGCGCGCGCGCGACCGTGGTGGGCGGCGCGCACGCGGCGCAGGCGCCTGGCGCGACTGGCACGGCGGGCGGAGCGCGGCGTGGCGCGCGTCTGCAGGAACTTGAGCGCCTGCACGTACAGCAGCGAGGAGGGGCGCGTAAGGATCTCGGCGTCGCGCAGCGACTGCGTGAACTCGGCGGGGCCGTCGAAGTCGCGCATGCGCACGCGCACGGAGCCGAGCCCCTGCGGCACGTGCGCGTCGGAGCCGGCGCCGGCGAGGATGCGGTACTTGGCGGCGAAGCGCACGGCCTCGTCGTTGAAGGCGCTGATCGCGACGCGCGGGTTGAAGACCTCGATGGCGTCGACGTCGTGGAGGATCTCGAGCAGGTGCTGGTAGTCGGGCACGGCGTGCATGCGGTCGAAGGGATGCGGCACGTACACGAGCCCACCCTGGCGCTTGATCTCGGCGACGGTGTCGGCGAGGCTCAGCCCGCGCGGGATCTTCTCCTCGATGAACAGGCCGATGACCTCGCCTTCGCCGGCGGTCTTGACCTCCTCGGCGACGATCACCTTGACGCCGGCGGCGGCGCTTTGCGCCTGCGCCTCGAGCGCGCCCGAGATCTCGTTGTGGTCGGTGACGGCGATCGCGCCGAGGCCCTGCTCGCGGGCGCTGGCCAGCAGCACCTCCACCGGCGTGGCGCAGTCGTGGGAGTGATCGGTGTGCATGTGCAGGTCGACATCTATGAGGGGTCGGCGGCTGAGGCGCCGGGCGAGCTGCGGATCGCCGTGGTGGGAGTGGCGCCGGGCGTGGAGGTCGTGGTAGATGCGCTCGAGCGCGTCGGCGGCGCGCTCGTCGTCGCGCACGAGCCGGTAGTCGCCGGGGAAGTGCTGGGCCATCAGCCGCGCGGTCTCGGGCTGGCTGGCGGTGCGCGCGTCGAGGCGCCCGAAGAAGCTCTCCACGAAGCGCCGCGCGACGACCGTGGAGAGCAGCCGCTCCGAGGAGGAGTGGAAGGAGCCGACGTTGAGCGCTGGCGAGCAGCGCAGCGCGGCGGCGGCGGTGCTGGGCGCGAACGGCTCGTGCACGTGCACGAAGTCGAGCGGCACGGTGCTGAGCAGTTCCTCGAGCGTGCGCGCGACGTCGATCGGCAGCGCGGCGGGGCGGCGACGCACGAGCGGGATGGCGGGACCGCGGAAGTCCAGCACCTCGCCGACGGCGAGCACGCGCGGCGTGCCGCCGTCGCTGCCGTCGAGCAGCGTGGCGCCGCCGCCGGCGCAGCTGCGGGCGGCGCGCAGCTCGCGGCGCGAGTCGCGCACGCGCTCCTGCGAGCGCGAGGGCGCCAGCACCAGCACGCGGTGGCCGCGGCGCGAGAGCTCCGAGGCGACGCGCCGCACGTGCGCGTTTACCTCGCCGTGCTCGTCCTCCCACGGGTACGGCGTGACGTGGGCTATCGAGAACGGGGCGGCCATCGACTGACAGCGATTATGGCGCGTGCGGCGGGCGCTCGCCGGCGGCGGTCATTCGCTCTTTGCGGCTTTGCCGGCGCCGGCTGCGGCGGCGCGCCCGCGGCGCGAGGAGCGACCCGCCGCCGCCGGGCGCCTCCCCTTCGCGCTGGTGCGGGGCTGGCCGGCATGGCGGGCGATGAAGGCCTCGGTGTCGCGGCGCGCCTGCTCGTCGGGCCGCTGGTTCTGGGGCGACTTCATCAGGTAGGAGGAGGGGCCGTCGAGCTGGCCGCCGACGCCGTGGTTGAGCGCGAGCTTGCAGCAGCGCACGGCGTCGATGACGATGCCGGCGGAGTTGGGCGAGTCCCACACCTCGAGCTTCAGCTCGACGTTGAGCGGCACGTCGCCGAAGGCCTGGCCCTCGACGCGGATGTGCGCCCACTTGCGGTCGGTGAGCCAGGGGACGTAGTCGGAGGGCCCGATGTAGACGTCGTCCGCCGGGAGCTGGTGATCCATGATCGAGGTGACGGCGTTTGTCTTGGAGATCTTCTTGGACTCCAGGCGCTCGCGCTCGAGCATGTTGTAGAAGTCCATGTTGCCGCCGACGTTGAGCTGCGAGGTGCGCTCGATCTCGACGCCGCGGTCGGCGAACAGCCGCGCGAGCGTGCGGTGCACGATCGTGGCGCCGACCTGCGACTTGATGTCGTCGCCGACGATCGGCAGCCCCGCCTCCTTGAACCGCCTGTCCCAATATCTCTCGCGGGCGATGAACACGGGGATGCAGTTGACGAAGCCGCAGCCGGCCTCGAGCACCTGCTCGACGTACCACTTGGTGGCCTGCTCGGAGCCGACGGGCAGGTAGGAGACGACCACGTCGGTGTGCGTGTCCTTGAGGATCTTGACGATGTCGGCGGTCTCGCCGGGAGCCTTGACGATCTTCTCCTTGAGGTACTTGCCGAGGCCGTCGTGGGTCATGCCGCGGTGCACCGGCACGCCGAGCTTGGCGGGCACCGCGCGCGCGCCCTTGGCGAACTTGATGGTGTTGTTCTGCCCCGCCCAGATCGCCTGGCCGAGATCCTTGCCGACCTTCTTGGCGTCGATGTCGAAGGCGGCGGTGAACTCGATGTCGCGCACGTGGTAGCCGCCGAGGTCCACGTGCATGAGGCCGGGGACGCGCTCGGCGGGGTCGGCGTGGCGGTAGTAGTGCACGCCCTGCACGAACGCCGAGGCGCAGTTGCCGACGCCGACGATCGCCACACGCACCTTCTCGGACTGGTAGCGGGCGGCACCGTTCTTGGAGGCCGAGCCGTTCGCAGACGCACGGCCGTTTGAGTGCTGCTTGATCACGAGAGAAGTCCTTTGCTGATGGGCCCGGCGCGGGGACCGGGGCGGTCGAGGAAGCCGTGGGCTATGGCGGAGACTACCCCGCCCGCTCGGCTAGGTCACACCGGCGAGCTCGCGGCGCACGTGCCAGATGCGCTGCGCGACGGTGAACACGCTGAGCGCGGCGAGCACGTAGACGGCGGGCCGCAGCAGCTCGAAGCTGCCGAGCGAGGCGCCGCGGGCGAACACCAGGCCGACGGCGAGGATCACGACGCGCACGGGGCGGGTGGCGACGCCGACCTTGCACTCGACGCCGAGCGCCTCCGCCCGCGCGCGCGTGTAGCTGACCATCAGCGAGGCGAGCACGGCGACGACCACGGCGGCGGCGGCGACGCGCTGGCCGTGCAGCGCGAAGTAGCCGGCCACGGCGGTCAGCACGATGCCCTCCTCGATGCGGTCGAGCGTGGAGTCGAGGAACGCGCCGAAGGGGGTGCCCTTGCCGGACATGCGCGAGTAGCGCCCGTCGAGCGTGTCCATGATCGAGCCGACGATGAAGGCGATGCCGCCGAGGAAGAAGTACCGCTCCCACACCAGCACGGCCGCGACCAGGTTGAGCGCGAGGCCGGTGAGCGAGATTGCGTTGGGCGTCAGGCGCGACTCGATCAGGCGGTTGCGCACGAGCTCGCGCCGCTGTCCTGCGCCGATCGGCGCGCGCTGGCCGTGGGCGCCGGCGCGGCGAGCGCGCCTGCGCGCGCGCCGCGTGGGGGCGCGCTGGCGGGGCGGTGTGGGAGCCATGCGGGTGCGCTCGCTCCTATCCGCTGGCGCTCAGCTGCGCCGGTCCGACCGCGGAGAAGCGCCAGGCCTGCGGTCGCGCGCGCGCCATCCAGCTGGCGGCGTAGGCGGAGATGGCGGCGGTGATGGCGCCGAGCAGGGCGTCGGTGACGAAGTGGTTGGCGGTGACGATGATCACGAACGCGATCACGAGCGGGTAGGCGAGCCACAGCGCACGCGAGAGGCGCCAGCGCGCCAGCCGTGACAGCGAGCAGCCGATCATCAGCGCGAAGGCGACGTGCATGGAGGGAACGGCGGCGTACAGGTTGGTGAGCGCGTTGAGCGAGGCGCTGTCGTGGTTGACGTGCACGCCGGTGACGTCGGCGACGGTGTCCACGAAGCCCCACTCCGGCATGAAGCGCGGCGGCGCGGTGGGGAAGATGACGTAGCCGACGAGCGCGAGCGCCATCCCCACCATCAGCATGTTGCGCACGAAGTAGAAGTTGCGGTTGCGGCAGATGTAGAGGTAGACGAGCGCGGCCACGGTGACGCTCGTCTGCGCGTTGACGTACAGCCAGCTGCACACCACCATCAGGAAGTGGCTGCCGGACGCCCACGACTGGATCGAGGGCTCGACGAATATGTGCAGCTTGCGCTCGAGCTCGATCACGTCGCGTGCGTGCGCGAAGGCGGCGTTGGCGTCACCCTCGACGAGCCCGCGCACGAGCCGGTAGGCGATGTAGGCGGCGCCGAACAGCGAGAGCTGCCGCAGGGCGTCGAGCCAGCCGTGGGGCAACAGGCGCGCCTGCAGGACACGAGCGCGGGCGAGCATCGACGTGAAAGCCTAGACGATGCTCAGCTGCAGCGAGGACCGTCGGCGAGCACACGCGCGAGCGAGAAGGAGATCGCCAGGCGCACGCGCCCGGCGCGGCGCACGCCGAGCTCGGTCCAGCCTTCCGGGCCTTCGCTCACGCAGCCGTCCGCGCCGCCCGGCGCGCCGAATGCGCGCTGGAGCTGCCAGTAGGGGGTGAAGCGCACGCGCACCGTGTAGGAGCCGGGCCGCGGCGCGTACAGCGTGAGCGAGTCGCTGGTGGCGGCGAGCAGCCGGGCGGGCGCCTGGGCGAGCGGCGTGGCGTGGCGCACGGCGAACAGTCGCCAGTGCGCCGAGCGCCACACTTCGCGCAGGTAGGGCGGGCCGGCGCGCACCAGGCGCGCCTCGGCCTTGGCGGAGTAGTCCAGCGGCGCGTCGGGCAGCGCCACGTAGGAGATCGCGTTGCGCGCGAGCCAGGCGCGATAGCGCGCGGGCGTGAGCGCGCGGCCGCCGTAGAAGAGGCCGTTGCGGTAGGTGTCGAGCTGGCGCTCCCAGCCACGCGCGATCATCGCGTGCGCCGCCACCCAGCGCGCCTCCCAGTGGTCGGCGGTGGCGACCACCTCGATGCGCACGGGGCGCGCGCCGTAGCCGACGCCGAGCGCGCGCAGCTCGCCCAGCAGCGGCGCGTAGTAGGAGGCGTGCACGGAGGGGTCGGAGGCGGCCGCGGCGAAGTCCGCGACCGGGGCGTTGGCCTGCCAGTAGAGCAGCAGCGGCGCGAGCGCCGCCAGCGCGATCCGGCGCAGGCGCGTGGCGTCCACCAGCGCGCAGGCGGCCACCGGGCCGGCGGCGATCGCGCCGAGCCTGTCGACGTTGCCGCCGACGGCGGTGGGCAGCAGGTAGGAGCCGATCAGCGCCAGCGCGTACAGCGCGAGGCCGACGCGCAGCAGCGACAGCGCCCGCGCGGTGCGCGCGGCGGCGCGGCTGCCGAGGCCGCCGGCGCCCGCGTAGAGCGCCGCCGTGCGCGCGGCGTGGGCGGCGCGCGCGGCGGGGGCGCTTTCGATCAGCGCGGCGATCGCGAGCACGCCGGCTAGCTCGGGGTAGAAGGCGGAGGCCACGTAGGGCTGCGTGCCGCCTTCGGGGAAGGCCAGCGCGAGCGCGCCGATCGGGGCGAGCGAGGCGAGCGCGAGCGCCGACGCCCACGCGCGCTCGCCTCCGGCCAGCGCCCAGGCGAGGAAGGCGAGGCCGGCGAAGGCGCCGGCGACGGGGCTGGCCAGCGCGCACAGCACGCTCAGCGCGAGCGCCGGCGCGAGCCTGCGCCGCTGGGCGGCCAGCGCCGCGGCGAGCCCCACCGCCAGCCCGAGGTCGAACGGCACGCGGCTCGAGAGCAGCGCCACCGAGGCGCCGAGCGCGAACCAGGCGGCGGCGACGCGCGCCGGGCGCGCGGCGAAGCAGCCGCGTACGAGGATCGCGAACAGCGCGGTGGCGATCACCATCGAGATCGCGGCCAGCGGCTGCGGGCCGAGCAGCGCGCCGAGCGCGGGGGCGAGCACGGAGTAGGCGAGCAGGTGGTGGCCGCCGTACCAGGAGTTGTCCCACAGCGTGAAGCCGGCGTGGGAGAAGAGGTAGCTGCGGTAGCCGGCGGCGGCGAGGTCGGGGCTGGGCGGCGCGGCGATCAGGTAGGCCACGGAGGCCGCGGCGGTGATCGTCCAGGCCGGTGGCAGCAGCGTCCACCACGGACGCGAGCGGGATCGCCCGCTGCGCGCGCTGTGCTCGCTCACTTGGAGAATCGCGCGAGGATATAGCGGTGAGCTCGACACGCAGCTGGCAGCCGCCGTCGCGGGCGCGCGTGGTGAGGGTGCGCGAACGCCTGCGCGAGGTCTACGGCGTGCCGCTGATGCGCCCGCATCGGCGCCCGATCGCCGAGCTGGTGCTGACGGTGCTCTCGCAGTCCACCAACGACCGCAACCGCGACGTCGCCTACCTGCGCCTGCGCGGGCGCTTCGGTGGGTCTCGCTTTCGCTGGGAGCGGGTGCGCGACGCGCCGCTGGCGCAGGTGGAGGAGGCGATCCGCCCGGGCGGCATCTCGAAGGTGAAGTCGGCGCGCATCCAGGCGATCCTGCGCGCGATCGGCGAACGCCCGCCCGCGCCGGGGCGCGAGCTCTCGCTCGACTGGCTGGCGGACGTGCCGCTGGCCGAGGCCCGCGACTACCTGGTGTCGCTGCCGGGCGTGGGGCGCAAGACGGCGGCGTGCGTGCTGCTGTTCGCCTACGGCCTGCGCGAGGTGCCGGTGGACACGCACGTCTCGCGCGTGGGCGCGCGCCTGCGCCTGCTGCAGCCGGGCGCGCCGTTCGAGCGCCTGCACGACCAGATGCTGGCGCTGACGCCGCCGGGCCAGGAGCTGGAGCTGCACGTGAACCTGCTGCGCCACGGCCGGCGCACCTGCCACGCGCGCGCCCCGGCCTGCGACGAGTGCGCGCTCGCGCGCATGTGCCCGAGCCGCGGCGCGTTCAGCGGTGGGGCAGCACCGCGAAGGCGATGACGGCGTAGTGCAGGGCGGCGGCGGCCAGCACTAGCGAGTGGAACACCTCGTGGTAGCCGAACACCCTGGGCCAGGGGTTGGGGCGGCCGCTGGCGTAGACGACGGCGCCGAGGCCGTACAGCAGGCCGCCGCCGGCGAGCCCGGCGGCGCCCAGCCAGCCGATCGCTGCTGGCAGCTCGCCGATCACGGCGGCGGTGACCAGCCCGAGCGCCACGTACACGATCGCGAACACCCACTTGGGCGCGTCGATCCACAGCAGCTTGAAGACCACGCCGCCGAGCGCGCCGAGCCACAGCACCAGCAGGATCGTGTGCGCGAGCGCGCCCTTCAGCGCGAGCAGCGCCACCGGCGTGTAGGTGCCGGCGATCAGCACGAAGATCATCGAGTGGTCGAGGCGGCGCATCCAGCGGCGCGCGCGCGGGCGCCAGGTGACGCGGTGGTAGAGCGCGCTGGTGCCCAGCAGCGCCGACACCGCGCCCGCGTAGACGCACGCGGCCAGGCGCGCGCGGCCGCCGGAGGCGGCCAGGATCAACGCCACGCCGCAGCCGAGCGAGACGAAGAAGGCGTACTCGTGCAGCACGCCCCGCATGCTGGGCTTCACGGCAGCCCCGGCCGGGACCACGTTCATGCCGAGAAGGTAGCGCTCGGGCGAGCTTCGCGCGAGCCCTCAGCCGCTCAGCGTGGCGCCGCCGACCGCGCTCGTCTCGGCGTCGCCCGCGAGCTTCGCGCGGGCGCGCTCGGGCGTGACCTTGACCACGTCCCAGGCCAGCCCCACGCGCTCGAGACCGAGGATCAGCCAGCCGGAGGGGTCGAGCTCGTACCAGCGCAGGCCGTGGAAGGCGGACTGCGGGAAGGCGTGGTGGTTGTGGTGCCAGGCCTCGCCGAGCGAGGGCAGCGCCAGCCAGAACACGTTGGTGGACTCATCGTCGGTGTCGAAGCGGCGGCTGCCGAAGAAGTGGCAGATGGAGTTGATCGACCAGGTGACGTGGTGCACCAGGAAGATGCGCACGAGGCCTGCCCACAGCAGCGCCGACAGCCCCCCGTCGACGAGCGAGCCGCCGCTCAGCGCGAGGCCTGCGAGGAACGGGATCGCGAGGCTGGCGAGCGCGATCAGCGGGAAGTTGCGGTTGATGCGCCTCATCGCGGCGTCCTCCACGAGGTCGCGCGCGAAGCGTTTGGAGGAGGCCTGCCCGTGCGTCTGGAACAGCCAGCCCACGTGCGCGTGCCACAGGCCGGCGAGCATGCCGCGCAGGCCGGCGCCGTGGCCTGCGTGCGGGCTGTGCGGGTCGCCCTCTTCGTCGGTGAAGGTGTGGTGCTTGCGGTGGTCGGCCACCCAGTCGATCACCGGGCCCTGCAACGCCATCGAGCCGAGCACCGCGAGCGTGCAGCGCAGCCACGGGCGGGTCTGGAAGGCGCGGTGCGTGAGCAGCCGGTGGAAGCCCACCGTGATGCCGAGCGCGGTGAGCGCGTACATCACCGCGAAGATCGCCAGGTCGCGCGCGCCGAGGAAGTGGTTCCACAGCACCGCCGCCGCCGCTATCACCCCCAGGAACGGGACCACCACGGCGGCGATGTTGACGTTTCGCTCGAGGCGCGTCACTGCGCAGTCATACCCACGCGCGCGCAGGCCGTTACCGCACGACCCTTGCAACCCCCTGTTTGGGGGGGCCCTGCGCCGGCGGACACGGCGTCTCTAAAGGATCTGCTGGCCTGATCGGCATCCTCAATTTTTATCTGTGCTTCCTGCTATTATCGTTGTGTGCAGGATCTTCTTGTGGACTTTGCCGATCCGGGCAGCATCTCGGGCGCCATTCCACGTGCGCACGAGCTGATTCGCGAGGCCGAGCAGAGGGTCGCCGCGGCGGTCGAGGAGGCGCAGCAGGCGTACCAACGCGCCGGCGAAGCCGAAACCGAGGCCCAGCGCCTGAGGGCGATACTGACGACGCTCGAGCAGCTCGACGCCGAGACGCCGCCGCCTGACGGTGAAGAGCAAGGCACCTCCAAGGACCGTGTGTTGAAGATCGTGATCGCGATCAACGGCCCGACGAACATCGCCGAGGTCGCTGAACACATGCCGGAGTTCAGCCGCAAGACGGTCTCGTGGGCGCTGTGGAAGCTTGCCGACGAAGGCGTGATTCAACGTCTCGATCACGGTCGATACGCGCCGACCGGCTATGTGCCGGGCCGACCGACAACGAACTACCTCAGGCTGCCCCCTCACTTCCCCTCGGTCAGCCAGGCGCAGATCGACCAGGCGGCTGAAGAGGCTCGGGCAAGAGCGAGACCCCGATGAGCGGAAACCTAGGACGCGTCTCCGTCCGGCCTGCGAATCGGCTGACGTAGATGGCACGCGAAGCGCGCGCACAGGCCGCGACCGCTGCTTCGATCGTCACGGCATTTCGAGCCAATGAGCCTTCGTGGGTCACGCTCCCGTCAGTGGATGGAGACATGCCGGGCGAGTTGCGCACTGCCCTCGAGGACTTTCACGCTGGTGAGCGCCCGGCGGCGAGAGCGGCGGCTGAGTGGCTGCGCACTCAGGCGGTCCCCGCTCATCAAACCTCCAGGACCCATCTGCTGATCGCCGGCCATCGCCTGGCTGGCTTCTATTCGCTGGCCTCGGCGCAGGTCGAGCTCAGTCAGCGCGACCGGCGCCGCGTTGGAGTCGACCCCGTGCGGGTGCCGGCGGCGCTGATCACCTGGATCGCCAAGGACGAGCGTGCCGAGATCCACGGCAGGGAGCTGCTGCTTCATGCAGTCGCTGTCTCTCGCCGCGCGGCTGAACTGCAAGCAACCACGGTCCTCGTGGTCGATCCGTTCGACGACGACACTTCTGCCATGTGGCGAGAGCGCTACGGGTTTCGACCATCGGCCGATGACAGGAAGCCCAAGCGGCTATGGCTGCCGCTGCAGGCCCTCGCTTAGCTGCTGCGACCCCGCCGCTCCAGCTCGACCAGATAGGCGTCGGCCTCTGCCAGGAACGACCTCACGCGCGGATCGTGGCGCGCTGTCTCGAGCTCCGCCTCGTCTACGACCGCGACGACCTCCTCGGAGTTGTCTCCTGGGCTCGCGGCAGTGGTGTCGAGCGTCGAAGCCATTGCTGGTCTAGTCGGCATCTGAGACCTCAAAGGTTACCCCCAGAACGATAGTCGCTATGCCGGTCCAGTCAACCGGCGGCGTGAACGCCACCGGCTTCGCTCGCCGTCTGACCGCTGCCGTCTCGTTCCAGGGCCGCGTTGCGGCCACTTGAACCCCGGCACAAAATCTGACATACTCTCACTCAGATTTATAAAGCATACGAGAAGGAGCATCATCCATGGCAAAGACCATAGGCATCGACCTCGGCACGACCAACTCGTGCATGGCGGTGCTCGAGGGCGGTGAGCCGACCGTGATCGAGAACGCGGAGGGCGGTCGCACGACTCCCTCGGTGGTCGCGTTCGCGGCCTCCGGCGAGCGCCTCGTCGGCACCGTGGCCAAGCGCCAGGCCGTCACCAACCCGCAGAACACGATCTTCTCGATCAAGCGCTTCATGGGCCGCAAGGAGGCCGAAGTGCGCGAGGAGGAGGCGATCGTGCCCTACAAGGTCGTCGCCGGGCCCAACGGCGACGCGCGCGTGGAGGCCGGCGGCGAGCAGCACTCGCCGCCGGAGATCAGCGCGATGATCCTGCAGAAGCTCAAGAGCGACGCGGAAGCGTACCTGGGCGAGACGGTCGACTCGGCCGTCATCACGGTGCCCGCGTACTTCAACGACGACCAGCGCCAGGCGACCAAGGACGCCGGCACGATCGCCGGCCTCGAGGTCAAGCGCATCATCAACGAGCCCACCGCGGCCTCGCTGGCGTACGGCCTCGACAAGGAGTCCGACCAGACGATCCTCGTGTTCGACCTCGGCGGCGGCACCTTCGACGTGTCCGTGCTCGAGATCGGCGACGGCGTGTTCGAGGTGAAGTCCACCGCCGGCGACAACCACCTCGGCGGCGACAACTTCGACAAGGCGATCGTGGACTGGCTGGTGGCGGACTTCAAGCGCGACCAGGGCATCGACCTGAGCGCCGACCCGATGGCGCTGCAGCGCCTGTACGAGGCCTCCGAGAAGGCCAAGATCGAGCTCTCCACCACCCAGGAGACGCAGATCAACCTGCCGTTCATCACGGCCGACGCCTCCGGGCCCAAGCACCTCGACACGCGCCTCACGCGCGCCAGGCTCTCCGAACTGACGTCCGACCTGCTCGACCGCGTGGTCGCGCCGGTGCGCCAGGCGCTCGACGACGCCAAGGGCAAGGGCGTGAAGGACATCGAGCACGTGGTGCTGGTGGGTGGCATGACGCGCATGCCCGCCGTGCAGGAGAAGGTCAAGGAGCTGACCGGCAAGGAGCCCCACCGCGGCGTCAACCCGGACGAGGTCGTGGCCGTGGGCGCGGCGATCCAGGCCGGCGTGCTGGCCGGCGACGTCAAGGACGTGCTGCTGCTCGACGTCACCCCGCTGACCCTCGGCATCGAGACCAAGGGCGGCGTGATGACCAAGCTGATCGAGCGCAACACCACCATCCCCACCCGCAAGGGCGAGGTCTTCTCCACCGCCGAGGACAACCAGCCCTCGGTGGAGATCCACGTGCTGCAGGGCGAGCGCGAGATGGCGCAGTACAACAAGTCGCTCGGCAAGTTCCAGCTCACCGGCATCCCGCCGGCGCCGCGCGGCATCCCGCAGATCGAGGTGGCCTTCGACATCGACGCCAACGGCATCCTCAACGTGTCCGCCAAGGACCTCGGCACCGGCAAGGAGCAGAAGATCGAGATCAAGGCCGGCTCGGGCCTCTCCGAGGACGAAATCAAGAACATGGTCTCCGACGCCGAGTCGCACGCCGAGGAGGACCGTCGCGCGCGCGAGCTCGCGGAGGCGCGCAACAACGCCGAGAACGCCGCCTACCAGGCCGAGCGCCAGCTCGCCGATCTCGGCGACCAGGTCGACGCGGACTCCAAGTCGCGCATCGAGGACGCCATCAAGGAGGTCCGCGAGGTGCTCGACTCCGAGGACCCGGCGGCGATCAACGCCAAGGCCGAGGCCCTGCAGGTCGCCTTCCACGCGGTCTCCGAGGCGATGTACCAGCGCGCACAGGAGGCAGCGGCCTCCTCGGGCAACGGAGCGGCGACCGGCGCCGACGGCGGCGAGCCCTCCTCGGAGGAGGAGGACGTGGTCGACGCCGAGGTCGTGGAAGAGCCGAAGGCGTAAAGGGCGGCCAGATGAGCGACACCAGGCAGACCATCGAGGAGCAGCAGTCCCCCGACGCCTCGTCCCCGCAGGGGGACGCGTCGGGGGATGCCGCGAAGAGCTTCGGCGAGGCGTTCGCGGCCAGCGAGCAGCAGGCCGTCAGCGAGGAGCCCGAGGTCACGGAGGTCGAGGGCGATCTCGACGAGCTGCTCGAGAAGGCCAAGCAGCGAGACGAGTACCTGGCGCTCGCCCAGCGTACCCAGGCGGACTTCGAGAACTACCGCAAGCGGGTGGCGAAGGACGCGGCCGTCGCACAGGAGCGCGGGGCGGTGGCGCTGGCGAAGGAGCTGCTGCCCGCGCTCGACAACCTCGACCGCGCGATCGAGCACGCCGCCGATGACGACCCGCTGCTGCAGGGCGTGAGGCTGGTGCGCTCCGAGATGGCCGCCGCGCTCGCGCGCGCCGGCATCGAGTCGTTCTCCCCGGTGGGCGAGCAGTTCGACCCCTCGCTGCACGAGGCGGTCGCGACCGCGCCCGCGCCCGGCGGCCAGCCTGGCGGCACCGTGCTCGAGGTCTACCAGGCCGGCTATCGCTGCCGCGAGCACGTGATCAGGCCCGCGCGTGTGGTCGTGGCAGCCTAGGGAGGGAGCCTAGATGGCCAGCAGACCCGACTACTACAAGACGCTCGGCGTGGACAAGCGCGCCAGCGCGGAGGACATCAAGAAGGCCTACCGCAAGCTGGCGCGCCAGTATCACCCCGACCGCAACCCCGGCGACAAGGAGGCGGAGGCGCGCTTCAAGGAGATCTCGCAAGCGCACGACGTGCTGGGCGACCCCGAGAAGCGCAAGCAGTACGACTCCGGCTCGGGTCCGTTCGCGACCGGCGCGGGGCCCGGCGGCGGCTTCGGCGGCTTCGGCAACTTCGACTTCGACGGCGCCTCCATGGGCGACATCCTCTCCAACCTGTTCGGCGGCTCCGCCAGCGGCCGGCGCGTGCGCACGAAGCCGCGCGCCGAGCGCGGCGCGGACCTCGAAGCGCAGGTGTCGATCACCTTCGACCAGGCGATCGCGGGCGCGCAGGTGCCGCTGCAGGTGCCGATGCACGCCACCTGCCCCACCTGCCGCGGCACCGGCGCCAAGCCGGGGACCACGCCGAGCGTGTGCCCGCGCTGCGAGGGGCGTGGCATCGAGACGCAGGGCCAGGGCATGTTCTCCATCTCCACCCCCTGCTCGCGCTGCGGCGGCGCCGGCACGATCATCGAGGACCCCTGCCCCACCTGCCACGGATCGGGCGCGGTGCGCACCGTCAAGAAGCTGCGCGTCAACATCCCCGCGGGGGTGCGCGACGGCAGCCGCATCCGCCTGGCCGGCAAGGGCGAGCCGGGGCGCAACGGCGGCCCCGCCGGCGACCTGTACCTGATCACCCACGTGTCGCCGTCTGCGACCTTCAAGCGCAAGGGAGACAACCTCGAGGTCGAGGTGCCGCTCACGATCCCCGAGGCGCTGCGCGGCGCCGAGGTGCAGGTGCCCACGCTTAACGGCACCAAGACCCTGCGCGTGCGCCCCGGCACCGCTCACGGCACCGTGCAGCGGCTGCGCGGCGAGGGCCCGCCGAAGCTGAGCAAGCCTGGCGAGAGAGGCGACATCCACTACCGCTTCGTGATCGACGTGCCGCAGCACCTCAGCGCCGAGCAGCAGAGCGCGATCGACGAGCTGTCGAAGACGCTCGACGGCGACCCGCGTGCGGGCCTGTTCGCGAAGGCGGCGTCCGCGCAGGGGGAAGGAGCCGGCGATGGCGCCTAAGCGCACGAGCGTCCAGGTGGCGAGCGACCGCGGCGTGTTCATGATCTCGGTGGCGGCGGAGCTCGCCAACATGCACCCGCAGACGCTGCGCATGTACGAGACGCGGGGGCTGATCGAGCCGCAGCGCTCGCCGAAGGGCACGCGCCTGTACTCCCAGGAGGACGTGGAGAAGCTCAGGCGCATCCAGGAGATGACGGCGGAGCTGGGGCTCAACCTCGCCGGGGTGGAGCGCGTGCTGCGCCTGGAGGCGGAGATCGAGGGCATGCACGCCCGCATCGAGCAGCTCGAGCTGGAGGCGCTGCAGGCGCAGGTCCGCCTGGCCCAGGAGCTGGAGCAGGTGCGCCGCTCCTTCCGCGCGGAGCTGATGCCGTTTCCGAACTCGCGCCCGCCCAGCGTGGAGCTCGTGCGCGCGGCCGACGCACGCTCGCCGTTCAGGCCGATCCACAAGAGGACATAGCGATCCACAAGAGGACATAGAGATGCAGGCAGACCGATTCACGATCAAGTCGCAGGAGGCGCTGGCGGCGGCCGACCGGCTCGCCAACGAGCGCCGCAACCCCCAGGTCACGCCGCTGCACCTGCTGAGCGCGCTGCTGGTGGAGAGCCCCGGCGCGAGCGCCGCCGCCGACGCCCCCGGCGGCGTGGTGCTGCCGGTGCTGCACAAGCTGGGCGCGCAGGTGGACGCGCTGCGCGCCACCGTGGAGCAGGGCCTCGGCCAGCTGCCGGTGCTGGGCTCCGGCAGCACCTCGCCGTCCCAACCGGGCTCGGAGCTGCTCGATGTGCTGCGCGCGGCCGAGCGCGAGGCGGGCAAGCTCTCCGACCAGTACGTCTCCACCGAGCACCTGCTGCTGGCGCTGTCCCAGGACGGCGAGCTCGCCGGCCGGGCGCTGGCGGCCGTGGGCGCCAGCCACGAGCGGCTGCTGAGCGCGCTGGCGGAGGTGCGCGGCTCGCACCGCGTCACCGACCAGTCGCCGGAGGAGAAGCTCGAGGCGCTGGAGCGCTTCGGCACCGACCTGACGCAGGCGGCGGAGCAGGGCAAGCTCGACCCGGTGATCGGGCGCGACGAGGAGATCCGCCGCGTGATCCAGGTGCTCTCGCGGCGCACCAAGAACAACCCGGTGCTGATCGGCGAGCCGGGCGTGGGCAAGACCGCGATCGTTGAGGGCCTGGCACAGCGGATCGTCTCGGGCGACGTGCCGGAGTCGCTGCGCGACCGTCGCGTGATCGCGCTCGACATCGGCGGGCTGATCGCCGGCGCGAAGTACCGGGGAGAGTTCGAGGAGCGCCTGAAGGCGGTGCTCGGCGAGGTGTCAGAGGCGCAGGGCAGCGTGATCCTGTTCCTCGACGAGCTGCACACGATCGTGGGCGCCGGCGCCGCCGAAGGCGCGGTGGACGCGGCCAACCTGCTCAAGCCGATGCTGGCGCGCGGCGAACTGCGCTGCGTGGGCGCGACCACGCTGGACGAGTACCGCAAGCACATCGAGAAGGACGCGGCGCTGGAGCGCCGCTTCCAGCCGGTGATGGTGGGCGAGCCGAGCGTGCAGGACACGATCGCGATCCTGCGCGGGCTGAAGGAGCGCTACGAGGTCCACCACGGCGTGCGCATCACCGACAGCGCGCTGATCGCCGCGGCCACCCTGTCGGACCGCTACATCGCCGACCGCTTCCTGCCGGACAAGGCGATCGACCTGGTCGACGAGTCGGCCTCGCGCCTGCGCATCGAGATCGACTCGCTGCCGACGGAGATCGACGAGGTCGACCGCCGCGTGATGCAGCTGGAGATCGAGCTGACCTCGCTGAGCAAGGAGACCGACGAGGCCTCGGCGCAGCGGCGCGAGGCGATCGAGCGCGAGCTGGCGGAGCTGCGGGAGCGCTCGGCGGCGATGAAGGCGCAGTGGCAGGCCGAGAAGGACGCCATCCAGGTGGTGCGCGAGAAGAAGGCGCGCCTGGAGGAGGCCCGCACGGAGGCCGAACGCGCGGAGCGCGAAGCCGACCTGCAGCGCGCCGCGGAGCTGCGCTACGGAGAGATCCCACAGCTCGAGAAGGAGCTGGCCGGCCTGGAGGGCTCCACGAGCGAAGACCGAGTGGCCACACCGAGCTCCGAGCCGGTGTTCCTGAAGGAGGAGGTGGACGCGGACGACGTGGCGGAGGTGGTGGCGCGCTGGACGGGCATCCCGGTGAGCCGCCTGCTGGAGGGCGAGACGGAGAAGCTGATCCACATGGAGGAGCGGCTGCACGAGCGCGTGGTCGGCCAGGACGAGGCGATCGAAGCGGTGGCCACGGCGCTGCGGCGCTCGCGCGCCGGCCTGCAGGACCCCGACCGGCCGATCGGCTCGTTCCTGTTCCTCGGCCCCACCGGCGTCGGCAAGACCGAGCTCGCGCGGGCGCTCGCGGAGTTCATGTTCGACTCCCAGGACGCGATGATCCGCATCGACATGAGCGAGTACATGGAGAAGCACTCGGTCTCGCGGCTGGTGGGCGCACCCCCCGGCTACGTGGGCTACGAGGAGGGCGGCCAGCTGACCGAGGCGGTGCGAAGGCGCCCCTACTCGGTGGTGCTGCTCGACGAGATCGAGAAGGCCCACCCGGACGTGTTCAACACGCTCTTGCAGGTGATGGACGACGGGCGCCTGACCGACGGCCAGGGCCGCACGGTGGACTTCAAGAACACGGTGCTGATCATGACCTCCAACATTCCCGTCCCGGCGGGGTCCAACGACGCGCAGACACGGGAGGCGCTGCTCCAGCACTTCAAGCCGGAGTTCATCAACCGCCTCGACGACATCGTGCGCTTCGAAGCGCTCACCCGCGCGCAGATCTCCGAGATCGTGGAGCTGCAGGTGGCGCGGGTGCTGGCGCGCGTGGCCGAGCGCGGCGTCGCGGTGACGCTCACCGACGAGGCCAAGACGCTGCTGGGCAACCTCGGCTACGACCCCGCCTACGGCGCCCGCCCGCTGCGGCGCGTGATCCAGAAGCAGCTCACCGACCGCCTCGCGCTGGCGCTGCTGGAAGGCAGGATCCGCCAGGGCGAGGCGGTGACGGTGGACGCCCGCGACGGCGAGCTGGCGCTGGAGGCGGGTGGCGAGGCGGCGGGCGGCGACGAGCGCGAGCGCGAGACCTCGGCCGCGAGCGCCTGAGTGGACGCGCGCCGCCGGCCGCGGCGGGCGCGCGACGCGAGCCGGTGACGCGCCAGTCCGGGCCGCTCAGCGCAGGTCCCCCTGCGGCGAGGGCGCGGGCACGGCGCGGCGCAGCCGCGAGCTGTTCCACACCACGAAGCTCGAGGACAGCGCCATCGCGCCGGCGGCGATCAGCGGGTCGAGCAGGCCGGCGGCGGCCAGCGGGATGGCGACCACGTTGTAGAGGAAGGCCCAGGCGAGGTTGCCGCGGATCGTGGCGAGCGTCCTGCGGGCCAGCGCGATCGCGCTGGCCACCACCCGCAGGTCCTCGCGCATCACGATCAGGTCGGCGGCGCCGATCGCCACGTCGGTGCCGGAGCCGATCGCCAGCCCGAGGTCGGCGGCGGCGAGCGCGGGCGCGTCGTTGACGCCGTCGCCGACCATCGCCACGCAGCGCCCCTGCGCCTGCAGCCGGCGGACCAGCTCGACCTTGTCCGCCGGCATCGCGCCGGCGATCACCTCGTCCACGCCCGCGCCGGCGCCGGCGATCTCGGCGCCGCCGCCGCTGTCGCCGGTGAGCAGCACGCAGCGCAGGCCCAGCGCGTGCAGCTCGCGGACCGCCGCGGCGGCCGACTCCCGCAGCGTGTCGGCGATCGCCAGCGCCCCGATCGGCTCGCCGTCGCGGCGCACCAGCACGGCGCTGCGCCCGAGCCGCTCCCACTCCCGACAACGCGCGGCGAGCCGCGCCGGCACTGCGCCGCCGTCCGTGTCCGCGCGCCCCACCTCGATGCTGTGGCCCTCGACGACCCCGCGCGCGCCCACGCCGGGCAGCGCCACGAAAGCGTCGAGCGCCGGCAGCGGCCCGGCCCAGTGCTCGGCGGTGGCGGCCACGGCGCGCGCGATCGGGTGCTCGGAGGCGTGCTCCACCGCGCCCGCCAGGCGCAGCAGCTCGCGCTGCTCCACGCCGTCGAGCGCCTCGCAGTCGGTCAGCGTCATGCGGCCCTCGGTGAGCGTGCCGGTCTTGTCCAGCACCACCGTGTCGATCTGGCGCGAGGCCTCCAGCGCGCCGTAGCCCTTGAAGAAGATCCCCAGCCGCGCGCCGCGCCAGGAGGCCACCAGCAGCGCCGCCGGCGTGGCCAGCCCCAGCGCGCAGGGGCAGGCGACGATCAGCACCGACAGGGCGGCGCTGAAGGCGACCGCGGCGGCGTTGCCGCTGGCGAGCCACGCCGCCAGCGTGCCGAGCGCGAGCGCGATCACGACCGGCACGAACACGCCCGAGATGCGGTCGGCGAGCCGCTGCACCGCCGCCTTCTCGTTCTGCGCCTGCTCCACCAGGCGCATCATGTGGCCGAGCTGGCTGTCCGCGCCGACCGCGGCGGCGCGCACCACGATGCGCCCGCTGAGCGCCACCGTGCCGCCCAGCGCCTGCTCGCCGGGGCCCACCTCGACCGGACGCGACTCGCCGGTCATGACGCTGCGATCGACCGCGCAGGAGCCCTCCACCACCTCGCCGTCGGCGGCCACGGTCTCGCCGGGGCGCACCACGAACAGCTCGCCGGCGTGCAGCTCCGCCAGCGGCCGGCGCTGCTCGCGCCCCTCGCCGTCCAGCACGCACACGTCCTGCGCCCGCACCGCCGCCAGCGCGCGCAGCGCGTTGCCGCTGCGTCGCCGCGACCAGGCCTCGAAGTAGCGGCCGGCGAGCAGGAACGCGGTCACGCCGGCCGGCACGTCGAGGTAGATGCCGCCGCCGGAGCGGCTGGCCAGCCCGGCGAGCGCCGCGCCGCGCCCGCCGCCGTCGAGGAAGAAGATCGAGTACAGCGACCACCCGGTGGCCGCCACGATGCCGATCGAGACGAGCGTGTCCATCGTGGTGGCGCGGTGGCGGGCGCTGCGGATCGCGGCCTCGTAGAAGGGCCATGCGGCCCAGGTGACGACCGGCGCCGCCAGCGCGGTCATCAGCCACTGCCAGCCGGCGAAGCGCGCCGACGGGTACACCGACAGCAGGATCGAGGCGTCGCACAGCGGCATGAACAGCGTGGCCGCCACCAGCAGGCGCCGGCGCAGCGAGCGCACGCGGCGCTCCAGCTCCTCGGCGCCCGCGTCGAGCCCCTGCCCGATCGGCTCCGCGCTGTAGCCGGCCGCGCGCACGCGCTCCAGCAGCGCGCCCACCGGCACCCCCGGCGCGTGCACCACGCTGGCGCGCTCGGTGGCGTAGTTGACCTCCGCGCTCACCCCCTCGAGGCCGTTGAGCGCGCGCTGAACGCGCGCCGCGCAGGCGCCGCACGTCATGCCGCCGATCGCCAGCGACAGCCGCGCTCGCTCGTCGCCCTCGCGAGGCCCGGCGACGCGCGCGCCGGAGGGCGCCGCGACGCTCATCCGAACGGCACCGTGAGCGAGCCTGCGCGCATGATCAAGCCAGCATACGCCAAGCCCTGGTGCTAGCCTGACGCCTCCAGTGGAACCGGCGACGCGAGCAGAGAGGCCCTGAGCGAGCGATGAGCAGCGCGCCCGGATGGGGCACCTGGAGCGTCGTCCCGCTGCTGTGGATCGGCCTGCTGGTGGCGGGCGGCTGGTACGTCTCGATGCTGCGGCGGGTGAAGCGGCTCACCGGCAAGCCGGTGGGTGCGGGGCACTGGGCCTTCTACTTCAGCGGCCTGGCCACGATCCTGATCGCGCTCGGCTCGCCCCTGAACACGATCGCCGTGCACTGGCTGCTCTCGGCGCACATGATCCAGCACGTGCTGCTGGCCGACATCGCGCCGCCGCTGGTGATCCTCGGCCTGCGCGCGCCGGTGCTGCCGCTGGGGATGCCAGCGCCGCTGCTCAGGCGCTTTGCGCCCCGCGGCGCAGTCGGCCGCGTGTGGGGCGTGGTCACGAAGCCCTGGGTGGCGCTGCCGGTGTGGTCGGCCACGCTGCTGGCGTGGTCGGTGCCGCCGGTGTTCGACTACACCGCGCAGCACCAGCTGCTGCACAACTTCGAGCACTTCACGCTCTTCTACACGGGCTTCGCGCTGTGGTGGCTGATCATCACGCCGCTGCCCACCGAGCGGCGCAACCCCGGCTTCGGCCGGCTCGCCTACATCGGCTTCTCGCGCGTCACCAGCGCGATCATCTGCGTGCCGCTGACGTTCATGACCAGCACCCTCTACCCGCTGTACGTGAGCTTCCCGCGCGGCTACGGGCTGTCGGCGATCGCCGACCAGCAGATCGCCGGCGCCTCCGTGTGCCTGATCGAGTTCCTGGTGTTCGGCATCGCCATGGCGGTGGTGTTCGTGGACTCGCTCAACCGCGAGGAGCGCGCGCAGGCGCTGGCCGAGATCGCCGCCTCGCGCTAGCCGCCGTTCGACCAGCCGCACGCCGCCGCGTTCGCTCGCGCCTCGGCTGCGCTCGCCTGGCGCCGCGCTCATCTGGACACGTGCGTATACAAACGTGTCCATAAGAGACACCCCCCTGTGGGCTGGCGCAGCTGATCGCGCCGCTCCCTAGGACGTCCGTCCAGAGGCCTTGATTCCTCGTCAGCAGCTCTCGGCGGAGTCGATAGCGCCGTTGTGAGCAGCGCAACGATTCCGCATCCACAGGCCATAAACGTCAAGCGTCCGGCGCGCGACGGCGGCGACGGCGATGGCAGGAGCTCGACCTGGGCCGGGCTGGCTTCCTCGCCGGTGCCGGTCGACCGGCTCGCCGGCGGACCGTCGCTGCTGTGCCGCGACGAGGCCACGCGCCGGCGCATGCTCGACATGGAGAACCACCTGCGTCCCGCGCGCGTCACCGTGTTCGCGCTGCTCGCCGGCACGCTGGTCGTGCTGGGACCGTGGATCGGCTGGTGGCCGCTGGCGCCGCTCGCCGGCGCCGCGGTCGGCTTCCGCCTTGCCGACCGGCTCGGCGCGCGCAGCCGCCGGCCCGAGTACCACTTCATGGTCGCGTGGTGCCTCGCGCAGCTCATGATCGGCGTCTCGATCGTGTTCACCGGTGGCCCCGACAGCGTGTTCCTGCCGTGGCTGGCGATCCCCGCCGCCACGCTCAGCGCCCGCTTCAACGCGCGTGGCGTGATCGCCGGCGTGACCTGGACCACGCTCATCACGCTCGCCGTCACCATCGCCGTCAGCCCCGCCGAGGTCGCCGCCAGCCCCCAGCGCGTGCTCGTGCCGCTCACGCTGCTCGCCGGCGTGGGCCTGTTCTCCGCGGCTTTGATGCGCTCCGACGTCAAGCACCGCGCGGCCGCCTCGATCGACCCCCTCACCGGGCTGTTCAACCGCCAGTCGCTGGCGCTCCGCGCCGGCGAGCTGATCGCGCAGGCGCGGTTCACCGACACGCCGGTGGCGGTGCTGATGTGCGACGTCGACCACTTCAAGCACGTCAACGACCGCAACGGGCACATGATCGGCGATCAGGTGCTGCGCGAGCTCGCCAACACTATGCGCACCACGCTGCGCACCTTCGACTACATCTACCGCTACGGCGGCGAGGAGTTCGTCGTGCTGCTGCCCGGCAGCGACGAGGCCGCCGCCGTCGCGGCCGCCGAGCGCCTGCGCGCCGCGGTTGCGCTCGCGCGCCCCGCCGACCTGGACATGACGATCTCGGTCGGCGTCGGCGTGTGCGCCCAAGCGGGGGCGGCCGTCGAGCTCGACGACCTGCTGGTGGCCGCCGACCGCGCGCTCTACGCCGCCAAGGCTGACGGGCGCGACCGCGTGTGCGTGTCCCGCGCCACCGACGGCGTGGCGGTGCAGCCGCCCCCCGCCTCGCTCGCCGCGCAGGCCGCCGGCCGCTGCGAGCTCGCCGGCGACCCGGGCGCGGGCGAGCCGCTCGCGGCGACGCCCGCGGCCGCCTTCGCCGCGGCCCGCACGACCTACCTGATGGGCAGGCGCCTGGACATGGCCGCGCTGGCCGCCCAGCTGGGCGTCTCCGGGCAGACGCTCGCGCGGTGGTGCGGCGAGCGCGAGCAGCTGCTCGGCGAGGTGCTCGCCTCGCTCTCGGAGACGCTGCTGGCAGCCGCCTCCGAGAACCACCGCGAGGACTCCGGCGTGAGCCGCATACTCGCCGTCTACCGCCAGTTCGTCGGCGCCCTCGTCAACGCCCAGCCGCTGCAGATCTTCCTGCGACAGGAGCCGCAGGCCGCGCTGGAGATCCTCACCTCCGCCGACGGCCACGTGCACCCGCGCACGCTCGCCGCGGTGCGCCGGCTGCTGCTCGAAGAGCAGCGCGCCGGCGCCTTCACGCCCAAAACCGACGTGCGCAGCCTCGCCTACGCGATGGTGCGCCTGACCGAGGCCTTCCTCTACCACAACACCGTGCTCGCCACCGAGCCGCAGGTCGAGCGCGGCACGCGCGTGGTCGCGCTGCTGCTCGACTGACCCTCCGTCATGGAGAGCCCGGCGCGCCAGCACGCCGTGCCGGCGCGCCTGCGCGGCGCTGATCAGCGCACCACGCAGCCCGATCGCGCCCCCGAGGCGGGGAAGGCGTGCGCCAGGGCCTGCGCGATCAGGCGGCTGCGCGCGGCGTAGCCGGGCGTGTTGTAGTGGATGCCGTCGCCGATGAACCAGCGGTCCTTCGCCAGCGCGGCCCAGTCGAACACGCGCATGTCGGGATATCTAGCGCAGGCCTGCATGAGCGCCTGGTCCCACAGGCGCATGTTCTGCTCCGCGTAGGGGCCGCTCGGCAGCAGCGACTTCACGTTCACCCACATCACCGGTTCGCCGCCGATCAGCGACATCATGCGCTCGATGCGCGTCAGCCGGCCCACGCTCGAGCCCACGTACACGTCCGCCGTGTCGTTGGTGCCGAGCGCCAGCACCCAGCAGCCGTGATATCCGGCGCGCTTCCAGCGCTGCGCCACTTCGTAGGCGTTGGGCTGGTCTTCGTAGCGTTCCACGATCGACCTCGCGCCCGAGATCTCGTAGTGCTGGTCGGTCGCGCCCACGCGGCCGTACTGCGCTTCGATGCGCTGCGCCGGGTCCGGCAGGTAATCCGGCGAGACCAGGCCCTCGGAGGTGGAGTCGCCGATGTGCACCACTGTGTGGCAGGCCGAGCGGGTGGAGGCGGCCGCGGCGGCGCGCTGGGCCGCGGCCGTGAACGAGCGCGACACCGGCGAGACGAGCGCGCTGTTGCGCGGGTCGCCCGAAGGGAAGGCGAGCGATTCGCGCTCCGGGTGCCACGCGAGCAAGGCCACCGCCGCCGCCGTCAGCAGGCCCACTGCGATCCCGAGCGTGGCGCGGTCGCGCAGCGGCACCGCCAGCGGGCGCCAGCGGGCGCCGCGCAGCCGCGTCCACATCCGCCCCAGGGCGCCGTGGCGGACCGGCTGCTCGAGGAAGCGCCACGACAGCGTCGCCACCGCGATCGTGGCGGCCAGCTGGGCGGCGCCGCGCGCCAGGTCCACCCCGTGCGCGCCGCTGGGCGTGCTCAGCGCGATGATCGGCACGTGCCACAGGTAGATGCCGTAGGAGCGCTCGCCGATCCAGCGCAGCGGCGCCACGCCAAGGACGTGCCCGAGCCGGCAGCCGGGGTGCACCAGCACCGCCACCGCGCAAGCGCTCGCCAGCGACAGCGCCGCGAAGCCGCCGCGGTACAGGAACGGCGTGTACTCCCCCGTGCGCCAGACCATCGCCAGCACCGCCAGCAGGGCGGCGGCGCCCGCGCCGTCAAGCAGCCAGCGCGCGCGCGGAGCGATCTCCGAGCGCAGCCGCGCGCTCGGCCACAGCATCGCCAGCACCGCCCCCGCCAGCAGCTCGAAGGCGCGCGTGTCCGTTCCGTAGTACACGCGCGAGGGATCCAGGCTCGGCTTGTACAGGAGCGCCATCTCCACCGCGGAGCCGGCTGCCAGCAGGAGCGTCGCGAGCGCCAGCCGAGGGCGCACGCCGGAGGGCGTGTGGCGCTCTCGCAGCAGGCTCGCGCCGATCGCCAGCAGCAGCGGCCACAGCACGTAGAACTGCTCCTCCACGCCCAGCGACCACAGGTGCCCCAGCGGCGACAGCGGCCCGAAGCGCGCGAAGTAGGACACGTGCTGGAAGACCAGCTGCCAGTTCGCCACGTACAGCACCGCCGCGCCGATCGCTTCGCCGAACTGGGCCGGCTGCGCGGGGCCGAGCAACGCCACCCAGATCGCCACGATCGCGAGCATCGCGAACAGCGCCGGCAGCAGCCGCCGTGCGCGACCCAGCCAGAAGCGCCCCAGCTGGATGCTGCCGCGCTGCAGCTGCGCCAGCAGGATGTCGCTGATCAGGTAGCCGCTGAGCGTGAAGAACACTCCCACGCCGAGCAGGCCGCCCCCGGCCCAGGAGAACCCGAGGTGATAGGCGACGACGGCGAGCACCGCCACCGCGCGCAGCCCGTCGAGCCCAGGCATGTAGCGCTGGCGGGGCGCAAGCGGTTCCGGCATCGCGAATCGAGATCGTAGAGGAGCGGCGCCGAGGCGGCAAACGCCGCCAGCGAGCGGCCGGCGCCACTGGCGACGAGCGCCGCTCCGCGCGCGCAGCCGTTCTACACGATCGGCGCGCTGCGGCGGATCGACAACGTGAGCGCGCTCGCAACCATCACCGGCATCGCCCACCAGGCGGCGGCGCCGGCGCTGGCCACGAGCGCCGTCAGCGCCAGCCCGCACGCCACCGCCAGCGCTGCGACCCAGTCCTCGCCCGCCACGAACCGCCATGCAGGCAGGGCGAATGCGAGAGCCGCCGCGAACGCGCGCGAGGGCGGATGCGGGCGCCGCCGCGGGCTGCCACCCGACTGAGCGCGCTGGCCGCGCCGGCGTACGCCCAGGGGGGGCCGCCGGCCGCGGCGGCGTTCCTCCGGCGAAGCTCGCCACAGCTGCGGGCGTGCGCCCAGCGCGAGCGCGAGCGCGAGCAGCGCCGGGACGATCGCGAGCAGCGCCGCCTCGCCCGCGGGCCAGTGCGCGCCGGCGCCCTCGGCGCCCCAGAACGTGCCGAACGAGCACAACATCAGGCCCACGGCCAGCTTCATCGCGTTCTCGGGCGCCCTCGACAGAGGTGCGCGGGCGGCTGCGCCGAGGGCGATCACGAGCGCGACCGCGGCGGCTGCGGCAGCCGCCGCGAGCGCGATGCGGTGCTGGTTCGCGCCGAACGTGAGCACGATGAAGGCGACCTCGAGACCCTCCAGCAGCACGCCCTTGAAGGCGATCGCGAACGAGTAGCCGTCGAAGCCGGCCGCCTGTGCGGCCGCAGCTCGTGCCGCCGCGACCTCGCTGGCGTAGACCGCGAGCTCGTCGTGCTTGGCCTTGAGCCCCGCCATCCGCAGGATCGCCTTGCTCAGCCACTGCAGCCCGAACACCAGCAGCAGGCCGCCTACCACCACGCGCAGCGCGTCGATCGGTAGCTGCGTGATCGCGGGGCCGAGCGCGGCCACCGCCATGGCCAGGGCCAGCGCCGCCGCGCCCGCTCCCCCCAGGGCCGACGGGTACCCGCGCGTGGCGCCTACCGCCAGCACGATCGTCAGCGCCTCGACCGCCTCCACGGCGCACGCGAGGAACACCGACACGCCAAGGCCGAGCTCTGCTGCGCTCATCGTGCAGTGAGGTTAGGGCGCGCGGCTTTATCGCGGCCTAAGCCTGGATCCACCGGCCGGCTGAGTGAGGGTCGGGGTCTGGGGTTGATCGGGCCTTTCAGGGGGATGCTTGATTGACGGGGTGGCGCTGGTGGTGTGGGTTCGCGTCGGTCGACCGAGGAGGCGGGCGTTTTCGGGCAGGGGTGATCACGCCGGACAGCTGTTCTGGTTGAACCGGTCGGTGGCCGCGGTGTCAGGCGGCCGGGAGCGCGCGGATCCGGTTGAGCGCGTCGAGGTAGTCGCCGTGCCAGGGCCAGCGGGCGGGGAGGTGCAGCGTCCAGCTGCGCCCGTGGCGGGTGAGCCGTCCGGCGACTTGGATCAGCCGCCGGCGCAGGGTCCTGGCGGCGCGAACAGTGCTGTCAGGCAGTCCGATGAGGTGTGTCCAGCGGAGCAGGTTGTGCGCGAGCGCGCCGAGCACTGTCCAGGCGCCGTTGGCGTTGAAATTACCCGAAGGGAAGTGCGCGAGCGCTTGGTCTTTGAGGTCGGCGATGACCTGCTCGACGACGGCGTGATCGCGATGCTCGGCCTCAACGAGGGCGAGCTCCTCGCTGCGGTTGGTGATGAACGCGAAGTGACGCCAATCCGGCCACAGCTGCGCCTGCGCGCCGAGCAGCCGGGTGCGGCGGACGACCAGACGCCGCTCGCCATAGACGGTCTCGGCGATTTGAGCCTCGCCCTCCTCGGGGTAGTCGGGAATCGGCTGCCAGGCGCTCTCGTCGATCGCATCGATTGCCTGGCGGATCCCTTTCTGCATGCGCACGCCGATCGAGTACTGCCAGCCTGACTTCTCCAGCCGCGCGAAAACCTTGTTGCTCCAGAACCCCGAGTCGGCGCGCAGCAGCTTGACTCCTGTTGCGCCGGCGCGGTTGACGCGAGCGATCAGCTCCTCGGTGAAGCGCAGCATCCCCTTCACGGTGTTCGCGGATCCCTTGCGCAAGCGGATGTGCAGCACCTCGCGTGTGTCGGCGCGCGTGGCGAGGATCGGGTGATAGCCGAGCAAGCCTGTGTATCCAAACGTCGCGCCCTGCTTCAGTCGCCCGCACACCGGCCCAACAAAGCTGTCCACGTCGACCAGAAGCCGCTCCTTGCCAGGGCCCGCACCTGCCCGCCACGCCGCGACGAGCGCATCTCCGAGCAGCGCGTCGAGCTGGCGCACATGCCCAAAGGTGAACGCGCGCAAGAACGTGCCAAGCGTCGATGGTGCCGGCACCCAGCCGCCCAAGAGCCGACGCGTGCGCCCGGCGCGCAGCACCTCGCAGTCATCGATGCAGTCCGCGCCGAGCACCATCGCGAACAGCAGCGCCATCACCTTCCGAGCCGCGTTCGCCGCCCCCGGCATCTCGCGGCACAACCTCACACGTCGCTGCGCGAGCGCCTCGATCCCCAGCCGGTCAGCGAGCGCCGCGACCAGCGCGACCCCGGCTCCCTGCACCACGCGCTCATCATCGAAAAACACCCGCAGACCGTCAGGTCCGACCGGCCCGTCATCGTGCACCATGAAGGTGACCTCCTGAACGAGGGCCGCGGCTGGCCTAAACAGCCGCTACCAAGCCCTTTTCAGGAGGTCATCCTTTGCCCAACCCCGGACAGAAACGGTGGATCCAGGGTAAGCGGGAGCCCCTAGCCTGCGGCGCTCGGCGGCGAGCCGTGGGATCGCCGGGACGGACACCGGGTTGAACCTGCGACCACGAAGGAGCGGCGATGGCGTTCAAACGCGCTGTAGGTACGGACAAGCTCGAGCAGTTGCAGCCGCTGGCCGCCAAGGTGCCCGAGATCACGCTGATGTTCTGGGCGCTGAAGCTGCTCACCACCGGCATGGGCGAGGCCATGTCGGACTTCCTCGGCGACACCAGCGTGCCGCTGGCCGGCGTGACCGGGATCTTCGGCATGTGGCTGGCGCTGCGCCTGCAGCTGCGCACGCGCGAGTACCGCGCGCCGCAGTACTGGTTCACGGTGATGATGGTGGCGGTGTTCGGCACGATGGCCGCCGACGCCCTGCACGACGCGACCAGCATGCCCTACCCGGCCACCACGGCGCTGTACGGGGCGGCCACGGCGGCGGTGTTCTGGTTCTGGTACCGCTCCGAGGGCACGCTGTCGATCCACAGCATCAACACGCGGCGGCGCGAGCGCTTCTACTGGGCGGCGGTGTTCGGCACCTTCGCCCTGGGCACCGCCGCCGGTGACCTCACCGCCTTCTACCTGAACCTCGGCCTGCTGGTCTCGATCGTGCTGTTCGCCTCGCTCATCTCGATCCCGGCGTTCGCCTGGCGGCGCCAGCTGATGAACCCGATCGTGGCGTTCTGGTTCGCCTACGTCCTCACCCGCCCGCTCGGCGCCTCGTTCGCCGACTGGTTCGGCAAGCCGCCGTCGATCACCGGCCTCGGCCTCGGCGACGGGCCCGTCAGCGCGGTGGCGCTGGTGATCTTCGTGGCGCTGGTGGCATACGTGACGGTGGCCAGGCGCGACGTCCAGCGCGCGCCCTACGAGCGGCAGGCGGGCTCGCATGGGGCGATCCAGAGCCTCGGCGCGGCGCTCGAGAGCCCGGTCGTCCAGGTGGCCCGCGGCGAGGACTAGCGTGCTCGGCGCGGAACTCGCCGCCGCCGGGGTCGCGCCGTCCGGACCGCACCACCGGGATCGCGGCGTCGGACCGCACCGCCGGGGTGGCGCCGTCGGACCGCACCGCCGGGATCGCGGCGCTTGCGCCTCGCCGCGGCATCACTCGCTGCGCCGCCCGAGCGTGAGCGCGCCGAGCATGATCGCCCCCACGGCGTAGGCCAGCACGATCGCCAGGTCGCCCAGGGCGCCGCCGCTTGCTCCGCGCTCGACGGCGAGGTGCCGGACGCCGTCGATGGCGTAGGACATCGGCAGCGCGTCGGAGATCGCGCTCAGCAGCGCGCCCATGCGCGCGCGGGGCACGAGCAGCCCGCACAGCAGCAGCTGGGGAAGGATCGCGGCGGGGAAGAACTGCACCACCTGGAACTCGCTGCGCGCGAAGGCGCTGGCGAGCAGGCCCAGGCCCAGGCCGAGCAGGGCCACCGCGGCGGCGAGCGTCACCACGAGCGCGGTGCTGCCCATCAGGCTCAGGCCGAGCGCGGCAAGGCTGAGCGAGCTGACCACGGCGGCCTGCGCCAGGGCCAGCAGCGTGAACGCCAAGCCATACCCGCCGAGCAGCGCGAACCTGCTGATCGGCGTGGTCATCAGGCGCTCGAGCGTGCCGGTGGTGCGCTCGCGCAGCAGCGCCACCGAGGAGACCAGGAACATCGTGACCAGCGGGAACAGCACCATCAGCGCCGGGCCGGAGCGCTCGAAGGCCGCATGCTGGTGCTCGTAGACGAAGCGGAAGAGCGTCATCAGCAGCGCCGGGACGCCCAGGATCAACGCGACCGTGCGGGGGTCGTGGCGCAGCTGGCGCAGCACGCGCACGGCTGTGCTGAGCGTGCGCGTCACGCGCGCTCGGCCACCAGCGCCAGGAAGGCCGCGTCGAGGTCGCCGGCGCCGGTGGCGCGCATCAGCTCGGACGGCGTCGCGTGCGCCAGCAGCGAGCCGTCGCGCAGGAGCAGCACCTCCTGGCAGCGCGCCGCCTCCTCCATCACGTGGCTCGAGACGAGCAGGGTGGCGCCGCGCTCGACAATCCCTCGAAACATCCGCCACAGACGCTCGCGCAGCAGCGGGTCCAGACCCACCGTCGGCTCGTCCAGCACCAGCAGCTCGGGCTCGCCCAGCAGCGCTGTGGCGAGCGACAGCCGCGAGCGCTGGCCGCCGGATAGCGAGCGGGCCAGCTGCCCGGCGGCGTCGCGCAGGTCCACCTGCTCGAGCAGCTCCTCCGCCTGCTCGCGCCGCGCGCCCACCAGCGCTCCGAAGTAGCGCAGGTTCTCTCGCACGGTCAGGTCCGCGTAGCAGGCCTGGCTCTGCGTGCCGTAGCCCAGGCGTCGCCTGAGCTCGGAGCTTCCCGGCGCCATCCCGAGCACGCGCAACTCGCCGCGAGCGCTGCGCTGCACCCCGACCAGCGCGCGCATGAGCGTTGTCTTGCCACCCCCGCTCGGCCCGATCAGACCCGCCACGAGGCCCGTCCCCAGCTCGAACGTGAGCCCGTGCAGGACCTCGCGGCCGCCCCGCCGCACGCGCAGGTCGCGCACGGAGATCGCCGGGGCGCGAGCAGCACTCATCGTGCGACGAGGTTAGAGAAGGCCTCCCTGGAGAGCGTGCGCCCGGACCGCGTAGGCGCGCGCAGCCTGGGCAGGAGGCGCCTTGAACAATTGCTCTTGGTATGCCAAAATCTTCTTTATGCCGGTGGTAGATTCTGTTTCTCCCCATGTGCAGGACTACGTGAAGGCGATCTACGCGCTGGAGACGCGCGCCGGCGCAGCGGTCGCCACCAACGACCTGGCGGAGCGCCTGGAGGTGACGCCGGGCTCGGTCTCGGCGATGGTGCGCAAGCTGGCCGAGCTGGGCCTGGTCGAGCACGAGCGCTATCGCGGCGTGCGCCTGACCGAACGGGGGCGCGAGGCAGCGCTCGAGGTGCTTCGCCACCACCGGCTGATCGAGCTGTTCCTGGCGCAGGAGCTGGGAATGCCGTGGGATCGCGTGCACGCCGAGGCGGAGGTGCTCGAGCACGTGATCTCCGAGGAGCTCGAGCAGCTGATCGCGGAGCGCCTGGGCAACCCCAGGATCGACCCCCATGGCGATCCGATTCCCACGCACGCGTTCGAGATCGACGAGGGCGAGACGTACAGCCTCGGCGAGCTGCAGGCGGGGGCCGCAGGGCGCTTCGTGCGGGTGTCGGACTCCGACCCGGAGATGCTGCGCTACCTCGACGAGGAGGGGATCGTGCTCGGCGAGCGACTGGAGGTGATGCGCCGCCAGCCCTTCGGAGGCCCGGTGTTCGTGCGCGTGCGCGAGCGCGAGCTGGCGCTCGGCGGCGAACTGGCGCGCGCGATGCGCATCGAGCTGGAGCAGGGGGCGCGGTGACGCCGCCGCCCGACCTGCGCCCGGCGCTGGAGGGCGCCAGCGAGGGCGCCTCGGTGGCGCTGGGCGACGCCGGCGCGGGCATTCCCAGCGCGCTCGAGCACCTGCTCGCGAAGGGCAGGCTGCGTGCCACCCTGTGGATGCTCGGCCCCGCCTTCGTGGCCTCGATCGCCTACGTCGATCCGGGCAACTTCGCCACCAACGTCGAAGGCGGCGCGCGCTACGGCTACCTGCTGCTGTGGGTGGTGCTGGCGGCCAACCTGATGGCGATGCTGATCCAGTACCTGTCGGCGAAGCTCGGCATCGTCACCGATCACAACCTGCCGGAGCTGGTGCGCGAGCACTTCCCCCGCGGCTTCACGTGGGGCATGTGGGTGCAGGCCGAGATCATGGCGATGTCGACCGACATCGCGGAGTTCCTCGGCGCGGCGGTGGGGCTGAACCTGCTGTTCGGCGTGCCACTGCTGCCCGCCGGCCTGATCACCGGGCTGATCGCGTTCGCGATCCTGGAGCTGCAGACCCACGGCTTCCGTCGCTTCGAGCTGGCGATCACCGCGCTGCTGGCGATCATCTTCCTGGGCTTCCTGTACGAGACGCTGAAGATCGGCCCCTCCGCGCACGAGTCGCTGCGGGGGCTCCTGCCGGGCCTGCACGGCACCGGCTCCCTGTACCTGGCCGTGGGGATCATCGGCGCCACCGTGATGCCGCACGTGATCTACCTGCACTCGGCCCTCACGCAGCGGCGCATGCCGTTGCGCGACGACGGCGAGCGCGGGCGCGTGCTGCGCTTCGAGCGCCTCGACGTGATCATCGCGCTCGGGCTGGCCGGGCTGGTGAACCTGGCGATGCTGGCCGTGGCGGCGAAGCTCTTCCACGTGCACGGCCTCACGCAGATCGAAGGCATCCAGCAGGCGCACGCGCAGTTCGGACACCTCGTCGGCGGCACCGCCGCGCTCGCCTTCGCGGTGGCGCTGCTCGCCTCCGGTGCCTCGTCCTCCAGCGTCGGCACCTACGCCGGCCAGGTGGTGATGGCCGGCTTCATCAACGTGCGCGTGCCGCTCGTGGTGCGTCGTGCCGTCACGATGGTGCCCGCCATCGTCGTGCTGGCCGTGGGCGTGAGCCCCACGAGCGCGCTGGTGCTCTCCCAGGTGGTGCTGTCGTTCGGCATTCCGCTGGCGCTGATCCCATTGGTGATGCTCACCAGCCGCGTGAGCGTGATGGGCGTGCACGTGAACCGCCGGCACACCGCGCTGGTCGCCTGGGGCTGCGCGCTGCTGATCAGCGCGCTCAACGCGTTCCTGCTCTACCAGCAGCTGCTCGGCTGAACGACGCCGGTCTGCTCCGCCGGCCCCTCGCCGCCGGTGCCGGCGTCACCGAGACCGTCGATCGCCGTCCGGTAGGCCCGTTAGCTTCTGGCCGGGACGTCTCGGAGCCTGCTGGCCCTCGTCCCATCTCCCATTTCCGACTCGAAGGAGAGAGCAATGTCTGGACTCTACGCGCAGCAGATGGTCGCCGAACAGGCGCTGACGATCGCGTGCTCGGCGGTGGGCGAGCACTGGGGGCGGGATTTTCCGATCTGCGTCGCTCGCGGCTTGTGGGGCTCGAAGGGCAGCACCGCGGACAAGATGAGTCACAGGCCGGCGTTCGAGCGCATCCAGCCGGGACAGCTCGGCATCGCCGTGCACGGGTTCAGCTGGCAGAACCCGGCGCAGCCGCCGCGCAACGAGGCGGGATCGGCCTACGGCCCGCGCGCACCGCTCGCGCACTTCGTGAAGGCGCAGTTCTCCGAGTTCGCGCTCTTCGAAGTGGAGGGTCCTGCCTACACCGCAACCTCGCGGGTGTGGAGCCAACGCGAACCAGACGAGTGGGACCTGCGCGTCCCGATCAACGTCTACGCGCACGAGAAGAACGTGGAGCTGCGCATGGCCGAGATCAACCCTGCGATCGCGGAGGCGATTCGCATGTCGGGCATCTTCGCCTCGATGCCTTGGGTGATCGCTCCCGCGACGCTCGGCAGCCCACCTGCAAGCGGTGCTCCGCGCCTGCCGGCGGGGGGCGCTTCGACCGACGTTCTCGGCCATATCGTCCAGCGCCGCGAGGCGAGCGGCATGCGCAGGGCGTTGCTCGCCGGGCGCTCGAGCGCCCCGTGTGCGTTCTGTGAGCGGGAATGCGTCGCCGAGGACCTCGAGGTGGCGCATCTGAAGAAGCGGCGCGTCTGCAGCGAGCAGGAGCGGCTCGATACAGGCGTGGCCGTGCTGGCGTGCGTGACGTGTCATCACTGCTTCGACAGCGGCGCGGTGTTCGTGGACGGCGCGGGTGTGATCAGGACGACCGAGGCGGCCGACATGAGCCAATGGCGGCGGGAGATGCTGGCGCACCTCGACGGGCGGGCGTTCACCTGCTTCGGGCCGGCGAACGAGGGCTATCTGGCGTGGCATCGACGGGAGGTGGCCGCAGCGCTCGACGCTCCGCGCCTGCTGAGCGCATGATGCGGAGCGAGCCGGCGACGCTGGCCCGCAGCCCCTCGGAGATCGAGCGGCTGAAGCGGCGGCTGCGGGAGTTCGCGCACGCACGCTCCTGGGAGCGCTTGCACACGGCCAAGAACCTCACCACAGCCGTGTCGGCCGAGGCGGGCGAGCTGGCCGCGATCCTGCAATGGGCGACGGCAGATCAAGACGTGGGCCCGCTCCTCGATGAGCTCGAAGACGAGATCGCGGACGTGCTCATCTACCTGGTCCGACTGTGTGACGTCTTGGGCGTCGATCCGCTGAACGCCGCATACAGGAAGATCGAGCGCAACGAGCAGCGCTTCCCCGCGCGTGCACCGGCCTCGAGCAGCGTCGCCCATCGTTAGCGACGCGCTTTGCGCGGAGCGACGCCCGCCGCCACGAGCGCGCTGAGCGAGCCGAACAGCTCGTCCATCACCTCGCCGAGCTCGGCGCCGTCGTCACAGGCGGCGACCCAGCGATCGAAGCCGATGCGGAACACCGCGATCCCGGCCTCCGCGGCGAGGCTCGCCTGTGGCTCGTCCACGCCGCGCTCGTGCAGCGCCGCGGTGACGGCGGCGGCGAGCGCGGCGAGCTTGATCAGCTCGCGCTCCCGCAGCTCGGGGTTGGCGGCGACGATCGCCTGACGCTGGCGGGCGAAGGGCCGGCGCTCGGCGAAGATCGGCGCGATCGAGCGCAGCGCCGCGGCGACGACCTCGATCGGCGCGGCGTCGGCTGGTGCGGCGACCACGCCGTCTACGAGGCGCGCTTCGAGCGCAGCCGCGCCCTCGAACAGGACCTCGCGCTTGTCCGCGAAGTGACGGAAGAAGGTTCGCTCGGTGAGCCCCGCCCGCGCCGCGATCTCGGCGACGGTGGTCTGCTCGAAGCCGTGCTCGCCGTAGAGCTCCATCGCCGCTCGCGCGAGGCGGCCGCGGGCGTCGGGCTTCCAGCGGCTCATGGTGCGATGGTAATGATGACAGCGACTGACAACGGATTTGCTAACCTGATGTCAGCAACTGACATCAGGTTGCCCGCGGCCCGGACGACCGCCGGGCAACCACCATCCGGGAGGTTCCCCCATGCGTGTCTTCGTCACTGGAGCATCAGGCTGGATCGGTCGCGCCGTAGTGCCCGAGCTGACCGGCGCCGGCCACGAGACCCTCGCCCTCGCCCGCTCGGACGCCTCTGCCGAGGCTCTGCGGGCCGCCGGTGCGGAGGTCTGCGCGGGGTCGCTCGATGACCTCCACGCCCTGCGCGACGCCGCCGCGTGCTGTGACGGCGTGATCCACCTCGCGTTCAAGCACGACATCGCCTTCGCCGGCGACTTCGCCGGCGCCGCCGACGCCGATCGACGAGCGATCGAGACCTTCGGCGAGGCCCTCGCCGGCAGCGGCAGGCCATTGGTGATCGCCTCCGGCGTGCTCGGGTTGGCGCCCGGACGCGTGGCCACCGAGCGCGACGGCCTCGCCGCGCAAGGCGGCGAGCGCGAGGCGCCGGTCAGCGGCGCCGAGCGGCGGCTGGCCAACGCCCAGCTCGCGCTCTCCCTCGCCGAGCGCGGCGTGCGCTCCTCGATCGTGCGGCTGCCGCCGACCTGTCACGGCGAGGGCGACAACGGCTTCATCCCGATCGCGATCGGCTTCGCGCGCGAGCGCGGCGCGGCGGCCTACGTGGGCGACGGCGCCAACCGCTGGCCGGCGGTGCACCGCGACGACGCAGCGCGCGTGTTTCGCCTCGCGCTCGAGTCGGCGCCGGCCGGGTCGGCGCTGCACGCGATCGGCGACGAGGGCGTGCCGATCCGCGAGGTCGCCGAGGTCTTCGCCTCGCGCCTGGACGTGCCCGCCGTATCGGTGACGCCCGAGCAGGCCGGCGACTACGTGGGCTGGCTCGGCGGCTTCTGGGGCCTCGACAGCCCCGCCTCGGCGCAGATCACACATGAGCTGCTCGGCTGGGAGCCGACGCGCCAGGGGCTGATCGCCGACCTCGAAGAGGGCCACTACTTCGCCTGAGCGCGCCCGGCGGTGCCTTCGCCGATCCCGACGGGTTCTTGTGGGAGCGCGCATCGGCCGGAACCGACTGAACCGAAAGACATGGGTCGGCGCCGGTCAGGGCGCCCGCGACCGGCGCCTGGAGCCCTGATCGGCGGGGACCTGTCGATTTCCGGCCCTCGCGTTCGTCTTAGCCCCGACCATCACAACCAAGGAGCGAGCTATGAAGTACGCGATGTTGATCAACCTCGGGCCGCGGGCCCGCGACTGGCGTAACCTCACCGAGCAGGAGCAGAAGGAGATCGCGGCCGGCTACCAGGAGGTCAACCAGACTCCTGGCGTGACGCCTAACGAGCTTCGACTGCAGGGTCCCGAGACCGCGACCACCGTCCGCGTCGAGGACGGTCAGACGTTGACCACGGACGGGCCGTTCGTGGAGATCAAGGAGGCGCTGGACGGGTGGCTGATCTACGAGGCAGCGGATCTGGACGCGGCGATAGAGCTGGCCGCGAAGATCCCGGCGGCGACGATGGGCGGCAAGGTCGAGATCCGGCCGATCGCGGGGTAGGGCAGGCGTTCCGCGAGCACTGGGGCAAGGTCTTGGCCGTGCTCGTCGGCCTCCTCGGCGACTTCGATCTCGCCGAGGAGGCCGCACAGGACGCGTTCGCGGCGGCCGCCGAACGATGGCCCGAGGACGGCCCGCCCACCAACCCGGCCGGCTGGCTCGTCACAACCGCCCGCCGGCGCGCGATCGACCGCATCCGGAGGGACCGAACGCTCGCCGCCAAAGCGCACCTGCTGATCGAAGCACCTCGATTCGCCGACCCCGACGACATGGACCCAGTGGAGATTCCCGACGAGCGCCTGGAGCTGATCTTCAGCTGCTGCCACCCGGCGCTGAGCACCGACGCGCAGGTGGCGCTCACACTGCGCACCCTCGGCGGCCTCGACACCGCCGAGCTCGCCCGCGCGTTCCTCGTTGGCGAGGCCACGATGGCGCAGCGGCTCGTGCGAGCCAAGCGCAAGATCCGCACCGCCGGGATCCCCTTCCGGGTACCTCCCGATCACCTGCTGCCCGATCGACTCGCCGCGGTCCTGGCGGTCGTGTACCTGATCTTCAACGAGGGGTACTCAGCGCCGCTGACCCGTCGAGATCTGGCGGACGAGGCGATTCGTCTCGGCCAGGCGCTCGCCCAGCTGATGCCCGACGAGCCCGACGTCCACGGCCTGCTGGCGCTGATGCTGCTCCACAACTCGCGCCGCGACGCGCGTTACGCCGAGGGCGAGCTCATGCTGCTCTCCGAGCAGGACCGATCGCTCTGGGATCTCGACCAGATCGCGCGCGGACGAGCCGAGCTCGACCGCGCGATCGCCCTCTACGGGCGCGATCGCGGTGGGGTCTACGTCCTCCAAGCCGCAATCGCCTCGCTTCATCTGGAGCCGCACCGCGACTGGCCGCAGATCGCTGCGCTCTACGACGAGCTGGCCGCACGCACCGACTCACCGGTGGTGCAGCTCAACCGCGCGATCGCGATCGCTGAAGCTCGAGGACCGGAGGCCGGACTGGGCATCCTCGAGCAGCTGCCGCTGCAGGGCTACCGCTACCTGCACTCGGCGCGCGCAGAGATGCTTCGCCGCCTCAGCCGCGCCTCCGAGGCGCACCTCGCCTACACCCGTGCGATCGCCCTTGCTCACGATGCGGCCGAGCGGCAGCTGCTCGAACGCCGGCTCGCCACCCTCGAGGAAATGCCCAAATGAGCAGCGGGACCCCAGGCAGCTGCTCGCAGCGCTCACCCCCGACTTCCGCGGCGTGGTCGCGGACGGGATGCCCGAGGAGCTGGGCGGCGTCTATGACGGCGCCGAGACGATGTTGCGCGACTGCTGGGCAAGGGTTTTCACCCTCTTCGACGTGCGACCGGTCGCGCCAGCCTTCCGGAGCTCTCGAACGACGCAACGGCGCCAGCCACCTCACGACGATGTCGCGCGACCTCGATGTCGCGGGCGGTCTCGGGTGGCCGCTCACAGCCTGCGAAACCGCGGGGGTACAGCTTCGTGGCGCGCTCTCGTAAGCTGCTCTGCCATGCTGGCGAACCGATCGATCCCGAACGCGACCGCGATCCCGGTGCTCATTTATCCCGATGTGCGCGCCGCGGTCAGTTGGCTGACTGAGGCTTTTGGCTTCGTCGAGCGCCTCCAGATCGGCGAGGACCATCGGTCGCAGATGAACGTTGGGGAAGGCGGCGCGGTGATCATTGGCGACGTCCGCTACGACCGCGTTCCGCCACGTGCCGGCGAAGCCACGCACTCGGTGCTCGTACGCGTGGAGGACGCGAGGGCGCACTGCGAGGACGCGCGAGCCCACGGAGCGAAGATCCTCGAGGAGCCCACCGACCACGTGTACGGCGAGCGCCAGTACAACGCCGAGGACCCATGGGGGCATCAGTGGACCTTCTCGCAGACGCTGGCGGATATCGACCCTCGGGATTGGGGCGGGATCCTCCGGGAATAGTCGCCGCCAAGCACGAGCTCGACGATCGCCGTGGACGCCTCCTCGGGGGTCTGCTCGACTGTAAACTCGGTTGTGAAGCTCTGCGTGACTGACGTCTCCTGTTGTCGGGCTGCTCTCGGCTGAGGAGCCTTGAGATGCAGATCCGGGCGATCCTCGAAATCCGTCGGGCCGATCGCCCCGGCCTCGGGGAGCCTGTCGAGAGGCATCCGCCGGAGCCCGGAGCGGGGCGCGGTTGCTCGTGTCCGTGCTCGGACCGGTGCCTGGCGCTCCCGACGAGCGCTTCTACTCGATCGCCGCTCGAGCGTTGGATTTCACGGCCCCCTCGGATCTCAGTTGAAAACAGTGCAAGCCGACAGCGAAAGGGAGAGCCGAGATGGGAAGGATCGTGATCAGTGAGAACGTCTCGCTTGACGGAGTGATCCAGGACCCAGCGGGTGACGAGGGCTTCAGGGTCGGTGGCTGGATCGGCCGTGTCGGTGATCGGGGCCGCGACGAGGCGGCCACGGTCCTGCTCGACGAGGCGCTGAGCGCCGAGGCCCTGCTGCTGGGGCGGCGGAGCTACGAGTTCTTCGCCGCGCGCTGGCCATCCCGCAGTGGCGAGCTTGCGGACCGGCTCAACAGCCTGCCCAAGTACGTTGTGTCCTCGACCCTCGAGGGTCCCGAGTGGAGCAACACGACCGTACTGCACGGCGATGCGGTGGAGGCGGTCTCGAAGCTGCGGCAGGAGATCGACGGGGGGATCCTCGTCTACGCCAGCTTCGGGCTCGTGCGGGCGCTGATGGAGCACGACCTCGTCGACGAGTTGCGACTGATGATCTACCCCGTCGTGCTCGGCGACGGCGAGCGCCTGTTCGGCGAGACCAGCGACAAGAAAGCCATGCGGCTCCTCGCCGCCCGGACCGTCGGCGACGACCTCGCTCTGCTCATCTACGAGCCAGACGGCGAATGAGCGACAGAGGCAGTCATCAGCCGGGCGCGCTCGTGCATCTCGAGCTGCACACCCACGATCTGTCGGGCGCGAGCACGTTCTATCGCCAGCTGCTTGGTTGGCGAACGGAGCGCCTGGCCTCTCGGTGGGGCGTCTACCACGCCCTCGCGCTGGGCGGCGCGCTCGATGGCGGGATCGTGGAGTGCGGTGCGCCGCGGCCGCTGTGGCTTCCATACCTGGAGGTGAAGGAGATCGGGGCGATGACCGAGCGCGGGCGGGCGCTTGGAGCAGCGGTGCTGCTGGAGCCGCGCGAGGGCCCAGCGGGCTGGCGCAGCGTGCTGGCCACGAGCCAGGGTGGCGAGATCGCGCTCTGGCAGCCGAAGGGTACCCTCGGGCGAAGGACCGGATGATCGACTCTCAGCTGATCGAAGCAGCGCTCGCGGGGGACGAAGGAGCCTTCGCCAAGCTGGTGGGGCCGCACCGGCGGCCCCTTCACGCCCACTGCTACCGGATGCTCGGCTCGCTCCAGGATGCCGAGGACGCCGTCCAGGAGACGCTCCTGCGCGCCTGGCGCAAGCTGTCGTCGTTTCAGGGTCGAAGCTCGCTGCGTACCTGGCTCTACACGATCGCCACCAACGCCTGCCTGCGAGCGATCGAGCGCCGGCCCTCCCGTGTGCTGCCGATCGACTACGGCCCGTCCGCGGATCCGCACGAGCCGCTGAGCGAGCCGCTGGTGGAGGCGGTGTGGATCGAGCCCTATCCCGAGGAGCGGCTCGGCATCGATGACGACCTCGCCGGACCAGAGGCCCGCTACGAGCAGCGGGAGAGCATCGAGCTCGCGTTCATCGCCGCGCTCCAGCTCCTGCCGCCCCGGCAGCGGGCGGTGCTGATACTCCGCGACGTGCTCGGCTACTCCGGCGCCGAGGTCGCTGAGGCGCTCGAGACGACGCCGGCGTCGATCTACAGCGCCCTGCAGCGCGCGCACGCGACGCTCGAGGAGCGAGGCCCGGAGCGCACGCAGCAGGCGATGCTCCGATCGCTCGGCGATGAGCAGCTGCAAGCGATCGTCACACGCTACGCCGAGGCCTGGGCCCGCAACGACGTGGATGCGCTCGTCGGGATGCTCACCGACACCGCGACGCTCGCGATGCCCCCGATTCCGAGCTGGTACCGCGGGCGCGAGGCGATCGAGAGGGTGCTGCGCGAGGTGGTCTTCATCGACGCGCGCAGTTGGCGGATGTTGCCCACCGCCGCCAACGGTCAACTCGCGGTCGGCGCCTACGAGCTCGACAGCTCGGGCGTCTACGCGCCGCATGGCGTAACCGTCCTGACGCTTGAGGGCGAGCTGCTCAGCGAGATCATCCACTTTCGCACGCCGTCGATGGTCGAGCGCTTCGGGCTGCCGCTTCGGGCATGATCTGCCGGCGATGGCTTCGATTCGCAAGGAGATCGTGATCGATGCGAGCGCGGAGAGCGTCTGGGAGGCGCTGCGCGATTGGGGAGCGCTGCACGAGCGGCTCGTGCCCGGTTTCGCGACCGATGCGCGTCTCGACGGCGGGGATCGGATCGTCACCTTCGCCAACGGCAGCGTGCTGCGCGAGCGACTGGTCGATCTCGATGACGATGCGCGAAGGCTCGTGTGGTCGATCGCCGACCCGCCCTACATCCATCACAACGCCTCCGCCCAGGTGTTCGCGGACGCAGCAGGTCGCAGCCGGTTCGTGTGGATCGCCGATTTTCTCCCGAATGAGCTCGCCGATCGCGCCGCATCGCTGATGGAGCAGGCGCTCGGCGTCATCAAGCGCACGCTGGAGACCGGGCAAGCGCACCGGTAACGCCGGAGGGCGGGCCCGCTCGCAGGCCGCCGGCGAGCGCCGGCATCACGGTCGAGGGCGGCAAGCGGCAGCGGCGATCGACGTGCCTCCTCACGCGTGCTACGCGCTGAGCAGGAGGTGGCGCGCGGTCGCGTTCACTGGGCAGCGCGCGAAAACGCGTCATGGCGCGAGCGATGGATTCCGGCTGCTCCTCGTATCTCCATCAACAACGAGGAATTGCCGGCAACCGACCGACCGAGGAGCTCGCAGATGACGCCCACCACACCACACATCAACCGCTGGCGCGCCTTCGCGCTGTTGGCGGTGGCCTATTTCATGACCTGCGTCGATCTGACGGTCGTCAACGTGTCGCTGCCGACGATCGGCCGCGACCTGCGCTTTAGCGTGACGAGCCTGCAGTGGGTAGTCACCGCGTACGCGCTCGCCTACGGCGGGTTCCTGCTTCTCGGCGGCCGCATCGCCGATCTGTTCGGGCGCCGCCGCGTCCTGATGAGCGCGCTCGGCGTGTTCGGGGCCGCGTCGCTCGCGTGCGCGCTCGCGCCGAGCGACGCGGTCCTGATCGGCAGCAGAGCGATCCAGGGACTCGGCGCCGCGGTGATGCTCCCGACCGCCATGTCGATCGTGACCAGCATCTTCGACGAGGGCCCTGAGCGCAACAAGGCGCTCGGGATCTGGGGCGCGCTCGGCGCGACCGGCGGGACCGTCGGGCTGCTCACCGGTGGACTGATCACCCGCTATCTCGGATGGCAGTACATCTTCTATCTCAACGTTCCGATCGGCGCGCTCGCGCTGGCGCTCGCCCCCAGGCTGCTGCCCCGCGGCGCGAGCAGCACGGCCAACCGGCGTTTTGACCTGCCGGGCGCGCTCGCCGGCACCGGCGGGCTGGTGCTGCTCGCGGACGCGATCTCGCAGTCGCCGCAGTACGGCTGGGGTGCTGCGCGCACGGTCGCGTTGCTCGCTGCGGCGGTCGTGTTGCTCGTCGCGTTCGTGGTGATCGAGAGCCGCAGCAAGTCGCCGATCGTGCCGCTGTCGATCTTCCGTCTGCGGTTGCTCACCGGGGCGATCACCGCCGGTCTGCTGATCGGCGGCAGCTTCTTCGCGTTCCTGTTCATCGGCACGCTGTACATGCAGCAGGTGCTCCACTTCAGCGCGCTCCAGACAGGGCTGGCGTGGATGTCGGGCTCGGTGCCGTCGATCGTGTTCGCCGGCGTCTCCCAACGGCTGGTCACCCGTCGCGGACCGAAAGTCGCGCTGGGGATCGGTGCGTGCCTCGTCGCCTCCGGGGTGATCTGGGGGACCCAGATCCCGGTTCACGGGCACTTCCTGGAGAATCTCGCCGGCCCGTTCGTGCTCGCAGGCGCCGGGACGGCGTTCTCGTTCATCCCGATCTCGATCGCCGTGCTCGCTGGTGTCCGCCAGCGCCAGGCCGGTCTCGCGTCCGGGCTGATGAACACGTCCATACAGCTCGGAGCGGCGCTCGGGATCGCGGTCGCCTCGAGCGTCGCCGCAAGCAACACCAAGGCGCTGCTGCGCACCGGCGCCGCCGGCCCTGCGGCGCTCGCCGCCGGCTACCACCACGCGCTCTGGCTGCTCGGAGGCATCGCGCTGCTCGCCCTCCCGGTGACCCTTGCTCTCGTCCGCCGCAACCACCCCGTCGAGGTGGCACACACCAGCGCCGTCGGCGCGGTCGAGCCGGCGCTCGCCGCGACCAGCTGACCCAATCCAACGCACCACCAAGAACCCAACGAACACAAGGAGACGCAGCCATGTCCACCACATCCATCGAAGGTAAGACAGTCATGGTCACCGGGGCCAACCGCGGCCTCGGACAAGCGCTCGTCGAGGAAGCCCTCCAGCGGGGCGCAAAGCGGGTGTACGCCACCTCGCGCCAGCCGTTCGCCCACCCGGATGATCGCGTCACGCCCGTGACCATGGACGTGACCGACTGGGCGCAGATCCAGCGGGGCGTCGAGAGCGTCGCTTCGCTCGACGTCCTGATCAACAACGCCGGCGTGTCGCTGCCCGACGACCTCAGCAGCCGGGCCGCGTTCGAGCAGCACTTCGACGTCAACGTCTACGGCCCGCTGATGGTGACACAGGCGCTGCTGCCGTCGCTGACGCAAAGCAGGGGACGCATCGTCAACGTCGTCTCGATCGGCGCCTTCGCCGCGGTGCCCGTGCTCCCGGCCTACTCGGCCTCGAAGGCCGCAGCGTTCTCGGTGACGCAGTCGCTGCGCGCACTCCTGGCCAGCCAGGGCGTGACGGTCCACGCCGTCCTGCCCGGTCCGATCGACACCGACATGATCCGAGACCTGCCGATCCCGAAGACCTCGCCGGAGGCTGTCGCCCAGGCAATCTTCGACGGCGTGGAAAACGGGGACGAGGAGATCTTCCCCGACCCGTTCTCACAGATGCAGGCCGAGAGCTGGCGCGAGAGCGCGGCCAAGGAGCTCGAGCGCCAGAACGCCGCGCTCCTACCCGCCGAGCCCATCGCTGCGTGAACGCCCGCCACAGTACTGGCCCGGGCCGCTCCGGCGGTCACGGGCCAGCACGACGATCGCGCTGGTGACCTCCAGGCAGCTCGCCGAAGCCTCAAGCCGAGCTCGATGCCCTTCGGGTCCGCGAGAAGGCGCACACACGCGAGGGCGACGCGATCGCCGCGGCCCGCCGCCGCCTCCCGATGGTCGAGATGAACCCAGCCTCCCGCTGACCGGTCCGAACGGCCCGCTGACGTTGCTGGACGCCTTCGAGGGCCGCCGGCAGCTCATCGCCTACTACTTCATGTGGTGGAACGGCCACCCGGCGGCCGAGCAGTGCGAGGGCTGCACGCACGTCTGCGCGACGGGAACAGGGTCTTCGAGACCTACTGGACCACCCGCCGCGGCGTCGAGGCGATGGACTACAGCTACGGACTGCTCGACCTGAGCGTCTACGGCCGCCAGGGGACCTGGGAGGACTCGCCCGCCGGCTGGCTGCAGTCGACCGTGATGTCCCACCTACGCAGCAACGGGCGTCCAACCGCCCAGTGGTCCCGCCTGGAGGCCGGACGCTCCGAGCTTCTAGCGGCGGAGCTCGGCCGTTAGCCGGGCAGCGAGGCGCACGGAGGCCTCGATCTCGACACTGCGTATCGAGACGCTCTCGACGTTCAGCCCGAAGGGGACACCGACGCGCCGGCAAAAGGCGATCAGCTCGATCGCCGTTGCGAGGGCTTGATCGTAGGACGCGTCGAGGGTGTCGTCAGCATGGCGCAGATCGTTCGCGATCCAGCGCGGCACGGCGACGCCGAGCCACTGGAGGAACTCCAAGGTCTTCATTGAGCCGCAGACTGAGAATGTGAAGACGATCGGCACCGGCTCCAGGTTCTGGGCGGCGCACTCGTAGCGATAGTCGGAGACCAGGTCCTTCGCAGCGTTGACGTCGTATACGACCTGCGTGACGAAGAAGGAGCAGCCTGCGGCCTGCTTTGCGATGAGCCGGAGGTGCTCATTACCACCGCGCGCGTGCCGCTCGGGGATCGCTACTCCGCCTAGCGGCAGGTCCGGCCGGACTTCGGTTCGGAGCTCGTATGCCCGCGAGAGCGAGGTTGCAACCGCCTTCTCGCCGGATGAGGCCCCGACGAAGACCGACAGCGTTCGGGTCGGATCCTGGTCGCGCAGCCATAGACGGAGGCCCTCCTCGGCGTGCTTGCTGACCGCGCGGTAAACGACGGCAGGCACGTCCAAGCCCACGAGATCACGAGCGAGGTACTCGGCCGGGTCCATCGTGGGCAGGAACGGGAACGGGCGTTCGTTGGGATTACGGTCGCTCTCGTCATCGATGTCGTAAAGAACGAGGCCGTCTATCCCCACCGACCGGAGTCGCGCGAGTGTGACCTCGGCGATCTGCCTGGTCTGCTCCGGTCCGGCGGTCAGCCTCGGTGGCGTCACCGCGAAGATCAAGAACTCGCCCCTCCGATCGGCGATGCGCCTGTGCAGCTCCATGCGCGGACCGTAGCCAATCGTCGTCGCCTGGGTCCAGCCCGACGTCGGCTCTGTGCACGTTCAACTGCCAAAATGTGATCGGCGGCAAGCTCCCGACAGTCGCACCGCGCTGCTTCTCGCCAATTGCAGGGCCGAGGCGCCTGCCTTCCGGTGACGAGCGGTAGCTATCTGGGAACTCCGAGCGCAGAATCTCGCCGAGCGTTCAGCCAGATCGGCGGGGCCATCGAAGCTCGCGAAGAACGCCGGTAGCTCTTGCTCAGCGGCGGTATCCGATCCGTTGCCATCCAGACCCCGCACTCTTTATCGAGATTAGGCTCTAGCACACTGTCCTGAGCGCTTGTATCAGCGGAGGAATCGGCGTTGGGGATCGGTTCTCCAGTACGCGGTCAGCCGTGCGACGCTGACGGTTCACGGCCACACGCCGAGCTTGCGGAGAGCGGCGATCGTTGCGGCGGTTGTCACGCCGATGGCTACGTCCACGACTCGTTTGCGTAGACGTTGTCGGCCGTCGTTTCGGCCGGCGCCGATGATCCGGGTCGTGGCTCGGGCTTGGAGGCGGATCGTGATCTCCGATGGACTCTCGATGCACAGGTGCAGCCGACACGACGCCGGGCACGCGGCAGTGCTTGATGCGCGGGTCCTTGTCGCCTGCGATGCTTGCTCCATAGCTGGCTCCGAACATCCCACGCGCCCTGACTCGCCACAAGGGCCACGCGTTTACGATGCGGATCGCGCCGAGGAACTGCGAGGCGCTGACCTCTCGCAGCGCGAGGTAGCTCGCGTCCGTGGACAATCGCGAAGCAAGGTCCAGGCGCTGCTCTCCCAGCGCCCGACATCCAGCGCAGGACGCCACGGGCCGATCGACCGCCGCACGGGCATAGAGGCCGGCATGGCATATCTCGACCGCTACGGCGAGCTTCCGACGAGCGTCTTGTGGAACGCCACGAAGGCCTACGAAAAGAGCCCTGAGGCGTGGGGTCACTACGCCGCCGGCTGGGCCTCGCATGACGACCCCGAGCAGTGGCGCAAATGGCCGCACCCCTCTACCGTCTCGAGAACGTTCACAGAAGGTATGCCCGAGCTTCAGCGCGAGGTACAACGCAAGTACGCGGCTCGCGCAAAGGAAGGTGATCCCTACCGGGCGGTGGCGGTGCCTGCAGATCGGCAGGCGCTCGCAGACGTAAAGGCGTTGATGCGCTCGTGGTGGGGACCAGACAAATGCGATGCTCATCCTCCTGCAGACGTTCTCCGAATCGGAGACTTTGATATCGAGCCTGCTCCGTCGCCGGCGGTACTTATGCCGGTGGCAGCTGTGCCAACGGACTTCGGGCCGGCCGCATTCCCGCCTTGCGATGAGCGGCCCACGCTCGGGCTCATGGGCAAGCGAGGCTGCGGGAAGACAGCGGTGCTATGGCGCATCGCACTCAACGACATGCTGGATATGCACGGCAAGGTCATCGTCCTCGAGCGCGGCCCCGGGGATGTCACGGAGCAGCTCGAGAACGCTCTGGAGGAGCCAATCGGTGATGATCTGCGCAGCCTCGGGCGACGTATCGGGAACGGCTGCTTTGACCTGTCGCCCGTCGCGATGGTTTCTGATGACGCCTCGCTCCGCGCGCAGATCCTCACGCTCATTGTAAAACAAGCGCGCCACGGCATATCGGGCCCGGTCTCGCTGATATGCGACGACGGACAGGATCTCCTCCCCGTACTCCTGAAGATCCTCGCGCCCCGCCCGCGTGACCTCCATGTAACGGTGGCTTGGACCCCGCTCGGAACCTCCGACGATGTGGCAATGATGCAGCGCTGCCCCTACCTACACAGCTTTCCGCAGAACCACCGCGGAATAGCAACGGTGCTCGCCGAAGAACTGAATCGACGCAATGAGCTGGCCGAGTGAGCG
>DATJMM010000007.1:0-24578 GCA_035508735.1 Solirubrobacteraceae bacterium | reverse complement strand
CGACCAACCTCGCGGCGGCGCCCGCGCCGCGCCCGACGGTGTCCACCGTCGCTCCCCCGGGAAGCCCCACGAGCGTCGGCGTCGGATTCGGTTCCCGGGTGCCGCTGTTCGTCGTGATCCCGAGCTGGCCGTTGTAATTGCCGCCGAACGCGTACAGCTGGCCGGTCGACGTCACAGCAAGACCGTCACCGCTTCCCGACGCGACCTGCACGACGCCGCCCGTCGCACCGGGAAGGGAAACGAGCGCAGGCGTCGGATTCGGTTCACTGGTCCCATTGTGGATCGTGCTCCCGAGCTCGCCGATCTCGTTGAGCCCGAACGCGTATAGCTGACCGGTTGATGTCACAGCAAGGCTCTCCTGGTCACCCGTCGCGACCTGCACGACGCCGCCCGTCGCCCCGGGAAGGGAAACGAGCGCAGGCGTCGGATTCGGTTCCTGGGTGCCGCTGTTCGTCGTGATCCCGAGCTGGCCGTAGTTGTTTTCGCCGAATGCGTAGAGCTGGCCGGTCGATGTCACAGCGAGACTGTGATTGACACCCGTCGCGACCTGCACGACGCCGCCCGTCGCCCCGGGAAGGGAAACGAGCGCCGGCGTCTGATTCGGGTCTTCGGTGCCGCTGTTCGTCGTGATCCCGAGCTGGCCGTAGTCGTTGAGCCCGAATGCGTACAGCTGGCCGGTCGACGTCACAGCGAGACTGTCGTCGTTACCCGCCGCGACTTGCACCACGCCGCCCGTCACCCCGGGAAGCGAAACGAGCGCAGGCGTCGGATTCGGTTCGCCGGTGCCACTGTGTTTCGAGATTCCGAGCTCGCCGAAGCCATTTTCGCCAAACGCGTACAGCTGACCGCTCGACGTCACAGCAAGACTGTGATTGTCACCGGCGGCGACCTGCACCACGCCGCCCGTCGCCCCGGGAAGCGAAACGAGTGTAGGAGTCGGATTCGGTTCAATGGTGTGAGTGTTCGTCGTGTTCCCGAGCTGGCCGTAGATATTGCCGCCAAACGCGTATAGCTGACCGGTCGATGTCACCGCGAGACTTTGACTTGGGCTTGCCGCTACCTGCACCACGCCGCCCGTCGCCCCGGGAAGCCAAACGGGCGTAGGCGTCGGATTGGGTTCATTGGTGTGAGTGTTCGTCGTGTTCCCGAGTTGGCCGTAGTTGTTGAGCCCGAACGCGTACAGCTGGCCGGGCGAGGCTCCCGGCCCGAACGCTGGCGACGGTGCCACACCCAACGTCACCCCGACCGATACGACCACCAGCAGCCGAGCCGCACGGCCGCGAAACACCCCGGCCGCCCTCCGGACCATCACGCGCGGCTTGCAAGCGAGACCACAGGGCGCTGGTGTCGGCAACCAGCCACCCATCAGGCGGAACCAGAGCTGCGTTGTTCCTTTTCCGGCTCCCGCCGTTCGTTCGATCGCGTTTCAGGCGCGTGCGTTTCGGGCGATGGTGTTGCGGCTGGTTCGATCGGAGTCGACGTGTGTTGCGTGCGACGCTGTTCGGGCGCGGGTACCGGCGGCAGCTCGATGGCTTCGAGATTGGGCACCGCGATGCCGAGCTCACCGACGGCGTGCACCGCGGAGACCAGTCGATCCGATGCTCGGTCGAAGGCGGCTCGTCGCGCGTCGAAGGGGCCGCGAGACAACGGCAGCTCATCCAGTGCGGCCGTCCGCCCGTCGTGCGCCTCCGATTGCAGCGCAACGCGGAGGGTGTGCGTCGCGGCGCTGTACCGGGCGCTCGCGACGATGGCAGCAATGGCCGCGGCGCCCTGGTCGTCGATCTCGACGAGCCGCAGCAGCGCTGACTTCCTGGCGTGCAACGAGCTGGCATCGAGCCGTGGGCGCAGCTCAGCTGCGCTCGCCGAGCGAGTCGCGAGCGCTGCGTCTATTCGTGCGGCCAAGCCCGCGGGCACGCCCGGGAATTCCACCGACGCTCCGTGGACGGCAGCGGTGCTGGCGATTTCTCCGCAGTCGGCGAGCGTCCGCGCGACAGGCTGACGGGACGGCGAGGCATTGCACCCGGCAGCGAGTTCGCCGGCGGAGGTCGCGATCACATACAGCACGAAGCCAGAGCTCCATAGGTAGCGGCGCGCTGGTCCGGCGTTGGTGCTCGTCACGGTCGATTTGCTTGGATCCCCCAACGTGTGCAGGAGCACGGACGGGACGGCCGCAGCCCGCTCGGATCTCGGTAGCGTGCCAATCGTGACGCGCGTCCCACCATCGCTCAGTGACAGCGTGTCAGTCATGAAAGTCCGCGATTCGGACGGGGCGCGACGCCACCGCGAACGCGCGGAGACAGTCAGGTCTCCGGCGGTATACCTCGCCGCGTGCGCTTGACTGGAGCCCCCGAAGACGATCAGCGCAAGCGCGCCGGCAACTCCGATGGCGCCCACGCACGCGATCAGAACCCCACGGGACACAGCGAGCGTCCGGCCACCGCTAGGCGCGCCCGATTCTGCTGGCGCTCGATCGATCGTCGCCAGCGCGGCTGCAGCCGCCTGGGCGACCATCCGACTGTCGTCATCCGCCATCGCTTCTAGCCGCTGTCGAGCGGCGAACGATTGACCGGGAGCCCCCGTATGCAGGCGCTTCGCGAGCTCGGCCACGGCGCTTGCACGGGCCGAGGGAATCGTGTTTTTCGTCAACGCGACCAGGTCCGGCTCGAGGTCAGCGGCTGTGATGGGCGGCTGATACACGCTGCGAGCTATGCGCAGCGATCCCTCGAGCGTGCTCATCTTGCGCGGTGTCTGTGCGTTGGTAAGAACCTTTACTCGGTCATATACGTAGTCGTAGAGATCGTCGACCGAAATCCATTTGTCCCCGTCACGGTCGGCTTCGCCGGTCTCAAGGCCCTCGACGATGGTCCTGGTGAAGATCGATGGGACCGCACTTCCGGAAAGCTCGTCTCCCTCGTAGGCGTACTCCAACTCGCTGGACGCCGTGATGATCGCTCTGCCCCGTCCGTCCAGGTGTCCCTCGACGTCGACCGCCCCTCCCGCTCGGCGGCGCATCCCAAATGGGAACGATCCGCTGAAACAGCAGTCGAGGAGAAGCACGATGCTTTTCGATCGGCAGTCGGTCATCTGTTCGCTGAGCCAGCTTGACGGTATGCCGGTCGCGGTGAGAAGCCCCAATTCAGTGTCAGTCGCGGCAAGGTACAGTTCGCGGCCGTTCTTGATGCCGTGGCACGAGAAGTGCAACAGGAGTAGATCCTCGGGCATCCGATCGGCAAAGAACGTCGCAATACGTCGGCGCAGCGTCCCCTCGGTCTCGTCTGAACTCACAACGACGTCGAAATCGCCGATGGCGGGGTTGCCGAGAGCCCGTGCGAGCGCCGTCGCATCCGCCGCCGGCGCACGCAACCTCCTGAGCTTAGTCTCCCGGTAGTTGGAGACGGCGACGATCAGGGCGTGACGGCTACCTTTTTCGCTCATCTGCCCCGGTGGTGTGCCGGCTTACAAAAAGGTCCACGAGTTGACGCCGCTCGCGCAACGAGGCGTCGATTGTGAGCGTGTCACCGTCGATGGTCACCATCACGCGGGGGGTGCTTCGATGCGAAGAGATCCATCGAGCCACGACGGAAACGACCTGGCCGACGACATCTTTCGTCGCCGTCACAATCAATGTGCCGAGAACGATCTCCCCGGCGCCGCGGGCACCCTCTGGAGCAGCCACTTCCTGTCGCTCCACAGATCTCACGTCAAGTTCCAGGAGCTCATCGCGAAGCTCATGCACCGCGATGTCGAGTTCTTCACTGTCAGATCCGAGGTCGAGACCAACCTCGAGCATGAATTCGCCAGCCCCCATATCTCGCGTAGAATAAGGCAACGATCGCAAGCTGTCTAGCCAGTTGCATGCGGATATTCGGACTTCTTCGAATAAACTAAAGTACTAGCGCTGCGGCGCGGTTTGATGCCATAGGACGTCGTGCGCGCAAGGTGCGTCGATCCTTGACGCTCTCCAATTGGCGTGGCGTGCGGTAGCCTGGCGTCATGACCGTCAAGGACACCCCGGATATTCTTTAGATGCTGGACCGCGCCGTGATGCGCTGCGGCCATCTGCGGTCTCACGGCCGAGAGCCGCAAGCCAAACCGGCTCCGGGCGCCTGGGACGACCTTTGATTTGGGCGCAGGGACCGCAGGAGCTTCCGAAAACCCCATAGCAAAGCCAATCTGAACCGTTTGCCCCGACCGGTTCAGAACGGCGACAGGCACCGGAGGGGTAGTCTTGGCGCAGGGTTGTGCGAGCGTGCAAAATCGGTCCCCCGGAGTAGCCCTCGCCACACGACTGAGCTAAACGCTCAACCGCGGCGCTCTTCGTAACGTTCGCGCTCCTTGCGCCAGAGCCGTTCTTCTGCGCTTGCCGCGAGCGGCGCTAGTGGTTCGGATAGTGGCATGCGCGGCTGGCTCTTCACCCGGCGGCCAGCCGCTCCAGGAGCGATGCGGCGCGCGCGCCGGGATCGTTGCTCTGGGCCCATCGCGCCAGCTCCCGCGAGCGCGCTCGTATGCGTGGCTGCGCCAGCGCGCGCTCCACCGCCAGCCGCAGCACGCGCGGCGTGAGGAAGCGCCGCGGCACCCGTATGCCGGCGCCGGCCCAGTCCAGGCGCGCGGCGTTCTCGTTCATGTCGCCGGCCGCCGGGCACGCCACCACCGCGCAGCCGCAGGCGAGCGCGCGCACCAGCGTGCCGTGGCCGGCGTGGCACACCACCACGTCGCAGTGCGGCATCGTGCGCGCGTAGGACACCCAGTCGACCACGCGCGCGTTGTCCGGCACCGGCAGCGCGCGCGGCGGCAGGCGGCGGTTGTAGGTGGCGAGCACGCGCACCGGCGCGTCGGCGAGGCCGCGCAGGGCGGCGCGCAGCAGGCGGTGCTCGGCGTCCTGCGCGGTGGAAGGGGCCACCAGCACCAGCGGCGCGTCCTCTGCCACGCCGCTTGCTCCCCCTCCCGGCGGCAGCTCGACCTCGCGCGCGGGGGGCTCCCACATCAGCGGTCCCACGACGTGCGTGTTCTCGTGCGCGCCCCGCTTGCTCGCGCCCCGCGCGCTCGCGTGCGTCCCGCTCGCGGGCTGAGGGCGCGGGTACTCGAGCTGCGGGAAGGTGGCCACCAGCGCGAGCTGGGGGCTGATGCCGCCGTGCACGTAGCCGAGCGGCGGCAGGCCGAGCCGCGCTCTGGTCTGGTTGAGCTCAAGGCGCCCGCGCTCGAGGCCGCGCAGCACGAAGCGGTGGCCGGCTCGCCAGAGCGCGCGCCCGGCGCCGGTGCGGGCGAGTCGCGCGCCGAACGAGTAGATCGGGAACTCCGGCAGGCCGTGCGGGTGCACGTGCGGGACCAGCGTGGCGCGCGGAACGCCGGCGAGCTCGGCGGCGAGCGCGGGCGCGAGCGTGAGGATGTCGGCGACGGCCACGTCGGGCGCGAGCTCGCGCACCAGCGGCAGCGTGTCGGCGGTGGCGTGCACCACCGCCTCGTAGAAGTCGAGCGGCTCCGGACCTGTGGGAAACACGCTGTACTCGGGCGCCGGCGCGAACGCCATCCCCTCCGCCTGCACGTGGCGCTGCCAGCGCCGCCAGGTCTGCAGCGTCACCTCGTGGCCGCGCTCGCCGAGCGCGCGCCCGAGCGCGATCATCGGGAACGCGTGCCCGGGGTCGCCGAACGCGCCCAGCAGCACGCGCATCGGCGTCAGGCGGCCAGCTCGGCGATCAGGCGCAGCTGCTCGAGGCGCTCCGGGGCGGCGAAGGCGGTGGGCGTGATGCCGAGCGTGCCCACGCCGGCGTCGCGGTACACGGCCAGGCGCTCGCGCACCACGTCCTCGGGCCCGCAGATCGAGACCGTGTCGATCAGCTCGTCGGGGATCGCCGCCATCGCCTCCTCGCGCTTGCCCTCCAGGTACAGGTCCTGGATCGTCCTGGCGGCGTCGGTGAAGCCGTAGCGCTGCACCACCTGGTTGTAGAAGTTCTGCTTGCGCGAGCCCATGCCGCCAACGTACAGCGCGATGAAGGGGCGCATCGCGTCACGGCCCTTCTCCAGGTCGTCGGTGACGAACACGTTGACGGTCGGCGCGATGTCGAAGTCCTCGAGCGATTTGCCGGAGCGCTCGGCGCCTTCCTGCAGCAGCGGGCGCAGCTCGGACACGTGCTCGGGGCTGAACAGCGTGGGGATCCAGCCGTCCGCGATCTCGCCCGCCAGCGCCGTGTTCTTCGGCCCGATCGCCGCCAGGTAGATGGGGATGCGCTGCTGCACGGGGGAGATCGTCAGCTTCAGCGCCTTGCCGGGGCCGTCCGGCAGCGGCAGCTCGAGCGTCTCGCCGTGGAACTCCACGCGTTCGCGCGCCAGCGCCATCCGCACCACCGCCACGTACTCGCGCGTGCGCTGCAGCTGCCTGGCGAAGCGCTGGCCGTGCCAGCCCTCGGCCACCTGCGGCCCGGAGGAGCCGATGCCGAGCAGCATGCGCCCGTTGGAGAGCTGGTCGATCGTGGCGGCCGTCATCGCTGTCATCGCCGGCGAGCGTCCCGGCATCTGGAAGATGCCCGCACCGAGGCGGATCTTGGTGGTCTGCCCGGCGAGCCAGCCGAGCACCGTGGCGGTGTCCGAGCCGTAGGCCTCGGCCGCCCACACCGAGTCATAGCCCAGACGCTCCGCCTCCTGGACGATCTTCAACTGGTCCTCTGAGCTGAGGCCCAGACCCCAGTAGCCGATGTGCACGCCGAGCTTCATGTGCAAGTTTCCTTTCAGCGGGAGGGAGTTCGTTGCGGGGCCCGAGTGCGTCTCATACGCTGGGCGCGCAACCGCCTCGCCCTGGCCGTGCGGCCAAGGCGGCGGTGCAGAGCCTATGCGAAACCGCCGCCGCCACACCTCGTCGAGCCCCGTGGAGCGCCTGCGCACGGCGATCGACTGCATGCCGGTGGCCACGCGCGAGGCGATGCTGGCCGGCCTGCGCGCCAACGAGCGCATCATCGTCGGCGCCTACGTGGACGGCCGGGGCGGCGTGTGCCCGATGCTGGCGGCGCACCGCGCCGGCGCGCGCACCGACTTCCTCTCCTTCGCGCGCTCCTGGGACCGCTTCGCGCGCGCCGTCGGCGGCAAGCCGCGGGCCGCCTCCGAGCGCGAGCTGCGCGTCCTCGTGCGCCAGCTCGAAGCGAGCTTGCAGAGCGCCAGCGGCCTGGAGCTGGACGTGGCGATCGCCGAGCACCGGCGGCTCGTCAGCCGCAACCGGCGCCCGCGCCTCATCCGTGGCGCGCTTCCCGACGCCGCCGACCCGCGGGGCGAGATCCTCGCGCGCCGTCAGCACCGCCCGTCGCTGCGGCGGCTCATGGCCGTCGCTCGTTAGAGCCGGCGCGTCCGCGGGGTGCGAGCCGGGGCGTCCGCGCGCTGCGCCGGTCGTCTCGGGTGGCCGGGAGCGTGGCCGCTACGGCCCGGTGCTGCCCGGCGAGTCGCCCGGCCGGATGAACATGATCTCCGGCACCAGGCAGGCGGGGGAGACCTTCAGCAGGAAGCGCACCGACTCAGCGATGTCCTGAGGCTGGATCATCTCCTCGGCCGGCACCTGCCCCTTGACGAAGTCGGTCATGGGGGTGTCCACGAAGGCGGGGCAGAGCGCGGTGGAGCGGATGCCGCCGGTGGACAGCTCGCGGTTCATCGAGTCGGTCCAGCCGACCACTGCGTGCTTGGTGGCGGCGTACACCGACAGCCACGCCTCGCCGTGCTTGCCGGCGATCGAGGCCGTGTTCACCACCAGCGCGCGTTTGTGCATCGCGCCGGCCTCGCGCAGCATGTCCATGCATTCGCGGTAGAAGAGCACGATCGAGCGGAAGTTGATGTCGATCTGCATGTCCAGGCGCTTGGTCAGGATCTCGCCGGCGGGCGCGCCGGAGCCCACGCCGGCGTTGTTGACCAGCACGTCGAGGCGGCCGTAGCGGTCGCGGTGGGAGTCCACCACCTTCTTGATCTCCGCCTCCTCGGCCAGGTTGGCCGCCACCGCGTGCACGTCGTAGCCGTCGTCCGCGAGCCCCTTCGCCGCCTCCTCGAGCTTCTCCGCCCGGCGCGCTGCCATCGTGATCGCAAAGCCTTCCTCGCCGAGCACCCTCGCGATCGCCAGGCCGATCCCGCTCGACGCTCCCGTCACGATCGCTGCACGCTCTACCGCCATTTTCCGTCCTCTCCTCGTGTGGACCCCGATGCAAGCCGCCCGTAACCCGAAGCGGCGCGCGGGAGCATGCCAGATGGCGCGCGCCCGCGTCCTCGAAGCGTGGTCCGCGCGCTCGGCCGCCGGCGGGCCGGATCGAGCGAGGCGCCCCGCGCTTGAGCGGTGCGCGGTCAAGGATCCTCGCCGAGCGCCGATGATGGGAGTGCGGCGAACTTCAGCGAGGAGCCAAGCACGATGAGCTGCGATCACAGAGGAGCGCTCGGAGCGGCCGCGGCCGCGATCCGCTCATGGGCGCAAGAGGAGGGCTACGAGCTGGCCGAGGCGCGCAGGCCCTTTGAGGACTTCGCCGGCGACGGCGCGCCCGAGGTGTCGGTGCGCCGCACGGGTTCGATGGCCGAGCACGTCGGCGCCGGCTCCGAGCAAGCCGCCGTCGAGTCCTCCAGCCCCAGCTCCGCTGGTAGCGTCTGATCCGCGTTCCGGCGCCGGTGCCGGTGCGCGGCGGGCCCGTAGCTCAGCTGGTTAGAGCTGCCGACTCATAATCGGTAGGCCGCAGGTTCGAGTCCTGCCGGGCCCATGACGAACCACCTGCAAGCGGGGCATTGAGCGCGCCGTCACCCCTGCCGCCGGCCGCCGGCGGCGGCGGGGCTGCGCCGGCGCCGTCGCGGCGGGCGTGCACGCGCGCCGGTGCGGTGCTCGACCGCCGGGCGCTGGCCGCCGTCGGCGAGCTCCTGGCGCAGCCCCAGCCGGCGCGCGAGCTGGCGCATGTGCTGCTGGTCGGCGGTGCTCACGAGGGTGATGCCGACGCCGCTGCGTCCGGCGCGGCCGGTCCGGCCGATGCGATGCACGTAGGCCTCGTGGTCGCCGGGCGGGTCGAAGTTGATCACGTGTGAGACGCCGTCGACGTCGATTCCGCGAGCGGCGACGTCGGTGGCGACGAGCGTGTCGACGTGGCCGGCCTGAAAGCGCGACAGCGCCTGCTCGCGCTGGCGCTGGGACTTGTTGCCGTGGATGGCGATCGCCTCGACGCCATGGGAGCCCAGCCGTTTGACGAGGCGATCGGCGCCGCGCTTGGTGCGCACGAACACGAGGGCCAGCTCGCGCTCGCGAGCGAGCTCGTCGACGAGCGCCTGCACCCGGTCCGGCTCGCGTACCGGCACGAACCTGTGCTCGATGGCGCTGTTGCGCCGGTGCGGCTCGCTGTGCTCGTGGGAGACGGCGCGGCGCGTGTAGTGCGCTGCCTGCCTGCCGGCGACGCCGTCGAGCGTGGCCGAGAAGAACAGCGTCTGGCGGGCCTCGGGGCAGGCCTTGACGATGCGGTCGATGGCCGGGCGAAAGCCCATGTCGAGCATCCGGTCGGCCTCGTCGAGGACGAGGATCCTGATCGCCTCGAGGGTGAAGGCGCGGCGGTGCAGGAGGTCCTCCAGGCGGCCGGGGGTGGCCACGAGGATGTGCGCGTTCGCGGCGCGGGCCGCCTGCGCGGCGACGCCGACGCCGCCGTAGACGGCGCTTGCGCGGAGGCCGCGCGCGGCGGCCAGGTCGCCGATCTCGGCGAGGATCTGGACGGCGAGCTCGCGGGTGGGCGCTAGCACCAGCGCGGCCGGCGCGGCCTCGCCTGGGTCGAGCAGCTCGACGAGCGGGACGCCGAACGCGAGCGTCTTGCCCGACCCGGTGGGCGACTTGACGAGCACGTCGCGGCCGGCGAGGACGTCGCCGAGCACGAGGCGCTGCACGGGGAAGGGCGTGGTGAGACCTCGGCGGGCGAGAGCGCCGGAGACCGAGCTCGATACGCCGAGCTCGGCGAAGGACTGCGTTGACATGGGTTGATTGCTCCTCTGGCGGCGCTTGTGCCGCGTGCGGTTCAGAAGGCTCTGGCTGACCCGAACCGCGCTCTGCGGGACTCAAGCGAGCTGCCTCACGGCCGAACGTCGGCCGCTGCCGGGAGACGCTAGCAGAGATCCTCCGCGGCGCCGCGCGGTCACCGTCCGCCTGCGGCCCACGGATCCCCCGCCGGCGACTCTGTGGCCTTGTCCCTCGCGTGCCTTCACCCTGCCCCGCTACACTTGCTTATGCGGATGCATACGAGCGCCCGGCGCGGGGTTGCGCGCGAGAGCTTGCAAGGCGGGATCCGCGTCCACCAGTCGCCGGCCGGAGTCCTCGACCCGGAAGGCCTACCCTAGGAAGGCTATGCCCGGGCCTCAACAGCTGCGCCAGCAGGAGCAGCGCGAAGCGAAGCTGAGAGACATTCAGGAGCAGGTCTCCAGCGGCAAGCTGGTGATCAGGCAGATGACCGCCGCGGAGCGCAAGCGCTACCCGCCGAGGGCCGCTGCTCCGCCGCGAGGGCAGGGGAAGCGTCGCTGATCGCGCGCGGCGGCGGCGCGGTGCGCCTCAACCGGGCTGGTCGGCGATCTGACGGGCGAGCGTGACGAGCAGCGGCCAGTGCACCTCGGGGTGCTGCTCGACGAAGCCCTTGAAGTTCCATTCGGCCATGGCGCCGACGCGCACTGGCGTGTCGGCGCGCACGGTGGCGGTGCGGGCGATGCCGGGCAGCACCAGCGCGATCTCGCCGAAGTGGTCGCCTGGGCCGAGCTTGCGCACCTCGCGGCCGTGGGCGATCACCGAGACGGTGCCCTCGAGCACGACGAAGAAGGCGATGGCGGCGCTGCCCTCCGTGACGAGGTCTTCGCCGGGGGAGACCCGACGCTCGCTCATCTCTCCGGCGAGGCGCTTGATGGCGCGGTCCTTCAGCGGCGCGAGGAAGCGGACCTTGCGCAGAGCGTCGACTTCGACCGCCATGTGGCGGAAATCTACTGCTGCTGGCGCTCGGGCGTCGGCGGCGTGGGCTCGAGCGCGCGCGCGGCGACGCCGAGCACGGGGTCGTGCGGCGCCTGGCCCTCCTGCGCCTCGCCGGCCAGGCGCATGGCTTCGACCAGCGCGTCCTGGCGACGGAGCGTGCCGCGTTCGATCAGCGGCTGCAGCACGCCGCGCAGCGCGATCGCGGCGCCCACCCAGCGCGGCGCCCACAGGCGCGCGGCGCGCCGTTCGATGCCGCGCTCGATGGCGTCGACGGCGCGCGCGAGCGGGATCGGGTCGCGCAGGAAGGCGGGCGTGGTCTCGTTGAGCTTCCTGGCGGCGTCCTCGGCGTAGCTGGCGCGCACGAGGTCGGTGTCGATGAAGCCGAAGTAGGCGCAGCCGACGCGCGCGCCGCTGGGCGCGGTCTCCATGCGCAGCGCATCGCTGAGCGCCTCGACGCCGGCCTTGGTGGTGGTGTACGGGCCCATCAGCGGCGCGTGCGCGACGGCGCTGAGCGAGGCGATGTTGAGCAGGTAGCCACGGCTTTTGACGATCTGCTCGATGACGGCGCGGTCGGTGCGCCACACGCCGAGCAGGTTGACGGCGAGCGTGCGCTCGACCTGCTCGACGGGCGCGGCGGCGAGCGTGCCGACGAAGGCGAGGCCGGCGTTGGCGATGGCGACGTCGATGCCGCCGAAGCGCTCGACGGTGTGCTGCACGGCGCGCTGCACCGCCTCGAAGTCGGTGACGTCGGCCTCCACCCAGGTGGCGCGCTCCCCGCCGAGGCGCTCGGCCAGCTCCTGCAGGCGCCCCGGCTCGAGCCCCACCAGGGCGACGTTGGCGCCCTTGGCGTGCAGGCGCTCGGCGGTGGCGGCGCCGATGCCGCGCGCGGCGCCCGTGATTAGCACGGTGCGCCCGCGCACGTGGTATGGGGGTTGGCTCGATCGGCTCATGCGCTGGCGGCGGCGCGGCTCAGGTGACGCGCAGCCCCGTCTGCAGCCGTGCGGGGGCGGGCGCGTCGGCGGGGCGCTCGGGCGGCTCGGCGGCGCGCTGGGCGCCCTCGAGGCCGCGGCGGCGCGGGCGCCACACGCGCAGGTACTGGGCGCCTGCGTAGGAGCCGAGCACGAGCGCGAGCGCGATCGCCTGCCCGGCGAAGGTCTGCCAGTTGTTGAAGAGGCTGAACCAGGTGCCCATCCAGCCGGGCAGGTGCAGCCAGCCGATTTCGCCCGTGCCGATCCAGCCGGCGAGCTGCATCTCGTTGACCTCCTCGCCTACGGACACGAGCAGCACGAACAGCAGCATCACGCCGGTGATGATCAGCAGCCGCCGGTAGGGCAGGCGCTGGTGCAGGGTGAAGGTGAGCAGGCCGGCGGCGGCGGTGAAGAGCAGGCCGATGACGATGCCCTCGAGCACGACGCTCGCGCCGTACAGCTCGCGCAGGTTCTGCAGGAAGATGACGACCTCGAAGCACTCGCGGTAGACGGAGGTGAAGCCGAGCAGCGCGAGCCCCATCAGCATGCGGCGTTTGTTGGCGTCCGGATCGCTTGAGAGCAGGCTGCGGCGGCGCTTGTGGTGGCTCGAGATCCAGCCGGTCCAGTAGACCTTGTGGAAGAACCAGTTCATCACGACCAGCAGCACGATCAGCGAGGGCAGCCCGGTGGCGGCCTGCACGGTGAGCTCGCCACCGTGGAACTGGCCGATGAACCACACCACGAGGAACCAGGTGGCGACGCCGGTGGCGAGCGCGCAGGCGCCGCCGGCGGCGACGGGGCGGCGGTAGACGCGGTTGCCACCGAGGAAGCTGGCCATCACGGCGGCCAGCACGAGGATCGTCTCGAGGCCCTCGCGGAAGACGAGGATGGCGCTGTTGACGACGACGGTGGTGTGGCTGAGGCGGTGTCCGGGCGGCAGCGCGGTGGGGTCGGCGGTGCCGCCTTTGGCGTGCCAGCCGAGCACCACCACGGTGACCGCGACGGCGAGCGCGAGCGCGGTCCACACGTAGAAGCTGACGCGCTCGCCGGCGCGCCGGCGGGCGAGCTGCGGAGCGGTCTGCTGGCTGCCTGCGGTCAAATCCCGACTTCCTCGCTCGGCATTACGTTGGGGACGCTATCACAACCGCTTAGGGTGCCCTAACACGACCGTTTTCAAATGGGGATCGCGCGTGGCACGCGGCGCGGGCGGCGGATCGCCACAGCGACTGTGTACCCGTCGGCGGGGGAGAAATGCGTGCGCGGGCGCGGCGGGCGACGATCTAGCGTGCGGCGCCGGCTGCGCGGTCTTGCGCCGCCTGGCGGGCGAACGCCTGCTGCGCGGTGATGGCGCGCTGCGGGCGTCCGCGTCCGACGAACGCGATCACCCAGTTGGCGAGCACCGCGACGCGGTTCTTGAAGCCGGTGAGGAAGGTGATGTGCACGAGCAGCCACAGCAGCCAGCCGACGAGGCCGCTGGCGCGCACCGGCCCGATCACCGCGATCGCGCGAAAGCGCGCGACGCTGGCCATCGTGCCGAGGTCGCGGTAGCGGAAGCGCCGCGGGCGCGCGTCGCCAGCGAGACGGCGGCGGATGGTGCGCGCGGCGTGCACGCCGGACTGCATCGCGACCTCGGCCACGCCGGGCAGCGCGTGCAGGCTCATCAGGTCGCCGACCACGAAGATCTCGGGGTGGGCGGGCACGGTGCAGTCGTCCAGCACCTTCACGCGCCCGGCGCGGTCGAGCTCCACGCCGGCGGCGTCCGCCAGCATGCGCCCGGCGGGCGAGGCCTCGACGCCGGCGGCCCACACCTTGGTGACGCACTCGATCGTGCTGAGGCGCGGGTCGCTGGAGTTGGTGTGCACGTGCCAGGCGTCGAGGTCGGTGACCATCGTGTCGAGGTGGATCTCCACGCCGAGCTCGCGCAGGCCGTCGAGTCCCGAGCGCTGCAGGCTCTCGGGGAAGGCGGCGAGCGCGCGCGGGGCGCCGTCGAGCAGCACCACGCGCGCGCTGGCGGGGTCGATCGCGCGGTAGTTGCGGCGCAGCGAGCGGTGCGCGAGCTCGGCGATCTGCCCGGCCATCTCCACGCCGGTGGCGCCGGCGCCGACCACCACGAACGTGAGCCAGTGGCGCCGGCGCCGCGGGTCGGGCTCGCGCTCTGCCAGCTCGAAGGAGCCGAAGATGCGCGCGCGCAGCTCGAGCGCGTCGTCGATCGTCTTCAGGCCGGGCGCGTCCGCTTCGAAGCGGTCGTTGCCGAAGTAGGACTGGCGCGAGCCGGTGGCGAGGATCAGGCTGTCGTAGGGCAGCTCGCTGCGGCTGCCGAGCGTGTCGATGCACACGCTGCGCGCGTGCACGTCGATCGCGGCCAGCTCGCCGAGCAGCACGGTGGCGTTGTGCTGGTTGCGCAGCACGTCGCGGATCGGCGGGGCGATGTCGCCCTCGGAGAGGATGCCGGTGGCCAGCTGGTAGAGCAGCGGCTGGAACAGGTGGTGGTTGGTGCGGTCCACCACGGTGAGCTGCACGTCGGCGCCGCGCAGCGCCTTGGCGGCGAACAGCCCGCCGAAGCCGCAGCCGACGATCACCACGCGGTGGCGGGCAGCGGCCGTGCTGGGCGCGGCGGCCGTGTTTGGCGCGGCCGCGGTGTTCGCGCCGGCGGCGGTGTTGGGCGCGGGGGCGTTCACTGGCCCCCGCACGCTATCGCTCGAGGAAGGGCAGCTCGTCGATCAGCCCGGTGGTCTCGAACAGCCGCTGCACGGAGCGCGGGCCGGGCAGCAGCGAGAAGTCGTAGCCGTGCTTGGCGCAGATGCGGCTGACCAGCACGATCGCGGCGAGGCCGGTGGAGTCGATGAAGCGCAGGCCGCCGAGGTCGAGCGTGATCGCGCGCGTGCCCTCGCTGCACAGGTGTCGCACCTCCGCTTCCAGGCTCGGCACCGCGGCGATGTCCAGCTCGCCGCCGAGCGCGAGCGTGTGCGCGCCGTCGTGCTCGCGGTCCTCGATCTCCAGCCCAAGGTGCGCCATGGCTCGCGCCGGCAGCGCCGTGCCGCTCACCCCTTGCTCGCGGCGTGCAAATGCGCGCTCAGAGCGTGTCCTCGAGGCGCTTGTAGGCGATCTGCAGCACGTCGGCGCCGAACAGCGCGCTGACGGCGGAGGCGCTCCAGCGGGCGGCGCGCGGCGCCACGACGAAGCCGGCGGTGAAGGCGGCGGAGATCCACAGGTCGAGGCAGTAGGGGCAGGTGAGCACCTCGCCGAGCGCCCTGCGCAGGCCGCGCCCGCGCGCGCGTTCCTCGACCTCCGCGGGCCCGGCGTCGTGCTCGAAGCTGGTGAACGGCGCGCGCACGGCGCTGGTGACGCGGTCCTTGGTGATCAGCCGCGCGAGCTTGTGCGCGGCGATCGAGACGAGCAGCAGGTCGCGTGTGTCCAGGCGCTCGGGCAGCGTGCGCCCGCTGCGCCACAGCCATGCGGCGAAGCCGGCGGCGAGCGTGCCGAACAGCGCGATGAAGCTGCCGTAGGCCGCCAGCGGCGGGGTCGCGCGCCCCGCCGGGCGCTCGCCCCGGCCCTGCGCCGCCGCGCCCCCGCGCGCGGGCGGCTGCCTGGTCTCGGTGGCTGCCATGCGCGCTCAACTACCCGATCTCGCGCGCGCGACTCCCCTTTTGCGGGCGGCGCGCTCAGCGGTCGGGAGCGTCCGGTGCGCGCGCGGCCGGGCGGCGCGGCGCGCGCGCTGGGCGCGGCGCTCGTTCGCGCTCCAGCAGCAGCGCGAAGGTGGGGCAGGCCTGGGCGGCGCGCCGCGCGTGCTGGAGGACCGCACCCTCCAGGCGCTCTCCGTCGAGCAGCGGGTAGCCCCACTCGTCGAGCGTGATCCGCTCGGGCAGCAGCTCGGCGCACATGCCGTGCGCCTCGCAGGCGATCGGGTTGACGCGCAGCCGGTGGCTCACGGCCTGTGCCTCACGGGCGCTCCAGCGCCAGCTCGGGCGTGCGCAGGCAGCGCTCGCAGGGGCCGTGCCGGGCGTGGTCGGCGAGCTCGACGGCGAACACGCCCAGGGCGCTGGCGGTCATGCGCGCCGCGCCGTCGGGGTGCGCGCAGGCGCCGCGGCCGCGCACGAGCGCGGCGAGGCGCTCGAGCCGCGCCGGCGCGCCGGCGCCGGCGCCGCCGGCGGCGAGTGCGCACAGCTCCGCGGCGATCGCGTCGAGGCCGTGCGTGCAGGGGCCGCACTGGCCGGCGCCTTCGGCGGCCAGCCAGCGCGCGAGCCGCGCCACCTCGGCCACCGGGCAGGCGTCGGCGGACAGCAGCGCCAGCACGCCCGCGCCGAGCGACGCTCCGTGCGCGGACAGGCCCTCGTGCGAGAGCGCCAGCCCGTCGAGCTGCTCGGCGCCGATCCAGGCGCCGCCGTAGCCGCCGGCGAGCAGCGCGCGCACCTGCGCGGTCGTGCCGCCGGCGGCGTGGAGCAGGCTGGCGAGCGAGCTGCCGGGCTCGATCTCGTAGACGCCGGGGCGGGCGACGGCGCCGGACAGGGTGACGAGCGCGGAGCCGGGCTGGGCGGCGGTGCCGAGCTCGCGGAACCAGTGACCGCCGTGGCGCGCGATCAGCGCCACGTGCGCGCTGGTCTCGGCGTTGAGCACGAGCGTGGGACGGCCGCGCACGCCGCGCTCGGAGGGGCGCGGCGGCGCGAACGTGGGCAGCGCGGGCCCGCCTGCGGCGAACGAGGCGAGCGCGGTCTCCTGGCTTGCGACGTAGCGGTGGGGCACGTTCAGCAGCTGCGTGCGCGGAGCGCCGCGCAGGTGCGCACGTTCGGCGATCGCCACGGCGAGGGCGTCGCCGCTGGCTCGCGCCGTCTCGCACACCCCCACCACCAGCTCGCGGGCCCCGAGCGCCTGCGCGGCGAGCCAGGCGCCGTCGAGCACTAGGTGCGGGAGCGCGGCGGTGAGCAGCCGGTCCTTGGCGCTCGCGGGCTCGGACTCGGCGGCGTTGACCAGCACCACCGGCCGGCCGCGGGCGGAGCGCACCGCGCGCAGCTTGGCGGCGGTGGGGAAGGCGGCGCCGCCGCGCCCGCGCAGCCCCGAGCGTTGCAGCTCCTCCGACAGGTCCACGTGGCCGGCGCGCCTGCCGCGCGCGAACGGCGCCGGGCCGTGCACCGCGTGGTGGCGCTCGAGGCTCATCGCCCCGTGCGCCGGCACCGCCGCGAGCAGCCGCGGCAGGCCCTGCGGGGCGAGCGCGTAGGCGGGCGCCTCCCGCCGGGCTAGCGCCGGCGCGCTCATCGTCGCGGTCCACGGGAGCGGACGGCGGGGTGCGCGTGCGAGAGCAGCTTCGCCGGCGTGCCGGCGCGGCGCGCCCAGCCGGCGCCGAGCGGGCCGCCGGGCAGCCACAGGGCGAGGAACAGCAGGAACGCGCCGGTGGCGCCGAGCGCCGCGCCGCTGCGCTCGCGCTGCTCGCGCCAGCTCGCGCCGGCCCTGGCGAGCACGGCCGCGAGCACCGCGAGCAGGCAGGCCCCGACGAGCGCGAGCAGCCAGGCGCTCTTGACGTCGCTGCCAGTGCCGAGCCCGTGCAGCAGCGCGACCGGCCAGCTGAGGTAGGTGAGCGCGTGCACCGCGCGCCAGCTGCGGTAGCCGAGCCGCCTGCGCATGAGGCTGGTGAGCGTCACCGCCGCCAGCAGGTCGAGCGCGAGCGCCCCGAGGCCGAGCCAGAACGGCCGGTAGGCGCCCACGAAGGGGATCACGGCGTCGACCGGCGAGATCGAGGCGAAGCTGTCGAGCACGGCGGTGATCACGTGCACGCCCAGGAAGGTCATGGCGAGCAGGGCGACGTTGCGGTGCAGCGAGTCGAGCACGAAGCGCGGCCACGCCGGTGTGCTGACGCGCTCGACGTCGAGCACCCCCAGCACCAGCGCGCCGGTGAGCAGCAGCAGGGCGACGGCTCCGGTCGAGCGTGTGAGGTACCAGTAGGCGCTGGGGCCGGCGCTCGCGAGCGTCATGCGCCGCAGCTCCCGGGGGCGGACGGCGGCGCGGCGCCGGCGCCCGCTGCTGCCGCCGCGGCGGCCTGCGCGGTTGCCGCGGGCGCGGGCCACGTTCCCACTCGGTGCGCGCGGCCGTCGTGGCCTACCAGTCGCGCCGGCAGCCCGAGCTGCTCGAGCCAGGCGCCGGCGTCCGCACCCAGCAGCAGCGTGGCGGTGCTGGCGATGTTGGCCTCGGCGCAGGTGGCGGCGGCGACGCTGGCGGTGCGCCACACGGTGACGGCCGGCAGGCCGCTGCGCGGGTCGACGATGTGGTGCATGGGCCGGCCGTCCAGCTGCCAGCGGCGCACGGCGGTGCTGGAGGTGGCGATGCCGCCGTCGCTCACCGCCACCGTCTGCCCCGGCGCGCGGGGGCCGGCGCGGTGGTCGTCGGTGACCCGCACGCGCCAGCCCTGGGCGGGCGCCGGCCCGCACGTCGCGACGTCGCCGCCGACGCTCACCAGCGCGCCGCAGCCGGCGGTCTCGGCGGCGGCGCCGGCGGCCCGGTCGGCGGCCCAGGCTTTGGCCGTGGCCCCCAGGTCGAGCTTCACGCCGCGGGGCACGCGCACGCTCAGCAGGCGCCGGTCGATCGCGACGGCGTGCCAGCCGGCCCGCGCCCCGATGAGCAGCTTAGGCGCCGCGCCGCCGCGTGCTCGCGTGGGCGCCGGTATCGCGCCGCCGCGTGCCCGTGTGGGCGCCGGGGTCGCGTGGCCATCTGCTTGCGGGGTCGCGCCGGTCGGCCGCTCGCCGTCACCGCGCGGGCACAGCAGCGAGAAGTCGCGGTCGTAGCCGGCCAGCTCGAGCGCGCGGCCGATGGTCGGATCGACCGCCCCGCCGGTCACCCGCGCGGCGCGCAGCGCCAGTTCGAGCGCCTCGATCAGCAGCGCGCCGACCCGCACGGGCCGTCCTTCGGCGCGGTTGACGCGCGAGAGCTCGGAGTCCGCGCGGAAGCGGCTGCAGGCGGCGTCGATCGCCTCGAGCTCGCGCCTCGCCGCCTGCCGGGCGCCGGCCAGCCCGCGCGCGTCGGTCAGCCGCAGCTCGACGTTCGTGCCGAGCGCGCGCCAGCTCGCGCGGGCGCGCGCAGGCACGGCGGCGCGCCTGTGTGCGCTCATCTCATGACCCTCCCGACACGACGGGTTCTTCCGGTGCCGCTTCCTGCGCCGCCGGGGCTTCGGCCGCTTCGGGCGCGACTTCCTGTGTGGGCGCGGGCGCTTCCGCCGCCGGCGGGGCTTCGCTCGTTTCGGGGGCAGCTTCCTGCGCGGGGACCGTCGGCGCCGCTTCGCCGGCGGCGGAGGCTTCGCCCGCTTCGCCGCCGGCCGGCGCTTCCTGCGCTGCCTGCGGCGCCTGCGCCGGCGGGCTCGGAGGGTCGGCCCGGCGGTGGCTCGAGGCGGCGTGCGTGCGCCGGGCGCCGCCGCCCACCTTGCGCGCGGGAGAGCTGTGGACGCTGTGACCGGGGAACGCCTGTGCGGCGAGCTCGGTGAGCGCCCCGGTCAGCGCGACGCTGCCGGCGAGGACCCAGCGGTTTGCCCGGCGCAGTCGCCGCAGCGCGGCGTCGCGCGCGTGGCGGCCGCCGGCGGAGGATGCGCGACGGGCCATCACTGCCGGTGCAGCGACTGGGCGTGCACCCAGGCGCCGAACTCGGGGATCAGCAGGATCGCCAGCACCAATCCCAGCACGATCGCGGCGGCCAGCGAGAGCGCGCGCCCGGAGCGCCCCGGCGCGCCCTCGTCCAGGCGCTGCAGGGGGCCTCCGTAATCGGCGCGCAGCCCGGCGCCGACGGCCGGCAGGTGCCCGAGCACGTGCACGGCCATGAACGCGATCCACACGAAGAAGCTGAGCTTGTGGATCGGCAACCAGGTGGCGCGGCCGCTCGGGCCGGTGAGCAGCAGCGCGACGCCGCTGGCGAGCACCACCAGCGTGGAGGCGACCACGACCGGGCCGATCGCCCTCAACAGGATCGGCGGCGGGCCGGCGCTGCGGTAGCGGGCGTCGCCGCCGTAGTAGCGCACGAAGCGGTAGCCGGTGCTGGCGAGCTTCAGCGCCAGCGGCCCGATCAGCGCGAGCCCCACGAACAGGTGCACCCACAGCAGCGAGCCGATGCGCAGGATCGTGACGCCGAGGATCGCCAGCAGCGCGATCAGCGCGGCGCCGGTGCAGGCGGTGAGCAGCTCGTTGCCGGCGGTGCCCCCCGCCAGCAGCGCGCGCCCGAAGGCGCGCCGGCCGCGCGGCCGCTCGGACCGCGAGGCCGGCAGCTGGAGTTCGCCTTGCGCCATCGCCGCCAGTCTGCGAGGCGGCTCTAAGCGACCATTAACCGGAGCATGAGAAAACTCATGTCCGGCGCCCGCAGGAGACTCGCGCGGCGCGGCGACGCCTATCCTCAGCTGGATGCGCGAGCGCGGCGGCGCGGAAGAGCAGGGGTCACCGCGGCTGGCGGAGCCGGCGCTCGCGCCGCCGCCGGCGGCCGGGCGCGAACGGGCGCCCAGGCACGCACGCGTGCTCGTGGTCGAGGACGAGCCGGGGATCCTGGACTTCGTGAGGCGGGGCCTCGAGGCGGAGGGCTTCGAGGTGGCGGGCGCGGCGGACGGCGCGGAGGGAGAGCGGCTGGCGCTGGCCGGGAGCTTCGACGCGATCGTGCTGGACCTGATGCTGCCGGGGCGCAGCGGCATGGAGATCATCGCGGCGCTGCGCCGCGCGCGGCCCGGCGTGCCGGTGCTGGTGCTGACCGCCCGCGGCGAAGTGGAGGACCGCGTGGCCGGCCTGGAAGCCGGCGCCGCGGACTACATCGTCAAGCCGTTCTCGCTGGCGGAGCTGGTGGCCCGCGTGCGCGCGCAGCTGCGCGTGTTCGCGCAGGCGTCGACCAGCACGCTCAGCGGCGAGGGCATCGAGGTGAACCTGCTCACGCGGGAGGTCGAGCGCGACGGCGTGCAGGTGTTGCTGTCGAGCACCGAGTTCGCCCTGCTGGTGCAGCTGCTGCGCAACCACGGCCGCGTGATGACGCGCGCGCAGCTGCTGGGATCGGTGTGGGGCTATGAGCACGACCCGATGACGAACGTGGTGGACGTGTACGTGGGCTACCTGCGCCGCAAGCTGCGCCTGGCGGGCGGGCCCGCGCCGATCTTCACGGTGCGCGGGGTGGGCTACCGGCTGGGGAGGGCGAGCTGAGCGGCGAGGGCATGCGCGCGCGGCTGGCCGGCGCCGGGCTGCGCTGGCGCCTGGCGGGCTGGGTGGCGGTGGTGGTGCTGGCCTGCACCGGCGTGGCGTTCGTCGCGGTCTACCGCGGCACCGGCACGCAGGTGCGCGAGCAGATCGACGGCGAGATCGGCGACGACGCGGGCGAGTTCGCGCGAGCGCTGGCGCAGGCGCGCCCGCGCTCGCCCGCCGCGGCGCTGGCGGCGGCTCGCCGGTACGTGGGCACGCAGCCGTTCACGGCCAGCTCCACGCTGCTGTTCGCGATCGTGCCGGGAGCCGGCCGCGCGACCAACCGGCCGGAGCTGCTGGACGCGGGGCCCCCGGACGACGGCGAGTCGCAGGCCGAGCAGCGTCGCGAGAACCTGCTGGCGCGCCGCCTGCTGGTCGCCCCCGACGGCTATGCGACGTTCGCGCTGGCGGACGTGGGCAACCTGCGCGTGCTCAAGCGCGCGGTGACGCTGCCGCGCGCGCTGGGGCGTGGGCGCCGGGCGGTGCTGGGCGTGGGCGAGCCGCTCGCGGCGGTGGCGCGCGCCCAGCACGGCGTGGCGCGCGCCTTCGTGCTCGGCGGCGCGCTGGCGCTGGCGGCGGGTCTGCTGGGCGCCTATCTGATCGGCACGCGGCTGTCGCTGCCGCTGCGGCGGATGGCGGTGGTGGCGGCGCGGGTGGATGCGGGGGACCTGCACCCCCGCATCGAGGGCGCCGGCGCGCAGGGCGGGGAGGTGCGCGTGCTGGCGGACGCCTTCGACCACATGCTCGACCGGTTGACCGCGGCGTTCGCCTCGCAGCGCGCGTTCGCGGCGGACGCCTCGCACGAGCTGCGCACGCCGCTGACGGTGATCTCCGGGCAGCTGGAGGTGCTGGCGGCGCAGGAGCACCCGCCGGCGCAGGAGGTGCGCCGCGTGCGCCGCCTGGCGCAGGCGGAGATCGCGCGCATGACGCGGCTGATCGACGACCTGCTGCTGCTGGCGCGCTCCGAGCAGAGCGAGTTCCTGCGCGTGGAGGCGATCGACGTGCCGGCCTTCGTCGCCGACCTGTGGCAGTCCACCACGCCGCTGGCCGAGCGCCGCTTCGAGCTGCCACCGCCGCCGCAGGGGGTGCTGCGCGCCGATCCCGACCGCCTCGCGCAGGCGCTGCGCAACCTGCTGGCCAACGCGATCGCGCACACCGCCGAGGGCGAGGGCCTGGTGCGGCTGTCGGTGCGGGCGGGCGGACCGGGGCGCCTGCTGTTCGCGGTGGAGGACGACGGGCCGGGCATCCCGCCGCAGCAGCGCGAGCTGGTGTTCGACCGCTTTCACCGCACCGACCGCGCGCGCGACCGCGCCTCCGGGGGCGCCGGTCTGGGCCTGGCGATCGTGCGTGCGATCGCGGACGCGCACGGCGGCAGCGTGACCGCCTGCGCCTCCGGCGCCGGCGGTGCGCGCATCGAGCTGGAGCTGCCCGGCTTCGCGCCGGGCGCTCGCGGGCCCGCCGGCGGCGCGAGCGCGCCGCGGGCGGCTCAGCCGAAGAACAGCTCGGCGGTCTCGTAGAGCTCGGGGTCGAGCAGCCGCGGCCGGGCGAGCGCGTCGGCGAGCGCGACCTCGACGATGCGCCCGCACTCGAGGGCGACCATCACGCCGTGATGCCCGGCCGCGACCGCGCGCAGCGCGGCCACGCCGAAGCGCGTGGCGAGCACGCGGTCGTAGGCGAGCGGCGTGCCGCCGCGCTGCACGTGGCCGAGGATCGTGACGCGGGTCTCGAAGCCGGTGCGCTGCTCGATCTCGCTCTCGAGCACGACGCCGATGCCGCCGAGGCGGGCGTGCCCGAAGGCGTCGGTGGCGGCGGTGCGGGTGACGAGGCTCCCGCCCTCCCCGCCGTCGCCGCCGAGCGTGCCCTCGCGCGGCGTGGCGCCCTCGGCGACGACCACGATCGAGAAGTCGCGGCCGCGCTGGTGGCGGCGTCGCAGGTGCTCGCACACCTCCTCGACGTCGAACGGGCGCTCGGGCACGAGGATCGCGTCGGCGCCGCCGGCGATGCCGGCGTGCGTGGCGATCCAGCCGGCGTGGCGGCCCATCACCTCGAGCACCATCACGCGGTTGTGCGACTCGGCGGTGGTGTGCAGGCGGTCGATCGCGTCGGTGACGATCTGCACGGCGGTCTGGAAGCCGAACGTGACCTCGGTGCCGCCGAGGTCGTTGTCGATCGTCTTGGGCACGCCGACGACGGGCACGCCGTCGCGGTGCAGGCGCTGCGCCACCCCCAGCGTGTCCTCGCCGCCGATCGCGATCAGCGCGTCGACGCCGAGGCGCTCGAGCGTGGCGCGCACGCGCGCGGTGCCGTCGGCGCCGTCGGCGTAGGGGTTGGTGCGCGAGGTGCCGAGGATGGTGCCGCCGCGCGGCAGGATGCCGGCGGTGCTCTCGAGGCCCAGCTCGATCGCCTCGCCGCCGAGCACCCCGGCCCAGCCGTAGCGGAAGCCGAGGAAGCTGTGCCCGTCGGGCAGGCCGCTGCGCACCACCGCCCTGATGGCGGCGTTCAGGCCTGGGCAGTCGCCGCCGCCGGTGAGCAGTCCGATGCGGGCCACGGCTGGAGGTTAGCCGGGCGCGCCTCGACGGCCCCGCCCGCCGGCGCCCGGCGGGTGCGGCTGCGCGAGCGGCGCGTAGGCGTCGGGGCGGCGGGTGGCGAGGAACGGGAACAGCTCGAGCCAGTCGTGGCGCTGGTCGAGGTCGAGGTCGGCGACGAGCACGGCCGGCTGCTCGCGCGGCGCCTGCACGAGCTTGCGCCCGTAGGGGTCGCAGATGACGGAGGAGCCGTAGAAGCGCAGCGGCGGCTCCTCGCCGATGCGGTTGACCGCGACCATGAACACGCCGTTGGCGATCGCGTTGCCAACGATCACCTGCTCCCAGAGGGGCTGGGTGTCGAAGTCGGGATGGTCGGGCTCGGAGCCGATCGCGGTCGGGTACACGAGCACGTCGGCTCCCTCGAGACTGTACGCCCGGGCGACCTCCGGGAACCACTGATCCCAGCAGGTGGGAAGACCCAGATGGGCTTGGGCGAGCGTCAGCAGCGGATAAGGCGGGCCGTCTCCCGGCCCCGGGCGGAAGTAGCGATCCTCGTGGTAGCCGGCGGTGACGGGGATGTGCAGCTTGCGCGTGCGCGCGAGCAGCTCGCCATCGGGCGCGAGCACGATCGCCGTGTTGTAGCCGAGCCCGTCCGGCGCGTCTGCGCGCTCGTACAGCGACGCATGCACGCATACGCCGGTCTCGCGTGCGACGCGTGCGGCGAAGCGGTAGGTGGCGCCGCCCGGGAGCTCCTCGGGCAACGCGCCAGCGGCCCGCGGGCCACCCGGGTCGGCGGCGAAGTAGCGAGAGAGCGTCAGCTCCTGCAGGCACACGAGTCTCGCGCCCGCGCCCGCGGCGCGGCGGATCCCCGCCTCCAGCGCGGCCTCGTGCTCGTCTGGGTCCGGGTGCCAGCGCTCCTGCACGGCGCCGATGCGGAAGGGCTCACGCTGGGGCGCGCTCACGCGCGCGGGGGACT
>DATJMM010000006.1:0-3680 GCA_035508735.1 Solirubrobacteraceae bacterium | reverse complement strand
TGGATGATGATCTTCGTCACGCACTACCGCTTCCGGCGTGCCCGCGAGGCGAGCGGCGCGCCGCCGCTGCGCTTTCGCATGCCCGGTTTTCCCTACACGACACTGCTCGGCGCCGGCCTCATGGCGGCGGTGCTGCTGACGACCTTGCTGACGCCCGCGTTTCGCCTGACGCTGGTGTTCGGCGTGCCGTTCCTCGCCTGCCTCGCGCTGATCTATCACCTGCGCCACCGCTGCGCTCCCGCCCGCGCACGTCCTTAACCTGCCCGGCGCGCGGGAGTAAGCTGACCCTTCCGAAATGCGAGGAGGCCGCACTCATGGCAGTCAAGGCGATACCGGACGGATATCACAGCGTCACCTCCTATCTGATGGTGGAGGGCGCGGCGGATGCGATCGCGTTCTACCGGGATGTTTTCGGCGCGACCGAGCTCTTTCGGATGCCCGACGGCAAGGGGCGCGTGAGTCACGCCGAGATCCGCATCGGCGACTCGGTCGTGATGCTGGCGGATGCACATCCGGGCACGAACTGCAGCAGCCCGCGTGCACTCGGCGGCTCGAGCGTCGGGCTCATGATCTACCTCGAGAACGTCGATACGGTGTTCGCCCGCGCGCTCAAGGCCGGCGGCAAGTCGCTGCGGCCGCTCGCCAACCAGTTCTACGGCGATCGCTCGGGCACGTTCGAGGATCCCTTCGGCCACGTCTGGACGGTTGCCACGCACGTCGAAGACGTATCCCCGGAGGAGATCGAGCGGCGCCTCGAGGCGATGAAATCCGGCGCACCGGCGAGTTAGCTCATTACGCGGGAGCCATTGCGCCGCCGCGCCCGCCTGATGCATGATCCGCGCCGGCGCCGGAGCGGTGCCGGGGGGTTAAGAGAACAACGTAAAGACCCGCACGACGGCAGCGGGCGGGTATTCCATGGTCTTCAATTCCCTGACCTTCATCGTGTTCTTCGCGTGCGTGCTGCTCATGCACTCGCTGCCGTTCAGCTGGACGACGCGCAAGATCAATCTGCTCATCGCCAGCTACCTGTTTTACTCGGCGTGGAATCCGCCGTTCGTCATCCTGCTGTGGATCTCCACCGTCGTGGACTGGTACGCGGCGCAGGGGCTGGTGAAGGCGCAGCGCGCCGCGGCGCGCCATGCCTGGATGCTGCTGTCGGTGGTCGCGAACCTCGGCATGCTCGGCTACTTCAAATACGGCCAGTTCCTGCTCGATAACTTCACGGCGCTCATGTCGGCGTTCGGCGTGGCGTACCATCCGGCGCACTACGACATCGTGCTGCCCGTGGGCATCTCCTTCTATACGTTCGCCACCATGTCGTACACGCTCGATGTGTACCTGCGGCGGGCGCTGCCGGCGCGCAACCTGCTCGACTACGCGCTGTTCGTGACCTTCTTTCCGCACCTGGTGGCCGGCCCGATCATGCGCCCCACCGAGCTCGTGCCGCAGTTCGAGACGCCGCACCGCGCGAGCGGGCGGCAGCTGCGCTTCGGGCTCGCGCTCATGACCATCGGGCTCTTCAACAAGATCGTGCTCGCCGACAGCTTTCTCTCGCACGTCGCCGAGCGCGTCTACGACGGCGACGGCGTCCCGGGAGCGCTCGATGCCTGGGCGGCGACGCTCGCCTTCAGCGGACAGATCTTCTGCGACTTCGCCGGCTATTCGACCACCGCGATCGGGGCGGCGCTGTGCCTCGGCTTCGCCATGCCGGACAATTTCCGCTTCCCGTATGCCGCGGTCGGCTTCAGCGATTTCTGGCGGCGCTGGCACATTACGCTGTCGTCGTGGCTGCGCGACTATCTCTACATCCCGCTCGGCGGCAACCGCCACGGCCCGCGCCGCACCTATGCGGCACTCATGACGACGATGCTGCTCGGCGGACTGTGGCACGGCGCGAACTGGACGTTCGTCGCCTGGGGCGGCCTGCACGGCCTCTACCTCTCGGTCGAGCGCTTCGCGCGTGCACGCTTCGCCAACTATCAGCCCGGTCCGCTCGCCATCCTGCTGCTCGGACTCCTCACCTACACGCTGGTGAACGTGACCTGGGTTTTCTTCCGCGCCAGGACCTTCGCCAAGGCGTGGGTGATCCTCACGGGCATGGCGGGACGGAGCGCTGCGGCCAAGCCGATCCTCGATACCTTCAGCCTGCTGACGGTGCTGGTCATCGTCGGCGGCATGCTCATCACCCACTGGCTGATGCGCGCCCGCACGCTCGAGTCCGTCATCGCGCGCATGCCCGCCGTGCTGGTGTGCGGTGTGTGGGGGCTGATGCTGTTTGCCATCGTGATAGCCCAGGGAGCCGGAAGTGCCTTCATCTACTTCCAGTTCTGACGGCGCAGTCGCGCTCACCGGCCAGATGCCGCGCGCGGCGCTTGCGCCGGACCGTTACGCACGGCAGACGGCGGCCGACAGGCCCGGGATTGCGCAGCCGGTCCCGCTGCGTCCGGTGCCGGAACAGCCCTGGGGCCGGATCTTTCTCGGCGCGCTGGTCGTCTGCGCGCTGCTGCTCGGTGGCTGGGAGGCGTACTGGCGCGCCTACGGCGTGCATCCCTCGATCGCCAACACCGAGGGACTCTGGGCCATCCAGCGCCGGCGCATCGATGCCGGCGAGGGCGATGCGACCGTGCTGCTCGGTGCCTCGCGGGTGTACTTCGACATTCAGCTGCCGGTGTGGCAGCGGCTGGCCGGCCGCCGCCCGATCCAGTTGTCGTTCGAAGGCACCTCGCCGCTCACGGAGCTCGAGGATCTCGCCGACGATCCGCACTTCACCGGGCGGGTGCTCGTCGGCGTGGCGCCCGAGCTGGTCTTCTCGGGCTTCGCGATCCACGACGGCGCGGCGCGCTACGCCAGGAAGGAATCGCCCTCGCAGCGCGTCGGCCAGTGGCTGTCCATGCACTTCATCGAGCCGTACCTCGCCTTCGACGACCCGGACTTCGCGCTGCAGACCGTGCTGGCGCGGCAGGCCTGGCCGCCGCGTCCCGGCAAGCGCTGGTTCCTCGAGGTGCGCAAGCTCTCCGAGACCGAGGCCGACCGCAATTCCTACCTCTGGGACAAGGTCGCCGGGGATCCGCAGTACCGCGAGCTGGCGCGCCGCATCTGGCGGCAGGACTTCGCGCCTTCGCCCGACGATCCGACGCCCGAGGAAGCCCTGAAGACCGAGAACGAGCAGATCGCGCGCGCGGCGCGGGCGGTTGCCAGGCTCAAGGCGCGCGGGGTGCGCGTGCTGTTCGTGCGCATGCCGAGCGTCGGCGAATATCGCGCCTACGAGAACCGTGAGTTCCCGCGCGCGCGCAGCTGGAATGCGCTGCTGAAGGCGACCGGTGCGCCGGGGATCCACTTCGAGGACTATCCCGAGCTGCGTCCCGACGTGCAGGGCTACGACCTGCCGGAGTGGTCGCACATGACGCGTGCCGACGGGGAGCGTTTCACCGCGGCGCTGTACCGCATCATCGCGCGCGACTTCTGGGGGCCGGCGGCGACGCCGGCCGCCGCCGGCGCGCCAGCGCCGCCCGCCGCCGCGCCGCACTAGCGCTCAGGACGGGTTCTTCACCCAGCCGCGCGGCTTGCTGTTGAAGGCAAGCTGTACGTCGACCTGCTTCTTGCCGCAGCGGCAGCGGAATCTTGCGACGATTTTCGCGAGCGGCTCGTCCCAGCCGGCGCGGCAATGGCGCGCGAGAAAC
>DATJMM010000005.1:0-34884 GCA_035508735.1 Solirubrobacteraceae bacterium | reverse complement strand
GCCCCGTTCGCCCGAGCCGGCGCCCGTTCGCCCGAGCCGGCGCCCCGTTCGCCCGCGCCTGCGCCGGCGTTCGTCGGCTAGCCTGCCGGCATGGCCCGCGCGCGCGGAGACCGCTGAGAGGTGCTCGGGCTGCCGAGCAGCGTGCGCGCCTGCCTGTTCGACCTCGACGGCGTGCTCACGCAGACCGCCAAGGTGCACGCCGCCGCCTGGAAGCGCGTGTTCGACGAGTTCCTGAGGCAGCGCGCGCACGAACGCAACGAACGGTTCGTGCCCTTCGACGAGGTCGCCGACTACGACCAGTACGTCGACGGCAGGCCGCGCTACGACGGCGTCGCCTCGTTCCTCGCCTCGCGCGGCATCGAGCTCGAGCCCGGCGCGCCCGAGGACCCCCCGTCGGCCGACACCGTGCACGGCATCGGCGAGCGCAAGAACGAGCTCGTGCTCGAAATGATCCAGCAGCAGGGCGTCGAGCCCTACGAGGGCTCCGTGCGCTACGTGCAGGCCGCGCGCGCCGCCGGCCTGAGCTGCGCCGTCGTGTCCTCCTCCAGCAACGCCCGCGACGTGCTCGCCGCCGCCCACATCGACGATCTCTTCCACACCGTCGTCGACGGCGTGCTCGCCGAGCGCGAGCACCTGCACGGCAAGCCCGCGCCCGACACCTACCTCGCCGGCGCCCGCGCGCTCGGCGTCGGCGCCGGCGAAGCCGCCGTGTTCGAGGACGCGCTCGCCGGCGTCGAGGCCGGCCGCGCCGGGCGCTTCGGCCTGGTCGTCGGCGTCGACCGCATCGGGCAGGCCCCCGCGCTCGCAGCCCACGGCGCCGACGTGGTCGTCAAGGATCTCGACGAGCTGCTCGCGCCGCCGCCGTGATCCAGCACCCCGCCTTCGCCGTCGAGCCCTGGGCGCTGCACGAGAGGACGCTCGAGCTCGCGCACCTCGCCGAGAGCGAGTCGCTGTTCACGCTCGCCAACGGCCACATCGGGCTGCGCGGCAACCTCGACGAGGGCGAGCCCTACGGCATCCCCGGCACCTACCTCGCCGGCTTCTACGAGCAGCGCCAGCTGCCCTACGCCGAGGCCGGCTACGGCTACCCCGAGGCCGGCGAGGTCGTCGTCAACGCCACCAACGGCAAGCTGCTGCGACTGCTCGTCGAGGACGAGCCCTTCGACGTGCGCTACGGCACGCTGATCTCCCACGAGCGCGTGCTCGACCTGCGCGCCGGCGTGCTGCGCCGCGAGGTCGAGTGGGCCTCGCCCACCGGGCGGCGCGTGCGCATCAGCTCCACGCGGCTCGTCTGCCTCTCCCAGCGCGCCGTCGCCGCCGTCCACTATCAGGTCGAGCCGCTCGAAGGGAAGCTGCCGATCGTGGTCCAGTCAGAGCTCGTCGCCAACGAGTCGCTGCCCGACCAGGGCGCCGACCCGCGCGCGCCCGCGCTGCCGTCCCACGCGCTCCAGGCCGAGACCGCGCTCGCAGACGGCGCCCGCGCCGTGCTCGTGCACTCCACGCGCGCCAGCGGCCTGCGCCTCGCCGCCGCCATGGACCACCTGCTCGAAGCGCCCGCGCACACCGAGGTCGACTCCGAGTCCATCGACGACCTCGCGCGCGTCTCCTTCGCCGCCGACGCCAGCCCCGGCGCGCCGCTGCAGCTCGTCAAGTTCCTCGCCTACGGCTGGTCCGGCGAGCGCTCCGTGCCGGCGCTGCGCGACCAGGCCATCGCCGCGCTGGCCAGCGCCAGGCACAGCGGCTGGCAGGCGCTGCTGGCCGAGCAGCGCGCCTACCTCGACCGCTTCTGGGAGCACGCCGACGTCGAGCTCTCGGGCGACGAGGAGCTGCAGCAGGCCCTGCGCTTCGCGCTCTTTCACATCCTGCAGGCCGGCGCCCGCGGCGAGCAGCGCCCAATCGCCGCCAAGGGCCTCACCGGCCCCGGCTACGACGGGCACACCTTCTGGGACACCGAGACCTTCGTGCTGCCCGTGCTCACCTACACCGCCCCGCGCGCCGCGCGCGACGCGCTCGGCTGGCGCCACCGCACGCTGCCCGCCGCGCGCCAGCGCGCCCGCCAGCTCGGGCTCGCCGGCGCCAGCTTCCCCTGGCGCACCATCGCCGGCTCGGAGTGCTCCAGCTACTGGCCCGCCGGCACCGCCGCCTTCCACGTCAACGCCGACGTCGCCGACGCCGTCGCGCGCTACGCCGCCGCCAGCGAGGACGGCGAGTTCGCGCGCCACGCCGGCGTCGAGCTGCTCGTCGAAACCGCGCGGCTGTGGCGCTCGCTCGGGCACCTCGACGCCGCCGGCGCCTTCCGCATCGACGGCGTCACCGGCCCCGACGAGTACAGCGCCGTCGCCGACAACAACGTCTACACCAACCTCATGGCCCAGCGCAACCTGCGCGCCGCCGCCGACGCCGCCCAGGCCGAGCCCGCCACCGCCGCCGCGCTCGGCGTCGACGCCCAGGAGCTCGGCCTCTGGCGCGACACCGCCGACGCCATCGAGCTGCCCTACGACCACACGCTCGGCGTGCACCCCCAGTCCGAGGGCTTCACCGCTCACCAGCGCTGGGACTTCCACGCCACCGCGCCCGAGCAGTACCCGCTGCTGCTGCACTTCCCCTACTTCGACCTCTACCGCAAGCAGGTCGTCAAGCAGGCCGACCTCGTGCTCGCCATGCACCTGCGCGGCGACGCCTTCAGCGACGAGCAGAAGGCGCGCAACTTCGCCTACTACGAGCAGCTCACCGTGCGCGACTCCTCGCTCTCGGCCTGCACGCAGGCCGTGCTCGCCTGCGAGCTCGGCCACCTCGAGCTCGCCTACGCCTACCTGCGCGAGGCCGCCCTGATCGACCTCGAGGACCTCGAGCACAACACCCGCGACGGGCTGCACATCGCCTCGCTCGCCGGCACCTGGATCGGCGCCGTCGCCGGCGCCGGCGGCATGCGCGACCACGGCGCGCAGCTCAGCTTCGCGCCGCGCCTGCCGCCGCCGCTCCAGCGCCTGCGCTTCCGCCTGCTGTTCCGCCGGCAGCGGCTGCTGGTCGAGGTCGAGCCCCAGCAGGCCCGCTACCAGCTGCTCGAGGGCCAGCAGCTCGAGCTGCTCCACCACGGCGAGGCGCTCACGCTCACCGGCCCCGACGCGGTCGCGCGCGCGATCCCGCCGCCGCCGCAGCGCGAGACCCCCAGCCAGCCGCCCGGCCGCGAGCCCGGCGCCCGCGCACGCGCCCCCCGCCGCGAGCCCGGCCCAGGCTCGCAGCCACGCACGCGCTCAGCCCGCCGCCGCCCGCCGCAGCCGCCTCAATCCGCAGATCCCGCCGGCCCGGACGGCGCGAACCTATAAGCAATCCTGTACGCCGCCGGATTGGGACGCGCGATGCCGCCCACGCGGCGCATCGTCGCCTGCACCTCGGCGTCCAGCAGCGCCGCCTCGCGCGCCCGCGCCGAGCTCATCCGCGCATACGTCACGAAGCGCGTCGGGTCCACCCCTTCGAGGATCTCGCCCTGCACGAAGCCCTCGAGCCCGCGCAGGCGCTCGAACAGGCCCACCATCGCCGCCACGAACTCCCGCTGGTCGCCGTCCGGCACCAGCCACGCATCCACGATGATCGACGCCTCGGAAGGATCGGGCATGCTGCGGCGCAGCCTACGCCACCGGCCGCGCCGCCGTCTCATCCGCGCCCGCCAGCGCGTTTGGGTCGATCGTCGCGAACGCCAGCCCCGCGCCCGCCAGCGCCAGGCCCGCACACGCCAGCATCGCCACGTGGAAGCCGTGCGTCATCGCCGCGCGCTCGTAGAAGCGGTGTCCGCCCAGCCCCGCCAGCAGCGGCAGCAGCGCCACCGCCAGCAGGCCCGCCACGCGCGCCACCGCGTTGTTCGTGCCCGACGCGATGCCCGCGTAGCGGTCGCTCACGGCCGCCAGCACCGTCGCCGTCACCGGCGAGACCACCAGCGTCAGGCCCGCCCCGAACACCACCACCGCCGGCAGCACGCTGCCCACGTAGCCGTCGCCCGGCCCGATCCGCGTCATCAGCAGCATGCCCGCCGCGATCACCACCGGGCCCGCCGTCAACGGCACGCGCGGGCCGATCCGCTGCGCCAGCGCGCCCGAGCTCGACGACAGGCACAGCATCAACAGCGTCACCGGCAGCGACGCCGCGCCCGCCGCCAGCGGCGAGTAGCCCAGCGCGATCTGCAGGAACGCCACCAGCAGGAAGAACACGCCGCCCAGCGCCGCGTACACCACGAACGTGATCACGTTCGCCGCCGCGAACGCGCGCGAGAAGATCGCCAGCGGCAGCATCGGGCTCGCGCTGCGCCGCTCCCACGCCACGAACGCCGCGCCCGCCGCCGCCGCCACCGCGCCGCCCGCCGCCACCACCCCCGCCGACGCCTGCTGCGCTTCGATCAGCGCGTACGTCGAGGCCGCCAGCGCCAGCGCCGCCAGCGCCGCGCCGCCCACGTCCACGCGCCCGCCCATCTGCGCGTCGCGCGTCTCCGGCACCTTGCGCGCCGCCCACAGCACCAGCGCGCCCAGCGGCACGTTGATCACGAACGCCGCGCGCCACGACACCGCGCCGATCAGATAGCCGCCCAGCAGCGGACCCAGCGCCGTCGCCACGCCCGTCATCCCCGACCACGCGCCGATCGCCCGCGCACGGTCCTCGCGGCGCACGCTCGCCTCGATCATCGCCAGGCTGCCCGGCGTCAGCAGCGCGCCGCCCACCCCCTGCACCAGCCGCGCCGCCACCAGCCAGCCCGCGCCCGGCGCCAGCGCGCACAGCAGCGACGCCGTCGAGAACACGCCAGCGCCGAGCACGAACACGCGCCTGCGCCCGAAGCGGTCGCCCAGCGAGCCGCCCAGCAGGATCAGCGACGCCAGCGCCAGCAGGTAGCCGCTCAAGATCCACTGCAGCGAGCTCGTCGACGCGTGGAAGTCCCTGCCGATCGCCGGCACCGCCACGTTCACGATCGTGCCGTCCAGGAACGCCATGCCCGAGCCCAGCACCGTCACCAGCATCAGCCAGCGCCCGCCCGCGCTGCGCAGCGCCAGGGCCGCCTGCTGTGGCGGCGGCGCAGCGGCCGGCTCCGCGCTCACTCGCCGCGCCCGCTCGCTCAGCCTACGCCGGCCGCGCTCGCGCGCTCGCCGCCCGGCGTGCGCGCCGGCGCCGCCGCGGCCAGGCGTTCGTGCACCAGCCGCACCACCGTCGCGCCCTCCGCCACCGCCGTCGCGCAGCGCTTCACCGAGCCCGCGCGCACGTCGCCCGCCGCGTACACGCCCGGCACGCTCGTCTCCAGCTGGCCCTCAGCGCCCGCATCCGAGCCGGTCAGGATGAAGCCACGCTCGTCGCGCGCCAGCGCCTCCGGCAGCCACTTGGTGCACGGGTCCGCGCCCAGGAACAGGAACAGGTAGGACAGCGCCAGCTTGTCGCCATCGCTCAGCGTCACCGCGTCCAGCTGCGCGCCGTCGCCGTGCAGGTGCGCCACTTCGGAGCGGTCGCGCACCGCCACGCCCGCACGCTCCAGCTCCTCGATCAGGTACTGCGACATCGTCTCGCGCAGCTCGGAGCGGCGGTGCAGCAGCGTCACCAGCGCGCCGCCGCGCGCCAGCCACACCGCCGCCTGCCCCGCCGAGTTGCCGCCGCCCACGATGCCCACCCGCTGCGCCGCGCACAGCTGCCCCTCGAGCGGACCCGCCGCGTAGAACACGCACAGGCCCTCGTAGCCCTCGAGCTCGTCCACCGGCAGGCGCCGGTATTCCGCGCCCGTCGACAGCAGCACTGCGCGCGCCGCGATCTCGTTGCCCTCGTCCAGGCGCACCACGTGGCGCTCCCCGCCCGGCTCCAGCGCGCTCGCGCGGTAGGGGGTGGCGGTGCGCGCGCGGAACTTGCGCGCCTGCGTGATCGCCCTGCTCGTCAGTTCGCTGCCGCTGATGCCCGCGGGGAAGCCGAGGTAGTTCTCGATCCTGCGCGAGGTGCCCGCCTGCCCGCCCAACGCCGTGCTCTCCACCACCAGCGTGTCCAGCCCCTCCGAGGCGCCGTACACCGCCGCGCCCAGGCCCGCCGGGCCGCCGCCCACCACCAGCAGGTCGACCTCCTCGCGCCGCGCCAGCGCGAGCCCGATGCCGAGCGCGCGCGAGAGCTCGCCGTTGCTCGGGCTCACCAGCTCCAAGCCGTCCGACAGCCGCACCAGCGGCAGCCGCGGCTGTGCCAGCGCCGCGATCGCCGCGGGGTCGTTCACCCACGTGTACGGCAGGCGCTGGCGGCGCGCGAAGTCCAGCAGCCTGCGCGTGTCCGGCGAGTCGTGCGTGCCCACGATCTGAAAGCCGATCCCCTGGCGGCTTTGCAGCAGCTCGCGGCGGCGCACGAACGCGCCCAGCAGCGTGTCCGCCAGCGGGCCGTCCTCGTACAGCAGCGCGCGCAGCTCTTCGCGCTCCACCGCTATGTAGCGCATCGTCTTGGCCACCACCGCCGTCACGAACACCGTCTGGCCCGACAGCAGGTTGATCTCCCCCAGGAAGCCCGACGCGCCGTGGCGCACCACCTCGCGCCCGTCGCCGTCCAGCACCACCGCTTCGCCCTCCAGGATCGCGATGAAGGGGTAGCTGCGATCGCCGATCCGGTACAGCGTCTCGCCCACCGCCGCGCTGCGCTCCTCGCCGTGCTCCGCCAGCAGCGCCAGCTGCGCCGACGACAGCGCCCCCGGCGCGATCGGCAGCGGCTCCGTCGGCTCCGTCGGCTCAGCCATCAGCTCGGCCGTCCCCCCTCGACGAGGTCCGCCCGGCGCATCTACTGGAGATAGCGCTCGACGGTGGCCGCGTCGCGCGCGTGCGCCGCGTCCGGGTCCTGGCCCGCGTCGCGCAGCGCGCGGCGCTGGCGCAGCAGGTCCCAGCAGCGGTCCAGTTCCACCGCCACGCTGTCGAGGCGGCGGCGATCCTCGGCGAGCGCCTCCTCGCTCTCCGCGTCGTCGGACTCGCGGCCGGTGAGCTCGTTCTCCTCCTCGACCAACGCCTCGATGCGGCTGAGGATCGACTGATCGTCCACGAGCCCGAAGGCTAGCGCACCGCCGGCGGCCGGCCACCGCTCCCGCCCCTCACAGCGCCTGCCGGTAGCCTTCGCAGGATCCCCCGGGAAGGGTGGCAGAGCGGTTGAATGCACCGGTCTTGAAAACCGGCAGGCGGGCAACCCCCGCCTCGGGAGTTCGAATCTCCCCCCTTCCGTAAGGGTGGCCGACGGCTCCCGCCCGCTGAACCGTGTTGGTATTGGCGCAAGTGTGGTGCGAGGCTGGTGTCCCACGCGGGGACCTATAGGCCGATCGCGGTACAGAAGCGCTGCACGACGTCCACGGCATCGGCCCGCAGCAGCCGCTCGTCGGCGTCGCTCGTCGGCGCCGCTCGTCGGCGTCGAGCTCGACTTGGCTGGCCTGCAGGGCGTAGCCGCGCGGCCCCGGATCGGTTGTCTCGCGGTAGCGTTCGCGAACCTCGAGGAGCGTGCTGCGCAGATGGCCAACGTCATCCGAGAGCGATCCCTCGACGAGCTCCTGCGCCGCGGCCTCGGGCCCTCCGGCCCGGCTGTGCGCGAGAACGTACACGAGGTCGTAGTAGTCCTTCTCGGCCCCACGCGTTCGCACCGACACGCACTTCGAGAGCAGATAGCCGCCGAGACCGGCGCATCGAACGCTGACCTCGACCGGCGTTCCGTCGGGTAGCTCGCCGGATAGGTCGTGCCGCCGGAAGTCTCGGGCGACGTATCCGGTGCCACGCAGGTTGACGGCTGCCAGCTTCTCGCAACCTCGCGGGCGGATGTACTCGCCCTCGCGATACTCGGGAAGGTCACACAGGAACTCAACGATCACCGGGGCGGCGTCGACGACACCGCGCCATCGCCACCCGTCGCTGTGGGTCGGTGCGAACTCGAGCCGAGCGAGGGCCCGCTCGACAGCGCCGAGGTCCGCATCGGCGTCGAGATGGGTGATCAACAGGATGTCGATGTCGGTGGTGCCGAGGTGCTCGGGGATGACTCCCTGCTCCTCGTCGGCGAGGAACCGGGGCACGAGACCTCCGAGGACCACGAGAAACGGGTCGTCGTCGCGCAACTCCCATACGAGGCGGACGAGCGCCGCCTCGGCCCGTTGCCGAGCGGCTGGCGAGCGCTCGCCCTTATCCATGGTCCGCTTGGCGCAAACCGTGCGCGTGGAGAGGTTCGATCAGTTCACGTCTGACGTGCGCGGCGGCATCCTGCCCGCGCGCCCCAAGTCCATCCAGGTCGGCGTACAGACGAGGCGGGCTCACCACCGGAATGCCGCGGTGAGTGCTCGCGATACGCAGGACCCTCCGTTCGGCCGCCCAAAACGTAATGAGGCCCGCGTCTTTGACCTCTAGAAGTCCGGCCGCCTTGACAGCCACCGATAGCCGCGAGACGAAGTCTTCTGCCGGTACGTAGATGTGGAGACTGGGCACCCCCGTCGCGTAGGGCGCAACGAGCTCGAGCCCGGCCCATCCGCTCACAGCCCACTGGACGTGCTCATCGAGGGCGGGACGCAGGGCTGCCGTGAGCAGGCCCATCGCATCGCGCGTGGCGCGGTGCGCATAGCGAGCCTCCCGAGGCGCGTCGATCAGCTGATGGCTCCAAGCATCCAGCATGCCCTCGGCGTCGCTCAGCTCACGATAGGCGCGCGGCCCACGCGCCGGGCCACGCTTGACGGTCCAGCCCCGCGCGTCAAAAGCCTTCAGCACGCTCGCGGTTCGGGACGCCGACCATCCGCTGAGCTCGGCCAGCTCCTCGGTGAGCACCGGCCGGTCGGGACTGGCGAGGAGCGTCTCGGCGATCGACAGCGCTGAGGGCGACCATGTGAACGCGTTGGGCTCGCGTTTGCGACGGGCCGCAGGTTCGCGGATGACGAGCAGGCCGTGAGGTCCGATGATTCGCGCCTGGCCGGACTCGTCGGCCCAGTTGGCGTCATGGTCGCGTAGCAACTCGATCGATCCAGACGAGAGGTGCCTCGCGACTATGACCGTGCTCACGTCGTCGGCGGCACGGCTCGCACTCAGAGCGTTGCGGATGTCCTGCGGCCAGCCCTCCCCGGCCCACCTGGCGTCTATCGCAATGGTGCTGCCGTCGCTCATCTTGAGCAGGAAGTCGTGTGCCTGGTCCGCTACGGGCAGAACCTGTGCAGCTCCGTCGAGCGCGCCGGCAAGGATGGTCTGGATCTTATTTTCCTCTCTCATGCAATTTTCCAGTGTAACAGGGGAAAATGGCGCTCAAACGGAAAATAGCGCACGGCTCCCTGCATCCCTTCCTGCACCCAGAATCAGCGACCGCTGCCGCGCGCGGTCTCGCCTGTCATGACGCCGACGCCCGCGGTTAGACGCCCGCCTGCGCGGGAAACCGGGCGCCATGAGACTGAACGAGACGCTGCCGCTGCTGCGCGTGGCCCGCCCGCCGGCCCCTCCGGGCGCACGCTCGCTGGCGCGCTGCCTCAGTATCGAGGACGTGGCGCGCAAGGCGCGGCGGCGCCTGCCGAAGGGCGCGCGCGGCTACCTCGACAGCGGCGCCGAGGGCGAGTACACGCTGCGCCGCAACCGGGCGGCGTTCGACGAGCTCGAGCTGGTGGCGCAGATGCGCCACGAGGTCGACGCGGTGGACACCGCCACCACCGTGCTGGGCCGGCGCATCGAGCTGCCGTTCGCGCTGGCGCCCGTGGGCGGCCCGCGCATGTTCCACCACGAAGGCGAGCTGGCCGCGGTGCGCGCGGCGCGGCGGGCCGGCATCCCCTACGGCGTCTCCACGCTCGGCACCACCTCGGTGGAGGACGTGGCGGCGCAGGCGCCCGGCACGCCGCTGTGGTTCCAGCTGTACGTGTGGGGCGACCGCGGCGAGGCGCGCGAGGCGGTGGCGCGGGCCCGCGACGCGGGCTTCGAGGCGCTGCTGTTCAGCATCGACACCACCGTGCGCTCCAAGCGCGAGCGCGAGCAGCGCGCGGGCCTCGACCTGCCCCACCCCTGTCTATCGCTGGACACCTTCCTGGACGGAGCGCTGCACCCGAGCTGGGCCTGGCACTTCCTCACCTCGGAGACGATCAGCTTCCCCAACATCGGCCCGCCCGACCACCGCTCGCGCGAGAAGCTCGCCGGCATGTTCGACGGCACCGTCACGCTCGCGGACCTCGACTGGATCCGCGAGCTATGGGACGGGCCGCTGCTGCTCAAGGGCGTGATGCGCCCCGAGCAGGCGCTGCAAGCGGTCGAGGCGGGCCTCGACGGCGTGATCGTGTCCAACCACGGCGGCCGCCAGCTCGACCACGCGCCCGCCACCATCGACGTGCTGCCGGGGATCGTGGAGGCGGCCGGCGAGCAGCTCGAGGTGCTGGTCGACTCGGGCTTCCGGCGCGGCAGCGACATCGCCGTGGCGCTCGCGCTCGGCGCCAGGGCGGTGCTGCTCGGCCGCGCCCACCTGTACGGGCTCGCCGCCGCCGGCGAGGGCGGCGTGCGCCACTGCATCGAGATCCTCGCCGAGGAGCTGCGCATGACGATGGGGCTGTGCGGCGCCCGCAGCGTCGCCGAGCTCGACGGCACGCTGATCCGCCGGCGCAAGCCGGACGGCGCGGGCGAGCCGGAGCCGGCCCCCGCCGGGGCAGGCTGGGGCATCTCGCCGCGCTGACGCGCGGGTGGCACGGCTGACGGCGGCGCCCGCTGAGCCTGCGCGTGGCGCGGCTGACGCCGAGGACCGCACGCCCCCTTAGGATGAGAGCGCGGATGGACAGCTTCGACCCCCGGCAGGACAGGAGAGTCGATCGACGCACAGCCATCAAGCGGGGCCTGATCGCGGGCGGCCTGCTGGCGGGCGCGGGCGCGATCGGCGCCGCCGCGGCCACCTCGGGCGGCGGCGAGGATCACGCGCCGGCGCCGGCGCGCTCGCAGCCCAAGCGCCGGGGCGCCTCGCACCGGCGCACGCACCCCAACATCCTCGTGATCATGGTCGACCAGCTGCGCTTCCCGCAGTGGTTCTCGCCCAGCCCCTACACGCTCGCGCTGCCGCCCAACATCCAGCGGCTGCGCCGCGGCGCGGTGTCCTTCGCGCGCCACTACACCGCTTCCAACGACTGCACGCCCGCGCGCTCCACGCTGCTGACCGGGCTGTACACCCACCAGACCGGCTGCATGATCACCGGCGGCAGCACGCTCGACCCCGGCATCCCCACCTGGGGCACGATGCTGCGCGAGCAGGGCTACCTGACGCGCTGGCTGGGCAAGTGGCACCTCACCCACGGCGACAACCACTGGAACGCAATCAGCGGCGAAGAAGCGCTCGAGCGCTACGGCTTCGCCGGCGGCGTGTACCCGTCCCCGGACGGCGCCCCCGGCCAGGGCTGGCGCGTGGACCCGCAGATCGCCGAGGCCTTCTCGGAATGGTTCGCCGACGAAGGCGGCGCGGAGCCCTGGTGCACCACCGTGTCGTTCGTCAACCCGCACGACATCGCCTGGTGGTACAAGTGGACCGACCGCGTGCTGGCCGAGTCCAGCGCGCCGCCGGCGGTGGCGCGGCTGCCGCCCAACTACGAGACGCCGCGCCAGCTGCGCGAGCGCCGCAAGCCGCGCCTGCAGCGCTCCTTCCAGGACACCGCCGCCGCCTCCTTCGGGCCCGTGCCCTTCGGGGGGCCCGAACACACGCAGCGATGGCGCGAATTCATGGACCTGTACGTGAAGATCCAGCTCGAGGTCGACCGCCACGTCGGCGCGGTGCTGCGCACGCTCGCGAGCCGGCCCGAGGTGGCGGCCAACACCGTGATCGTGTTCACCTCCGACCACGGCGAGTACGGCGCCTCGCACGGGCTGCGCGGCAAGGGCGCGAGCGCCTACGAGGAGGGCATCCGCGTGCCGCTGCTGGTCAAGGACCCGCGCGGCCTGCTCACCGCCGACACCGGCAGGCTGCGCACGCAGCTGACCTCGAGCGTCGACGTGATCGGCATGCTGATGACGATCGCCACCGGCTCGGAGGCCTGGCGCGCCGACCCGCACTACTCGCACATCGCCGGCCGCGCCGACCTGGCGGCGATCCTGCGCGACGCCGCCGCGCCGGGGCGTCCCTACGTGCTGCACGCCACCGACGAGGCCGTCACCGAGTTCGCGATCGAGCCCTACGCCGCCGACGCGCCGCTGCACATAGTGGCGCTGCGCACCGCCACCGCCAAGTACGCGGTGTACTCCAACTGGGGGCTCGACGGCATCGCGCCGCAGCCGTTCGGCCAGGAACGCGAGCTCTACGACTACGGCACCCAGGCGGGGCGCCTGGAGCTCGAGAACCGCGCCGGGCGCAGCGCGCTCGAGCCGGGTCTGCACGCGCTGTACGAGCGGGCGCTCACCGAGGAGCTGCGCCAGCCGCTGCCGCGCCGCCTGGTGGCCGCGCACGCGCGCGGGCTGGCCGACTACTTCTCCACCGCGCGCCACGCCGCCACGATCGCAGCCGTGCGCCGCCGCCGGCGCGAGGAACGCGAGGAACGCGAAGAACGGGGCGAACCGCCGCAGGGCCTGCCGCCGCAGCCCACGCTCCAGCGCCGCCGGCCGGGTCCGCTCACGATCAACCTGTCACCCTGACCGCGCGCGAGCTGCCGAGCACCGCGCCCGCGGCGTCCAGCGCCTGCACCCGCACGTACTCGCCGGCGCGCGCCGCCGGCAGCGCGATCGTCGTCTGGAAGCCGCTCGCCGCGACCGGCGCCCGCGCGGCGAGCGTCCCCGGCGAGGGCCCCACGAGCGCGCGCCAGGAGGCCACTTCGGTGGCGCCGTTCCAGCTCGCGTAGGCGGTGGCGGCACCGTCCGCGCCGGCCTGCGCGGCGAGCGCCGGCGGCGAAGCGGGGCGCCCGCGCCAGGGCGCCACGAACGTGCGGTAGGACTCCCAGCCCTTCGGCAGGTGCGCGTCGAACAGCACCGCCCCGGCGGGGGTCCGCTCGGACAGGTAGCCGGCCTCGCCCCAGCCGACCACCCAGTCGCCGTTCGCCAGCGTCTGCACGTTGCCCTGGCTGTCGGCCACCAGCGGCGGCGAGTGCTCGTACTCGCGCACCAGCCGTGCGGTCATGTCCCGGCGGTCGAGCGCCACTTCGATCGCGCGCGACTGGCTGTGCTCCTTGGGCGAGGCGCCGTTGTCGAAGAAGGTGATGCGCCCGTGGCCCTGCGCGAGCGCGTCGTGCTGCCAGGCGGTGGCGGCGCCTGGCTCGAGCTCGAAGCTCGAGTGCTGGCCGCCGAGGCGCCAGCGCACCTGGCCGGTCCTGGCGTCCACGTCGTAGGCGGCCCAGGTGTCGCGCGAGTCCACCAGCAGGTCGCCGTCGCGCTCGCGGTCGACCGAGTTGATGTGGAAGTAGTCGAACGGCTGGGCGAGGCTCGAGGGCGCGGCCGTCAAGTACGTGTTCTGCAGCGGCACGTGGTCGAGGCTGTGCCACTCGTACATCACCAGGCCCGTCTTCAGGTCGAGCTCCTGCAGCAGCGTGTCGGCCACCGCGCCGTCGCGGGGGCCGCCGACCGCGGCGAGGTCGCACTCGATCGCGTCGTACACCGTGATCACGGCCGTGTCGTGCGGTTCGATCGTGAATTCGTGCAGGTCGGGCTGGTAGCCGTTGCCGGCGCGCACCACCTGGATCGTGCGGTAGGAGCCGTCGGCGATCACCTCGCCGGCGCTGTGCACGGAGCCGGTCACCAGCGGGTCCTGCCACCAGGTCAGCACGCGTTTGCCCTCGTAGCGCTGCACGCGGAAGTCGCCCGCGCGCGTGCCGGCGGGGTGCAGCGGCTCGAACCACACCAGCTGCCCGTGCGCTCCCAGGATCATCGGCCCGTACTGGCCGTTGCCCATGTAGGGGGAGAGGAAGAGGTCGCCGCTGGCGTCGCGCGCGCCGCGCGACACCGTGATCGTGGGCGGTCGCAGCGACGGCGCCGAGCGGTAGCTCTGGTACTGGCTCGGCGGCGGCGGCCGGCGCGCAGGCTTGCGCTTGAACGTGCCCACCGCCGAGCTGTGCGCCCCCGGCACGTCGCGCACCGCCACCGTGAAGCTCCAGGCGAAGGGCACGCTGCGAGCGCCCTCGCGCAGGCGCGCGCGCACGCTCACCCGCTCGCCGTCCGCGAACGGCCGCTCGGGCAGGAAGCTCGCGCCGTCGCCCTGCGAGTAGGCCTCGAGCCTGCCGGCGTGGCGACCCGTGCGCGCGCCCGTGACGGTCACGTCGGCCAGCTCGCGCGCCGGCACGCCGAGCATGCTGATCTGCGTCTGCGCCGAGGCATCCCTGCTGTCGGGCTCCGGAGAGACCGTCACGCGCCGGCCCGCGAGCGCCGCCGACACGTTCATCCGCGGCGGCACGCAACTTGGCGCGCTCGCCGCCGCCGGGCTGAGCTCGCCCGTGGCGGCCAGCGCGCCCACCGCGGCGCCCGCCGCGAGCAGCGCGGCGCCGGCGCCCAGCAGGCGCCGGCGCGGCCCAGGCGCCCCGGATGGCCCAGGCGCCCCGGATGGCCCAGGCGCCCTGGGCGGCCCGGAGGCCACCTAGTCTTTGACCGCCGGCGAGGTGCCGAGCACCGCGCCGGAGGAGCTCAGCGCCTGCACCTGCACGTACGGGCCCGCGCCGGGGACCGAGACGGTCGTCTGAAAGCCCTGCTTGGCGGCGGTGGCGGCCGCCGCCAGCGAGCTCGGCGAGGAGCCCGCGAGCACGCGCCAGGAAGTCACTTCGGTGGCGCCGTTCCAGCTCACCGACACCGCGATCGTGCCGGAGGAGCCCGGCGCGGCGCGCACCGAGGGGGCGCCCGGCGGCTGCCCGCTCCACGGCGAGAGGTAGGTGCGGAAGTCCTGCACGCCCTTGCCGAGCGTGCCGTCGAGCAGCACGCGCCCGGAGGAGCTGTACTCGGTGAAGTTCGGCAGCCCGCCGTAGCCCATCATCCAGTCGCCGCCCGGCAGCGCCAGCATGTCGCCCTGGCTCGAGGCCAGCAGCGTCTTGGCGGGGTTCGTGAGGGCTTTCACCAGCGTCACCGTCTTGGTGTGCAGGTTGGGGTCGAGCACCAGCCCCCGCGACTGCTTCTCCTCGGGCGGGTAGGAGCCGTTGTCGAACACCGAGATCAGCCCGCCCGGCTGCCATTCGGCGTCGTGCTGCCAGTAGGTGCGGGTGCCGGGCCCGAGCTTGAAGCTGGAGTGCGAGCCGCCGAGCCGCCAGCGCACCGCGCCGCCGTGCAGGCTCACGTCGTACAGCGTCCAGGTGTTGCGCGAGGACAGCAGCAGGTCGCCTTCGCTCCCCGGCGAGATCGAGTTGACGTGGTAGGCGTCCCACGGGTAGGGGGTGCGCGGCGCCGCGTTGTGCGATTCGCTCAGCGGGATGTGCCCGAGCGCGTGCCACTCCCACATCACGAGGCCCGTCTTGATGTCGATCTCCTGCACGATGGAGTCGCTGAGCACGCCGTCGCTGAGCCCGTGGTAGCGGGAGAGGTTCAGCTTGATCGGGTCGAACTCGTCGATCCAGGCGGTGCCTTCGGGCGTGATCCTGACTTCGTGCAGGTCCGCGTGGTAGCCGTTGCCGGCGCGGATGGTGGCCACGCGCCGATAGGAGGTGTCGTAGATCTCGTCCTCGCCCTGGCCGAAGCCGACCTCGAGGATGCGGCCCTGCCACCAGGTCAGCACCGGCTTGCCCTCGTATTCCTGCACGCGGAAGTTGGTCGACTCCTCGCCCTTCGGCAGCGGCCGGAACCACACCAGCTGCCCGTCCTGTTCGGCGATCATCTCACCCGGCGTGCCGAGCCCCTGGTAGGGGGCCAGGAACAGGTCGCCGCCGGCTGCGCCCGCGCGCGCCGGCGTGGTGACCTGCACGCTCGACGGCGTCAGCGACGGAGCCGTGGAGAAGTGCTGCACGTCGTGCGGGTTGCCCGCTTCGAGCGGGAACTCTTTCTGGGTGACGCTCGCCTGGTGGGCCACCGTGAAGCTGGTGCGCACTGTGAAGGCGCCGCCGCCGGCCTTCACCTGGGCGCTCACGCTGACGTGCTCGCCGGGCGTGAACGGGTGCCTCGGCAGGAAGCTCTCGCCGGTGCCCGTGGAGTACGCGCGCAGCACGCCCGCGTGGCTGTGGCTGTGCGAGCCCACCACGTGCACCGAGGACACGGTCGTGCCCTTCGGCCCGAGGAAGCTGATCTGGGTCGCCGGCGAGGCGTCGGGGGTGCCGGGCTCGGGCGAGACCGCCACCTGCGCCGCAGCCGAGGACGCGGCCCCGGCGGTGATGATCGCCGGCGGGTCGGAGCCCGCCGAGGCGCCCGAGCCGCACGCGCACAGTCCCGCGCAGGCGGCGAGAGCGGCCAGCGGGGCCGTCGCGGCCCGGCCGGTCGCGCGCCGCCCGCCGCCAAGCCGGCTCATTGCGCGCCCCCGGCGAACGTGTCAGAGGTACCGATCACGCGGCCGGCCGAGTCTAGCGCCTGCAGCTCGTAGCGGCCGTAGCTGCGCGGCAGCGAGATCGCCGTCTCGAAGCCCGACCTGGTGGCGCTGGCCACCGGCTTCATGCGCGCGGAGCCGGCGGCGGCCAGCACGCGCCAGCTCGCCAGCTCGGTGGCGCCGTTCCAGCTCGCGTAAACGGTGGTGCGGCCGCCCGCGCTCCGGGCCGCCCCGGCGGGCTTGCTCAGCGGCAGGCCCACCCACTGTCCCAGCGTGGCGCGGTAGCTGAGGTCGGGTCCCGGGAATTCGCCTTCCAGCAGCAGCTTGCCCGAGCGGCTGTACTCGGAGAAGAACGGTTCCGAGCCCCAGCCCACGAACACGTTGCCGTCGCCCAGCGGCTCGGTGTCGCCCAGGTAGTAGGAGTTGAGGCCGCGCTGCGCGCCGTACTGGGCGATCAGCGTCGCCCGTTTGTCGGCCTGATCGAGCTTCAGCTCGATCCCGCGCGAGGGCCCGGTGGCCGGCACGAAGGTGCCGCCGCCGGTGAGCTGGCAGCAGTGGTCGTCGAACATCGTGACCGTCGAGCCGGCCCCGAACTTCACGTCGTGCTGCCACTGGAAGCCCGCGCCGGCGCCGAACTCGAAGCTGGAGCGCTTGCCGCCGAGCCTCCATTCGATCCGGCCGGTGTCGATGTTGACCTCGTAGGCGGCCCAGGTGTCGCGCATCGACACCAGGAAGCTGCCCCTGCCGTCGAGCGCGATCGAGTTCACGTGGTAGGCGTCCCAGGGGAAGCCGTTGGTGGGCAACGACGCTTTCGATTCGCTCAAGGGGATGTGCTTCAGGGCGTCCCAGCTGCGGACGAGCTTGCCGGTCTTGAGGTCGTACTCCTGCACCGCGGAGTCGATCAGCGCGCCGTTGTAGGCGCCGCCGTACTTGGAGAGGTTCATCGGTATGTCCTTGTTGGCGGTCACCCAGGCATCTTCGCCGCTGATCAGGAACTCGTGCAACGTAAGTACCCAACCGTCCACCGCCCGCAACGATGCGATCCGCCGGTAGTGCTGGTCGACGACCACGTCTTCGCCGCTTTCGGTGGCGCCGGTGTTGGTCACGAGCCCCTGCCACCACGTCAGCACCGGCTTGCCCCTGTAGGTCTGGGCGTTGAGGTTGGCGGCCGCCACCTTCTCCGGCACGGGCTGGAACCACACCGGCTGCAGGGTCTTGCCGTCCAGCAGCATCGGCCCGCTCTGGCCCTGGATCGGCGCTTCGTTGAGGTCGTAGAAGTTGGTCGTGAGCACGTAGCCCGGCGCGAGCTCCGAGGTGGGGGCTTTGAGGTAGCGGCGGATCACGGGCGGGTGCAGCGAGGGCGCGCTGAGGAAGCTGTAGGTGTTGCTGCGCGAGTACTGGCCGATCGGCGCCCCGTGCGAGCCGGCGAAGGCGAAGTCCACCGCCACGAAGCCGGCGATCACCAGCGCCACGACGCCCGCCAGGGCGGCGGGCGACGGGCGCGGCGCGGCCTCGGGGATGCGCAGCGCGGCGAACGTGACCAGCGCCGCCGCCGCCGCCAGGCCGGCGCCGATCAGGTAGGCGAGGCGGAAGCCGTCCGTCAGCGACTGCGGCACGCTCAGGCCGGTGCCGATCAGGTGGGAGCTGTGCTGCGTGGCGAGCGTCACCAGCACCGCCAGGCCGAGGCCGCCGCCGACCTGCCTGGAGGTGTTGACGAGGCCCGAGGCGAGCCCCTCCTGGCCCTGCTTGGCGCCCTGCGTGGCGGCGATCGTGGAGGGCACGATCGACATCGCGATGCCGGCCGCGGTGAGCAGGCCGGGCAGCATGATGTACACCAGGCCGCTGCCGCTGGACCCCACTTTGGCCATCAGCAGCATGCCTGCGCACAGCATCAGCAGCCCCCCGCCGAGCACCGGGCGCACGCCGAAGGTGCCGACCAGCTTGCCCGTGCGCGGCGCCACCAGCCCGATCATCAGCGTCATCGGCAGGAAGATCAGGCCGGTGTCCAGCGGCGAGAGGCCCAGCACCTGCTGCAGGTACAGCGAGCTCACGAACCACATCGGGAACAGCGAGGCGCTGAACAGCAGCACCACGTTGTTGGCGATCTGCAGCGGCTTGGTGAGCTCGGCGAAGGGGATCAGCGGGGCCGAGGCGACGCGCGCCTCGATCACGCCGAACACCGCCAGCAGCGCGATGCCGCCGATTATCGGGCCGAGCGCCGAGGCCGAGCTCCAGCCCTGCAGGCCCGCTTCGACGACGCCGTAGACGAGCACCATCTGCCCGACCGTGAGCGTCAGCGCGCCGGCCAGGTCGAAGCTCGAGTCGGGCGCGCGCACGCGCTCGCGCACCACCGCCCAGGCGATCAGCGCGCCGGCGACGCCGATTGGCGGGTTGATCAGCAGCACCCAGCGCCAGGTGAGCTCCTGCGTGATGACGCCGCCGAACAGCATGCCGGCGGCGCCGCCGAGGCCGTTCATCGCCGCCCACGCGCCGATCGCGCGGTTCAGCTGCGCCCCTGGCGCGAACGAGGAGGTGATCACCGCCAGCGAGCAGGCGGCCATCAGCGCGCCGCCGAGGCCCTGGAACGCGCGCGCCCCCACCAGCAGCCCGCGGTCGGGCGCGATCCCGCCCGCCAGCGAGGCGAGCGCGAACAGTGCCAGCGCCACCACGAACGTGCGGCGCTGGCCGAAGTGGTCGGCGGCGCGCCCGCCCAGCATCAGGAAGCCGGCGAACGTGATCGCGTAGGCGTCCACCACCCATTGCAGTTCCGGCGAGGAGAATTCGAGGCTCGACTGGATCGAGGGCAGCGCCACGTTGACGATGCTGAGGTCCAGGATCACCATGAACTGGGCCACGCAGCACACCGCCAGCAGCCAGGCGGAGCGCGAGCCCAGGCGCAGCGGTCCCCGCTCCTCGCGCTCGCCGGCGGCGTCCCGCGCCGGGTGCTCGCGCTCGTACTCGAGCGCCGCCTCGGCCACCGCCACGGTGCCCGCCGCGGTGTCGTCGCCGGCGAACTGCGGGGCGAGCTCCGCGCCCTGCGCGTCGCCGTCTTCGCTGCCTGGGGTTGTTGCCATCGTCAGCCTCGAGCTCCGGGGGAAAGGGGCGCGGCCAAGCTTAGTTTGGCCTCACGGACGCCTGGTAGGGTGCGGGGCCGAAGCCTTGCAAGAGACCACAGGAGCCCCGCCCATGAGCAAACGTACGCTACCGACCGCGCTGCTGACGCTGGTTGCCGCCGGCGCGGCCTCGCTGGCGATCGCCGGCTGCGGCGGCGAAAGCTCCAGCTCCGGCGAAAGCTCGAAGACCAGCACCACGACCACCACCGGGCCACACAAGAAGGCCTCCAAAGCGCCCGCCTACTGAGCGGCGCGCCGAGCGCCGCCCGGCCGTGACGCGCGAGCGGCGCGCCGGCCGAGGATCCGGCGCGCGCGGCCATCAGGCGACCCCGCCGCCGCGCAGGCCGGTCTTGTAGCTGACCACGCGCGCCACCGGCGAGCTGCCGATCACGGCGCCGGCGGCGTCCAGCGCCTGCACCTGCGCGTAGGCGTACTTCAGCGGCAGGATCGTGGTGCTTTCAAAGCCCTGCGCGGCGACCGTGGCGCGGCTCGCGAGCGCCCCCCGGCGCGAGCCCGCCAGCACGCGCCAGCGCGCCACTCCGGTGGCGCCGTTCCAGCTCATGCGCACGATCGTCTCTTCGGCCGTGTCGTTGAGGCTCGCCAGCAGCGCCGGCGGCGCCTGCGGGCGCGCGCTCCAGGGGTAGCGAAAGCCGCGGTAGGTGGCCATCGAGAACGACAGGTGCGAGTCGAACAGCAGCGCGCCGTCGGGGGCGTACTCGCTGATCTCCGGCACGCCGCCGTAGTCGACCACCGTGTCGCCGTCCGCCAGCGTCTGCATGTTGCCCTGGCTGGCCGCCAGCAGCGGCGGGTCGCGGTGCGTGAGCGCGGAGAGCAGGCGCGCTTCGTGGGTGGCGAAGTCGAGCGCGATGCGCACCGCGCGCGACTGGCCGTGCACGCGCGGGTTGGAGCCGTCGTCGAACAGCGTCACCACCCCGCTCGAGAGCAAGCGGCCGTCGTGCTGCCAGGCCGTCTTCGTGCCGGGGCCCATCTTGAAGGAGCTCTTGGTGCCGCCCAGGCGCCACAGGACGCTGCCGCTGCCGGCCTGCAGCTGGTAGCCGGCCCAGGTGCTGCGCGCCGAGATGAACAGGTCGCCGTCCGGCTCGGGGTCGATCGAGTTGATGTGAAACCAGTCCCACGCCGTGCTCTTGGGCGGCGAGGTCTCGGACTCGGACACGCCCACGTGGTCGAGGCTGTGCCATTCCCAGCGCACCAGCCCGGTCTTCATGTCGATCTCCTGGATCGCGGTGTCGATGATCGCGCCGCCGCGCGGGCCGCCGGCCGAGGAGAGGTCGCAGCGGATCGGGTTGAAGGCGGTGATGTAGGCCACGTCGCGGCCCACGATCTGGAAGTCGTGCAGGTCCGCGTGCAGGCCGTTGCCGCCGCGCACCCGCGCCACCGTGCGGTAGCCCGAGTCCATCACCAGGTCTTCGCCCTGGCCGAAGCCGAGCGACAGCACGCGCCCGCGCCACCAGGTCAAGTCGCGCCTGCCTTCGTAGGTCTGCTCGCTGAGGTCCTCGGCGGTTTCGCCGGCGGGCAGCTTCTCGAACCACACGAGGCGCCCCTGCGGCGTGTAGATCAGCGGTCCGTACTGGCCGGGGCCGGGGCCGTTGGTGGTGAACACGTCGCCCGCGCCAGGGTCGCGGTCGGCCGCCGTCACGTCCAGCACGGGCGCCTGCACGCCCGGCATCGTGGCGAAGCTCTGGTAGTCCGCGGGCGCCGCCGCGGGGTTGGGGAACTCGCCCACGTGCGCCGTCGGGTAGGGCGTGTCCACGCGAAAGCCGAAGGCCACCGCACGGCCGGCGCCGGCGCCCACCCTCGCCCTCACCGTCACGCGCTCGCCGGCGTCGAACGGCTCCGCCGGCACGAAGCTCGCGCCGTCGCCCTGCGAGTACGGGCGCAGGCGCCCGCCGTGGGAGCCGCTGCGCGCGCCGGTCACCGAGACGTCGTGCAGCTGCGCTGCCGGCACGCCCAGGAAGCTCACCTGCGTGTGCGGGCTGGCGGTCACCGATTCCGGCTCGGGGGAGACGTCGACGTCGGTGCCGGGCAGCGTGGCGGGGTGCTCCAGGCCGGCCGGCAGGCACGCCGGCGAGGCACCGTCGGCGCTGGGGACGCCGGCGCCCGCGCCGCCCCCGCCCGACAGGTCGAGGCTGGGCGAGCCGAGCACGATCGCAGCCACCCCCCACGCGAGGACGGCGAGCAGAATCACGATGTACCCGGTGCGTCTCATGCGCGCGCGAAGCCCCGACAATAGTGCGCAACCCAGCCGCAGCCGGCCCCGGAGCGCGTGCGCCGGCGATCCTTAGCAAGTTCTTCGCGGCGCCCGCGGTGGCCGGGCCGCGCCGCCTGCGCGGCCCGGCCGCTCACGCCACTGCGCGCAGGTGCCGGTAGGGCGCGCCGCGCAGCTCGCGCACGAGCCCGTCCAGCACGCCCTCCTGCTCGCGCTCGCGGCCGTCGGTGACGGCGCCGATGACCGCGCGCTTGCGCTCCAGCAGCGATGAGATCGTCTCGTCGATCGTGCCGGCGGCCAGCAGGTAGTAGGCGTTGACGGCGTCCTGCTGGCCGATGCGGTGGCAGCGGTCCTCCGCCTGGTCGTGCTTGGCCGGCGTCCAGTCGAGCTCCAGGAAGGCCACGTTGGAGGAGCGCGTGAGCGTGAGCCCGTGCCCGGCGACGTCGGTCGAGCACACGATCAGCTGGTTGGCGGCGCCGTCGTCGGGCTCCTGGAAGGCGCGCACGGCCGCGTCGCGCGCCGCCGCGCCGTCCTCGCCGAGCACGTGCAGCGCGCCGGGGAATCGCGCCAGCACCGCACGCTGGATCTCACGGTGGCCGGCGAACACCACCAGCCGCTCGCCCGATGAGCAGAAGTCGTGCATCCAGGCCAGCGCCGCGTGCAGCTTGCCGCGCGCCGCCAGCAGCTTGAGCGCGTTGCAGCGCACCAGGCGCTCCGCACGCAGCGCCGCCGCCACCTTCGCGTCGAGCTCGCGCAGGTCCAGCGGCTGGCTGCGCAGCCACGCCACCAGGTCGCGCTCGGCCAGGCGGTACTCGAGCTCGTTGTCCAGCTCCACCGGCACCACCGAGCGCGTCTTCGCGGGCAGCTGCGGCAGCACCTCCGCCTTCAACCGCCGCACGAAGCAGCGCGCGCGAAGGTGCCAGTGCAGGCGCAGGTGCGCGTCGGCGCCGCGGAAGCGCTGCGAGAAGCGCGCGGGCGAGCCGAACTCCTCGAGGCGCCCGAGGATGCGCAGCTGCGCGATCAGCTCCGCCGGGCGGTTCATCACCGGCGTGCCGCTGAGCGCCAGCACCAGACCGTCCGCGGGCACCGCCGCCGCCAGGCGCTGCACCGCCTGCGTGCGCTTCGCCGAGGGGTTCTTGCAGTAGTGCGACTCGTCCAGCACCAGTGCCCGCGGCGCGCACGCGCACAGCTCCTGCATGCGCGCCGCCACGATCTCGTAGTTGAGCACCGTCACGTCCGCCGCGCCGTCCGCGCTCGCAGCCCCGGTGCCGGCGAGCGTGCGCACGCTGCGCCCCGGCAGCCAGCGCTCGAGCTCGCGCACCCAGTTGAGCTTTAGGCTCGCCGGGCACACCACCACCGCCGGGAACGCGTCCGCCGCCTGCAGCGCGGCCAGCGCCTCGATCGTCTTGCCGAGGCCCTGCTCGTCGGCCAGGAAGGCGCGCCGGCGCGCCAGCAGGTAGCTCACGCCGGCGCGCTGGAACGGCTTCAGCTCGCCGCCCAGCCCGAACACGCGCAGCGGCGCCTCGCGCGCCGCCGACAGCGCCACCAGCCCCGCCGCGCGCGCGTGCTGCTCGCGCAGCTCCTGCAGCAGCGCCAGCGCGTCCGGCGCCACCCACACCGAGCCATCCGCCAGGAACTGGTCGAGCTGGGGCACGCAGAAGGGGTCCGCGCGCAGCGCCGCACGGCGGCCCGCCCCCTCCTCGCCGGCACGGCGGCGCGCCTCGCGCAACGCGGCGGGCGCACGCTGCGGCGCCGCGATCGCCCCCGGCAGCGCCGCGAACGCGCGCATGCGCCCCGCGTCGTGGCCCGGCTCGAGCACCAGCAACGCCTCCTCGCCGCCGCCCCACAGCTCCAGCACCGCCGCCGGCGCCGGGCGTCCCGCCTCGATCGCCGCCACGCAGCGCCTCGCCGCCGGGCTGAGCCAGCCGTCGAGCTCGCGCACGTGCCGCCAGCAGGCCGCCGTCAACGGCACCTCCGCTCCGCCCGGCACGCTCGCAGCGAGCGCGCGCAGCGCACCCGGCAGCCGCCGCTGCTCGCCCAGCAGCACGAACACGGGGCGCTCGGGCGGGCCCTGCACCTCCACGTGCCCGCGCCAGCTGCACGCGCGCTCGAGCCAGGCGCTCACGCGCGGGTCCACGCTCACGTCCTCCACGTGCTCCAGCAGCTGCGCCAGCTCGTGCGCGCGATCCTCGAGCGCGGCCAGCCCGAGCGTGCCCGCCGGGCCCTCGCGGGCGGGCAGCTCGCCACGCGCCGCCAGCGTCTGCGCGAGGCGCGCGCGCTCGGGCGCCACCATGATCCAGCGCCGGCCGCCGCGGTCGCGGCGCAGTTCCACGTCGTAGCGCGCGCACGGCCCGCCGTCCTCGCGCGCCGCCCGCTCTCCGTCGCCGCCCGCCGCCGCTCCCCCAGCCGCCACGCCGTGCCCGCCGCGCGCCGCGGCCAGCTGCTCGAGCGCCCGCCGCGCCTGCGCGCTCAGCTCCACGCCGGCGCCCGCGTCAGCGCTCTCGCCCGCGGCCCGCGGTCGCCCCTCGCCCTCGCCGTCGCCCTCGCCCAGCAACTCGCGCACGAGCTGCGCGCTGCACTCGTCCAGCGGCACCAGCGCCCTGCCGAGCGTGGGCTGCACGCGCGCGCCGGGGTGCTCCAGCAGGCGCGCGGCCGCGGCACGCGCGCCGGCGCCGTGCGCATCCGCGCCCGCCGCGTCGGTGGCGAAGCTCAGCCACCAGCTCTCGTCCGGGCGCGCCAGCTCGAGCAGCAGCCCGCGAGAGCGCCTGCGCCGGCGCTCGCGCGAGAGCGCCTTCCGGAGCTGCTCGCTCACCTGCGGCGGCTGCGGCAGGCTGGCGAACAGGCGCGTCAGCGCCTGCGCCTGCTCGGGCGCCAGCGGCACGCACCAGGCGCGCTCCTGCGGGTCCCAGCGGCGACCGGGGATCGTGCGCAGCAGCAGGCGCAGGCGCTCGTCGTAGGGGAAGCGCAGCACCGCCTCCGCGTTGTGCAGCGAAGCCGTGAAGGTGGCGGTCGACATCAGCCCGGCACGATAGGCGCGCGTGGGGATGGCGCGCGCCGGCGTACCCGGCATGCGCGGCGGCGCCGGGCGCATGCGGCGGCGTTCGCCGCTCAGCGCCGCCGCGGCGCGGCGGCGAACAGCGCCTCCAGGCGCTCCAGCGCGGCCGGCGTTCCCATCGCCACGATCACGTCGCCGCCTCGCAGCTGCGTCTCCGCCGGCGGCTGCGGCGCGAACTCGCGGCCGCGCCTCAAGCCGACCACGATCGAGCCGCCCTGCACGTCGCCGACGGTCTGCCCCGCGCCCGCGCAGCCGTCGGCCACGCGGATCTCCTCCATGCGGTATTCCGCATCCACATCCACCACGCCGCTCAGCTGCGGGTGCAGCGCCAGCCTCGCCATCACCGTGCCGCTGGCCTTGTAGGGGGAGATCACGCGGTCGGCGCCGGCGCGCAGCAGCTTGCGCTCGGTGTCCTCCACCGCGGCGCGCGCCACGATCGGCACGTCCGCGCGCAGGCCGCGCGCGGACAGCGTGATGAACACGTTGTCGGCGTCGGAGTCCGCGCAGGCCAGGATCGAGCGCGCGCGCTCGATCCCCGCCTGGATCAGCACGGCGTCGTCGGCGGCGTCGCCGCCGATGAACGGCAGCTCGTGCGCCAGCGCCGCCTCGCGTCCGTCCGCGCTGGCGTCGACCACCACGCAGCGCGCCTGCGCGGCGCGCAGGTCGCGCGCCACCTGGCGGCCCACGCGACCGAAGCCGCAGATGATGTGGTGGTCGGTGAGCGAGTCGATCGTGCTCTGCATGCGCCGTGCCGCCAGCAGCTCCCCCAGGTGGCCCGCCACGAAGAACTCCGTGATCGTGGCCAGGGCGTAGAACAGCGTACCCACGCCCAGCACCACCAGCGCGACCTCCACCACCTGGCCCGCCACCGTGCGCGGCTGCGCGAAGCCCCCCACCGTGGCCGCCGTGTCGAGCGCCCAGCGAAACGCGTACCACAGGCTCACGCCTTCGCTCAGCGCGAGGCCGGCGGCGCCCAGCACCAGCAGGAACGCCGCCACCGCCGCGAGCAGCACGATGCGCCGCGCGAACAGCCGCAGCTGGCCGTGCGAAGGCGGCTCCGGCGCCCCCGCCCGCGGCGCGCCCGCGGCGGGCCGCCCGGAGGCTCGCCTCGAGGTCCGCTCCAGCGCCACCGCGCCATCATCTCCGATCCGCAGGCGTCGCCCGCGCCCGGCTCGCGGCGTGCGCGCAGCTGGGATGATCGCCGGCCGTGAGCTCGCCACGGGACCTGCTGCGCGCGCTGCGCTCCCTGCCGCTGTGGCTGCGCTGGCTGCTGACGATCGCCTTCTACGCGGCGCTGGTCGTCGCTGTGGTGCTCGCGGTGCGCGGCGGCGGCGGCTCCTCCGAATCCGCCTCCGAAGCGCGCGCCGAGACGGAAGCCAACCGCGTGGGGCGCGTGGCGGTCAGCGAGGACGAGGCGCCGCACAGCGCACGCGCAGGCGCCGGCGAGGGCGCGCGGGCGGCGCTGGCGGGCGCGATCGCCGCGGACGTGCGCGCGCGCATCCGCCGCGGCGCGCTCACCGGGCCGCTGCAGAGCGTGCGCTGCACAGCTCCCCGGCGCCCGCGAGACGGCCGCCGCGAAATGCGCTGCACGGTGCGCAGCGCGGGGATCTCCTACCCGTTCGTGGGCGTGCTCGAGCAACGCAGCGGCGAGCTCACCTGGTGCAAGATCGACCCGCCGCCCGTGCCGGGCGCGCCGCTGGAAGTGCCGGTCAGCCGGCGCTGCCGCGCCTGAGGCCCTGACGCAGGCCGCGCGCGCCACGGTCGGCGCGCGCGGCCATCTGGCAGGCCGTTACGACCAGGGCCGTGACGGCCAGCCAGAGGAGAGGGAGGAGGATGAGGGTCATCGCTGCACAGGATGCCCGCGGTCTCTGAAGCCACCCTACGGGTTGACTCAAAGCAGGCTTAATTGTTTCTGTGCGGGGCCTATGCGACGGGTGTGCGGGGCCTATGCGGCGGGCGCTCGCGGCGAGGCGTAGCGCAGGCGCGCGGGCACCAGCGGCAGCACCAGGTGGCGGAAGTAGCTGGCGCCGGCGCCGACCAGCTGCTCGCGCATGACCGCGGGGGGCAGCGGCGAGAAGCGGTACTGCCGGCGGATCTCCGGCGGCAGCAGCGCGATCGTGATGAAGTTGGCGGTCTCCAGCGCGGGACGCGCCAGCGCCGGCACCGGCGGCTGCAGCACGATCTGGCGCGCGCGCCTGCGCGCCCACTCGGTGACGTGCAGCTCATCGCCCTCCAGCATGCGCCGGCGGTAGGCGTGGAGCTCGTCGAGGTCCGCCGGCATGTGCGCGTCGGCCAGGCCGAACAGGCGCCCGAGCACGCGGTAGTCCTGCCACAGCTCCGCTTCGCGCTCGCGCGGGAGGCCGCCGACATAGGCGCGGTGCACCACCAGCGCGGAGTCGACGAGCGTGAACAGCACCCACAGCAGCAGCCTCGGATCGTCTGCGCGGTAGGGCGTGCCGGCGGGGTAGCGCCCCACCGCGGCAGGCAGCGTGCCGCGCACGCGCCGGTGCATCGCGCGGATCCTGCGCGCGGTGCGGTCGGCCTGCGCGCGCGAGCCGAAGGTGATGGCGCTCATCGCCTGCGCGGTGCGCGCCAGCCGCTCGTAGGGCTCCTCCAGCGCGCCCGAGTGCGACAGCAGGCCGACCACAGCCAGCGGGTGCGCGGCCTGCATCAAGAGCGCGCGCGGCCCCGCCAGCGCGAGCACGCGCTCGCGGTGCACCTGGCGGATCGCGGCGTGCGCGGCGAAGTAGCCGTCGGCGGGGCGCGAGCGCGCTCGCCGGCCGGCTTTCGCGGCGGCGGGAGAGGTGCGGGAGGAGGACGACGCCGGAGGGCTCACGCAGCGTTCTCCGGGGCACCTGTCATTTCGTCCACAGTTGTACGAAATGGAGTTCGAGCGGCACCGACGACACGATCCATTTGCATGAGCATGCAAACGTACAGCTCTCACAAGACCTCCTCACGCAGGCGCCACCTGCCGGTGGCCAGCACGTCGATCGCGCTGGCGGTGGCGCTGGTGGGCTGCTGGGACGCGCACTACGGCCTGACCGCCGAGGGCCTCGTCAGCTGGGGCGTGAGCCTGGCCGCCTTCGCGCTCGTGGCCTGCGCCTGCGTGGACCGCAACCGCCGCATCGAAACGGAGCTCGACTGCTACTTCAACGGCTCGCTGGACCTGCTGGCGACGGCCGACATGCAGGGACGCTTCACACGTGTGAACCCCGCCTGGGAGCGCACCCTCGGCTACGACGCCAAGACGCTCTGCGCGAAGCCGTTCCTGGAGTTCGTGCACCCCGAGGACCGCGAGGCGACGGTCGCGGAGAACGCCGCGCTGGCGGGCGGCGAGCGCGACGTGCGCGGCTTTCGCAACCGCTACCTGGCGGCTGACGGAAGCTACCGCTGGCTGGAATGGAGCGGGCACGCGCAGCCCGAGGACGGCCTGATCCACGCGGTGGCGCGCGACGTGACCGCGCTGCACGATGCGGAGGAGCGGCTCGCGGACCACGCCGAGTTGCTCGAGGCCGAGGTGGCGGAGCGCACGCGCGAGCTCGAGGGGGCGCGCACGCACACGCTGCACAGCCTCGCGCTCGCGGCCGAGTACCGCGACGACGACACCTACGAACACACCGAACGGGTGGGCAGGATGGCGGAGGAGATAGGGATTAGATTGGGTCTCGCAGAGCAGGAGCTCGCGCTGCTGCGGATGGCCGCGCCCCTGCACGACGTGGGCAAGATCGGCGTGCCGGACCGCATCCTGCTGAAGCCCGACAAGCTCTCGCTCGAAGAGAACGAAATCATGAAGACGCACACTGCGCTCGGCGCCAAACTGCTCGGCGGCAGCGGCTCGCCGATGCTGGAAATGGCCACCGTGATCGCCGAAACGCACCACGAGCGCTGGGACGGCGAGGGCTATCCCAACGGCATCGCCGGCGAGCGGATCCCGCTGGTGGGGCGCATCGTGGCAGTCGCCGACGTGTTCGACGCGCTCACCCACGACCGCCCGTACAAGCGCGCCTGGACCGTCGCCGAGGCGCTCGCCCAGATCGAAAGCGAGTCCGGCAGTCACTTCGACCCGCGCGTGGTCGAGGCCTTCCTCGCCACGCGGCCCGAGCGGGGCGGCGCGCGGCGCGACGCGGCGCCGTCGCCGGCGGGCGCCCAGGCGAGCGGCAACTCGCAGCTCGCCCACGTCTCCGCCGCGGCGTAGCAAGGGGGCGCTGCGGGCCGTCCCCAGCCGTCTCAGTCACCGCCCGCCGCGGTGCCGTCAGGGCGCGAGAATCCGCTCGTAGTTCAGGCGCATCAACTCGATCACGTCCGCCACGTCGGCGTCGTCGCCGATCGCTCGCGCCGCCGGCCCGCGCTTGTCGGGAAACACCGGGTGCGCGGCGATGCGGCCCTGCTCTTTCAGGCGCGCCCACTCCTGCTCCGGGAAGAAGTAGTGCGCGGCGTGGTCGCCGTGCAGGTGGCCGATCTCGCGGTGGCCAACCTTGAACGCGAACTCGCCGCGCCGGCCGTACGCCGCCGCCACGCCCGGCCAGGAGCACACCTCCTCGGTGATCCGCTCGCTGGCCGTCTTCGTCTTGATCGTCGTCATGATCGTCTCCTCGATGTGTCGTTTCGCGACGCCTCGCGTCGGTTGCGAGGCCTCGTCGCATCCACGCTACAAGCTCAAGCGCACTTGAAGTCAAGGGCCGCTGCCGCTTTCATGTAGCGGGGATGGACGCACTGACGATCGGAGAGGTGGCGAAGCGCAGCGGCGTGGCGGCGTCGGCGCTTCGCTTCTACGAGCAGCGCGGCCTGATCGCCTGCGAACGAGCGGGCTCCGGGCACCGGCGCTTCGCGCGACCGGTGCTGCGCCGGATCGCGTTCATCGTGTTCGCGCAGAGGGTGGGGCTGTCGCTCGAGCAGATCGGCGCGGAGCTCGCCAAGCTCCCGCCCGATCGCGCTCCCAGACGCGCCGACTGGGCGCGCCTGTCGAGCGGCTGGAGCGCGCGCATCGACGAGCGCATCGCCGAGCTCGAGCGGCTGAAGGCGGGGCTGACGGAGTGCATCGGCTGCGGCTGCCTGTCGCTGGATCGCTGCAAGCTCGCCAACCCCGACGACCGCGCACGGCGCCTCGGCCCAGGCCCGCGCTACTGGATCGGCGACCGCCCGCTGTCCGCGCCGCCGACCTATCGGGAGTCCTAGCCGGCGCGCCGGTGCGTTGCTCACAGGCGCCGGCCTGGGTTGCTCCAGACCTGCTGGTACCGGTAGAGGTCGCCGTTGATGACCGACCGGTCGACGTCTGCTGCTGGCCACTAAACAATGGCAACGCCGGATCTAGTTGGCAGGCACGGGAGTCGACCGGGTAGCCCAGCTCGTACTCAAAGGTCGCGGGCGCGGCCGCGCCCCGACGATGCGACCACATGCGCCCGGCCGCCACGTCTTCGCCGTCAATCTCGACGATCGCTGATGTGGTATCGGCGACGGAGGCGGGGAGAGCCGACGCGGGGACTCGAACCCCGGACCCCTTCATTACCAGTCGTCTCATGCGCCCTGCTTTTGGCTCTGTAGAGCCATATCTGAACCGATAAAGTGTCCCGAAATCACCTCAGATTTGCGCAGTTCGGGACACGTTTCGGGACATGGGTAGCCCACTTCACCGGATGAAGGAAGCCGACGCAGCCAAGCCATCGTCGCTCCGCTCGGGACACGTTTCGGGGCATGGTCGGCCCTACATCAGCGCTCGACGACGATGCCTTGTCGTCGCTGTGACTTGCGGGCGGGCACCAGGTGGTACTCGATGGCGTAGCCGAGGGCGCCGGCGAAGCGCTCGACGGTTGAGAGCTTGGCGTCCGCGGCCGTGGTCTCCAGGCGGGCGAGGGTGGGTTGGGAGGTGCGCATCGCAGCCGCTACGAGGGTTTGCGATAGCTCGCGGCGCCGGCGCTGCTCGGCAAGCGTGCGTAGGAGAGCGCGCCGCCGTTCGGCTGCGAGCAGCAGCTGCGGAAAGTCCGGGTTGGCCGCGGTGAACTCGGCGATCATCTCGTCGAGCGCATCGGGTTCCTGCTGGCGTCGAGCGGGTAGTGGCACGACCACTGGACGGAGACGGTCAGGGCAGCGCAGCGGTTTGCGTCGCTCGCTGACGCGTTGCCTCTCGCAGGCCGAGGGCATGGATCGCAAGGCGGGTGTTCTCCGGTGTGTCGGGGATGCTTCCGGATCGCCATCCGTCGATCCACGTGTCGGGGTCGTGCCCGGTGGCGTCGGGAAAGTCCTCCAGCCGGTCCTGGGAGTCGCGCGACTCTAGCTCTAGGAGCTCTGGGCGTCCTCCCTCGAGGCGCTGGAGGTAGCGCTCGTAGGCCAAGCGCGGAATGCGCACCGACTTGCCGAAGCGAACCGACGGCAGCTGCTGAGACTTGCACATCTTGTACACGGCGGAGACATCCATCTGCAGCTCGGCGGCCACCTGCGGGACGGTGAGATATCGGCTGTCGAGATCGCTCATGATCGCTCGCTCTCAGCGTACCACGCTAAGGAACGTAATCCGCCAGGTCCAGACTATCCACTATATCGACGGCTGCGTGGAGTCCTTGAGCTTGTAGCCGCTCGATGTCCGCCGCCAGCTGGAGGGCCGCCTGCATCGCGCGCCCGGGAGTCGCCGGGCCGCACGGCCGCCGCGCCACAGTCATCGCCGGCGGGTGCCAATGGAACGGCATCTCGGGATGGCGCACAGGGTCGAGGTCATAGTGCAGATCGATGGCCGGGGCCACACAGCCCGACCCAGTAGGTGTAGGCGAACGCGCTCACTCCACGCTGGGCATGCGCCCCGTCCAGGCGTCTCGCTTACCACGCACGGCACGCCTGCTTTCCGCGCAAAAGCGGGCCGATGGCCTCGGTGCCTGCCGACGAGTCTGGTCAACAAAGCGGACGCGGGCAATCTCTAGATACGCGCTCTTGCTGGACGACCAGGCCGACCGCGTGGCTCGGTCGGTGAGACGCCACAGCGGTCCCACGTTATCTTCGTGCTAGCTCTCGCCGCTGAGTCGGGCGACCAGTTCGATCATTGCGTCGAGCGCGGCCTCTAGCGGCTTGGTGTCGCGTTTGACCTGAGTGAGGAGCAGGCCGCCCTGCAGGGCGGCGAGCAGCGCGAGGGCGACGGTGTCGGGATCGGTGTCGGCCGCGAGCTCGCCTCGTGCGTGCATCTCTCGTAGGCCGCTCTGGATGGTGGCTTCCCATCGTTTGAAGCCCTCGGCGACGTGGGCTCTTGCGTCGGGATCGGTCTCGGCTAGCTGGCCTCCGAGAGAGCCGATCGGGCAGCCGCCGCTGCAGTGATGCTCGCGCTGGCCCGCGATCACGAAGTCGCGCCAGGCTCGGAGGCCCTCCAGGGTGCTGAAATCGAACATCTCCTGCCCGCCGACCATTGTGTCGGACTGGTGGTCGACGACGGCCCAGACCAAGGCTGTCTTGTCCTCGAAGTAGTGGTAGAGCTGCGAGCTTGAGACGTCCGCTGCCGCGCGTACGTCCTCGATCGTCGTGTGGGCGACGCCCTGGCGGAAGATCAGCTCGGCCGCCGCGTCGACGATGCGCTGACGGGTCTCCTGGCCCTTGCGCGTCAACGGACGAGAGGAGGGGCTAGTCGTAGTCATACCGCAGATTCTACCAACGGAATGGAACGTGCTATCCAGTCTGTGTTAGAGTGGAACGCACGATCCATTTCGAGGGTCGCGACCACCACTCAAAGGGAGAACGCGATATATGTCACTTCAAGGCAAGACCGCCCTTATCACCGGCGGCACATCCGGGATGGGTTCCGCCGTCGCGCTGTCGATGGCCGAGAAGGGAGCGTCGGTGATCATCACCGGCCGCGATGAGACCCGAGGCGCGAGCACCGTGGAGAAGATCCGGGCGGGTGGGCACGATGCGCAGTTCATCGCCGCTGATTTCTCGGAGATGTCCGAGGTAGCCCTCGTTACCGACGCAGCAGCCGAGATCGATGTTCTCGTCAACTGTGCAGGCTTTGCGGCGATGGGGCCGACGGTTGACACCGACGAGGCGGCGTTCGACGGGCTGTTCCAGATCAACGTCAAGGCGCCGTTCTTCCTCGTCGCCGCGCTCGCCCCGAAGATCGCCGCCCGCGGCGGTGGGTCGATCATCAACGTCTCAACGATGGTCGCGAGCTACGGCCAGCCAGGCTTGGGTGCCTACGGCGCGTCGCGTGCGGCGATCGAGCTGCTCACCAAGGCTTGGGCGGCCGAATTCGGGCCGCAGAACGTCCGCGTCAACGCGGTCGCTCCCGGTCCGACGTTGACCCCGTCATTGGAGCCGAGGTTGGCGATGGCCGAAGAGTTCGCCAAGACGATTCCGCTCGGCCGGATCGCTGACGTGCACGAGCTGTCCGACGTCATCACGTTCCTCGCGACCCCGTCGGCCGGCTACATCAACGGCGCGATCATCCCCGTCGACGGCGGCCGTCTCGCCGTCTGAGAGGGGAAGGAGATGCCGCGATCACCAATGACCATGTCTGTACCTAAGGAGCCGAACACTGAAATGCAAACCACCGTAGGAAAGACAATCCTCATCACGGGCGCCAATACCGGCCTCGGTAAGGAGACGGCGAGGCAGCTGGCGCTGCGCGATGATTTCGAGCGGGTCTACCTCGGCTGCCGCAATCCGGAGAAGGCGGAGCGCGCAAAGGAGGACCTGGAGAAGGTCAGCGGGCGCAAGATCTTCGAGGTAGTGATCATCGACCTGGACGACCTTGCGTCGGTACGTGCTGCGGTGGCCGCGATCGCCGCTCCGTTGAACGCGCTCGCAATGATCGCCGGCGGCATCGGCGGCCCCACGCCAGCATTGTTGACGCAGGACGGGGTGACTGAGCTATTCGCCCAGAACCTGCTCGGTCACGTGGTTCTACTCGAGACTCTGCTGGCAGCCGGGCTGCTCACCGACGTCGCGGTCCTCGCAGGCAGCGAGGGGGCGCGCGGAATCCCGAAGCTGCGGATCGCCCGACCAACGTTCACCGATCACAGCTCAGAGGAGTTCGCGTCGCTGATCGACGGCTCGTTCTTCCGAGGCGGCAAGTTTGACATGATGCTCTCCTACAGCCAGATCAAGTACCTCGGCGCGCTGTGGATGGGCGCGATGGCCCGCATGCACCCAGAGATCAGGTTCATCACGATGTCGCCGGGAAACACCGCGGGGACCGACGTGCTGCGCGACCAGCCCGCGCCGGTGCGGATCATCGCCAGCCGGATCGTGCTCCCGTACCTCCTGCCTGCCCTTCGCATCGGACATAAGCTGGACGTTGGCGCTGAGCGATTCGTCAAAGGCGTCACGGACCCGTCACTGCAGAGCGGCGTCTTCTACGCAAGCGCCGCCAAGACGATCACCGGACCGGTCATCGACCAAGCCGAGATCGTTCCCGACTTCCGCGACCCTGAGCTCCAGGACCACGCATACGAGGCGATCCAGCGATTCGTACCGAGGGTCGCCGCGACTTGACCACTCTGCGCACGGGTGCCACTCCAATCGTCACGCCCCCCGTCGCTACCGCATTGCACTGCATAGCAAGTACGACGACGGAAGCCGGCGAGACCGCTGGTGCGGACGACCAACAGGCGCGCGAGCCTCGGATCGCGACACGCCCGCTTGCACCCGGCGAAGCAGATGCGCTCGTTTCGCCGCCATCCACGCTCTCAGCTCGTCCAACTCAGGCACCTCACTGACTACGGGGCGAGCACCTGCTTTCCGCGCAAGGTAGGAACGCAGCCGCTGTGTGATGATCTGCTCGGGGGTGTTCAGGCGGGTGGCAGATGATCGTCTCGACGCTGCCGAGGATCCGTTCGGCTTCTTGCTCCTCGCCCATGCCGGCGGCGACTTGGGGGGCGAGGATGAGGCCGGTGTGAAAGCCGCGGGCCTGCTCGACCCGGGAGGCCATGCCGGACACCGTTACTTTTCGTAAGCATCCCGCCCAAATGGAAACGGCGCATTTATTTGCGGGGCCTTTGCAGAGCCGACGCGGGTGTGTGGGTTCAGGAGATGTGTCCCTGGTGATGGGTCGCTGGTGAGTCGGGACATGGGTCTCGGGTGCCGCTGGTCGTGGAGGCGAAGCCCGGAGGGCTGAGCCGGAACGACCAGCGGCGGGCGCGCCGCCGGGGTGGGGG
>DATJMM010000004.1:0-103973 GCA_035508735.1 Solirubrobacteraceae bacterium | reverse complement strand
ACGACCGAGCCGAAGCTCACAGCCGGTGACGTGATGACCGGGCGCGAGGTCGCCGAGCTTCTACACATGCCGGTTTCGACGGTCGAAGACCTGGCGCGGCGTGGCGATCTGCCGTCCGTCAAGGTCGGCAGGCGTCGGCGCTACATCCGTCAGCAGGTAGAAGCGGTGTTGACCAAAGACGGGGATTAGGCCGCGACGGTTTCGGCGTCGGGCACGTCGGCCGTGAACGCGGCCGTGAACACCTGCGCCTGCTCGGACGCCGGCCGGGCGTGCAGGTAGCGGCTCGTCGTGGCAAGTGCGCTGTGGCCCATCGCCTTCTGGATCGTGACGACATCGACCCCGCGCATCGCCAGCAACGATCCGAACGTATGGCGTAGGTCATGGAAGCGGAGCGGCCGCACACCGGCCGCGACCTGCGCACGTCGGTAGCGTCGTCGTAGCGCGGACCCGTCGAGCGGCCGTCCGAAGGCGTTGCAGAACACAAAATCGTCGGGTGACGTGAACTCATCGCGCCGGCTTATGCGATCCAACGCGGCGGCAGCCTGATCGGCCAGCGGCACACGACGGACGCGGCCTGACTTCGTGGTTGATTCGACGCCCGCGCTCATCGCCCGCGCGATCGTCAACGCGGACCCGGCAAAGTCAACGTCACGCCACCGCAACGCGACGAGCTCTCCGCGCCTCAACCCGGCATAGGCAGCGACGCGGACCATCTCGGCGTCCTGGTTGTCCTCGGCTTCCCGTGCGATGCGCTCGGCGTCGTTGACGGCTGGCCGGGACGGGTCACGGTGGCGTCCAGCGGCGAGCGCGCGAGCGACGGCCTCGACCTCAGCGGGCGAATAGAACACAAGTGCGGACGGGTGTGGCTCGCGGCGCCTGTCGGCCGATTCGGCAGGGTTCGCCGGGAGCGCGAACGTGGCTGGTTTGCATCCGTAGCTGAACACCGAGCACATGACCTTGCGATACTTGTTCACTGTGCTTGCCGATGCGCCCGTGCCGCTGACTGTCGTCAACACGGCCTCGATTTCGCGGGTCGTGATCTTCGTTGCGGGTCGATCGCCCAACGCAGCCATGACGTGACCGGCCGTGGTCCCGGTGCCGTGCTTGTATCGGATGCCCGGCTCACCGAGCACGTAGCCGTGGTCGCGTAGGGTGGCCGGCTTGGCGCCGGCTACGTCGGCCAGCCAACGAAGGTATGCCCGTGCGACTTCGCGGAACGTCACGCCGCGCGTTCGGCGCTCCCGTTCCACGCGCTCGAGGTCGGCGGCATCGGTCACGTATGCGGCCACCAACTTGTCGGCGGCCACGATCGCGGCGCGTTCGTCGTAGGCACCGCTCGGCACACGTCCACGACGCGGGCGCCAACCGCCCGTGTCGGCGTCGTGGTCAAGCCATGCCGGCCCGATACGGCGCTTGACCTGCCGGCCGTTGTGGCGGAACTTCGCCTCGTAGAACGGTTGGCCGTTGTGCTCGCGGATGATGACGTTGATCTTTGGTGTGGTGTCCATGCCACCATCGTACAAGGTGTGGGTACCACGTGGGTACCGTGATCGTCGTGGGTACCGCGTTGGGTACCAAATGGCCCGGATCGTGTGTATCTAAGCCGGATTTGGGCGGTCGAATCGCCCCGAAACTACGCGCGTCGGCGTTGGGTTGTCGCCTCGACAAGGCGGAGGTCACTGGTTCGAGCCCAGTATCGCCCATCGTTGGATTTGGCTCTGGGGCCGGGATTATCCGGCCCGGTGGGGCCAGCTTGGTAGCAATTTGGTAGCAATCCCCGGAGCGCACGGAACGCGGCCAGTGGCATCGAGGTGTTCGCGGCGGGAGTCCATCTTCGTTGGACGCGAGTAGACGGCTAGAAGCCGGGCGATCCTAGGTGCAGGCTCTTTCTCCCCGATTGAGTTGTGGTTGGTTGCGAGAGGGGGCGGGGGAGGGCCAGGGCGCAGGGACTGGCTCTGGGATTGGGATTTCGGCGCGTGCCGGCGTGGAGCGCGCCTACTCCGCCATGAGGCGATTTCGGGCGGGCCCCGCCCACGAAACCGCCCACGAGGAGGGCGTGGACGATAGGCGACGCCTTCCTCACCACGCGGTCGTGTGGGCACACCCCAAATTGGGTGTGTGCGGCGGTTCGCGCTACGGGCGGAGCATCGCGTATACGCTCGCGAGAGTGTGATCCTCGGCGTACTTGCTGGCGAGGAAGCCGGCGAGGTTCACACCTTTCCCCCGAGCATCAATGAGCGCGACCGCAAACCTGGCCCCATGCTCGTGGCTGATCGTCCAAAGGGTGTACAGGATGTCTCTAGCACCCGCGACCGCGGCCGCATGTGCGACCGAAACACCGCCAATAAAGAAATTGTCTCGCCCCGACCCGCATCCAATTACGACCAGTTCCTCCAATCCTCGTAGCGACAGACCAGCGATCGCCTCAGGACTCAAGAACTGATCGCCCCCGAGAAAGATGCCGCCCTGGGCGGCATGAAACATGGGATTCTCGACGTGGCAGAACACCAGCGCCCGCCGAGATGTTTCGAGGGCAGCTCGTAGCGACTCCGCGGCCAAGACTCCAGCTGTCGCAGAACTATCAAACTCGATCTTCGTCTCGGTCGTCTCCGACGACGCCTCCCATGACTCAACGACAACGCGTGAGTCGGCTCCGAAGCTGCGATCCGTAACCAACAGATCGAAAGGAGTCGTACTGGGCGGTGCCGCGACGACCGATGGATTCGGATGGGCGTATGCGACTGTGCCTCGTGCTCCCAGCGGCTGTTCGTTGACCGTGGTCGCAAGCAATGGGAGAAGCGATGCTCCGCCGCCGGCAACGAGGCGCGTCTCTCCCGCAAGCTCGGCGTCGTCCAGCAGCGGGGCAACGGCCGCATCGAGAAACTCTTCCATCGGCCGCATGACCTGCGCCAATGGCTTGAGGCGCTCAGCATCGCCGGCAAATGTAGGGAGGAGAGCGTCCGGAATCTCCACTGCTCGCACGCGTCGAGTCCCATCAAGCATAAATGAGAGGTGCCCTCTTCCTCTCCACGCCGTCAAGATCGAAATCGTGTGGGGATAGAGTTCTACGGGCGTTCCGTAAAGCCAGACTCCATACGCCGCGAACGCCTCCTCGATGATCGCGACGGCGTAAGGCGACGACTCATCGACGCGCGCCGGGATTGCCCAGAACACGTCGCGGAGCCCAGAGAGTCGGCCAAGCCGCTCCCGCGAAAAAAGCGCACCCATCCCCGGGCGTTCAGCGATTCTTCTCAGCGCCGTCATGTGCTCCAACCTCTCCGCATCTGAGGACGCGAGCTGAATCAATTCCAAGCGCAGTTGCAGTTGCGCATCCACGTCATCGGGCATGAGCCGGGTCCATTCGCGAATGGAGCGCGCCGCTACCTCGTCATCGTCGCTCCGCTGCTCGACGGCCGCGCGCACCTGCCAATACCTAGCCTGAAGACTTTGCGACTGCTGCGATAGGTCGGCCCGGACTCGAATAGCGGTGAGCTCCCGCAGAAAGTCATTCAACGGCGCCGGCGGGAACCGGGAATTCATATCCGTCGCAGCAAGGGCGATACCCACCCACTCGAGGAACAATTCTATGTTGAGTTGATCCACGCGGAGGTTTGCCTCGCGCGAAACTCGAAGCTCGGCTAGGTTCCGAAGAGAATCTTTCGCGACATGGTCGTACCGGCCGACGGTGTTAACGATGGTGACCCGTTCCTGGTGAGATCGAAGCGCCGATACTGGCCGGTGCGGCGGAGCTCGGTCCGGTAGGTTCTGCATGTCCGCGGTAAGCGTGAGCCAAAGATGGGCGAGGCCTGCGTACCGCCTAATGGCGATAGCTAGTTCAAATGAGTTCCTGGCTGACAGCATGTTTCCTTGACGAGATCGTGCTGCGGCCATCACTGCCTCGATAGCGCTCTGGAGTTTTGCCAGAATCTCGCGGAGGGCGCGCAACTGGCGCCCGGGTGCTACTGCGCCTGCGCGCTCTCGGCTCGCCCGTGCCTGAACGCGGCCTACTTCGTCGGTGATACGACGGAGCTCCTCGGACTCTGGGAGGTTGCCCGGATTGATACGCAGCAGCCGCTTCCCCATCTTTCTCTAAGATGACAGACAACGCGTTGTGGGGCCAGATCTACGCTGCATACGCCACCGCGATCAGCTGGCACCGCGCGCCACTGACGAGAGTCTCACCCTGGATGGGTTCTCGCCCCGCCGACGCTGCGGCCGAGCAGTTTGTCTCTGGCGACCTGGTGTGACGGCTTTAGCGGTACCCTAGGGCGGCGTGCCACGCAGCGCCAGCTACACACTTGCCTATGAGAGCGGAAGCACACGCGTTGATCTTTGTCGAGTCGTCTTCGGCGGCGATGGTTCCTACTACGTGACTGCCCCGTACCACCCCGCACATCGTGCCTTGGCGGGTATCTACACGGTCAACTACGCGCATGCCGAGAGCCTGATCTCCTTGGCGGACGGACTTGAACTGGCTGTCCTTGACGACGAGCGCAAGAGGCTCAAGATCTCGCATCACCTCGACGGCTTCCTGCAGTTCTCAGGCGAGGGCATCCGGTCGGGACGGGATGCAGCCGGACGCCCGCGTGGTATCGGCATCATGTCGTGGCCTTTGCGAGAACCGACTTCGGGCCCCTCTTTCCAGCTCGTCTTCTCCGACCCGATCCGGTGCGGGCGTCCCACCAGAGATCGCGCCGGAACGGTCGTCTTTAGCGAGCGCTCCATCGAACACATGCGGCGAAGCCTTCGAGGGCTCACGGTCGTCGGCTACTACCTTCCAGCGCGCTGGCGCGAGTTTGTGTATCGCGACGTCAGCGACGCGTACTGGATTGATCTTGTCCACCCGAACAACCAGGCAACGAAGCACCTTCGCGTCATATTGGCCGCCGTCGACGCCAAGTACGCAGGCCTCATCGGGCTTGAGGCGATGCCCCACGGTCTCGGCCAACTAGACGGCCCGCCTAGCTTCGTCCTCTCGACCTCGACCGGAAACCTGCGCCGCAACGAGAACGGAGATCTCCTTGGCGATCAGTTGATGTGTGTCTACCCAGCGCCAGATCTCAGCAGCGCCAAGCTCCCATCGCTCAACTACAAACTGCCCGCACCCTCGCCGTCAGCGCCGCCGGGAACGACCGCGGTCATGCCTTCGCCTGATGAGCCGGTAGACGACGGGATCGAGTAGGCGCCGGGGTATCGCCCGGTTACTCGGCATCGTCCTCCATTTGATCTCGGGCCGTCGAGGCGGGCCCTAGACCGGTACGGTGCGAGCCCCGAGAAGACCTATCCGCTCCTCCGATCGCTGGGAGAGGCCGCCGTGTCCCGCAATCGGGGAGCTACGCTCAGAGCAGTGGAACTCACGTTTACGATCCCCGGGGTTGGACTCGGGATCTACTGTCGGCCTCGACGATGCCGCTAGATACACGCACGCTGAACTCGGTCGTGCGGATCTCCAGTGCGGGAGTGTTCGTGGGAACCGGCTCGATCATCTCGGTGCCGAGCGAGGCGAACCCGGCAAACGGTTGGTCCTACGTCGTCACGGCGCACCATGTGGTCGCGGCTGCCGGGGAAATACTGATCGAGATCGAGGTTCCGGACCCTCTGGCTGAAGGGCGCCGTCTGTTTCCTCCCGTCGAATGCGACGACTGGCGTCAGCCGTTGCCGGGTGTCGATCTCGCCATCGCGCCTCTACCAACCGAGCGCCTCCCGCGCTTTCAGTCGTCGAGCTTCACCGACTTCATACCCGAAGCAACCGTGGTCCCGCTAGGGGCCGAGATCATCTACCTCGGCGTCTTCGCGCCGCCCGAGGGGAGATACTCGGCACGCAGGAAGTCCCGATCCGACAGCCTGGCTACGAGTACAAAGGAGACCTCGTCGACTGTCGATCTTATGGGGGCTTCAGCGGCTCGCCCTGCCTCTCGCTGCTGAACTTCGCGACGGATGATCCACTGCGCATCGGGAACACCGAGAGGCCAAGACGCCTCGATGGCTCCATGATCGCGCTCAGCCCGATCTCAACGCTCGCGTTGTTCTGCGGCATCTTCACCGCGCACTTCTCCGACCACGAACCAAACGACGGCGTTGTCAGCCGCTACGGCGTCGGGGTGATGCTGCCATCCCAGTACTTCCGAAGTGCATTGGAAACCGATGACGCGAAGAACGAGCGCGCCGAATGGGAGACGACGCGTGAGGCTAGACGGAGGGGCCCCTTCCACCGCTTGAGAACGTGACGCTCTGCGTCATCGCCGGCGCTCACTCGTCGAGACCCCCGAGCCAACCGAAGACTAGGCGAGCGCGCGACCGCCGCGGATTGATTCGACACGCTGGGATCGTGGGGGCAGGATCACGAGGTACCAAGATGGCATCGGTCGCAGCTCGCTGGCGCCCGCACGCACACCGGGCACGTCACCTAGCTGCGACGGCGTGAGTTCTCGGCGGCGTCGATCTCGCTGGCGGAGTCGCTGACGCTCGCGTCGACGGCGGCGAGGACGCTTCTTGATGCGACGGACGCTGGGCGGTTGCTGTCGGTACCGGCGTCGTGGGTACTCGCTGAGGCACGAGCGAACCGGATTCCGCATGTGCGGCTCGGGCGCTACGTGCGGTTCAGCGCGGACGATCTGGAGGAATGGTGGCGAGCGCGGATGCGGGGGCCGTGGGCGTACACGAGGTGCAGCCTCGCGTACAGCGCGCTCGCTGCTTGTCGATCGACAGCAGAGCAGGTGAGGCGTCCTGACTAACGAGACGACTATCGCGTTGAAGCAGCCGCAGCGCCCGCTACCTTGGGCGGCCGATGGTGGCGCGCGATCAGGGAGACGAGAAGTGATGGCAACCGCGAGGAAGATGACCCGACGGCCTTACGGAGCTGGCTCGCTCTACGCGCGTGGAGGCGTCTGGTATGCGCACTGGCGTGCAGGCGGTGGCCGGCAGGTCAAGCGTCGTATCGGCCTGATGCGCGTCGAGGGCTCGCGGGATGGCCTGACACACAGCCAGGCTGAGGCGGAGCTGCGCCGGCTGATCGCGGAGACGAAGCCCGCCCGGACGACCGCCGGCGATGCGCTGACGATGGCCGAGCTTGGACGCCGGTACCTCGCGAATCTGGAGCGTCAGAGTCGCAAGAAGGCGACGACGACGGCTGTGGAGTCGATCCTGCGCGTTTGGCTTGAGCCGTTCTTTACGGAGCGCGACCTACGCCGGATCACGGCCCAGGACGTTCAGGATTTGATGACGATGATGGAAAAGGGCGAGAGGCCCGGACCGAAGGCGAAGGGGGACCGCCGCTATGGGCGTCCTGTCGGCGCAAAGTCGGTCCGCAACTACATCGGCTACCTATCGGCGCTGCTCGGGTTCGCGGAGCGCAAGGGATGCTGCCCGTGAACGCCGCCCGGCATATCGAGCTGCCCGGCAAGCCCGAGAGCGCCGAGATCAGGTTCCTTGAGCCGCTTGAGGTGCGAGCGCTCAGCTGATGCCGCAGTCGATGGGCCTTATCACGAGATCGACCGTGCGATGTATCTCACGGCCGCGATGACCGGTCTGCGGCAGGGCGAGCTGGTGGCGCTTCGATGGATCAGGGTCCGCCAGAACTACGTGCTGGGCGAGTTCGGCACTCCGAAGTCCCGCCGCTCGACGCGCAGCGTTCCGATGGCCGACGAGGTTGCGGGGGAGCTTGACCGGCTCAGCCGCGCAGCGGGGGAGAGCAGTGGAGATGCTCTCGTGTTCGTCGATCCCCACACGGCCGGGCCACTCGACAAGGCGGCGATCCTGCGGCGCATCCGCCGGGCGCTCAAGGCCGCGCAGCTTGAGCAATCGCATCGCTTCCACGATCTGCGCCACACGTTCGGCACGGCGATGGCTGGCACCGACGTTCCCATGCGGACCTTGCAGGAGTGGATGGGACATCGGGACATCGAGACAACCCAGCGCTACGCGGATTACTCGCCGAGCGCGCACGAGTCGGCGTTCGTGGAGGCGGCTTTTGGGTCGGGTAGCAGCAGCCGGCCGCTTGCGTCGCAGGCGACGTGATGGCTCTCGAACATGCCTACTAAGGATCGGACCCGACGCCGCTTCCTGGCTTCGGACGTTCAGCTCGTGGTGGAGCGGTCGAGTGAGCACCCCGTCGAGTACGCGATCGTGCTCCTCGTCTTGCGCGATGGTCGCTGGCGAACGGCGCGCACGTTCGACAATGCGCATGGTCCGAGCGAGCACCACGAGCACGCGTATGTCGGCCCGGAGAAGCAGTCTCCGATCGTCACGCATGGCTCGGTGAACGACGCGATGCACGCCGCCGAACTCAAGCTGCTGCGCGAGTGGCGCGATATCGTTCAAGGCTGGGAGAACCGGCAATGAGCGAGATCACCGACAAGACCGATGAGCTTTTCATGGCGGCGTCGCGAAGCGACGACGATCTCGGCTACCCGGCGGATGTAGCGTTCGTTCCCAGCGATGAGGAGTGGACCGACGACGTTCTTTGGCGCAACCTGATCGAAGGGCAGGCGACCGTCCTTGTCGGCGAGGATACCGAGCTGCTGCTTGTGCCGCTGCGCCGCGGCGTGATCGACCGGCTCACGGGCCGCGTGCCCGTCAGCGTCGCGCCCCGAACGCATGGTCACGCTTCGTCCTACGCGACGCTGAGTCGTCTGGGGCGTCACCCGGTGCGCCAGATGCGCGCCCTCGCGCACGCCTGACCTGCCGGCAAGCACCTAGCTGGTCCGAGGGGCTGTCGATCCGCGCCTCTGGTAGCGATCGCTCGTGCACCTACTTTTCGGGTATGTCGAGCCCGAAGCTGCCGATACACGGCGGCCGACTATGCTTACTTGCCCAACAATTGCCCTGCTCGGCAATCTTCTGGCACCTGCGACAATGGGCGTTATGTACGACGCGATGGGGGCCAGTCGCGGTGGGCCCTGAAACCGTGCCACAGTCTGTGCCCACGCGGGCGCACAGCCATGACGATCTGCGAAGAGCAGGAGTCGCCGCGGCCACCGCGGTTCTGTTCGGCGCGATCGCGGTCCTGTTGGACAAGGTTCATGCCAGCGGCGATGTGGCGACCGCGTTTTACGTGGCTGCGGCAGTCCAGGCGGCGCTAGCTGTGGCGGCGGCCGGGACCGTGGGGCGGCGGCGGTTGCGCGCCGTGGACCTCGCCTTGAGCTGCGCAGGTGTGCTTGTGGCCGCTCTCGCTGGCGTCGCGTATGTTGCGGTAAAGCTCGACCCGTGGAGTGAAGGGCACCGGGCTACTCGGCTCGCAACGAAGCCGCCGCGGGTCTCGGCGGGCCTTACTGCCAGAGTCGACGTGCCTGAAGGTACCTACATCTACGTGGCCTCGAGGCAGAGCGCACTCGCCGTGTCGCACCTCGAAGACAAAGACACTGTCGAGTTCACGGGTGTTTGCATTGGCACGGCCGTCGGCAGCCCGACCAACGGCGTAACCGACGCCAGATGGCTGATCCTCGGCCAGGGGCGCCTCGCGCCGGCCGCACGATTCTCCGGTGCACCGCTTACCGATACGCATCCGAGCACCCTTTGCCCGGACGAAGCGGGCACGCTTCACGACCGTGCAGTCTTGAGGTTGGTGGCGGCGCGGGAAGCTGCGCGTCGAACCTGGCGCGTCGAATCTTTCGCACCCGGGGCGACGTTGGTCGGATTTGCGTTGCTGCGCTCCCCGCACGGCCACTGGGTCGCACTCGGGCTCGGCGAGCGCTCGGGTGGCTCGTGGTCGGTCAAGTACGTCAAGCCCCTTAGGGGCGTTGTGGTCGCACAGGCGTGCTGGGCGCTGGGCGTGCCCGCTGAGGGATTTCCAGGTGCGGGATCGCCCGTGGCGAAGCGTCTGCCCGGTACGCGCTTCTCGCGCCCTGTGCTCAGAGGCCCGGACCCGCCGGCCGCAGCGGCTGCCTGTAGTGCCACGACGGGGGATCCAGCGGTCGTTTCGCGGACTCCTCCGCCCGTGATCGTGAAACCAAAGGGACCGCCCGCGCCGACGCCTGAAATGCGAGCAGTCCCTCAGACCACGACGACGCAGCCCACGACCACGGTAACCGAAAAACGATTCAAATTCGGCGGTTGACTTGACCCGATCACACATCCTCCGAAAGCAGGGTGAGATCCAGCGACTGGTGCTGGTGGCTGCGGCCCTCGCGACCGCTCTATTTTGGCTTGCGGCATGCTCGTCTGAGCCGGTGCTGGCCACAACCCTCACCCACTCGCGTCCGATCGAGGAAGTGCCGGTCGAAATGGCCGTCACGACGGTGTCTTCCGCGGGTGTGTCGAGCTCGACGATCAGCGAGTTCGTTGTTGATGCGCCCCCGGGTGCGCAGCTGCGCATGCGTTGCGGTGCTTGCGGTGCCGCCGCCCTCGCGCGCGGCGTGGACAATCCCGAACGGATTAAGGGAGCGCCGTGGAGCCCATCGCTGGCCATAACGGTCGCCGTGAGCCTGCCGCACCGCTACGGACGGTTCATTGAAATCCGCGGCGGCAGATCCCGCCGGCCTCAACTGTGCGTGGCGCCCGGTCGCTTTGTCCGGATCAAGTGTCCTCACGGCACCGCCAACGAACGGAAGAATGCGATCAAGAGCCTTGTAAACGAGGAAGCGCCCCAGGTCCATGGATCACCCGTGCCCGGAACGCTGTTGTCGTGCTCGAAAGGGGTGTGGGGCGGCGCGCCGTTCATCAGGTACTCCTATACGTGGCTGCGCGATGAAGCACCGTTGCCTGACCCGGGACCGACGCACATCCTCGACAGCGCCGACGAACACCATGTGATCGCGTGCGAAGTCGCTGTCGAAGACGGCTCGGGCGAACAGAAGACGGCCCGTAGTCTGCCCTTGAAAATCCAGTACTCCCCCGTATCGCTTGCATTGCCGATCGTCGTGGGCGTCCCTGTGGCCGGCAAGACGCTCCGGTGTATCCCTGGGGAATGGGACGGCGAACCCGCTCCCGCAGTGACCGACACCTGGGTAAGCAACGGGGTGGTCGTCGAAAGTGGCAGCCTGACTTACAAGATCCGCCCGCAGGATGAAGCCAGGCCGATCGCCTGCGAAGAGACGGCCAGCAATGGCATTGGCAAACCCCGGACGGTGATAAGCGAAGCCGTCGAGATTGACCAGCAGCCGCAGAGCACGCGTCCGCCGACGATCTCCGGGGAAGCCCGCCTGGAAGGAATGTTGGCTTGTAGCGAAGGAGCGTGGGAAGGCACGCCCCCGCCGACCGTCGCGGTGTCCTGGCTCCGTGACGGAGTACCCATTGCGTCCGGCGCCTTGCGAAGCTACAAAGTGCGGCCCGAAGACGAAGGCCACTCGCTCTCGTGTCTAGAGACCGCGACCAACGAAGCGGGGACGAACAGCCGCGAAAGCCTGAGTCTGGCGGTTCCCAAGCGCCCGCGCAACATCGCGCCGCCGCAGGTGACCGGCTCGTTCGTAGTCGGCGCGAACATCGAATGCCACAGCGGCGAATGGGAAGGCACAGCCAATATCTCATTCACCTACCAGTGGCTGTCGAACGGTGTACAGATCCTCGGTGCCGATCACCAGGTGCTGACGATCGAACCGTTCCTGGAAGGCACACAGCTCTCGTGCGAAGTCACCGCGATCAACGAAGGGGGAAGGGCGGTTGAATGGAGCGCAGCAGGGACCGTGGTCGGTGTCCCCAAGCTCGTTGCGCCGCCACAGCTCGCGGGGATCCTCGTAGTCGGCGGGACCGCTGAATGCGAACACGGGAGCTGGGACGGTCTCGAACCGATCAGCTACTCCATCAAATGGCTCCGCGACGGCACCCCATTGGCCGGGCGTAGCGGTAGAACGCTTTCCGTTGGTTCAGACGACGGTGGGCACACGCTGCAATGCGAGGTGACAGCATCGAATCGGTTGGGCGAAGCCAGCGCTTTCAGCGGCGAAGCAACCGTCGCGGCCGTCCCGTTCGACATCGAGCCACCGGAAATCTCGGGTGTCGCACACGCCGGTGAAACGTTGTCCTGTGGCAAGGGCGAATGGATCGGTGAAGAACCGATCTCGTTCTCGGTGCACTGGTTGCGGGAAGGTGGGCGCATCGCCGGAGCTGTGGGGACTAGCTATGTCCTTCAGGCTGGTGATGAAGGCGCGCGTGTCTCCTGCGAAGCTACCGCGACCAACATGAGCGGTTCGATAACCGTAATCAGCCCTGCGGTCCAGGTCCAGGTACGCCCGCACAACAGTGCGTCGCCGACGATCAGCGGCGGCCTACAGACCGGCGACAGCGTCACCTGTAAAACGGGAACCTGGGTCGGGGATGAACCGATCGAATACGCGTACCGGTGGCTGCGAAAGGGCGCTCCGATCCCTGGAGCAACACATGCTAGCTACGTGCTCGCGTCGACCGATGAAGGTGAACCGCTGGAATGCGAAGTGACGGCATCCAACGATGCTGGTGTAGCGCACGCACTCAGCCCAGAACTTGACGTCCCGGCCCTCCCCGTCAACGAAGTCCTGCCGTCGATCAGCGGCGAACCAGCCCCCGGAGAAACACTGAAATGCGCGGCGGGCACTTGGCGGGGCACGGAACCAATCGGTTTCGCGTTTCGCTGGCGACGAAACGAAGCCCCGATCGCCGGCGCGAAAGAAAGTTCGTATCGGCTGGACGCTGCGGATGAAAACAGCATGATCAGCTGCGAAGTGATCGCGAGCAACGCTGCCGGGTCGGTGGTCGCCTTGAGCCCGGCAGCATCGGTATCCGCGAAAGCGCGTGAACAGAAAGAAAGTGAAGTGATCACCAGCTTCGACACGACAAAAGGTGATCTGGCACCTTACAGTGGAACGTTCACGAAGGCACAGCAGCCGTTTACTGCGCGCTTTACGATGGCCACCCACGTCGGAGTGACGATTGGCAATCCGGGGCTCGCCGATGGTCCCTCGGCTGACACGGTGACGATCAAACTGTGCTCCGAACCATTCTGTAGGGAAGAAAGCGAACTTGGTAATTCACCTGTAAGGGCGCAGGTTAACAACTATGGTCTGAGCTCGGGCAACTTCGCCGAGCCGGTCAACCTACAGATAGGCGAGACGTATTATCTGGTGTGGACGCCGCCTTTGGATGCTCATGGAAGTCACTGGCTCACGTTCTGGCACGGCGGAACGGCGAGCATCAGCGGCGCAACTGGTATGGAGGCGCTCGTACGCGGCTTCGAATTCTTCGCCAGTGAAGAGGGTGGGGACAAGCTGATCAGCTACCTCGGGACCGCCCCTCCTCCAGCCCCGTTTGCCGGTGCCTTCACGAAGGCCACGCAGGCGTTTGAAGCCCGCTCCAATCGGATCTCGAAGGTCGGGGTGGTGCTCGGCAACCCAAAACTTCCTCGAGGCAAACAAGCACCGGAGTCCGTCCACGTTGAGCTGTGCTCAAGCTCCAGCTGTGGTGGGACCGAACTAGGAAGCGGCGAAGCCTTGATCACGAACTATGGTGTGACAACTGTCAGCCTCGGCTCGATCCCTGTCACGATCGGCGGCACCTATTACGTTGTCTGGTCGACACCTGCCCCATTCGAACTCGAACCGTGGCAGGCCTTTTGGCAGGGCGATGGGGCAACACCGGAACTGGCGACCGCCTACCAGATGATCGTACAGGGTTGGGATGAAGGTTCGGCGTCCTTCCATCCGCGCTACGTCGAAGAGCAGGTGGGTTCGATCCCGGTCGACACGTACCGGGCGCACGAAGTCAGCGCTGGCGAAGGGGTCCGCATCCCAGCCAGCGATTTCGTCGAAGTATCGTGCAAGGTGTTCGATCCGGCGGCGAGCTTTGTCGAACCCGACGGCTACTGGTACGAGATCCACTCCCCGCCGTGGAAGGACGAATACTTTGCACCCGCCAACGGGTTTAGAAACGGCGCCCAAGGCGGCGAAGCGCTGTCAACCGACTACGGCGTTCCCGATTGTTGAATACCAGCGGCGCGAATCGCGCGAGCCTGGTAACAAGTTTGGTAGCAGTTTGACCGAACCCGAGCTGATCCGAGAGCACCCAACCCAAATAAATCCGGGCTATCTGGACCTACCGGAGCGCCGGAGGCGAGTTCGAGCCCAGTATCCCCCACTGTTTCGTGCATTGCGCGAACCGCTGGCGGCACGCGGTCGGTGGGAATGATTGTGTGCTGGTCGTGGACGCGAATATCTCTCGCAAACCGAACAAGACGAAGTTGCTGCACTCATGCTTGTTCCCGAGACAGAGGATCAGTTGCCCCAACACCGAAGTTGGTGTGTCGCCTGCAGGTGGGTGAGGTCGAAACCGCCGGCGATGAAACGTCGTTCGAGCTGCGCTATGCGGATGGCGCTGAGTGCCGCCTCGCGCTCCGCAAGCTCGGCCGCGTCGCGCAAGTCCAGAAGGTTGCACAGAACGTTGGTGCCGAATAGACGTACGGATCGGCCGCCACTGCCGGAACGTATCGAGAGTTCCGGCGTCGAGATTGCGCGCGCGCCGGCGCGAGCGGCTCGCCAGCGCTTATCAGACGCGCCGCGTCGTCTAGCTGTGCGTCGGTCAGTTCCCCACGCCCCCAGCGACTCAGCAGTGTCTCGGCTACGCCCGGATCAAGGCCCTCTACGCGAACGGACGCCAGCGCGTTCTCGGCTGCCTGGGCGCGCGTCGTCATGCTCTTATTCTACCGCCGCTGTTTGCGCTGAGCCTTGGTAGGGCCGCCGGTCCGTCGGTGCGCCGGGCTGCCTCGTTCAGCTGACGTCCCGGCGCGCGACCAGCGAGAGGCCTGCCAGCGCGAGCGCGACCACCCATGCAACCAGCACCAGCCCGCCGGCGGCAGGCGAAAGCAGGTGTTCGGTCTTGAGCCCGATCAGCGCGTCCTGTGCGCGCGTCGGCATGAAGCGGCCGACCGACGGGAGCAGGCCGAACAGCAGGTTGTCAACGATGAAGCCCCAGGCGAGCAGGCCGATCACCGCGCCGACCTGGTTGCGCACGATCGCGCCGAAGCCCACGCCAAGCGCTGACCAGAGCGCGGTTGCAGCGAGCGTCCCCAGCAGCAGGAGCGCGACTTCGCCGCCGCTCAACACAAACGCGATGCCGCGCGCGTCGATGATCAGATAGCCGATCGCGAAGCCCACGCCCTCTCCGACAACGCCGAACACGAGTCCCGCGAGCAGGCCCGCGATCAGCTTCGCGCCGAGCACGCGCGAGCGCACAGGCGTGAACAGGAAGGTCGGGCGGATCGTTCCAAAGCGAAACTCGCTGGTCACCAGCAGCACGCCCGCAAGCGCCGAGAAGATCCCCGCAACGCTGCCCAAGCCGAGCGTCGTGCGTTGGTCTTCGGCCGTGGACAGGCCGCCGATCTTGCTCAGCAACCCCGTCAGCAGCGCAAACAGCAGGATCAGCGCGATCATCCCCAGCACCAGGCCAAGCGTGGTGCGCGTCGAGCGCACCTTCAAGAGCTCTGCTTTGACCTGTGCGGTCACGGCTTCGCCTCGGGGAGGACGGCGGCGCTCGGGGTCGCGCCGCTGACCGCGCTGCCGTCTCCACCGGTCAGCTCGAGGAAGATCTGCTCCAGCGAGGAGCCTTCGGTGACGAGCTCATGCACCGGCACCCCTGCGGCGAGCGCGACGTCGCCGACGTGCTCGCTGGTGGTGCCGTGCACGAGCAGCACGTGCTCGTTGCTTGCCGTCGTCTGCAGCTGCTCGCGCTCGAGTGCTTGGCGCAGCCGCTCGACGCCCGGCGTGCGCACGCGCACCGCGCCGCCGACCTGCGCCGTCAGCTGCTCCAGCGAGGACTCCACAACGAGCCGCCCGCGGTTGATGATCAGCACCTGGTCGACCGTCTGTGCGACCTCCGCCAGCACATGACTCGAGATCAGCACCGTGCGCCCCCCGGAGGCGAACGCGCGCAGGAAGTCACGCAGCCAGCGCACGCCCTCGGGGTCGAGGCCGTTGGCAGGCTCGTCCAGCACCAGCAGCTCGGGATCGCCGAGCAGCGCCGCTGCAAGCCCCAGCCGCTGGCGCATTCCCAGCGAGTAGCCCTTCACGCGGCGTTTGGCAGCGTCCTTCAGTTCCACCAGCGCCAGCGCCTCGTCGGTGCGCGAGTCGGGCAGGCCGGCAGCAAGGCCGAGTGTGCGCAGATGGTCGCGGCCCGAGCGGCCGGGGTGGAAGTCGGTGGCCTCGAGCACCGCGCCGATCCGCAGCGCCGGCTGGTGCAGCTGCGCGTAGAGCTGGTCGAACACGAGCGCGCGGCCGCTCGTCGGCACAGCCAAGCCGAGCAGCATCCGCAGCGTCGTCGTCTTGCCCGCGCCGTTGGGGCCGAGAAAGCCCGTGATCGTGCCCGCGGCGAGCTCGAACGACAGGTCCTCGACTGCCGTCAGCCTGCCAAAGCGCTTCGACAGCGACTCGGCGCGAACGATTGCCGTCACGCGCTCCTCGCTCCGTCGGGCGCCAGCTCACGCGCGGATCGCCTTGCCCCGCGCCGGGCACGCGCACATCGCTTCGCCCGCAGGCAGCGATCGTTCACGCTGGCAGCGTAGTTCACGGACCGGCACCGTCTGCACGATCGCGATCCGCCGGGCGCGCTCAGGCAGCGCCGCGCTCGACGCCGAGCGCGGCTACGACACGCTGGACATTGACCCGACCCCCGAGCGCTGACCACGAGATCCTCACGCGGCGAGTCGCCCGCGCTCCCGCACCACCAGGCGTCGGCGCGGGGGGTGGACACCTGGTGCGGGTCCGTGTATCGTCACGCCGCACAGCCCCTGGAGGGGGAGTGGTGCTCGGGGACATCCGGGCTGGAACTAAGGAGACAGCATGAGCGGAAGGATTCCGGCGCGGATTGCGCGTCTGTGCGCGGCCTCGCTGACGGTGCTTGCCGTCGGGGCCGCCACGGCGGCTGCGGCAAGCGCGGAAACGGTGTACGACAATGTCCCGGCGACGCTGCCAGGGAACTTCGCGTCGATCGGCCTCGCGGCGACCTCGTCGAGCGAATTCGGCGGCGAGATCGAACTGGCCGGCGCGGCCCGCAGGCAGCCCACGATCACCGTTGTGATGAGCAGCTGGGCATGCGAGTCGGGCAGCTGGACCGAACCGAGCGCCTGTCTGACGCCCAAGCCGCGGAAGACGTTCAAGGTCCCGCTGACCGTCAAGGTCTACGCGGCCGACGAACTCAACGAAGGCCCCATCGGCGAGGTGACGAAGAGCATCAAGATGCACTACCGCCCGTCCGACAGCGCGAGCTGCCCGTCCGGCGAACAGTGGTATGACGCAGCGACGAGCGAATGCTTCCACGGCTACGCGTTCCCGGTCTCGCTGACGCTCAAGAAGCTGAAGAAAATGCCGCAGAAAGCGGTGGTGACGTTCTCCTACCCGCACTCGAGCGGGCCCGCTGAGTCGCTGAACATCTCGGTCAGCGAACCGGAAGAACACACGCTCTCGGTCGGCTCCGACCCGGTCGAAGAATGGTTCGCCAACTCGACGTGGTCCGGGATGTACTGCCCTGGCGCCACCGACGTCGGCCAGCTCGGCCCCGAGCAGGGCGTCGGCTGCGCGGCCGAAGAGAGTGGTGGCGTCAACTACCAGCCGGTGATCTCGGTCAGCGCCAACTAGGCGCGAGCGGCGCCGCACAGACGCAACGGGCCGGGCCCCGCCGACGCTTGGATTCGGCGGGGCCCGGCACCACGAGCACTCGCGCCTGACCACCGCGTCGGGCGCCACCTGCCTGGCGACGCGGTCCTCGAGCGCGCCGATGGCGTATGCTGGCGGCGGCCGGAGCTCATATCCCTCCGGCTGGCAGGGTGTCCAGCGAAGCCGGTGCGATTCCGGCGCTGTCCCGCAACTGTGATGGCCCCGTCCGGGGCCTAGCCAGGTCGCCTGACCCGTGCCTGCGGATCATCCCTCGGAGGAAGGGTGGTTCGTCCGGGCCACCGGCCTGGCGAGCTGACTTTTCCTCCGCCTGAGTGCGGAGGTTTTTCATGTTCAGAGGTTCTTCTGTGTGGCTCGCCGGGCTCGTCGCGGCGATCGCCCTCGCCGCAGGCGGCTGCGGTTCCGGCTCCAATGCCGTGTCGTCCTCGACGAGCAGGGGAGCCGGCTTTCCGGTGTCGCTGCACGGTGCGGGGGGCGTCACGGTGATCGCGAAGGCTCCCCGCCGCATCGTCTCGCTGTCGCCCACCTCCACGGAAGACCTGTTCGCGATCGGCGCCGGCTCGCAGGTCGTGGCGGTGGATGACGAGTCCGACTACCCGACGAACGCGCCGCGCACGAAGCTCTCCGGCTTCCAGCCCAACGTCGAAGCGATCGCCGGCTATCGGCCGGACCTCGTGGTGATCTCCGACGAGAGCCCCGCGTCGCTCGCCCCCGCCCTGCGCAAGCTCGGCATCCCCGTGCTCGTCAACCCCGCCGCTCGCTCGCTGGGCGAGGCTTACACGGAGATCGAACAGCTGGGGCTCGCCACCGGACGCCACGAGCAGGCCCGGCACCTGGTGAGACGGATGAAGTCGCAGATCGCCGCCAGCGTCCGCTCGGTGCACGGATGGGGACGCGGCCTGGGCGTGTACGACGAGATCAGCCAGGAATACTACGCCGCGGCATCGGGGACGGTGGTGGGGCAGCTGTTCGCGCTGTTCGGCCTGCGCGACATCGCAGACCGGGCGCCCGACCCGCAGGGCCTCGGCTATCCGCAGCTCTCGGCGGAGTACGTGGTGGCGGCCAACCCCGACATCGTGCTGCTCAACGACACCGTCTGCTGCGGCCAGAGCGCCGCGTCGGTGGCGCGGCGGCCGGGATGGTCGAAGATGACCGCCGTGCGCAAGCACACGATCGTCGCGCTGAACGAAGACGTGGCCTCGCGCTGGGGGCCGCGCACGCCCAACCTCGCCGCGGAAGTCGCGCGCGCGGTGAAGAGCGCGCACGCGGCGGGGCTGTGACGGCGGTGCCGTGACCGCCGGCCCGCAGACGGCGAGCGCCTCGGCGCCCTCCCCGGCAGTCCCCGCGGGAAGCGCCGGGGAGGGTCGCAGCGCCCGCTTGGGCGTCGGCCTGCGGCTGCGCTGGGGGCTCCTGGGGGCGACCGCCCTGACCGCCTCGCTGGTGGCCGGGCTGGCGATCGGGCCGGCGTCGCTGAGCGTCGGCGCGATCCTCGCCGACGTCGCCTCCCGCCTCCCGGGCCTGCACGTCGGTCACCGCCTGGACCCCCTCGACGCGGCCGTGCTGTGGCAGATCCGCGCGCCGAGGGTGGTGCTCGGCGCGATCGTCGGCGGCACGCTGGCGAGCGCCGGCGCCGGCTACCAGGCCGTGTTCCGCAACCCGCTCGCCGAACCGTACCTGCTCGGCGTGGCCGCGGGCGCCGGCCTGGGCGCCACCGCCGAGATCGTCTACGGGCCGCCCGGCGCAAGGAGCCTGCTGATCGCCGCGGCCTTCCTGGGGGCGCTGCTGGCCGTCGCCGCGGCCTACGCGCTGGGGCGCTCGCTGAGCGGCCGCGACGTCTCCACGCTGATCCTCGCGGGCATCGCGGTGAGCCTGTTCCTGACCGCGGTGCAGACGTTCCTGCTGCAGCAGCACACGCAGAGCACCACCGCCGTCTACTCCTGGCTGCTCGGCAGCCTCAACAGCTCCGGCTGGAGCGAGGTCCTGCTGGTGATCCCCTACGTCGCCTTCAGCCTCGCCGTGCTGGTCGCGCACCGGCGCGTGCTCGACGTGCTGCGCCTCGGCGACGAGGAGGCCGAAGCGCTCGGCGTGAACGTGGCGCGCGTGCGCCTGGCGGTGGTGCTGGCGGCCACGCTCGGCACCGCCGCCGTGGTGGCCGTGAGCGGGCTGATCGGCTTCGTGGGGGTGGTGCTCCCCCACGCCGTGCGCCTGCTGATCGGCGCGAGCTACCGCGTGATCATCCCGCTCGCCGCGGCCTTCGGCGCATCGTTCCTGGTGCTCGCCGACGTCGTCGCGCGCACCGCGCTCTCCCCGGCAGAAGTGCCGGTGGGAGTGATGACCGCCTTCATCGGGGCGCCCTGCTTCGCGCTCGTCCTGCGCGCCACGAGCTCGGAGGCGCTGTGATCGAGGCGGCTGCGCTGAGCGTCACGCTGGGCGGTCGCCTCGTGCTAGATCGCGTGTCCTTCGAGGTGCCCCGCGGCAGCTGGCTGATGCTGATCGGCCCCAACGGCGCCGGCAAGAGCACCGCCCTGCGCGCGCTGGCAGGGCTCGTCCCCTACGGCGGGTCGGTGACGCTCGAGCGGCGGGAGCTCGCGGGCGCGCCCCGGCGGGAGCGCGCCCGCTGCGTGGCCTACGTGCCGCAGAGCCCGCAGCTGCCGGCGGAGATGAGCGTGTGGGAGTACACCTCGCTCGGCCGCACGCCGCACCTGGGCTATCTCGGCCGCAGCGGCCCCGACGACGAGCACGCGGTGCGCTCCGCGCTCGACCGGCTCGAGCTCTCCGACATGGCCGGCAGGCGGCTGGGCACGCTCAGCGGGGGCGAGCGCCAGCGCGTGGTGCTCGCGCGCGCGCTCGCCCAGCAGGCCCGCGTGCTGCTGCTGGACGAGCCCACCAGCGCGCTCGACGTCGGCCGCCAGCAGGACGTGCTCGAGCTCGTCGGGGAGCTCCGCCGCCGCCACGCGCTGACCGTGGTGGGCGCCATTCACGACCTCACGCTCGCCGGCCAGTACGCCGAGGAGCTGCTGCTGCTCGACCACGGCCGCACCGTCGCCGCCGGGCCGCCGCGGTCGGTGCTGCGCGCGCCGCTGCTCAACGCCCACTACCGCGCGCGGCTGCGGGTCGGCGCGCCCGCCGGCCACGGCCTGATCGTGACCCCGTGCCCGCCGCTCGGCTCACCGACGTCCGGCGCCTCGCTCGGTCCGCTCCTCCCAGATCTCCCGGCGGTGCTGCGGTGAGGGCGCTGATGGTCCAGGGTTGCACGAGCGCGGCGGGCAAGAGTCTGATCGCCACCGTGCTGTGCCGCCACTTCGCGCGTCTGGGCGTGCGCGTGGCGCCGTTCAAGGGCCAGAATATGTCCAACCACGCGCGCGTCGGGGAGGGCGGCGAGATGGGCGCCGCCCAGTACTTCCAGGCGCTCGCCGCCGGCGTGGCGCCGGACGTGCGCATGAACCCCGTGCTCGTCAAGCCCGAAGGAGAGCGGGAGAGCCAGGTCGTGGTGCTCGGCGCGGCGGACCTGGGGCTGAGCCGCCTGCGCTGGCGCGAGCGCAGCGCGCACCTGCGCGAGCGGGTGCTCGGCGCGCTGGACTCGCTCGCGCGCGAGCACGAGCTGCTGGTGATCGAGGGCGCCGGCAGCCCTGCGGAGATCAACCTCGCCGACTGCGACCTGGCCAACCTGGCGGTCGCCCGCCACGCGGACGCGCGCGTGCTGCTCGTCGCCGACATCGACCGGGGCGGCGCGTTCGCGCACCTGTACGGAACCTGGCAGCTGCTGCAGGAGCGCGACCGCACGCGCATCGCCGGCTGGATCCTCAACCGCTTCCGCGGCGAGCGCGAGCTGCTGGCTCCCGCCCCGCAGCGCCTGCGGGAGCTGACCGGCGTGCGCACGCTCGGCGTGGTGCCGCACATCAACCACGGCCTGCCCGAGGAGGACGGCGCCGCGCGCGTGCCGCGTCCCGCGAGCACCGCCGTGCGCGTGGCGGTGGTGCGCTACCCGACCGCGTCCAACCTCGACGAGCTCAGCCTGCTCGAGCAGGTCGCCACGCTCGAGTGGACCGCCTCGCCCGCCGCGGTCGAGTCCGCCGAGCTGGTGGTGCTGCCCGGCTCCAAGCACGTCAGCGCCGACCTCGAATGGGTGCGCGAGCGCGGTCTCGCCGCCGCGCTCGCGCGGCGCGCGGCCGCCGGCGGGCGGGTGCTCGCGATCTGCGGCGGCATGCAGATCGCCGGCCGGCGCCTGCGCGACCGCGGCGCCGGCGAGCGCGACGCCGCAGGCCTCGACCTGCTGGCGCTCGAGACGACGTTCGCGCCGCGCAAGCGCGTCGGGCGCGTCGAGGCGCGCTTCCCCGCGCTGCCGGCGCCCTGGCAGGCTCTCGTCGGCCTGGAGGCGCGCGGCTATGAGATACGCCACGGGTTCAGCCGCACGATCGAGGACGATCGCGCCGAGCGGGCGGGGGAGAGGGCGGACTTGCCGATCGAAGCGCTGCCCGGCGGGCTGGGTTTCGCGCACGGGCCGGTTCTCGGCGTCTACCCGCACGGGCTGCTGGAGGACCCCGCGATCGTGCGCGCGCTGCTCGGCGCGAGCCCCCGCCGGAGCGTCGAGCAGGCGATCGACGAGCTCACCGATGCGGTGCTGGAGCACCTCGACCTCGAGCGGATCAACAGCTTGGCGGGCGTCGCATGAGCTGCCGCCACGACGACCCCGGCCGGGCGCCGCGCGAGCGTCCCGCCCACACGCGCCAGCGCTCGCTCGTGCTGGTCAACACCGGCGATGGCAAGGGCAAGTCGACGGCGGCCTTCGGGGTGGTGATGCGGGGCGTGGCGCGCGGCTGGCGGGTGAGCGTGATCCAGTTCATCAAGTCGGGCAAGTGGAAGGTCGGCGAGGAGAAGGTCGCCCGCCAGCTCGGCGTCGACTGGGCGAAGACCGGCGACGGGTTCACCTGGCTCAGCGACGATCTCGAGCGCAGCCGCGCGCGCGCCGGCGCGGCGTGGGAGCTCGCCGCCGCCACGCTCGCCGCCGGCGAGCACCAGCTGGTGGTGCTCGACGAGATCACCTACCCGCTCAACTGGGGGTGGATCGAGACCGCGGCGGTCGTGGAGGCGATCCGCGCGCGACCCGAGCAGGTGAACGTGATCCTCACCGGGCGCGACGCCCCCGCCGAGCTGATCGACGCCGCCGACACCGTCACCGAGATGGTCAAGGTGCGCCACGCCTACGACCGCGGCGTGCGCGCCAAGCGCGGCCTGGACTTCTGATGGCGCTGGCGGTCCTGCTCGGCGGCGCGCGCAGCGGCAAGTCGGCGCTCGCCGTCCGCGCCGGCGCCGCCTACGACGGTCCTGTCTGCCTCATCGCCACCGCCGCCGCCGGCGACGAGGAGATGGCCGCGCGCATCGCCCGCCATCGCGCCGAGCGGCCGGCCACGTGGCAGACCGTGGAGGAGCCGCTCGAGCTGGAGGTGGCGCTCGGCCGCGCCGGGGAGGACGCGCTCGTGATCGTCGACTGCCTGACGCTGTGGGTCGCCAACCAGCTCGCCGCCGGCGCCGGCGAGCGCCAGATCGCCGAGCATGCCGCCCGCGCAGCCGCGCGAGCGGCCGGGAGGGCGGCGCCGGTGATCGCCGTCAGCAACGAGGTCGGGATGGGAATCGTGCCGGCCGACCCGCTCACGCGCCGCTTCCGCGACGTTCACGGCCGTGTGAACGCCGCCTGGGTGCAGCACGCCGCGCAGGCGAGCCTCGTCGTCGCCGGAGCGTTGCTGGCGCTCGCCCCGGCCGATCCAGGACGCCTGTGCGACCCGTGCGCGCCGCCGGCCGGTGAGGCGCGATGAGGAGCGGCGAGCGAGACGCGCTGGCGCTCGCGCTCGGCTTCGCGCTCGACCGCGCGCTCGGCGACCCCCACCACGGGCACCCCGTCGCCGGCTTCGGCGCGCTCGCCGCGGCGCTCGAGCGCCGCACGTGGCGTCCCTGCCGGCGCGCCGGGGTCGCGCACGTCGCGGTGCTGCTCGCCCCGGCCGCCTGGATCGGGCGTCGCGCCGGCGCGAACCCGTTCACGGCCGCGCTCGCGGTGTGGGTCGCGCTCGGGGGACGCTCGCTCGAGCGCGCCGCGCTGAGGATGGTCGCGCTGCTGGAGGCGGGCGACCTGCCGGGCGCGCGAGCACACGCTCCGGTGCTCGTCGGGCGCGACCCGCGGGAGCTGGACGAGCCCGAGCTGTGCCGGGCGACGATCGAGTCGGTCGCCGAGAACACCGCCGACGCGCTGCTTGGAGCGCTGCTGTGGGGCGCCCTCGCCGGCCCTGCGGGCGTGGCCGTGTACCGCGCCGCCAACACGCTCGACGCGATGATCGGGCACCGCGACCCGCGCTACGAGCGCTTCGGCTGGGCGGCCGCCCGGCTGGACGACCTGCTGGGCTGGCCGGCGGCGCGGCTCACCGTGGGGCTGACCGCGCTGGTCGCGCCGCTCGCGGGCGCCGACGCCGGCCGGGCGCTGCGGATCGCCTGGCGCGACGGCGCCCGCCACCCCAGCCCCAACGCCGGGCCGGTGGAGGCCGCCTTCGCCGGGGCGCTCGGGCTGCGCCTCGGCGGCACCAACCGCTACGCCGGCGGCAGCGAGCGCCGCCCGCCGCTCGGCGACGGGCGCGCGCCGGGCGTCGAGGACATCGCGCGGACGGTGCTGCTGTCCCGGCTCGTCGGGCGCGCGGGCGCGATCGCCTGCGCACTGCTCGCCCTCGCCTGCGGCCTCGCCCACCGCCTCGCTGGCGCCACCCCCCGGAGCGCGTCGTGAGCGAGCCGGGGACGGGCTCCCTGCGCGTGCACGGCGACCGCTTCGCCCGCGCCGGGATGCTCGACTTCGCCGTCAACGTGTGGCCCACGCCGCGCCCGCAGCGCCTGAGCGAAGCGCTGGTCGAGTCCCTGCAGCGCACCTCCTATCCCGACGAGGCGCTCGCGCGCCTGGCGATCGCACGCCGGCACGGCCGCCCGGTCGCCGAGACGCTGGCGCTCGACGGCGCCTGCGAGGCGTTCTGGCTGCTCGCCCACGCCCTGCCCGTCGCCCACGCCGTCTGCGTGCACCCCTCCTTCACCGAGGCCGAGGCAGCGCTGCGGGCGGCCGGCAGGAAGGTCACGCGGCTCCTGCGCCCCGCCAACGACTGGGCGCTCGACCCCGACGAGGTGCCCGCGGACGCCGACCTGGTGGTGCTCGCCAACCCCAACAACCCCACCGGCAACCTCGACCCGCCGGCGCAGATCGCGCGGCTGGCGCGCCCCGGCAGGACACTGGTGGTGGACGAGTCGTTCATCGACTTCGTGCCCGGCGAGCGCGCGAGCCTCGCCTCGCGCAGGGAGCTGCCGGGGCTGGTGGTGCTGCGCAGCCTCACCAAGGTCTGGGGCCTCGCGGGCCTGCGCGCCGGCTACCTGCTCGGCCCGCCCGCGCTGGTGGAGCGCCTCGCCGCGCACCGCCAGCCGTGGAGCGTCAGCACGCCGGCGCTCACCGCCATCGAGACCTGCCTCCCGGCCCACGAGCTGCTCGCAGGGGTCGCCGCCGACGTCGCCGCCGCCCGCGATGACCTGCGCCGGCGCCTGGCAGAGCTGCCCGGCGTGAGGACGTGGCCGGCAGCGGCGAACTTCGTGCTGATCGAGGCGCCCGGCGGCGCGCGCGTGCTCGCCCGCCTCGCCGCCGAGGGGATCGCGGCGCGCCCCTGCGAGTCCTTCCCCGGCCTCGGCGCCGACCACATCCGCCTGGCCGTGCGCACCCCCGCCGAGCACGCCGTGCTCGTGGACGCGATCGCGCGCGCGCTCGCTCGCCCCGCCGCACCGGCGCCCGCCCACGAGCGCGATCCGCCACGCTTGTGCACATGAGCGACGCGCAACGCTTCCCCCGGCCACCGACGCCCCCCGGCTTCGACCGCTCGCGGGCGAGCCAGCGGGCGGCCGATCCCGCCGGCTGGCGCTACCCCGACGAGCAGCTGGCGGCGGTCCACCGCGTGATCGAGGAGCGCCGCGACGTGCGCCGCTTCCGCGCCGAGGACGTCCCCGAGGAGGTGCTCCGCCGCGTGCTCGCGGCGGCGCACCGCGCGCCGTCGGTCGGGCTGATGCAGCCCTGGCGGCTGATCGTGATCCGCGACATCGCCACGCGCACCGCGGTGCGACGCCTGGCGCAGCGCGAGCGCCTGCGCCAGGCGGCCCGCTTCGACCAGCGCGCCCGCGAGTTCCTGGACAAGAAGATCGAGGGCGTCGTCGAGGCGCCGCTGGGCATCTGCGTGTGCTGCGACCACGGGCGCCCCGGCGCGGAGATCCTGGGCCGCGGCACGATCCCCGACACCGACGTCTACAGCACCGCCTGCGCGATCGAGAACCTGTGGCTGGCGGCGCGCGCGGAGGGGCTCGGCGTCGGCTGGGTCAGCTTCTACCGGCCGCCCGACCTGCGCGCGCTGCTGGGCATCCCCGAGCGGGCCGAGCCGGTCGCCTACCTCTGCCTGGGCTGGCCCGACGAGCGCCCGGTGCGCCCGAGCCTGGAGGCCGCGGGCTGGTCGAGCCGCCTGCCGCTGGAGGCGGTGCTGATGCACGAGCGCTGGCGCGAGGGGCAAGCGCGGGAGGGCGGCGGCGAGGGAGCGAACGGGCGCGCCGAAGCCCGAGCGCCGAGGTCGCCGGCCCGGCCCGACCGCGCCGCGGCGATCGCCGCGCGCGACCGGCTCGACCGGCTCGTCAAGCCCGCCGGCAGCCTCGGCGCGCTCGAGGCCGCGATCGAGCGCTGGGCGGCCGTCACCGGCCGCCCGCCGCCCTCGCGCGTGCGCGCCGGGGTGCTCGTGTGCGCCGCCGACCACGGCCACGTGCGGCACGGCACGAGCCTGTTCGACGGCGCCGTCTCGGCGCAGGTCGCCGCCGCCGCCGCCCGCGGCGAGACCGCCATCGGCGTGCTCGCGCGCCGCGGTCGCCACGAGCTGCTCGTCGCCGACGTCGGGCTCGGCGCTCCCACCCCAGCCGGCGTGCGCGATGCGAAGGTCGCGCCGGGGAGCGCCGACATGACGGCCGCTCCCGCGCTCTCGCAGGCACAGCTGGATGCAGCCCTGCAGGCGGGCGCCGCGCTCGCCGGCGAGCTCGCGCGGCGCGAGGTCGACTGCCTGATCCTGGGAGAGATCGGGATCGGCAACACGACCAGCGCGGCCGCCCTCGCCTGCGCGCTCACCGGCGCCCCCGCGCGCGAGATGGTCGGCCTCGGCGCCGGCATGGACGCCGCCGGCCTCGAGCGCAAGCGCGCGATCGTGGCCGCCGCGCTGGAGCGCCACGGCGCGCAGCTGCCGGCGCGCGCGGCGCTGCTCGCCGTCGGCGGCCTCGAGCTCGCCGCGCTCGCCGGCGCGATCCGCGAGGCGTCGCGCCTGCGCCTGCCGGTGCTGCTCGACGGCTACGCCGTGGCGGCGAGCGCGCTCGCCGCCGTGCAGCTCGAGCCGACGGTCGCCGAGACGCTGATCGCCGGGCACCGCTCGGCCGAGCCGGGACACGACCTGCTGCTCGCCGAGCTCGGCCTGGAGGCGCTGCTGGACCTGCGCCTGCGCCTCGGCGAGGCATCCGGCGCGCTGCTCGCGCTGCCGCTGATCGAGGCCGCGGGCGCGCTCCACGAGGAGATGGGGACCTTCGAGGAGTCGCGCGTTGCACGCGCACGCTGACGGCGAGGCGCCCGTGCAGGAGGCCGCCGGCGCGAGCGGCGCCCGGCGCGCGCCGTGGAGGGGCCTGCCCGCGGCGATCGCGTTCCTCACGATCGTGCCGGTTCCCGGTGGCGCCGGCGCCGAGCTGGCCGTGGCAGCCGGCTGGTTCCCGCTCGTGGGGGCGGCCGCCGGCGCGCTCGCCGGCGGCGTGCGCGTCGGCGCGCAGCAGCTGCTCGGGCGCACCCCGGCGAGCGTGCTCGCCGTCATCGCGCTGGTGGTGGTGACCGGGGCGCTGCACCAGGACGGGCTCGCCGACACCGCCGACGGGCTCGGCGCCCGCGGCGATCGCGCCCGGCGCCTGCAGGTGATGCGAGATCCCGCCACCGGGGTCTTCGGGACGCTCGCGCTGATCGGCTGGGCGCTGCTGCTGGCGAGCACGCTCGCCTCGCTCGACGCCTCGCGCGCGCTCGTCGCGCTGGTCGTCGCGTGCGCGCTGGCGCGCTGGGCGGCGCTGGCGCACACGATCGCCACGCCCCCCGCGCGCGCCGAGGGGCTCGGAGCCGCGCTGCGCGTCGGCAAGGTCGCCCTCGCGCTCGCGACAGTCGTCTCGGTCGTGCTCGCGCTCGCGCTCTGCGGGCTCGCGACCGGGGCGGGCGCGCTGCTCGCCGCGCTGCTGCTCGCCGCGCTGTCGGCGGCGTTCGCCCGGCGGACGCTCGGCGGCCGCACCGGCGACACGCTCGGCGCGAGCGTCGCCCTCGCCGAGCTCGCCGTGTGCGTGGCGCTGCTGGCGATCTGGCACGCATGAGCCGGCGCCGGCGATAGCCCCCGCGCCCGCCGCCGCGGGCGTCGAACTTGTGTCCAGAAGCGGCCGCAGAGGGCGGCCAAGGCGGTGCTCATGTCGTAAGTCGAAGTATGCGACATGGCCCGCGCGGACTGCTGCTGACGCTCGCGCTCTCACTGCTGGCCGGCGCCGCGCCGTGCGCGGGCGCCCTCGCCAGCGGCTACCACGGCGCGTTCGTCGCCGGCAACTGCGCGCCGGTGGCGGCCGCCAGCGACGGCACGATGGTGTGGTACGCGCGCAACGAACAGGGGCTGTGGGACGCCTACATCGGCAACGGCGAGTGCGAAGGCGAACCGCTGCTGCCCTCCTATGCCGGCAACCGCGGGCCGGCGGCGATCACGCCGGACGGGCGCTACGTGCTGCTGACCACGGCGGTCGGCCTCGACAAGCGCCTGTCGGACTCCTCCCCCGGCGAGGGCTCCGGCAACGCCATCCAGCTGTATGACCGCCGGACGGGCAAGCTCTCGACGCTGCTCGCCGGCGGCAGCGCCTCCCAGCGCGGGGTGATCTGGCCGGCGTTCAACGCCGACGACACCAAGATCGTGTGGTCGCAGCTGGTCAAGACCGCGGGAGAAGACCCGCCGGTGGGGGAGTGGGCGCTGCACGTCGCCGACGTCAACCTCGAAGCCGGCACGCTCAGCGACAACGTCGAATGGCAGAACCCCGACGGCGAACCTGCCTTCTACGAGGCCTACGGCTGGATCCCCGACAGCGACCGGCTGATCTTCATGTCGACCTCGCAGGCGAGCCAGAGCGCCGGCGCCTTCCGCGGCGCCCAGCTCTACACGCTCCCCGAAGACCTCGAAGCGAGCGCCACCACCACCCGCATCAGCCCTGAATTCGCCCCCTACTGGCCGGGCCAGAGCGCCGTCGACGTGTTCCACGAGTTCGCCCACTTCGCGCCCGGCGATCCGACCACGCTGTACACCTCGATCGGCGCCGACACCGTCGGCGGCGACGACCTGTTCTCGTACAACCTCGAATCGCAGGAAGCGGACGGCCTCCTGAGCCAGCCCACGCGCATCAGCTACTTCGGCGGCGACCTCAACGCCAACCTCGGCATGCAGGCGATCGCGGGCTGGCCCAAACCGGCGTACACCGTGGTCACCACGATGGCCTGGGTCGACGGCGCCTGGGTGATCGCCACCTGCCCCGACATGCTCTGCAGCGAAGTCAACGCCTGGCGCATCGAGGAAGGCGCCGCGACCGAAGCGCCGCCCACCGCCACGCCGCCGGCCGCCACGCCGCCCACCGCCACGTCGCCCTCCACACCGCCCGCGAACGCGGGCACCGCTCCCAGCTCCGGCGGCTCCACGAGCCCGGCCAGCCCCGGCGGCGCGGGCGGTGCCGGTCCCGGCGGGGCCCCGGCGGGCGGCTCGGAAACGGGGGTGAAGGTCGCGCTGCCACGCCGGCGGCTCACCCTCACCGGCACGCACGCCACCGTCGCGCTGAGCTGCACCGGCGCGGCCCTGTGCGCCGGCACGCTCACGCTGAGCGCCAAGCGCTCGGGCGGACGCCACGCCAGGCAAGCCCGGCTCGAGGCGATCGGCGCCGCTCCCTTCTCGATCCTGCCCGGCGCCAGCGAACGCGTGCAGCTGACCCTCAGCGCCGCCGGCAGGCGGCTGCTGGCCGCGTCCCGAGGCAGGCTCAGCGCCGTGCTCGCGATCACCGGCGCCGGATCACGGCTCGACCCGCAGCTCGACGAGCTGTGGAGCGGCCGGGCGCTGCTCGCCCGCTCCTCGCGGCGCTAGGAGCACCCGGACCGAGTCGACCGTGACGAACAGGTCGGCGCACCCGTCCCGCGCGCGCCCCCGGCGACGCTGTCGCGGGGTGGATGCGCGAGCGCCCGCAGCGTCCCGCTCGCGTCGCTCGCGCCGACGCCGCTACGGCGTGATGCGCCACGCGCTCACCCTCGAGCACAGCAGGTCCGGGCAGGTGCTCGCCACCCAGGACCCGTGCTCCCAGGCCATCGTCGTCACGACCGTGTACGCGGGCTTGGGCCAGCCCGGCACCGCCTTGACCGCCAGGTTGGCGTTGAGGTCCCCGCCGAAGTAGCTGATGCGCCTCGGCTGCCCGAGCAGGCCGTTCGCGCGCTGGCTGCGCAGGTCGTAGGAGAAGAGGTCGTCGCCGAGCGTGTCGGCGCCGATCGAGGTGTACAGCGTGTGCGGGCGGCCCGGCGCGAAGTGGGCGAACTCGTGGAACACGTCGACCGCGTGCTGCCAGGGGAACGACGGCGCGAACTCCGGGCTGATGCGCGTCGGCGCGCTCGCCGGCGCCAGGCCTTCGGGCAGCGTGTAGAGCTGCGCGCCGCGGAAGGCGCCGGCGCGCCGGCTCGCCCGTGATGTCGACATGAAGATCAGCCGGCGCGTGCCGGGGATCCAGCCGTAGGCCTCGTAGAAGGCCGGTTCGCCGTCGGGGTTCTGCCATTCGACGTTGTCGCCGAGCGTGCCCGTCGAGAGGTCCACGTCGGCGACGTGCAGCGCCCACTGCCCCACCGGCGGCGCTTCCTGCGCGGTCCGCACCAGCTGCGACCACACGATCTTGGTGTCGCGGGCGTTGAACGACGGCCAGATCACCCCGCGCTGGGAGGCCGTGCCGCCTTCCAGCAGCGTCGATAGCCGGTGCGTCCTGCGGTCGTACAGCTGGATCGCGTTGCCCGAGCCCTCGCCCGGCGCGGAGTCGCGGAGCGTCCTGTCCAGGCCCACCGCCGCGGTCAGCAGCACGTAGCGCCCGTCCGGCGTGATCGCCGCCGGCCCGCGGTTGCCGTCGTAGGGGGGCAGCAGGGGCCTGCCGCGGCAGCGTTCGTCGCCGATGTAGGCGTCCCACACGCCCTGGCCGGTGCGCGCGTACCACACCATCGTGCCGCTGCGCGCGGCCGCCACCGGCGCGCAGTTGCCCGCCACGAAGCTCGCCCGCGCGCCGCTCGCCGCCTGCGTCTGCCCGCAGCCCGCCGCCGACAGCGACAGCGCTGCGCCGAGAACGGCGATCGGGTGACGAAGACGCCTCGTCATGGAACAGGAGCTGCACAGCCGGCTACCCGCTGCGGCGCATCTTAGTGACGCCCGCGGCGCGCTCCCCGCGTCCAAACGACCCGTCGCGATCCTGGCCAGCTGGCCCTTCGCGCGCGCGCGCGAGGTCGCCATCCTGGGCACATGGCGCTGAAGCCCGAGATCATCGGCGGACCCACTCCCATCAACGCGCCACGGCCGGGCGACACCTACCGCTGGAAGGTCCAGCACGGCACCGCCGAAAAGCACGTGTACGTGCAGATCGCCGACTCGCTGCGGGCGGAGGCGTTCGAGGAGCCGCTGCGCTCCAGCATCGCCACCAAGGGCGGCTCCGTGCTCGCCAAGCTGCTGGAGCGCGAGAACGTGCCGGTGCGCATCAAGATCACCTCAGCGGGGATCACCGAAGTCGGCGTCGACCGGCGCGCGCGGCCCTGCGTGGTGTAGCCGCCGCGGCGCCTGCGGCGCGCAGCTCGCGCGTGCGTGCCGGGCGGGCCGCGGGTCGCCGCGGCTCACTCGATCCGAACGGTCGGTTCGGTCGCGGACAGCTGGTCGGGCAGGTTGATCTCCACGCCGGGCGGCGGATCGACGTGGCCCGCGAGCAGCGGGTCGTCGGTGTCGCGCATCCAGCGCTGCAGGCGCGCGCGCAGCTCTGCGGCGACCTGCGCGCAGGCGGGGTCGTCGATCAGGTTGCTGGCCTCGTTCGGGTCGAACAGCAGGTCGTAGAGCTGCTCTTGGGCGATCTCGCGCTCCCCCCAGCCGTTCGCCAGCAGCAGCTCCTTGCTCGGCCCGTCGTCGGTGTTCGCCAGCACCGGCGTGCGGCGATCGCCCCACCGGCGGATGTACTTGTGGCGGGCCGTGCGCACCGCCCGCTGCGGCTCGTAGGCGGCGTGCCAGGTGGAGCCCGCGAAGATCTCCTCGCGCACCTCGCGCACCTGCCCGCGCAGCAGCGCCAGCAGCGACACGCCCTGCAGGAACGGCGGGCGCGCGATCCCCAGGTACTCGCACACGGTGGGGTAGATGTCGATGTGGGAGACGAGCGCGTCGATCACGCGGCCGCCGTCGAACGGCGCGGGGCCGCGCAGGATCAGCGTCACGCCCAGGCCGCGGTCGTACAGCGTCGCCTTGGCCCCAGGGAACGGCATGCCGTGGTCGGTGGTGAAGATGATCAGCGTGTTGCGGTCCAGGCCGTGCGCGTCGAGCTGGTTGAGCACCATGCCCACGCCGTGGTCGAGCGAGCGCGCGCTCGCCTTGAAGGCCGCCACGTCAGCCCGCACCGCCGGCGTGTCCGGCAGGTTGTTGGGCGGCTTGGAGTAGTGCACGTCGCGCAGCGAGCCCGGCCCCAGGAACTCGCGGTGGGTCTCGAAGAAGCCCACCGACACGAACAGCGGGCGCTCGCGCCGGCGGCTCAGCACCTCCATCGCCAGCGGCGCCACCGCGTTCACGTGCGTGGTCGGCACCTTCAGCACCTCGTCGTAGCCGATCGCCTCGGGGCGCTTGGAGATGTGCTGCTCCCCGATCAGCGTGGAGGTGTAGCCGGCGCCGCGCAGCACGTGCACGATGTGGTGGCTGTAGTCGCGCAGCGAGAAGCCGCGGTGGGCGAGCCCCAGCATGCCGTTGCTCTGCCCGTACTGACCCGTCAGCAGGCACGCGCGCGAGGCCGAGCAGGTCGGCGCCGCGCAGAAGGCCTGGCGGAACAGCACGCCCTGGTCGGCCAGCGCCTGCACATTCGGCATCGGCACCTGCTCGCCGTACGGCTGACCGTAGCGCCCGGTGTCGTGGGAGTGCAGGTAGAGGATGTTCGGTAGCTGCGGCAGGGTATTCTCCACCGAGTCCGTTGGCTTGGTCGGATCTTGCGCGCGATGAGGCCGATGCTCTCCTACCTGGTGTGCGCCACGCCGCGCAGCGGCAGCACTCTACTGTGCCGCGCGCTCGCCCAGACCGGCGTCGCCGGTCGCCCCGAGGAGTACTTCGAGGCGCTCGCCCGCTCCGGGCTGCCACGGCGGCCGCACGAGTACTTCGACCCCGCCCGCCACGCCAACATCATCGAGCGCCTCGCCTTCCGCGAGATGCCCGACGGCAGCGCCAAACCGAACCCGCTGTGGCGGCCCGAAACCTACGAGCGCTACCTCGAGTGGGCGCTCGCCGAGGGCACCACCGCCAACGGCGTGTTCGGCGCCAAGCTGATGTGGGGCTACCTCGGCGACTTCGCCGCGCTGCTGCGCGGCATCCCCGGCATGGGCGAGCGCCCGCTGCCAGAGCTGCTCGCGCGCGCCTTCCCCGGTCTGCGCTACGTGCGCATCACGCGCGAGAACAAGGTGCGCCAGGCGGTCTCGCTGTGGAAGGCCGTGCAGACGCAGCGCTGGAAGCGCGAGGAGGGCGAGCAGGAGGGCCGCGCCCCGCAACCGCTGTTCTCCTTCCGCGCCGTCAACTTCCTCGTGCGCCAGCTCACCGCCCACGACGCCAGCTGGGACGCCTACTTCCTCGGGCTCGGCTACGAGCCGCTGAAGGTCACCTACGAGGAGCTGGCCGAGAGCACCGGCGCGGCGATCGCGCGCGTGCTCGAGCACCTCGGCATCCCCGCGCCCGCCGCGCCCGCGGTCGAGCCGCCGCGGCTGTCCGTGCAGGCCGACGAGCTCTCCGAGGAGTGGGTGCGCCGCTTCGACCAGCACCTGGCGGCGCTCGAGGTGCCCGAGGCCAGCACCGCGGGCGTGCGCTAGCCGCGCCCGCCGCCTGCCAATGCGCCCGCCGCCTGCCAATCGGAGACGCCCGCGCGCGGCGCTCAGCTGCGCGGGCGGTGGCGCTCCACCGCCTCGCCGAGGCTCGCCAGGCTCACCTCCAGCGCCTCCGCGATGCGCCGCACGGTCGTCCACGTGGGGTTCGCGTGCCCGCGCTCGATGCGCGCGAACGCAGCGACGGTCAGGCCCGCGCGATGCGCTAGGTCCTCCTGGGTGTCGCCGCGCTCGACGCGCAGCCGCCGCACCGTCGCGGCCAGCGCGGGATCGGCCTGTGAGGGTGCCGCCACAATAGAAACATCGCATCTCGCGAGTAGCAAGATCCAGACAGCGCGCTGCTGGTATCTTGCTGCACAACGCCATCCCCACACAGGCGTTGGCCAAGGGCCGGGCTCATCGCGCGCGAGCGCACGCCCGGCCCTTCCATTGCCGGCCGGCCGTTCGAGCATCCGCACGGCCGTCGAACATCCGCATCGCCGGGCCTGGCGTCGAGCATCCGCGTGGGCCGGGCCTGGCGTTCTGGCATCCGCCTCGCCGCGCCGCCCGCGCGAGCGTCGCGCTCGGCCGGGGCCCTTCGGAGCGCTGCTTGCGCGTGCAATCATCCTTGTGTGGGCACAGTCAAGGTCGTGCACTTCACCGATCCCGCCTGCCCGTACGCGTACTCCGCCAGCCCCGCGTTCGCGGTGCTGCGCTGGCGCTACCGCGAGCAGCTCGACTGGCGCATCGTCACGATCGGCCTCAGCGAGGACCCGCAGCGCTACATCGACGCCGGCTACACGCCCACGCGCACGGCGCTCGGCAACCTGCACGCCTTCGCCCGCCACGGCATGCCGTTCCTGTACGAGCCGCGAGCCCGCCTCACCGCCAGCGCGCGCGCCTGCCGCGCGATCGTGGCCACGCGCCTGCGCCAGCCCGGACGCGAGCACGACGTGCTGCGCGCGCTGCAGCTCGCCACCTTCACCACCACGCTGCTGCTCGACGAGGACGCCGGCATCGAGGCCGCGCTGCGGCGCCTCGACGGCCTCGAGGCCGCCGCGATCGTGGCCGCGATCGACGCCGAGGACACGCTCGCCGCCTACGAGCGCGACAAGGCCGAGACCCGCACCGCCGCGGGCAGCGCCACCCACTTCCAGGGCAAGGCGCGCCAGACCGACGGCCCCGTGCGCTACTCCGCGCCGTCGCTCGTCTTCGAGGGCGAGGACGGCGCCCGCCTGGAGGCCGGCGGCTTCCAGCCGATCGAGGCCTACGACGTGCTGGTCGCCAACCTCGACCGCACGCTCGAGCGGCGCGCCCCGGCCGAGGACCCGCTGCAGGCGCTCGCCGCCTTCCCCGGAGGCCTCGTCACGCAGGAGCTCGCCGCGGTGATGGCTCACAACAACCAGCTCCCCGACCGCCTCGCCGCGCACGCCGCGCTGATCGAGCTGCTCGGCGAGGGCGCCGTGCGCCGCGAGGCGATCGGCGACGACGCGCTCTGGACGCTCGCCTGAGCCGCGGGGGCGGGTAGCCTCCAGCGCCACCATGTCGATCACGGTCACGCTCCCAGACGGCAACGAGCTCGCGCTCCCCGACGGCGCCAGCGGCGCCGACGCCGCCGCCGCCATCGGTCCGGGCCTCGCGCGCGCCGCGCTGGCCGTCGAGGTCACGCATGCATCCACCGGCGAGGTCCCGCAGCTGCGCGACCTCGCCCGCGCGCTCCCCGACCGCGCGCACATCGCCATCCTCACCAGGAAAGACGGGCCGAAGGCCCTCGAGCTGATCCGCCACGACGCCGCGCACGTGCTCGCCGCCGCGGTCATGGAGCTCTACGAGGGCGTCAAGATCTCGATCGGCCCGCCGATCGCCGAGGGCTTCTACTACGACTTCGAGTTCCCCGACGGCGCCAGCGTCTCCGAGGCCGACTTCCCCGCCATCGAAGAGCGCATGCGCGCCCACGTCAAGGCCGCCGAGGCGTTCGTGCGCGAGGACGTGCCCGTGGCGCAGGCGCGCGAGCGCTTCCTCTCAGAGCGCCAGGACTACAAGGTGGAGCTGATCGACGACCTCGTCGGCGCCGCCGCAGCCGCCGCCAAGGCCGGCAGCGAGCAGGGGGAGGCCCTGCCCACCGCGCCGCTGGAGACCGTCTCGCTCTACACCAACGGGCCCTTCACCGACCTCTGCCGCGGCCCGCACGCCCCCACCACCGCCTCGATCGGCGCCTTCCGCCTCAGCTCGGTGGCCGGCGCCTACTGGCGCGGCGACTCCAAGCGCACGATGCTCACGCGCATCTACGGCACCGCCTTCTTCGCCAAGGCCGAGCTCGAGCAGCACCTCGAGCGCCTCGAGCAGGCCAGGGCCCGCGACCACCGCAAGCTCGGGCGCGAGCTCGGCCTGTTCACCTTCTCCGAGCTCTCGCCCGGCGCCGCCTTCTGGCTGCCCGCCGGCGCCGGCGTGTTCAACGAGCTCGTCTCGCTGTCGCGGCGGATGGGGCGCGAGCGCGGCTACAGCGAGGTCAAGACGCCGCAGATCTTCGACTCCGAGCTGTGGAAGACCTCCGGGCACTGGGGCAAGTTCCGCGAGCATATGTTCACGCTCGAGGTGGAGGGGCGCGAGATGGGCGTCAAGCCGATGAACTGCCCCGGCCACCTGCACCTGTTCTCCACCCAGCGCCACTCCTACCGCGACCTGCCCGTGCGCTACTCAGAGCCCGGCCTGCTGCACCGCAACGAGGCCTCCGGCGTGCTGCACGGGCTCCTGCGCGTGCGCCACTTCGCCCAGGACGACGCCCACATCTTCTGCACCGAGGAGCAGGTCCAGGACGAGCTCGCCGGCTGCCTGGAGATGCTGTTCGACACCTACGCGCTGTTCGACTTCGACGTGCGCCTCGAGCTCTCCACGCGCCCGCCCGTGCGCAGCGGCTCGGAGGAGACGTGGGACCACGCCGAGGACCAGCTCGCCAAAGCGCTCGCCGCCAAGGGCCTCGAGTACGAGCTCAACCCCGGCGACGGCGCCTTCTACGGCCCCAAGATCGACATCCACATCACCGACTCGCTGGCGCGCTCCTGGCAGCTCGGCACGGTGCAGATCGACTACTCGATGCCCGAGCGCTTCGGCGTCGCCTACGCCGGCGCCGACAACGCCGAGCACACGCCGGTGATGATCCACCGCGCCCTGTTCGGCTCCTATGAGCGCTTCATCGGCATCCTGCTCGAGCACAGCGCCGGCGAGCTGCCGCTGTGGCTCGCGCCCGTGCAGGCGATCGTGCTGCCCGTCTCCGACCGCTTCCACGACTACGCCCGCGAGGTCAGAGACGAGCTCGCCGCCCTCGCGTCCTCGCCCGAGCGGGCGCTGCGCGTCGAGCTCGACGCCCGCGGCGAGTCGATCGGCCGCAAGATCCGCGACGCGGAGCTGCGCAAGATCCCCTACATGCTCGTGGTGGGCGAGCGCGAGCAGGCCGAGCGCACCGTCTCGGTGCGCGAGCACCGCGGCGGCGACGCCGGCGCGAGCAGCCTCGAGGAGTTCGCAGATCGGCTCTCCGGCGAGCTATACTCGGCCGTCTTGACGACCCGCTCCTCATCACACGGCCACGCTTAGCATCCGCTTGACGCGAGGCCACGAAAGCTAGTGCCGGTTCCTCGCAGGTTCGACCGGCGCCCGCCCGAGCGGGACACAACCAGGATCAACGAGCGCATACGCGTGCCCGAGGTGCGCCTGATCGACGACGAGGGCAAGCAGGTCGGCGTGATGAAGACGCCCGACGCGCTCGCCTTCGCCTCCGAACGCGAACTCGACCTTGTCGAGGTCGCGCCAGAGGCGCGCCCGCCGGTGTGCCGCGTGCTCGACTACTCCAAGTACAAGTACGAGCAGGCGCAGAAGGTCAAGCAGGCGCGCAAGCACCAGCAGCAGATAACGGTGCGCGAGATCAAGTTCCGCCCCAAGATCGCCGAGCACGACTACGACACCAAGAAGCACCACGTCGAGCGCTTCCTGCGCCACAAGGACAAGGTCAAGATCACGATCATGTTCCGCGGGCGCGAGGTCACCCACCCCGAGCGCGGCACCGCCATCCTCGACCGGCTCGCCGAGGAGCTCTCCGAGCTCGGCGTGGTCGAGCAGCGACCCATGCAGGAAGGACGCAACATGACCATGCTGATGGCGCCCTCCAAAGCCGTGCTCGCCGGGCGCGCCGGGGCCGGCGACGCCGCCGACGAGGTGTTCCCCGACGGCGCCGAGGGAGACGTCGCCTCCGCCGCCATCGCCTCCCCGCTCGAGTCCGAGCAGGTCGCCGAGCACGAGCGCCCCGCCGTGTCATAATCAGCGGCCCGAGGGTGGCGCAGGTGACCGCAGGTCGTCGAGCCGGGTCCCTCGTTCTCCGATCCCATGCCCAAGATGAAGACCCACTCCGGCGCCAAGAAGCGCTTCAAGGTCACCGCCACCGGCAAGGTGCGGGGCCGGCACGCCTTCACCAGCCACATCCTCGAGAAGAAGTCGCCCAAACACAAGCGCCAGCTCGGCGAGCCCGCCATCCTCTCCGAGCACGACGCGCCGAGGGTGAAGCGCCTGCTGATCGGGAAGGGCGCCCGCAGGGCGACCGTGCGTGCCAAGACTGCGGGCGGGACGCCCGCAGGGGGTGCAAAGAAGTGACCCGCGTCAAGCGCTCGGTGCACGCGCGCAAGAAGCGCCGCGCCACGCTCGAGCTCACCAAGGGCTTCCGCGGCGAGGCTCACTCCAACTACCGGCGCGCCAAGGAGGCCCTGCTCAAGGCCGACGCCTACGCCTACCGCGACCGGCGCAACCGCAAGCGCGACTTCCGCCGCCTGTGGATCACGCGCATCAACGCCGCCGCGCGCGCCAACGGCATGAGCTACTCGCAGCTCATGCACGGGCTCTCGCGCGCCGGCATCGAGCTCGACCGCAAGGTGCTCGCCGACATCGCCGTCCGCGACGCAGACACCTTCCGACGTTTCGCCGAAGCCGCCCGCGAGGCGTCGGCCGCCTGACCACAGCCAGCCGACTCCAGCCTCCCGGGCGTCGCTCCCCTCAGGGACGGCGCCCTTTTTTGTTGAGGCGAGCGAGCCGGCCCGAAAGCCCAGCACAACCACGCAAGCGCAAACCACACCACCCGCATGAGCCAGATCGCATCCGCGCAGAACCCCCGCCTGAAGGCGCTGCGCCGCCTGCACACCAAGCGCGAGCGCGCCCGCAGCGGCCTGTTCCTGGCCGAGGGCGAGGACCTGATCGCCGCCGCCGCTCAGGCCGGCGTCGCGCCGCTCGAGGGCTACCGCCTCGCCGGCGCGCAGCTCGACGCCGCCCTGCACGCGCACGGCTTTCACGAGGTCGAGCGCGCCGCGCTCGCCGGCGCCTCCGCGCTCGGCTCCGGCAGCCGCGTGATCGCCGTCTACCCGCAGCGCTGGCAGCGGCCCGCCGGGCCGCTGTGCCTGTACCTGCACGGCGTCGCCGACCCCGGCAACGTCGGCGCCGTGCTGCGCTCCGCCCGCGCCTTCGGCGCCTCCTGCGTCGCGCTCGGCCCCGGCTGCGCCGACCCGCACTCGCCCAAGGCCGTACGCGCCAGCATGGGAGCCATCTTCACCGTCGCGCTCGCCCGCGCCGCGCACGTCGCCGAGCTGCCCGGCGAGCGCGTCGCCCTGCGCGCCGACGCCCCCGAGCCGCTGCGCCGGGCGCTCGCCAGCGGCGCGCGCGCCGACGCGCCCGGCGCCGCCGTCACGCTGCTGATCGGCTCCGAGCGCCACGGGCTGCCGGCCGGGGTCCTCGACGCCTGCGAGCGCTCCGCGCGCATCCCCATCGCCGGCGCGTCCTCGGCGGGGGTGGACTCGCTCAACGCCGCCATGGCCGCCACCGTCGCGCTCTACGAGCTCACGCGCGATACGCCCCCAGGCGAACATAGGATGCCGCCAGCATGAGCGATCGCCCCGAGCAGACGCCCGACGCCGGCGGCCCGCCGCCGCAGCTGGAGCTGATCGAGCGCCTGCGCGGCGAGGCCGAGGCCGCGCTCGCCGCCGCCGCCAGCAGCCGGGAGCTCGAGCAGCTGCGCCTGCGCTACCTCGGGCGCAAGGCCGAGCTGCCGCAGCTGCTGCGCGAGGTCGCCTCGCTCGCGCCCGAGCAGCGCGGCGCCGTCGGCAAGGCCGCCAACCAGGCGCGCCAGGCGCTCGAGGCCCTGCTCGCCGCGCGCGCACGCGAGCTCGCCGCCGCCGAGCTGCAGGCGCAGCTCGAGGCCGACCGCGTCGACGTCACGCTGCCCGGCGCGCCGCCCGCGCCGATCGGGCGGGCGCACCTGCTCAGCTCCACCCGGCGCGAGCTCGAAGACGTCTTCCTCGGCCTCGGCTTCACCGTCCTGGAGGGCCCCGAGATCGAGACCGTGCACTACAACTTCGACGCGCTCAACCACAGCCCCACGCACCCCGCGCGCGCCCGCACCGACACCTTCTACGTGCGCCCGCCCGACGGCGTGCAGCGCAGCGGCGGCGAGGAGCTGGTGCTGCGCACGCACACCTCGCCGATGCAGATACGCGCCATGGAGGCGCACCCGCCGCCGCTCTACGTGGTCATCCCCGGCCGCGTCTACCGGCCCGACTCGGACGCAACCCACACGCCGCAGTTCCACCAGATCGAGGGGCTCGCCGTCGACGAGGACATCACCCTCGCCGACCTCAAGGGCACGCTGCTCGTGTTCGCCCGCGAGCTCTTCGGCGAGCAGCGCGACGTGCGCCTGCGCCCCCACTTCTTCCCCTTCACCGAGCCCAGCGTCGAGGTCGACGTGTCCTGCTTCCAGTGCCGCCGCGGCTTCATGCGCGACGGCTCGCGCTGCCCGCTGTGCAAGGGCGAGGGCTGGCTCGAGGTGCTCGGCGCCGGCGAGGTCGACCCCAACGTCTACGCGCACGTGCCCACCACCGCCGCCAACGCCCCCGGCTACGACCCCGAGCGGGTGCAGGGATACGCCTGGGGGATGGGGATCGAGCGCATCGCCATGCTCAAGCACCGCATCCCCGACCTGCGCCTCTACTACGACAACGACCTGCGCTTCCTGGAGCAATTCTGAGATGAGCCCCGCATGAGAGTCCCGCTTCCCTGGCTGCGCGAATACTGCGACCCCGCGCTCGAGGTGGGCGCGATCGAGGAGCGCCTCACGATGACCGGCACCAAGGTCGAGGCGGTCCTCCACCACGGCGTGCCCAGCGCCGAGGGCTTCGTCGTGGGCAGGGTGCTCAGCGCCGAGCCCCACCCCGACGCCGACCGCCTGAAGGTGTGCGCGGTCGAGCTCGGCCTGGCGGACGGGCCCGCCACGATCGTGTGCGGCGCCCCCAACGTGGCCGCCGGGCAGACCGTCGCCGTCGCGCTGCCAGGCGCCGTCATGCCCGACGGCACCACGCTGAAGCGCGCCAGGCTGCGCGGCGTGGCCTCCGAGGGCATGATCCTCGCCGAGCACGAGCTGCAGCTCGACGCCGGTCCCTCGCCGGGGATCATGGTGCTCGACGGGACCGCGCTCGCCGCCGCGTCCGTCTCCGCATCGTCATCGCAGATGGACGACGATGCGCCCCCGCCGGGGGAGCTCGCGCCCGGCGCGCCGCTGGCCGCGCTGCTGCCGATCGCCAGCGACGTGCTCGAGCTCGAGATCACCCCCAACCGCCCCGACTGCCTCGGCGTCTACGGCGTCGCCCGCGAGCTGCACGCCGCCACCGGCGCCGCGCTCGCGCCCGCGCCCTGGCTGCGGGACCCAGGCAGCGCGGGGCCCGTGGCCGGCGCCGCGGTCACGGTCGAGTGCCCCGAGCTGTGCCCGCGCTTCACCGCGCGCGCGTTCGAGCACGTCACCGTCGCGCCCTCGCCGCCGTGGCTGAAGGCACGCCTGTCCGCCGCCGGTCAGCGCCCCATCAACAACGTCGTGGACATCACCAACTACGCGATGCTGCTCACCGGACAGCCGCTGCACGCCTTCGACCTCGACCGCGTCGCCGGAGGGGGCGCACAGCCCGGAGGGCCGGGTCAGCCCGGCGCCGTGGGCCGCCTGACCGTGCGCCGCGCCCGCGACGGCGAGCAGCTGCAGACGCTCGACGGGCACACGCGTACGCTCGACCGCGAGATGGTGGTGATCGACGACGCCGAGGGTCCCACGTCGATCGCGGCGATCATGGGCGGCGCCCGCTCGGAGGTCCACGCGGGCACCAGCCGCGTGCTGATGGAGGTCGCCTGCTGGAGCGGGCCCAACGTCCATCGCACCTCCTGGGCGCTCGGCCTGCGCAGCGAGGCCTCCAGCCGCTTCGAGAAGGGCCTGCAGCCCGAGCAGTGCATGCACGCCCAGGCGATCGCCTCCCGGCTGATGGTCGAGCTGTGCGGCGCCACGCTCGTGCCCGGCACCATCGACGTGGCCGGCAGCGACGGCGCCGGCTGGACGCCGCCGCCGCCGACCACGCTGAGGCTGCGCGAGGCGCGCCTGCGGGCGATCCTCGGCGTGAGCGTCGAGCGCTCGCGCCAGGCCGAGATCCTGGCCGCGCTCGACTTCGCCTCAACGCCCGCCGCGGACGGGCTCGACGTCACCGTGCCCGCGCTCAGGCGCGGGGACGTCACGCGCGAGATCGACCTGATCGAGGAGGTCGCGCGCATCGACGGGCTCGAGCGGCTGCCCGCCACGCTGCCCGCACGCCGCGGCGCCGCCGGCCGGCTCAGCCACGCCCAGCGCGTGCGCCGCCGCGCCGAGGACGCGCTGGTCGGGCGCGGCCTGCACGAGATCGTCGGCTGGAGCTTCGCCGCGCCCGAGCTGCTCGAGCGGCTGCAGGTCCCGCCTCAGCACCCGCTGCACGGCGTCGTCGAGCTCGAGAACCCGCTGTCGGACGCGCAGTCGATCATGCGCCCCACGCTGCTCGGCTCGCTGCTCGACGCCGCCCGCCACAACGTCTCGCGCGGGCACGGCGACGTTGCCATCTTCGAGTCCGGCACCGTCTACCGCCTCGAGCAGGGCGAGCCAGGCGAGCCGGGCGCAGCGCCGCCCGCCGGCGCCCGCGCCGACGGGAGGCCACGCGCCGAGCCGGGCATCCGCGAGCACCACGGACTCGGCGTGCTGCTCAGCGGGCGCATCGCGCCGCGCTCCTGGCGCGCCACCCCCGCGAGCGCCGACTTCTTCGCCGCCAAGGCGCTGCTCGCCGCCCTGCTCGAGCACTTCCACCTCAGCTGGTGGGTGACGCCGGGCGAGGCGCCGTTCCTGCACCCGGGACGCAGCGCCGCGGTGCTCGCGCTCCCCGCCGCCGGCGGGGAGCGCGCCGGCCGCGCGCCCGCGGCGGCCGACGGCGCCGGCCAGCCGCCGCCGGCGGCCGAGCCGCTGCTGCTCGGGCTGCTCGGCGAGCTGCACCCGCTGGTCGCCGAGCGCTGGGAACTGGAGCGCGCCGCCGGCTTCCTGATCGACCTCGGCCAGCTCGCCGCGGCAGCCCCCGCGGAGCTCACCTTCAGCGCCTTCGGCGCCTTCCCGGTGCTCAACCAGGACCTCGCCGTCACCCTGCCGATCGAGGTGCCCGCCGAGCGGCTGCTCGGCGGCGTGCGCCGCGCCGGCGGCGAGATGCTCGACCGGGCCAGCGTGTTCGACGTCTACGAAGGCGAGCAGGTCGGGGACGGGCGGCGCTCGCTCGCGCTCGCCCTCAGCTTCCGCTCGCTCGAGCGCACGCTCACCGACGAGGACGTGGAGCCGGTGCGCGCGCGCATTCTCGCCGCCGTGCAGGAGCTCGGGGGCGAGCTGCGTGGCTAGGGGACCCTTCGCCGCCGCCGGCGCCGGCGCCGCCCAGCCGCACGCCGATGGCGGGCCGCGCGTGCTCGTCGCCGGCGCCACCGGCTTCGCCGGCGCGCTCGCCGCGCAGCTGCTGTGGCGCCACCCCCGCTTCGAGCTGGCCGGCGTCACGGGCCGCAGCGAGCAGGGCCGCACGCTCGGCGAGCTCTACCCGCGCTACCGCGTGCCGCTCGCGATCGAGGAGCTCGACCTCGAGCGCCTCGAGGGGATCGACGCCGCCGTGGTGGCCTACCCGCACGCCGCCGCCGCGCCCACCGTCGCCGCGCTGCACGAGCGCGGCGTGCGCGTGGTCGACCTCAGCGCCGACTTCCGCCTGCGCTCGCTGTCCACCTACGAGCGCTGGTACGGCGAGCACCCGCGGCCGGCGCTCCTGGGCGAGGCCGCGTACGGGCTCACCGAGCTTCACCGCGAGGCGATCGCCGGAGCCGCGATCGTCGCCAACCCCGGCTGCTACCCCACCGCCACGCTGCTCGCGGTCGCGCCGCTCGCGCGCGCCGGGCTGATCGCCGACGCCGTGATCGACGCCAAGCAGGGCATCTCCGGCGCCGGGCGCGTGTTCGACGAGACCACGCACCTGTCGATGGCCGGCGAGAACATCGTCCCCTACAAGGTCGCCGCGCACCGCCACACGCCCGAGATCGAGGAGCAGCTCGCGCAGCTGCACGGGCCGCTCGCCGGCCTGCGCGTGCAGTTCCAGGCGCACCTCGTGGCGCTCGACGAGGGCGAGATGGCCAGCTGCTACATCACCACCACCCGCCCCGTCGGCGCCGAGGAGCTGCACGAGCTGTACGCCGACGCCTACGCCGGCGAGCCGTTCGTGGAGCTGGTGGACGCGCCGCCCGGCGTGCTCGAGGTGCGCGAGACCAACTACTGCCGCGTGTTCGCCGCCAGCGACTCCCACACCGGCAAGGTGATCGCCTTCGGCGCCATTGACAACCTCTGGAAGGGCACCTCCTCGCAGGCCGTGCAGAACCTCAACCTGATGTTCGGCCTGCCCGAGACGGCGGGGTTGACGTGAGCGCGCCTCGCGCCGGATCGGCCGCCTCCGCCGCCGGGCCCGGTGCCGGCGCCGCGAGGCCGTTCTTCCGCTCGCGCTGGGTGCCCGCCCCCGCGCACGTGCGCGAACTGGGGCTTAACGCCGGCCTGCCCGCGGGCTTCCGCGCCGCCGGCGCCACCGCCGGCATCAAGCCCAGCGGCCGCCCCGACGTGGGGCTGCTCGTGTGCGACGCCGCCGAGCCCGTCAGCGCCGTGCGCCTCACCGCCAGCGCCACCGCCGCGGCGCCGGTGCTGGTGACGCGCGAGCGCTGCCGCCTGCAGGCCCTGCGCGCGGCGCTCGCCAACTCCGGCTGCGCCAACGCCGCCACCGGCCGGCGCGGCCTCGACGACGCGGCCAAGACGCAGGGGGCGGCCGCCGCGGCGCTCGGCGTGCAGGCCGCCGAGGTGGCGCTCGCCTCAACCGGCGCCATCAGCCAGTTCCTGCCGGTGGACGCCGTGCTGAAGGGCGTGCTCGCCGCCAGCAGCCGGCTCGCGCGGGACGGCGACGGCGACTTCCAGCAGGCGATCCAGACCACCGACGCCTTCGAGAAGCGCGCCAACCTCGAGGTCGAGCTGCCCTCCGGCGTCGTGCGCCTGAGCGCGCAGTGCAAGGGCGCCGGCATGATCTCCCCCCGCTTCGCCACCATGCTGTGCTTCCTCGAGACCGACGCGCAGCTCGGCGCCGAGACCGCCGAGCTGCTGCTGGGCGTGTGCGTGAAGCGCTCCTTCGACCGCGTCTCCGTCGACGGGCAGCTCTCCACCAACGACACCGCGATCCTGATGTGCTCCGGAGCGAGCGGCGTCGGCGTCGCCCCGGAGAGCGAGGACGAGCTGCGCTTCGGCGAGGCCCTCGACGCGCTGCTGCGCGCGCTCGCGGTGATGCTGGTGGCCGACGGCGAGGGCGCCGGGCGGATCGCGCGCGTGCGCGTGCGCGGCGGCGAGGCGGAGATCTGCGAGGCCGCCGCGCGCGCCGTGGCCAACTCGCCGCTGGTGAAGGCCGCGCTGCACGGCGGCGACCCCAACTGGGGGCGGATCGTGCAGGCGCTCGGCGGCGAGCTCGGCGCCAGGCACGGCTTCGCCGCGCCGCTGCCGGTGGACGTCGCGATCGAGGGCATCCCCGTGTGCTCCGCCGGCGCCGCGCTCGACTGCGACGAGGCCGCGCTGGCCGCCGCGGTGCGCCGCGAGGAGGTCGAGTACGAGATCGTGCTGGGTGGGCGGGACTCGATCGAGGCCGAGACCGAGGTCTTCTTCTCCGACCTCTCGCACGAGTACGTGACGTTGAACGCCGAGTACACGACGTGAGGGGGACGCGATGCGCGACGTAGGGACCCTGCTCGAGGCGCTGCCCTACATCAGGGAGTTCCACGGGCGCACGATCGTGATCAAGTACGGCGGCGCGGCGATGGAGGACGCGGCGCTGCGCGAGGAGTTCGCGCGCGACGTGGTGCTGCTCAAGTACGTGGGGCTGAACCCGATCGTGGTGCACGGCGGCGGGCCGGAGATCACCGGCTACATGCGGCGGCTGGGGCTGCCGGTGGAGTTCGTGGGCGGCCTGCGCGTGTCCGACGAGAGCACCGTGGAGGTGGCCAAGATGGTGCTCGTCGGCAAGGTCAACAAGGAGATCGTGCTGCGCTTGAACCGGCACGGGCAGCCGGCGGTGGGCCTGTGCGGCGACGACGGCTCGCTCTTCCGCGTGGCCCGGCGCGCCGCGCCCGGCGGCGAGGACATCGGCTTCGTGGGGCGCATCGAGCGCGTCAACGTGGGCGTGATCGAGCACGTGGCCAGCGACTACATCCCGGTGATCGCCTCGGTCGGCGCGGACCGCGAGGGCAACTCCTACAACGTCAACGCCGACGAGGCCGCCGGCGCGGTGGCCGGCGCGCTCGGTGCCTACAAGGTGATCTTCCTGACCGACGTGCCCGGCTGGCTCGCCGACCCCGCGGACCCCGCCAGCCTGATCACGCACGCCGGCGCGGAGCGCGTGCGCGCGGCGCTGGCCACGCTCGAGGGCGGCATGCGCCCCAAGCTGGAGGCGTGCCTGGAGGCGATCGGCGACGGCGTCAGCGCCGCCCACATCCTCGACGGCCGCGTCGCGCACTCGCTGCTGCTGGAGCTGTTCACCGACTCCGGCGTGGGCACCAAGATCGACTCGAGCGGGGAGCGCGAGTGAGCCTCGCCGAGCTCCAGCGCCTCGAGCGCTCGAGCGTGATCCCCACCTACGCGCGCGCGCCGGTGGAGTTCGTCCGCGGCGAGGGCGCGCGCCTGTGGGACTGCGAGGGCGAGGAGTACCTCGACTTCCTCAGCGGCATCTCGGTGACCAACGTGGGGCACTGCCACCCGCGCGTGGTGCGGGCGGTGCGCGCGCAGGCGGCGCAGCTGATGCACGTGAGCAACCTGTACTACACCGAGCCCGCGATGCTGCTCGCCGAGCGCCTCTCGCGCGCGAGCCTCGGCGGCAAGGTGTTCTTCTGCAACTCCGGCGCGGAGGCCAGCGAGGCGGCGATCAAGCTCGCGCGCAAGGCCCGCGCGGGCGGCGAGGTGGTGGTCGTGCGCGGCGCCTTCCACGGGCGCACCTACGGCGCCCTCTCGGCCACGCCGCAGGAGGCCAAGCAGGCGCCGTTCGTGCCGCTGGTGCCGGGCTTTCGCGCGGTCGCGCCCGAGCCGCAGGCGCTGCGCGCGGCGGTCGACGGGCGCACCGCGGCGGTGCTGCTCGAGCCGATCCAGGGCGAGAGCGGCGTGCACGTGCTGCCCGAGGAGCTGCTGGGCGCGGCGCGCGCCGCCTGCGACGAGCACGGCGCGGCGCTGGTCTTCGACGAGGTGCAGTGCGGCATGGGCCGCACCGGCACGCTGTGGGCCTACCAGCAGAGCGGCGTGCGCCCCGACGCGATCACGGTCGCCAAGGCGCTCGGCGGCGGCCTGCCGATCGGCGCGCTCGTCACCGGCGAGCGCCTCGCCGACGTGCTCGCGCCGGGCGACCACGGCTCCACCTTCGCCGGCGGGCCGGTGGTCGCGGCGGCCGCGCTGGCGGCGCTGGAGGTGATCGACGACGCGGCGCTGCTGGAGCGCGTGCGCGAGCTGGGCGCGCTGCTGGCGGCGGGCCTCGAGCGCCTGGCGCACGTGCGCGAGGTGCGCGGCCGCGGGCTGATGCTCGCCTGCGAGCTCGACGTGCCCGCCGGCGAGGTGGTCGCGCGCGCGCTGCTCGAGCAGCGGCTGGTGGTCAACGCCACCGGCCCCACCACCGTGCGGCTGCTGCCGCCGCTGGTGATCGAGCGCCACGACGTCGAGGAGGCGCTCGCGCGCCTGGCGCGGGCGCTGGAGGGCTAGGGCTGGTGCGCCGGCAGCTGGCGGACGGCTACGAGCTCGACGACGACCCGGCCCGCGTCGACCTGGACGCCGTGCACGCCTTCATCGGCGGCGAGTCCTACTGGGGGCGGGGGCGCTCGCGCGAGCTGGTCGAGCGGGCCGTCGCCGGCTCAAGCCGCGTGATGGGCCTCTACCACGGCGGCGAGCTGGTGGGCTTCGCGCGCGCGATCACCGACGGCGCTGTGCTGGGCTACCTGGCCGACGTGTACGTGCTGGCCGAGCACCGCGGGCGCGGGCTCGGCCTCGAGCTCGTGCGCGAGATCGTCGAAGGCGCGCGCGACGACGCCGCCCGCAACGTGCGCTGGCTGCTGCACACCGCCGACGCGCAGGGGCTGTACCGCAAGCTCGGCTTCAGCGAAGAGCGCTCCACCTACCCGCTGATGGAACGCGGACGCCACTACGATTCCCGCGCGTGAGCCGCGAGCACGAGATCCCCGCCCAGCGCAGCGCCTCCTACGAGGCCGACCCCGAGCAGGTGCAGCGCGTGCTGCTGCTCTACTCCGGCGGCCTCGACACGAGCGTGATGCTGCAGTGGATCCAGGAGTCCTACGGGGCCGAGGTGGTGTGCCTGACCGTCAACCTCGGCCAGCCCGGCGAGGACTACGAGGTGATCCGCGGCAAGGCCGTGCAGCTGGGGGCGCTCGAGAGCCATGTGGTCGACGCCCGCGAGCAGTTCGCGCGCGAGTACCTGCTCCCGGCGATCAAGGCCAACGCGATGTACGGCAGCGGCTACCCGCTGTTCACCGCCCTCGGGCGCCCGCTGATCGCCAAGCTCGCCGTCGAGCACGCGCGCGCGTCGGGCTGCGACACGATCGCCCACGGCTGCACCGGCAAGGGCAACGACCAGGTCCGCATCGAGGCCACGATCGCGACGCTCGCGCCGGAGCTGAAGGTGATCGCGCCGGTGCGCTCGTGGCAGATGGGCCGCGAGGAGGAGATCGCCTACGCGCGCCAGCACGGCATCCCGATCAAGGGCGGCACCGAGGTCGCGCCCTACTCGATCGACGACAACCTGTGGGGGCGCTCCTCGGAGGGCCGCTGGATCGAGGACCTCGCGCACGCGCCCGACGACGACGTCTTCCAGCTGGTGACGCCGCCCGAGCGGGCGCCCGATGAGGCCCAGACCGTCACGATCGACTTCGAGCAGGGCGTCCCCGTGGCGCTCGACGGGGAGCGCCTCGGCCCGGTCGAGCTGGTCGAACGCTGCGCGGAGCTCGCGGCGCGGCACGGGGTGGGCATCGTCGACCACATCGAGGACCGCATCGTCGGCCTGAAGGTGCGCGACATCTACGAGGTGCCGGCCGCCAGCGTGATCCTGCTCGCCCACCAGGAGCTCGAGCGGCTCGTCGGCACGATCCACCAGAACCAGTTCAAGCCCGAGCTGGACCGCCAGTGGGCCTACCTGGTCTACGCCGGGCTGTGGTGGGAGCCGCTGCGCGAAGACCTCGACGCGTACATGGCGCAGGTCAACCGGCGGGTCAGCGGCTCGATCGGCGTGAAGCTCTACAAGGGCCACGCGCGCGTGGTCACGCGCTCCTCGCCGAACGCCGTCTACGACGCCGCGCTGGCGTCCTTCTCGCAGTCCGGGGGCCTGTTCTCCCAGAGCGCCTCGCCGGGCTTCATCGAGCTGTTCTCGCTGCAGTCGCGCATGGCCTGGCGCCTGCGCAACCGATAGGAGCCCCGCGCCGGCGCCGGCCGCCGCACGCCCCGGCGGCAGACGCCGCGGAGCCGTCCGCCGCTGGCCTTACCTTGGCCGCATCGTGATGCCAGAGGGGAGCGAGACGCCCGGCGGCGAGTCCGACCTGTTCGCCGAACGCCGCGCGCGCCATGCGGCCGAGAGCGGCGAGGCGGCGCTGAGGCGCCGCGCCGAGGCCGCCGAAGCGACCGTGGAGACGCTCGAACGCCACGTGGCGAGCCTGCAGCAGCGCCTGCGCGAGGTCGAGCAGGAGCGCGCGCGCCTGGAGCAGCTGCTCGACGGCGAGCGCGCCGCGGCGCTCGAGCGCGAGCACGAGCTGCGCCGCGTCAAGCAGCGCGAGTACGCCGAGCAGCAGCAGCGCGTGGAGGCCGAGGAGCGCCTCGCCGGCCTCGACCGCGACAGCCGCATCGAGATCGAGCGCCTCGACGCGCGCCTCGGCGCCAGCGAGCAGGACGCGCGCGAGCTCTCGGCACGCCTCGAGCGCCTGCAGCTGCAGCTCGTCGACAGCGCGCGCGCGGCCGCAGCCGCCCGCGCCGAAGGCGAGCGCGAGCACGAGCTGCGCGCGCGCCTGGCCGAGCTCGAGCGCCGCGCGCAGGAGCTGCAGCGCGGCCTCGAGGCGGAGCGCTCGGCGCGCGAGCGCACCGAGCGCCAGCTCGAGACCATGCGCGCGGGTTACGAGCGCGTGCAGCAGGCCGTCGCCGAGATGCGCGCGATGCTCGCGCGCGCCAACGCCGCGCTCGAGGCCGAGCGGGCGGGGGCTGCGCCCGCGGCCGCCGCGGGCGCAGCGGCGCAGAGGCCGCCCCAGGCCGGCGCGCAGGCCGGCGGCGCGGAGATGGCCGACGCGCTGGCGGCCGCGGTCGAGCGCCTGCGCGCCCGCGCCGCGTCCTCGCCGGAGGGGGAGCCCGCGCCGGCCGACGAGCCGCCGGCCGACGAATCGCCCGCGGCGGCCGACGAGCCGCCCGCGCCGGCGGAGCAGCAGGCTCCGCGGCCCGAGCGGCGGACGCCCCCGCACAAGCACAGCATGTCGCTGGTGGGGCGCCTGCGCGCTCGCCGCAAACAGCGCGGATCGCGCTGAGCGCGCCGGCTCGATCCGCCGCCGCGGCTCATAGCATGCGGAGTCAGTGAGCAAGCCCGCCTGCGCCCATCTGCACGTGCACTCCGAGTACTCGCTGCTCGACGGGGCGTGCAAGATCGACGCGCTGGCCGAGCGCGCGGCCGGCTTCGAGCAGCCGGCGCTGGGGCTCACCGACCACGGCGTGATGAACGGCGCGGTGGAGCTCTACAAGGCCTGCCGCAAGCACGGCGTCAAGCCGATCGTGGGCTGCGAGATCTACTTCGTCGACGACCACACCGCGGCCGGCAGGACGGAGCGCAACCACCTGACGCTGCTGGCCGCCGACGACGCCGGCTACCGCAATCTCGTCAAGCTCTGCTCGGCGGGCTTCCTCGAGGGCCTGCAGCGCGGCAAGCCGACGGTCGACCTGGCGCAGGTCGAGCGCCACGCCGAGGGCGTGATCGCGCTCACCGGCTGCCTGGCCTCGCGCTTCTGCCAGCGCCTGCTGGAGGACCGCGAGCAGGAGGCGCGCGCGCACGCGGACGACCTGCTGCGCGTGTTCGGGCCCGAGAACGTGTACTTCGAGGTGCAGAAGAACGGGCTGGCGCCGCAGGAGAAGTGCAACGAGGGGATCGTGCGGATCGCGCGCGAGCTCGGCCGCCCGCTGGTCGGCACCGGCGACGTGCACTACCTCGCCCGCGAGGACTACCGCCACCACACCGCGCTGCTGTGCGTGCAGACGAAGAGCACGCTGGCGGCGCCGAAGCTGACCTTCGACACCAACGAGTTCTACCTGCGCGACAGCGCCGAGATGGCGAGCTCCTTCGCGCAGTGGCCCGAGGCGCTCGCGAGCACGCTGGAGATCGCCGAGCGCTGCTCGGTGGAGCTCGAGCTCGGCAAGCAGCTGATCCCCAGCTACCCCACGCCCGACGGCGCCGGCGAGCGCGAGTACCTGCGCGCGCGCGTGGAAGAGGGGCTGCGGCTGCGCTACGGCGAGCCCACGCCGGCGCAGGCGCGCGAGCGCATGGAGATGGAGCTCGAGGTGATCGACCGCATGGGCTTCAACGCCTACTTCCTGATCGTGTGGGACTTCGTCTCCTACGCCAAGCAGAACGGCATCGCGGTGGGCCCCGGCCGCGGCTCCGCGGCCGGCTCGATCGTGTCCTACTGCCTGGCGATCACCGACGTGGACCCGCTCTCCTACGACCTCCTGTTCGAGCGCTTCCTGAACCCCGAGCGCGTGTCGATGCCGGACATCGACATCGACTTCTCGGTGCGCGGGCGCGAGCAGGTGATGCGCTACGTGACCGACAAGTACGGGCGCGAGTCGGTCGCGCAGATCGTCACCTTCGGCAAGATGTTCCCGCGCGCGGCCACCCGCGACGCAGCGCGCGTGCTGGGCTTCGACTACGGCACCGGCGACCGCCTGGCGAAGCTGATCCCCGACCCGATCATGGGCCGCGCGCCGTCCTTCGAGGAGTGCCTGAAGCCGGGGCAGCCGCTGCGCAAGGCGGTGGACGAGGACGGCGACGCGAAGCAGATCGTGGACATCGCGCAGGGCCTCGAGGGGATCGTGCGCAACTCCTCGATCCACGCCGCCGCGGTGGTGATCGCGGACCGGCCACTGACCGACATCGTGCCGTTGCAGCTCGCCGACGCCGGCACCGACGAGCAGGGCGAGCGCAGCTTCCGCACCGTCACGCAGTTCTCGATGAAGCCGATCGAGGAGATCGGCCTGCTCAAGATGGACTTCCTCGGGTTGCGCAACCTCGACGTGATCGAGGATGCGCTGGACATCATCGAGCGCTCCACGGGCGAGCGGCCGGACATGACCACGCTGCCGCTGGACGACGCCAAGACGTACGCGATGCTCGCGCGCGGAGACTCGACCGGCGTGTTCCAGTTCGAGTCCGAGGGCATGCGCGAGGCGCTCAAGAAGGTGCGCCCGGACGAGTTCAACGACCTGGTGGCGCTGAACGCGCTGTACCGGCCGGGGGCGATGGACCAGATCCCGGTGTACGCGAAGGGCAAGCACGAGCCCGAGTCGATCGGCTACCCCGACGAGCGGCTGCGGGCGATCCTCGAGTCCTCCAACGGCGTGATCCTCTACCAGGAGCAGGCGATGCAGATCGCCAAGGAGCTGGCGGGCTTCTCGGGCGCGAAGGCGGACGACCTGCGCAAGGCGATCGGCAAGAAGAACCGCGCGGCGATGGCGGCGCTGAAGCCGGAGTTCGTGGAGGGCTGCCGCGCCTCCGGGACCGCACCCGAGGTGATCGAGTTCCTGTGGCAGACCAACGAGAAGTCGGCCGACTACTCGTTCAACAAGAGCCACGCCGCCTGCTACGCGCTGATCGCCTACCGCACCGCCTGGCTGAAGGCCAACCACCCGGCGGAGTACATGGCGGCGCTGATCTCCTCGGTGATGTCGACCAAGGACAAGGTGCCGTTCTTCGTGGCGCGCTGCGAGGAGATGGGGATCGAGATCCTGCCGCCGGACGTGAACCTCTCAGACCACGAGTTCACGGTCGATCACCGCGGCGAGGACAGCTCCGCCGCCGGCCTCGGCACGATCCGCTTCGGGCTGGACGCGGTCAAGGGCGTGGGCTACCAGGCGGTCGAGGCGATCAAGCGGGCGCGCGAGGACCCCTCGCCGAGCGGGGGCCCGTTCCGATCGCTGTGGGACTTCTGCGAGCGGGTGGACAGCCGCACGGTCAACAAGAAGGCGATCGAGGCGCTGATCAAGTGCGGTGCGCTCGGCTCGACCGGCGCGAGCCGCAAGGGCATGCTGGCGGTGCTCGAGCAGGCGCAGGCGAAAGGGCAGAAGCTCCAGCAGGACGCGCTGATCGGCCAGGGCTCGATCTTCGACCTGCAGGAGGAGCCCGCGCCCGGCGCCGGGCGGGAGCCCGACGCCGGCGCACCCGCAGCCCTGGCGGCGGTGCACCCGCCGATCCCCACCGAGGAGTTCGACCAGGCGGAGCTGCTGGCCGCCGAGAAGGAGGCGATCGGCCTGTTCGTCTCGGCGCACCCGCTGAAGCCGCTGCGCGAGGCGCTGCGGGCGCGTGTGGACTGCCCGCTGGCGGCGCTGGCGGACCGGCGCGACAAGGACTGGGTGACGGTCGGCGGCATCATCACCGAGACCAAGCGCATCCGCACGCGCGCCGGCGAGCACATGATGTTCGCCACGCTCGACGACCTCGCGGGCTCCGTCGAGATGCTCGTGTTCGGCAAGGCGCTGGCGGAGTTCGAGCAGGCGCTGGTGGTCGACGAGGTGGTGCTGGTGAAGGGCCGCGTGGACCACAAGGAAGCGGGCAAGACCTGCCTGGTGGTGCAGAGCGTGGAGCGCTTCGCGCCCACGCCGGAGGAGCTCGAGCAGGCGCGCTCGCGGGCGCGCGCGGCCGACCGCGAGGCGGCGGCGCTGGCGCAGCCGGTGAAGCTGCGCGTGCCCGCGTCGAGGCTGTGCGCGAGCGCGATCGACGAGCTCAAAGCGGTGCTCGAGGAACGCCCGGGGCCGGCGGAGGTGTACGTGGACATCGACGCCAGCGACGGCAGCACGCGCCGGGTGCGCCTCGGCGAGGGCTATCGCGTGCGCCACACGCCGACGCTGCTGGCGGAGATCGAGCACGTGCTCGCGCAGGCCGGGCGAACGGTCGCGCAGGCGCCGGCGGCGGTTGCGCAGGCGCCCGCGGCGGTCGCGCAGGCGCCCGCGGTGGTGGCGCCCGTGGCGGTGGCGTCGCTGGCCGGCTAGCGCCGCCGCGCGGCGAGCGCGCGCCGCCGCAGCTCGATCGCGTAGGCGACTTCCTCGCGCGAGGGCCCTTCGCGCTTGGCGCCGGGAGTCTCCAGCACGCACGGCAGCCGCGCGAAGCCTGGCGCTGCGAGGAAGGCGGAGCAGCCACGCTCGCCGAGCTCGCCCTGCCCGACGTTGGCGTGACGGTCGCGGTTCGAGCCGAGCGGCGCCTGCGAGTCGTTGAGGTGCAGCGAGCGGATGCGCCCCCTGCCGAGCGTGCGTTTCGCGCGCGCCGCCACCGAGCGCATGCCGGCGGGCGTGCGGATGTCATAGCCGGAGGCGAGCAGGTGACAGGAGTCCAGGCACACGCCGAGGCGCTCGCCGCCGCCGGCGCCCTCGATCAGCCGGGCGAGCTCCTCGAAGGAGCGCCCGAGCGTGCCGCCGGCGCCGGCGGTGTTCTCGAGGTGCAGCTCGCAGCCCTCCCCCGCCGGGGACGATGCGCTCTCGGCGAGCGCCTCGGCGATCGTGCGCGCGGCGCGCTCGATCGCGGCCTGCGCGTGTCCGCCCTTGGCCGAGCCCGGATGCAGCACCACGCCGGCGGCCCCGATCGCGCTGCCGGCGCGCAGCGAGTTAGTCAGAGACGCGAGCGATTTGGCGCGGATGTCGCGGTCCTCGCTGGCGCAGTTGAGCAGGTAGGAGGCGTGGATCAGCACCGCGCCGATCGGGCTGGCGTCGAGCGCCTCGCGGAAGGCGGCCACATCGGCCTGCGCGTAGGGCCGCGCGCGCCACATGCGCGGCGACTGGTTGAAGATCTGGATCGCCTGGCAGCCCCGCTCGACGCCCCGCTGCACGGCCTTCTCCAGGCCGCCGGCGGGGGAGACGTGCGCGCCGATCAGCACCGCGCGTGCGGCCGGGCCGCTGGCACTAGCATGCGGCCCATCCTATGAGGCTCCGCTTCGCGCCATCGCCGACGGGAGCGCTGCACATCGGCGGCGCCCGCACCGCGCTGTTCAACTGGCTGCTCGCGCGCCACAGCGGCGGCGAGCTGGTGCTGCGCATCGAGGACACCGACCGCGAGCGCTCCACGCCGGAGAACGTGCAGCAGATCCTCGACGCGCTGCGCTGGCTCGAGCTCGACTGGGACGAGGGCCCGATCATGCAGACCGACCGCAGCGAGCGCCACGGCCAGGCGCTGCAGGCGCTGCTGGACTCCGGCCATGCCTACCGCTCGAACGCCACCGCCGCCGACGTGCGCCAGTTCAAGGAGCTCTACGGCGCCGACCGGGGCTTCCGCGGCCGCGCCGAGCAGGACGGCGCGGTGCGCCTGCGCGTGCCCGAAGACGGCGCCACCGTGGTGCACGACGCGATCCGCGGCGAGGCCAGCTTCGAGCACGTGCACCTCGACGACCCGGTGATCGCGCGCGCGGACGGGTCGGTGCTCTACAACTTCGCGGTCGCGATCGACGACCTCGACGCCGGCATCACGCACGTGGTGCGCGGCGAGGATCACCTGTCGAACACGCCCAAGCAGCTGCTGGTGCTGGAGGCGGCCAAAGCGGTGGGGCTCGACCGCACGGACGGAGGCGGCGGCTCCTCGCGGCGCGGGGAGCCGGCGCGGCTGCCGGTCTACGCGCACCTGCCGCTCTTGCACGGTCCCGACGGCAAGAAGCTCTCCAAGCGCCACGGCGCGGCCTCGGTGCAGGAGCTGCGCGACGCGGGCTACCTGCCGGCGGCGGTGCGCAACTACCTGGCGCTGCTGGGCTGGGGCGCCGGCGACGACGCCACCGTGCTGTCCACCGAGGAGCTGATCGAACGCTTCACGCTCGAGCGCGTGAGCCGCAACCCGGCGCGCTTCGACGAGGTGAAGCTGCGCTGGCTGAACGGGATCTACATCCGCAGCATGCCGCTGGAGGAGCTGACCGAGCGCCTGGAAGCGTTCACGGGGCGCAGCGGCCTGCGCGAGGCGGCGCGCATCAGCCAGGAGAAGATCCAGACGCTGGCGGACTTCTGGCCGCTGGCCGGGTCGCTGCTGGACGGGCCGGCCGACGACGCCGGCGCGCGCGAGCGCTGGCTCGGCGAAGAAGGACGCGCGGCGCTGGCGGAAGTGAGCGATGCGCTGGCGGCGGCGTCGAGCTTCGACGAGGACGCCGTGCAGGCGGCGCTGAGCGCGGTGATCGAGCGCCGGGCGGTGAAGCCGCGCGAGGTCTACCAGCCGCTGCGGGTGGCGCTCACCGGCGCGACCGTCTCGCCGGGCATCTTCGAGAGCGTGGCGCTGCTCGGCCGCGAGGAGACGATGCGCAGGATCGCGCGCGTGCTGGCGCTCAGCTGAGCGCACAGCGTCGAATCGCTGGCCAAAGGTAAGCGTATTGGCCTAAATATTCGTCCATAGATGCCGATAGGACCCCAACTTCGCAATATCGGCAGCCACAGGCCGGTTAGCCCAAGGAAGGGGATCGAAAGGGAATGCAGGCACCCGCCGCAGCACGGAAGCTGGTCGCAGGCAAGAAGCCGACCACAGCCGAGACGCGCGCCAAGAGGGCGCAGCAGACGGGCAGGAAACTGAACGGACAGAGCCCTAAGACCCCCGCCCCGGACCACCGCGCGAGCGTCGCGGCCGCGCCCTCCGGAGAGCGCCACCAGAACGAGGGCCACGGTCGCCGCCTGACGATGGCCTTTGAAGCGCTCGAGGCCTTCCCCGCGCTGGCGGAGTCGCGCGACCGCCTGCTGGCGGTCGTCTCCAAGGATCACGTCGCCACCGCTGACGTGGTCGCCGCGGTGGAGTCCGACGTGGCGCTGCTGATCGCGGTGCTGCGCCTCGCCAACCGCGCCCGCGAAGGGCGCATACGGGTGGACACCGCGGTGGCGGCCGTGGAGGTGCTGAGCCCGCAGACCGTGCAGGCGGTGGCCAACCGCATGCGCACGTTCGACTTCTTCGAGCGCGCCAGCGTGTGGGACGCCGCGCCGGAGCGCTTCCGCCTGCACGCGCTCGCCACCCAGCACGCCGCCGACCGCGTGGCCAGCGAGGTGGGCTACGAGAACCGCGACCGCCTGACCGTGACCAGCCTGCTGCACGACGTGGGCAAGCTGGTGCTGCTGCACGCCTACCCCGGCTATCCCGCGCAGGTCCACCGCGGCGCGCGCACGCCGGAGGAACGCATCCACCAGGAGCGGCGCGAGCTCGGCGTGGACCATGCGCTGGTGGGCGGCGTGCTGATCCGCCGCTGGGGGCTGCCGGCCTCGGTGGCCACGCCGATCGAGCGCCACCACAACCCCGACGTGGAAGGCGAGGCCGCGTTCGTGCGCCTGGCCGACATGCTGGCGCACTACGAGCAGGGCGCGCGCGTGTCGCCCTCGGAGATGCTGCACACCGCGCGCGCCGTCGGCCTCGGTCCCGAGGAGCTGCGGCGCGTGATGTACGAACTGCCGAGCGCCGCCAACCACCGCCAGCGCCACGTCGACCCCTGCCCGCTGTCGGGGCGCGAGCTCGGCGTGCTGCAGCGCCTGGCGGAAGGCAAGGTCTACAAGCAGATCGCCCACGAGCTGACGCTGTCGACCAGCACCGTGCGCACGCACCTGCACAACATCTACGGCAAGCTCGGCGCCGTCGACCGCGCCCAGGCGGTTCTCATAGCGACTGAGCGGGGTTGGCTGTAGCCGCGTAGCATCGCCGCTGTGAGCGCGCGATGATCTCGATCACCAGCAAGTCCCCGTACGCGGTGGCGGCGCTGGCGGAGCTGGCGCGCGCCGGCGGCGCCGAGCCGGTGCCGATCGGGGAGCTGGCGCGCCGGCGCGAGGTGCCGGTGCAGTTCCTCGAGCAGCTGTTCGCGGCGCTGCGCCGCGCGGGCATCGTGAGCTCGCAGCGCGGCGTGAAGGGCGGCTACCGCTTCGCGCGCGAGCCCTCCACGGTGACGGTGCTGGAGGTGGTGGAGCTGCTGGACGGCCCGCTCGGGCGCGACTCCGAGGGCGTGTTCGCCGACGCGGCGGACGCGGCGCGCAGGGTGCTGGAGCGCACCACGATCGCGGACGTGCTCGAGCGCGAGCTGCGCGAGGCGGGCGCGAGCATGTACCACATCTGAGCGCCGGCGCGCTCGGCGCGGCGAGGCGCCCGACACGCAGGGGCGCCCGCCGCTCAGAGGCGTCCGCCACGGCGAGGCGCCCGACACGCCTGCACTATTGTCGTGCGGCGATGGCGCGAATCCCGATCAACATTGCGGATCTGGTGGGGGGGACGCCGCTGGTGGGCGTGCCGCGCATGCTCGAGGGCACGCCGGCGGAGCGCAACGGCGTGGAGCTGTACGCGAAGCTTGAGGCGCTGAACCCCGGCGGCAGCGTGAAGGACCGCATCGGCGTGTCGATGATCGAGGCGGCGGAGGCGGAGGGCAGGATCGAGCCGGGGCGCACGACGATCGTGGAGGCGACGAGCGGCAACACGGGGATCGCGCTGGCGTTCGTGTGCGCGGCCAAGGGCTATGAGCTGGTGCTGACGCTGCCGCAGGGCATGAGCCGCGAGCGCGAGAGCCTGCTGCGCCTGTACGGCGCGCGCGTGCAGATCACGGAGTCGATGGGCGGCATGGGCGAGGCGGTGGCGGCGGCGCAGGCGATGGCGCGCGAGGCGGACGTGTTCCTGCCGGACCAGTTCTCCAACCCGGCCAACCCGGAGGCGCACCGGCGCACCACCGGGCCGGAGATCGAGCGGGCGCTGGAGGGGCGCGTGGACGTGCTGGTGGCGGGCGTGGGCACGGGGGGGACGATCACGGGCACCGGCGAGTACCTGCGCGAGCGCTGCAACCCGCGGCTGCGCGTGGTGGCGGTGGAGCCGCGCGGATCGGCGGTCCTGTCGGGCGCCCCCCCCGGACCGCACCGCATCCAGGGCATCGGCGCGGGCTTCGTGCCGGCGGTGCTCAACCGCGGGCTGATCGACGAGGTCATCCCGGTGAGCGACGACGACGCGATCCAGACGGCGTGGAGCTGCGCCAGGCGCGCGGGGCTGCTCGCGGGCATCTCCTGCGGCGCGGCGATGTGGGCGGCGCTGCAGGTGGCGGCGCGGGAGGAGTCCAGGGGCCGGCGGATCGTGGTGGTGATGCCGGACTCTGGGGAGCGCTACGTCTCCCAGGCGTTCTTCGCGCCCTGAGGCGGCGCGCACGCGCGCGGCCGTGGAGGGGTCTGATATGGGCGCCCCCGAGGGGGGCGCGGGCGGGGTCGCGGGCGGTGAAGATTTCGGTTGCACGGTCAACGATCGGCCCTGTGGCCCGCTACGCTGTGGTGATGGCGGGCTTGCAGAAGTTCGCGCGGGTGGTCAAGGAGGTGCAGCGCGACGTGCTGGCGGCGCGCGAGCGCGACCCGGCGGCGCGCGGCGTCTCGCGCGCGGAGATCCTGACGACCTGGCCGGGCATCCACGCGCTGCTGGCCTACCGCGTGGCGCACGCGCTGCACTGCGCGGGCGTGCCGCTGGCGCCGCGGCTGATCTCGATGCTGACGCGCGCGTTCACCGGCATCGAGATCCACCCGGCGGCGCGCATCGGCCGCGGCCTGTTCATCGACCACGGCGCGGGCGTGGTGATCGGCGAGACCGCCGAGATCGGCGACGACGTGACGCTGTACCAGGGGGTGACGCTGGGCGGCACCGGCTTCGCCACCGGCAAGCGCCACCCGACGGTGCAGGACAACGTCACGATCGGCTCCGGCGCGAAGCTGCTGGGGCCGATCACGATCGGCCACGGCGCCAAGATCGGCGCCAACAGCGTGGTGATCACCGACGTGCCGGCGAACTCCACGGTGGTGGGCAACCCCGGCCACCCGGTGCGCGTGGACGGCCGCCGCGTGGAGGGCCCGGACGCCGACTGGATCCACCTGCCGGACCCGATCGCGGAGGCGATCGGGGCGCTGTCCGCGCGCATCGCCGAGCTGGAACGGCTGCGCGCCGAGGCGGGCGAGAGCGAGCCGCAGCCGCCGGCGCAGGTGACGCCGCTGCGCCCGGTCAGAGGGCGCAACCCGGCAGGAGGCTGACCGGCGGCCGGGGGCGCCGTCGTCCCCCGACCGCGCATCTATGCTCAGCGTGATGGTCGCCAACCCGCACGCCGAGCACCTGCAGGAGCTGCTCGAGGCGCTCAACGAGCCCCAGCGCGAGGCGGTCACCCACGGCGAGGGGCCGCTCTTGATCCTCGCGGGGGCGGGCTCGGGCAAGACGCGCGTGCTGGCGCACCGGATCGCCTTCCTGATCTACACCGACCAGGCGCAGGCGGGGGAGATCCTGGCGATCACGTTCACCAACAAGGCCGCCAGGGAGATGCGCGAGCGCGTCGAACGGCTGCTCGGCCACGGCACGCGCGGGATGTGGGTGATGACCTTCCACGCGGCCTGCGCGCGCATCCTGCGCGCCGAGGCGCAGCGCCTGGGGTACACGCGCCAGTTCACGATCTACGACCAGGCCGACGCGCGGCGGCTGGCCAAGCGCTCGGCCGACGCGGTCGGCGTGGACCCCAAGCGCCACACGCCGGCGGCGCTGCACAACCACATCTCGGCTGCCAAGAACGGCCTGCTGGACGCCGCCGCCTACCGCCGGCGGGCGGGCTCGCAGTTCGAGGAGATGGTGGCGGACGTGTACGACGTGTACGAGCGCGACCTGCACCGCATGAACGCGATGGACTTCGACGACCTGCTGTTCCGCACGGTGAACCTGCTGGAGCTGTTCGAGGAGGTGCGCGAGCGCTACCGCGAGAGCTTCCGCCACGTGCTGGTGGACGAGTACCAGGACACCAACCACGCGCAGTACCGGCTGCTGCAGCTGCTCGTCGGCGGCGGGCGCCCGCCGCGGCGTGACGAGGAGCCGCAGCCCGGCGACCGGCCCACGTACGCGGGCCCGCTCGGACACCGCAACCTCGCGGTGGTGGGCGACGACGCGCAGTCGATCTACAGCTTCCGCCAGGCCGACATCCGCAACATCCTCGACTTCCAGGACGACTTCCCCGACGCGCGCGTGGTCAAGCTCGAGCAGAACTACCGCTCCACGCAGACGATCCTCTCGGCCGCCAACGCGGTGATCGCCAACAACCGCGGCGGCATCGCCAAGCGCCTGTGGAGCGAGCTGGGGCAGGGCGAGCAGATCCACCTGCGCGCGCTCGACGACGACTTCGCCGAGGCCCGGCACGTGGTGGGGGAGATCCAGCGGCTGCTGGACGAGGAGCAGGTCGCCCGCTCGGAGATCGCCGTGCTGTACCGCACCAACGCGATGTCGCGGGCGCTGGAGGAAACGCTCACGCGCGCGGACGTGGACTACCAGGTGATCGGCGGCACCAAGTTCTACGAGCGCGCGGAGATCAAGGACGCGATCGCCTACCTGTCGCTGCTGGCCAACCCCGCCGACGCGGTCAGCTTCGCGCGCGTGGTGAACTCGCCGCGGCGGGGCATCGGCCAGACCTCGGTGGGGCGCGTGCTCGCGTTCGCCGACGCCCATGGGATCACCGCGTGGGAGGCCGCCGCCCGCGGCGAGCAGGCGGGCGTGGGCGCCGCCGCGGTCAAGGCGCTCGCGCGCTTCATGGACACGATGCGGGAGCTGCGCGCGATCGCCGGCCTGCCGCCGGTGGGCGACGAGGACCGGCGGCCCGGCGAGGCGGTGACCGGCGAGGCCGCGACCGGCGAGGCGCAGCCCGGCGAGGCGGCGCTCGCGCCGGGCGCGCCGGTCGGCGACCTGCTCGAGGCGCTGCTCGCCCAGACGGGCTACGTGGAGGCGCTCGAGGCGGAGCGCACGATCGAGGCGCAGGGGCGCCTGGAGAACCTGGAGGCGCTGGTGGAGGGCGCGCGCGAGTTCGACGCCTCCGCCCCGGAGGGGCAGGACACGCTCGACGCCTACCTGCAGCAGGTCGCGCTGGTGGCGGACGCCGACACCCGCAGCGACGAGGGCCTCATCACGCTGATGACGCTGCACAACGCGAAGGGCCTCGAGTACCCGGTGGTGTTCATCGCCGGCATGGAGGACGGCGTGTTCCCGCACTCGCGCGCGATCGACGAGGGCGGCCTGGAGGAGGAGCGGCGCCTGTTCTACGTCGGCATCACCCGCGCGATGCGCCGCCTCTACCTGACCTACGCGCGCCGGCGGGCGGTGTTCGGCGCGCAGACCTACGGGCTGCCGAGCCGCTTCCTGGACGAGATCCCGCCGGACCTGTTGGACGCATCGTCCCGGGAGGGGGAGCAGCGCGAGCGCGCGTTCCGCCCCGGCGCGCTCGCCGGCGGCTTCGCGCCCGCCGGCCGGGAGCGCATCGCGGCGCGGGCGGGCGGCGCCGGCGGCTGGCAGCGCCCGCACGCCGGCGCCGCGCGCGAGCACGCCGGCGAGGCCGCGGCCGCCTCCTTCCGGCTCGGCGAGGACGTCGTGCACGCCGCCTTCGGCGAAGGCGTGGTCACCGGCGTGGAGCCCGGCGGCGTGATCGTGGTGCGCTTCGCCGGCGACGGCTCCGAGCGCAAGCTGATGGCCGAGTACGCCCCGGTGTCCCGGCGCTGAGCCGGACGCGCCTCGGGTCGCCGTCGCGCGCGGCCGAGCGGCCGCGAAATCCCCTGCAACGCCGCAGGAATGCATAGCATCTGAGCCATGGGCGCGCACATCATCGACGGCAAGGCGGTGGCTGCGGGGGTGCGCGCCGAGGTCGCCGAGCAGGTCGAGCGCTTCACGCGCGAAAGCGGCCGCGCCCCCGGCCTCGCCACGGTGCTCGTCGGCGAGGACCCCGCCTCGGCCGTGTACGTCGGCGGCAAGCAGCGCGCGAGCGTCGAGGTCGGCATCACCCCGTTCGACCGCCGCCTGCCGGCGAGCGCCTCCTTCGAGCAGGTCGCCGAGGAGCTGCACCGGCTCAACGAAGACCCCGCGGTCAGCGGCATCCTGCTGCAGCTGCCGGTGCCGGCGCCCCTCGACGGCCCGCAGCTCACCGGCATCATCAGCCCCGACAAGGACGTCGACGGGCTCACGCCCGTTAACGCCGGCCTGCTGGCGCTCGGCCGCGCCGGCTTGCGGCCCTGCACGCCGCTCGGCGTGATCGAGCTGCTCGACCACGCCGGTGTGCAGCTGGAAGGCGCCGAGGCGGTGGTGGTGGGGCGCTCGAACTTGTTCGGCAAGCCGATCGCGCAGCTGCTGCTGGAGCGCAACGCCACCGTCACCACCTGCCACTCGCGCACCCGCGAGCTCGCCGCCGTGTGCGCCCGCGCCGACGTGCTGATCGTGGCGATCGGGCGGGCGCGCATGGTCACGCGCGAGTTCGTCAAGCCCGGCGCGGTCGTGATCGACGTCGGCATGAACCGGATCGCGCCCGAGCAGGCCGGCAATCGCAGCGGCCTCGTCGGCGACGTCGACTTCGCGCAGGTCGCCGAGGTCGCCTCCGCGATCACGCCCGTGCCCGGCGGCGTCGGCCCGATGACGATCGCGCTGCTGCTGCGCAACACCCTGCAGGCTGCGCGCTACCACGCGCAGCTGCAGTCGCTGCTCGCCGCATCGGAGGCCGACGGGGAGCTGGCGCCGTGAGCGCCGCCCGCCGGGCGCCCGCCGGGCGACGGCCGCGAGGCGCGCGCGAGCGGCGGGGGCGCCGATGAGCGTGCTGCGCCGGCTCCGCGTCGGCGAGCTGACCGCGCTGGCCGGCGCGATCCTCGTGATCGTGTCGCTGCTCGAGCGCTGGTACGAAGGGCCGGCGGGCGAACTCGACGCCTTCGACACGTTCGGCCCCGGCGTGGTGCTGCTGCTGGCCGCGCTCTGCGCCGCGCTGGCGATGGTGCTGAGCGCGCTCACCGAGCGCAGCCCCGCGCTGCCCGTGTCCACCGCCGTGTGGAGCGTGCTGCTCGGCCTGCTCGCCGTGATCGCGATGGTGGTGCGCGCGCTCGAGCGCCCCGACCACGCCACCGAGGCGTGCCTCGGCGTGTGGCTCGCGCTCGCCGGCGCGGTGGCGATCCTCGCCGGCGCCTGGCTCGCGCTCCGCGACGAACGCCCCTCGCTGTACCCGCCCGCGCGCCCCGCGCCGCGCCCGCGCCCATAGGCGCCCGCCGGGCCGCGTCCCGTGGCGGCCGGCCGCCCGTGCAGGCGGGCGCCGCCTGCCCCTAGAATCGCCAGCGTGATCGCACGCGAGGAGGTTCTGCACGTGGCGAGCCTGGCGCGCCTGGCGCTCGCCGAGGAGGAGATCGAGCCAATGGCGCGCGAGCTCTCGGCGGTGCTCGAGCACGTCGCCCGCATCGGCGAGCTCGACCTCGAGGGGGTGGCGCCGACCTCGCACGTGGTCGAGGTGACCGGCGCCCTGCGCCCCGACGAGCCGCGGCCCTGCCTGCCGCGGGAGGTGGCGCTCGCCCAGGCCCCGGCCGTGGCCGACGACGGTTTCCTCGTCCCCAGCCCGCAGGCCTAGGGTGGGCGGCGCGCACGAGCTCACGGCGGCGCAGGCGGCCGGCGAGATCGCCGCCGGGTCGCTGTCCGCGGCTGAGCTGTTCGAGGCGTACCGCGCCCGCGCCGCCGCCGACGCCGCCGCCGGCGAGCACGGCCTGAACTGCTTCACGTGGGTGGCCGAGCACGCGCCCCGTGACGGCGCCGCCGCGGCGGCGCCGCTGGCGGGCGTGCCGCTGGCGGTCAAGGACCTGTTCTGCACCGAGGGCGTGCCCAGCCAGTCCGGCTCGCGCATCCTCGCCGGCTACCTGCCGCCCTACACCGCCACCGTCGTGCGTGCGCTCGCCGCCGCCGGCGCGCCGCTGCTGGCCAAGACCAACCAGGACGAGTTCGCCATGGGCTCCTCCAACGAGAACTCCGCCTTCGGGCCGGTGCGCAACCCGTGGGACCGCCGGCGCGTCCCCGGCGGCTCCTCGGGCGGCAGCGCCGCCGCCGTCGCCGCCGGCCTCGCGCCGTGGGCGCTCGGCACCGACACGGGGGGATCGATCCGCCAGCCCGCCGCGCTGTGCGGGATCGTGGGGCTCAAACCCACCTACGGCGCCGTCTCCCGCTACGGCATGATCGCCTTCGCCTCCTCGCTGGACCAGGCCGGCCCGCTCACCCGCGACGTGCGCGACGCCGCGCTGGCGCTCCGCCACATGGTCGGCCGCGACCCCTGCGACGCCACCTCGCTGGCGTTCCCCGAGGAGATCGCCGAGCCGGCCGCCGAGCGCCTCGACGGCGTGCGCCTGGGCGTGCCCGAGGAGCTCACCGGCGAGGGCATCGAAGCCGGCGTGCTCGACCGCTTCAACGCCGCGCTCGCCAGCGCCGAGGAGCTCGGGGCGCAGATCGAGCAGGTGCGCCTGCCGCACGCCCCCCACGCGCTGTCCGCCTACTACGTGATCGCCCCCGCCGAGGCCTCCTCCAACCTCGCCCGCTTCGACGGCGTGCGCTACGGCCTGCGCGCAGCGTCGTCATCGAAGGCGGACGGCGACGGCGATCTCATCGGCATGTACACCCGCACCCGCCACGACGGCTTCGGGGCGGAGGTCAAGCGGCGCATCATGCTCGGCACCTACGCGCTCTCCTCCGGCTACTACGACGCCTACTACGGCCGCGCCCAGCGCGTGCGCACCAAGATCGCCGAGGACTTCCGCGCCGCCTTCGCGCAGGTCGAGCTGATCCTCACGCCCACCGCGCCCAGCGTCGCCTTCGGCCTCGGCGAGAAGACCTCCGACCCGCTGGCCATGTACCTCAACGACTTCTGCACCGTGCCCATGTCGCTGGCCGGCATCCCCGCCATCTCGATCCCCTGCGGCCTCTCCCAGGGCCTGCCGGTGGGGCTGCAGATCGCCGCCCCCGCGTTCGCCGAGAACCGCCTGCTCGACGCCGCCCACGCGCTCGAGCGCGCGCTCGCCTTCGACTCCGCCGTCGCCCATGTCTGAGCCGGCCCGAACGCCGGCCGCGCCGCCGCCAGGCGGCGCCGCTGAAGACGATCCCGGCTACGAGGCGGTGATCGGGCTGGAGATCCACGTGCAGCTGGCCGCGCGCACGAAGATGTTCTGCGGCTGCGAGCTGTCATTCGGCGAGCCGCCCAACACGCGCACCTGCGCCGTCTGCCTGGGGCTGCCCGGCAGCCTGCCCGTCGCCAACGCCCAGGCGGTTCACCTCGGGCTCGTGATCGGGCTCGCGCTCGGCTCCGAGCTCGCGCCGCGCTCGATCTTCCACCGCAAGAACTACTTCTATCCCGACCTGCCCAAGGGCTACCAGATCTCCCAGTACGACGAGCCGCTGTGCCGCGGCGGGCGCCTCGGCGACGTGCGCATCCACCGCGTGCACCTCGAGGAGGACGCCGCCAAGCTCATCCACGTCGGCGCCAGCGGGCGCATCCACGGCTCCGACGCGTCGATCGTCGACTTCAACCGCGGCGGCACGCCGCTGGCCGAGATCGTCACCGAGCCCGACCTGCGCAGCGCCGAGCAGGCCAGCGAATGGCTCAAGCTGCTGCGCACCACGCTGCGCCAGCTGAAGGTCTCCGACGTCAACATGGAGGAGGGCTCGCTGCGCTGCGACGCCAACATCTCGCTGCGGCCGGCCGGCTCCGAGCAGCTCGGCGTCAAGACCGAGCTGAAGAACATGAACAGCTTCCGCTTCATCGAACGCGGCATCCGCGCCGAGGTCGCGCGCCAGGAGCAGGTCCTCCGCGGCGGCGGCCAGGTGGCGCAGGAGACGCTGCACTACGACCCCGGCAGCGACCGCATCACCTCGCTGCGCTCCAAGGAGGAGGCGCACGACTACCGCTACTTCCCCGAGCCCGACCTGCTGCCCGTGGCGATCGACGAGCGCATGCTCGCAGCCGCCCGCGCCGCCATGGTCGAGCTGCCCGCCCAGCGCGCCGAGCGCTACCGGCGCGAGCTCGGCCTCGGCGCCGACAGCGCGCAGCTGCTCGCCTTCCGTCCGGGACTCGGCGGCTTCTTCGACGCCGCCCTCGACGCCCAGGTCGCATCGTCCCCGCCGGGGGACGTGCCCGCGCAGGCGCTCGCCAACTGGGTCGCCGTGGAGCTCGCGAGCCGGCTGGACGACGGGACCGAGCCGGGGGAGGGGCTGGTGACCCCGCGCGCCCTCGCCGAGCTCGCCGGCATGGTCCACGCCAAGCAGATCAGCGTCGGCGCCGCGCGCCAGGTGCTCGACACGCTCGTCGCACACGGCGGCGAGCCGCGCGCCATCGTCGAGGCCGAGGGGCTCGCCGCGATCGGCGGCGGCGAGGAGCTCGCCGCGATCGTCGCCGCCGCGCTGCAGGCCAACGCCGACGCCGCCCAGCGCGTGCGCGAAGGCAACGACAAGGCGATCGGGCCGATCGTCGGCCACGTCATGCGCGAGACGCGCGGGCGCGCCGACGGCACCGAGGTCGCGCGCCTCGTGCACCAGCAGCTCGGCGTCTGACGCAACGCCATCCACGACAGCGCCGCCCGCCACATTTTGGACGTGCGGCTAAAGGCAAGCGCCCGCCCGCGCGCCAATATTCTCGGCGTGAACCGTTCAGCAGCAAAGGCAAGCGTTTCATCTCCTCGGCGGTTCATCCTGCTGCCCGAGGAACTGGTGGATGCTCCGCATCGGGACCCGCGTGTCCGCCGCTACCAGCTCTCCAGTCTGGGGCAGGCCGCGGGGCCTGGGCACGCGGGAATCAGCAACGTCGATCTCGCGACTGCACGGAACGCTCGCGAGCTCGGTCGGCTGGGTCGCATGTAGTGATCCCTCCGCAGCGACCAGCACCGGCTTCCCTCGGCCGGTGTCGTGGCGGCGCGGCCGGGCAGGGGTAGTGGTTCCTGTCCGGCCGCGCTACCATCTCCACAGATCGACATGGGCGATCCCACCTCATCTCCGTCGACGGGCCGCTCGTTCATGCGAACGGTGCTCGCGGCGATCGTGCTGCTGGTCGCGGCGTGGCTGCTGCTCGGGGTCATCATCCACGTGCTGTCGTTCCTGTTCAGCACGGCCCTGCTGATCGTGGCCGTCCTCGCCGTGATCTGGGCCCTGCGCATCCTGCTGTAGGCGCGGCGGGCGTCGGCCTTGGCGTACGTCATCATCGCCGTCTGCTTCGGGCTCTCCGGCGGCATCATCGGCAAGCTCAAGGGCAGCTCCTTCTGGCTGTGGTTCCTGATCTCCGGCGCCGTGCCCTTCCTCGGGCTGTTCGCCGCCATCGCCTACCGCGTCGAGCGCGAAGAGCTCCGCCGCCAGTGCCCCAACTGCGGCCGCGTCACCAAGATCTACGACGCGCTGTGCACGCGCTGCGGGCACGAGCTCGAGTTCCCCGACGTCGCGATCGCGCCCGAATCCTGGGAGCGCGTGCGCGCTGCGCCGCCGTCCTGAGCGCGCCGAGCGCCCCGGATTTGGGTCCCCTAAGCCGGATTCGGCCGGCCTAAGCCGCCCGCTCGCATACGCTGTTGCGTGCCATGAGCACGCAGGCCAAGACCGCGCCCGCGCCGGGGGACTCGCCGCTCGCGCGGGCGATCCACCGCGCCGGCTTCGCCAGCGAGCGCGAGTTCGTGCTGCGCGTCGTGCAGCCCGCGCTGGTGGGCATGATCGATGGCACCGTCTCCTCGCTCGCGCCGATCTTCGCCGCCGCGATCGCCTCGAGCTCGCACACCGCGCTGCTCGTCGGCTTCTCCACCGCGCTCGGCGCCGGCGTCAGCATGGGCTGGTCGGAGGCGCTGTCCGACACCGGCGAGCAGACCGGGCGCGGCTCGGCCGTCGTGCGCGGCGCCATCACCGGCGGCATGACCACGCTCGGCGGCATCTTCCACACGCTTCCCTTCCTCATCTCCAACGTCCACAAAGCGCTGCTCGTCGCCGGCGTCGTCGTCGCCGTCGAGCTGTTCGCCATCGCCTGGGTGCGCAACCGCTTCCTCGAGGTCTCGCTGCGCTCCTCGCTGCTCGTGGTCACCGTCGGCGGCGCGATCGTGCTCGCGATCGGCGTCGCGATAGGTTCCTCCTAGCGGCGGTTGTGCGCTCGTGGGCCGTGTAAACCCGCTGGTACACTGGCTTTTTCCCCCGAATAGAAGGAAGGAGGCGGCGAGATGCGGGCTGTCGATGCCTTGATGGAATGCTTGAAGGCGGAGGGCGTGGACGTCGTCTTCGGCCTGCCCGGAGGCGCCAACCTCCCCACCTACGACGCGTTCGTCAACGGCGGCATCCGCCACATCCTGGTGCGCCACGAGGCCGGCGGCGGGCACGCCGCCGAGGGCTACGCCAAGGCCACCGGCAAGGTCGGCGTGGCCTTCGCCACCAGCGGCCCCGGCGCCACCAACCTCGTCACGCCGATCACCGACGCGATGATGGACTCCGTGCCGTGCGTGTTCATCACCGGCCAGGTGCGCACCGAGCTGCTCGGCACCGACGGCTTCCAGGAGGCCGACACGATCGGCATCACGATGCCGGTGGTCAAGCACTCGTTCATGATCCAGCACCCCACCGAGATCCCGCGCGCGATCCACGAGGCCTTCCACATCGCGCGCAGCGGCCGGCCCGGACCGGTGCTCGTCGACATCCCCATGGACCTCTCGCGGGCCGAGATCGACTACGAGCCGATCGCCGACGTGCGCCTGCCCGGCTACCAGCCGAAGGTCGACGGCAACCAGAAGCAGATCCGCCAGGCCGCCAAGGCGCTGGCCGCCGCGCAGCGCCCCGTGATCTACGCCGGCGGCGGCGTGGTCAACGCCGAAGCCTCCGCCGAGCTCACCGAGTTCGCCACCTGCGACCGCTTCCCCGTCACCTGCACACTGATGGCGCTCGGCGCCTTCCCGGCCACGGTCGACGGGCCGGGCGGGCGGGAAGCGAATCCCCAGTGGCTGGGGATGCTGGGGATGCACGGCACCAGGGCGGCCAACTACGCGATGGACGAGGCCGACCTGATCTGCGCCGTCGGCGCGCGCTTCGACGACCGCATCACCGGCAAGCTCTCCGAGTTCGCGCCGCGCGCCAAGTTCATCCACATCGACGTCGACCCCGCCGAGATCTCCAAGAACGTGCCGGCGCACATCCCGATCGTGGGCGACGCCAAGAACGTGCTCTCAAAGCTCGTCGTCGAGTACCGCGCAATCGGCGCCGACAGCTCGCGCCTGGACGCCTGGTGGAGCAGGATCGACGGCTGGAAAGCCAAGTACCCGCTGCTCTACGAGGACAGCGCCGACAGCGAGATCAAGCCGCAGTACATGATCCAGGCGCTGTACGAGGCCACCGGCGGCGAGGCGATCGTCACCAGCGACGTCGGCCAGCACCAGATGTGGACCGCGCAGTACTACGACTTCCCCGCGCCGCGGCGCTGGATCAACTCCGGCGGGCTCGGCACGATGGGCTTCGGGCTGCCCGCCGCGATGGGCGCCGCCGTCGGCGCGGGCGAGCGCGTGGTCTGCTGCGTCGCCGGCGACGGCTCCGTGCAGATGAACGCCCAGGAGCTCGCCACCTGCGCGCAGAACCGCATCCCCATCAAGGTGTTCATCATGAACAACGGCTACCTCGGCATGGTGCGCCAGTGGCAGGAGCTGTTCTGGGACGGCAAATACAGCCACGTCGACATGGGCGAGTTCCCCGACTTCGTCAAGCTCGCAGAGGCCTACGGCGTCACCGGCCTGCGCTTCACCGACAAGACCACGCTCGTCGACGACATCAAGCGCGCGATAGCCATCGACGGGCCGGTGCTCGTCGACGTGCGCGTCACGCGCGAGGAGAACACCTACCCGATGATCCCCGCCGGCTCCGCCGCCAGGGACATGGTCGGCCCCGAAGCCCACGGCCACGAGAGGGTGGGGGGGTGAGCCTCGCGATGGGAGAACCGGGCACCAAGACCCCCCTCAGCCTCGAAGAGCTCGAGGCCGCCACCAGCATGCGCACGGGGCGCAAGCACGTGCTCTCGATCCTGGTCGAAAACAAGTCCGGCGTGCTCACCCGCATCGCGGGCCTGTTCGCCAGGCGCGGCTTCAACATCGACACGCTCACCGTCGGCCCCACCGAGGACGAGCGCGTCTCGCGCGTAACGCTCACCGTCGACGGCGCGCTGCACCCGATCGACCAGGTCACCAAGCAGCTGCACAAGCTCGTCAACGTGCTCAAGATCCGCGACCTCGAGCCCGGCGACACCGTCGCCCGCGAGCTCGCGCTGTTCAAGGTATCCGCCGACGGCGCGCAGCGCGGCGAGCTGATGCAGATCGCCGAGATCTTCCGCGGCAAGGTCGTCGACGTCACCAAACGCGCGGTCATCGTCGAGGTCACCGGCACCACCGAGAAGATCGAGGCGTTCGAGACGATGGTTCGCCCGTTCGGGCTGATCGAGATGATGCGCACCGGCGAGATCGCGATCTCGCGCGGGCGCACCGAGACCTGAGCGGCTTGGTCGCGACGTCCTCCTCGACCGTCTCGCCGTTCGCGCTCAGCGACGGCGAGCGGGAGCGCCTGCACGCGCGGCTCGCGCTCGCCGTGCGCCGCGCCCGCCGCGGCGGCGAGCCGGTGCTCGCGTCGATCACCGTCGCGCTCGATCCCGCGGTCGACCCCGCGCAGGTGGTGTGCGCCTCGCGCCTGCCCGGCGAGCACTGGTTCGTGCTCGAGCAGCCCGAGCGCGGCCACGCCGCGCTCGGCGCGCTCGGCGAGGCGGCCACCCTCCAGGCCGGCGGCCGCACCCGCTTCTCCGACGTGGCCGACCGCTGGCGCGCGCTCGCCGCCGCCGCCGTCGCGGACCCCGCGGACGCTGGCGCCGGCGGCGGTCCCGTCGCCCTCGGCGGCTTCGCCTTCGCGCCCGAGGGCGGGTCCTCGCCGCACTGGGCCGGCTTCCCGCCAGCCTCGCTGGTCGTGCCCGAGCTCGCGCTGGTGCGTGGCCAGCGCGGCGGCGAGCGCTCGCTGCGCATGACGCTGAGCGCGCTCGCCGCCGGCGACGACGTCCCCGAGCAGCTGCTCGCACGCCTGCAAGGCCGCCTCGCCGCGCTGCGCAGCGAGCCGCTGCCGCTGCTCGACCCCGCGCCCACCGGCCGCTATCAGGTGACCAGCGTGATGGCGCCCGAGCACCACGAGCACGCCGTCGCCCGCGCCACCGAGCTGATCGCCCGCGGCGAGCTCGAGAAGGTCGTGCTCGCCCGCGAGGTGCAGGTGCACGCGCCGCGCCCCCACGACCCCGCGGCCATCTTCGCCGTGCTGCGCCAGGAGTTCCCCTCATGCTTCGTGTTCTGCGCCGGGCGCGGCGAGGCCACGCTCGTCGCCGCCAGCCCCGAGCTGCTGGTGCGCCGCGAGGGCCACCGCGTGAGCACGCTCGCGCTCGCCGGCTCCACCCGCCGCAGCGCCGACCCCGCCGTCGACGCCCACCTCGGCGAGCAGCTGCTGCGCGAGGAGGCTCACCGCGGCGAGCACTCGATCGTGGCGCGCTGGATCGCGCGCACGCTGCGCCCGCACGCCGTCTGGGTCACCACCGCCGAGGAGCCCGAGCTGGTGCGCATCGCCAACATCCAGCACCTCGGCACGCCCATCCGCGCGCAGCTGGCCGCGCCCATGGACGCGCTCGAACTGGTCGAGCTGATGCACCCCACGCCCGCCATGGGCGGCGAGCCGCGCGCGCGGGCGATGCAGCTGATCCCGGCGCTCGAGGGCATGGACCGCGGCTGGTACGCCGGCCCCGTCGGCTGGACCGACGCCACCGGCGACGGCGAGTTCTGCGTCACGCTGCGCTGCGCGCTGCTGCGCGGCCGTGTCGCCCACTGCTACGCCGGCGGCGGCATCGTGCGCCAGTCGGACCCCGCCGCCGAGCTCGCCGAGACCGAGGTCAAGCTGCAGGCGCTGCTGCCGCTGCTCGCCGGCTGAGCTCAGCCCGCGCCGAGCGCGGCGGAGACCGCCTCCCACACGCCGCGGTGCAGCGCCACGTTGGCCGCGCGCTCCGTGCGCACGTGCAGGATCGTCGCGGGGGAGGCCGGCGCGAGCGCCCGCTCCAGCCCCGCGCGCAGCTGCTCGCGCGTGCCCACCGGCTCGTGCGCCAAGCCGAACAGCGCCGCCGCGCGCGCGAAGTCCAGGCCCGTCGGCGTCGCGATGTGGCGGGTGTAGAGGTCCTCGCCGTCGCTCGGCGCCGCGGGAGCGCCGCCAGCCTCGGGGCCGTGGGAGTCGCGCGCGCCGCCCGCCGGCCCGCGCGCCATCGGCGCGCCGGCCACCGCCAGGAAGTCGAAGATGCCGCCGCCGCCGTTGTCGAGCAGCACGATCGTCAGCTTCAGCCCCAGCCGCGAGCAGGCCAGCAGGCCGCCGAGGTCGTGCGCCAGCGCCACGTCGCCGATCAGCAGCACCACCGGGCCCGCGCCCGCGGCGGCCGTCCCCAGGGCCGAGGACACGGTGCCGTCGATGCCGTTGGCGCCGCGGTTGCACAGCACCCGCGGCGGGTCCGCCCGCACCGGCCAGAACGTCTCCACGTCGCGCACCGGCATCGAGGAGGCCACGAACAGCGTCGCCTCGGAGGGCAGCAGCACGCCGAGCTCCCGCGCCGCCGCCGGCTCGGAGAGCGCGTGGCCGTCCAGCGCGCCGTCGATCGCCGCCGCCGCGCGCTCGTCCGCGCTGCGCCAGTCCGCCAGCCAGCCCTCATCCGCGTTCACCCAGGCGGCGAAGGCGCCGGCCATGCGTTCGAGCGTCGCCACCGGCTCCAGCGCCAGCGAGTCGGAGACCACCGAATCGGGGTCCTGCCATGCGCCCTCGGGGTCCAGCGCCACCTGCCTGACATCCGCGTGGCCCGCCAGCCAGGTGCGCAGCGGCTTGGACACCGGCAGGTCGCCGACGCGAACGATCAGGTCAGGGGCGCGCGTGCTCGCGAACGACGGCTCGCGCAGGAGCGCGTCGTAGTGGGCGACCGCGGCGCCGCCGCGGCGCGCCCCCGACATCGGGTCCGCCAGCAGGGGCCATTCCATGCTCTCGGCGAACGCGGCCGCCGCAGGGCCGAGCGCGGGCCGGCGCTCGTGGCGCCCGGCGACGAGCACTCCTCGCCGCGCGCGCGCGAGGAGCCCGTGCAGGTCGGAGGTCTCCGGCTCGCTCGCAGGCGCCGCCCTGGGCCGTCGCACGGCCGGGCGTTCGTCGGGCCGGCCGCTGCGATCCTCCGCCAGCGGCTCCTCGCCCACCAGCGGCTCGCGCAGCGGGAAGTTCAGGTGCACCGCCCCCGCCCGGCCTTCCAGCGCCGTCCAGTAGGCGCGGCACGCCAGTGTGCGCATCCACCGCAGCCGCGCCGGGCTCGCCTCGTGCACCGGCACCTCGACGAACCACTTGGCGGCCGCGCCGAACAGCTTCAGCTGGTCGATCGCCTGTCCCGCGCCGTTCTCGCGAAGCTCCGCCGGGCGGTCCGCGGTCAGCAGCAGCAGCGGCACGCGCGCCTCGCGCGCCTCGACCGCCGCGGGCGCCAGCTCCGCCGCGGCCGTGCCCGAGGTGCACGTCACCGCCACCGGCAGCCCCGACGCCTTCGCCAGGCCCAGCGCGAAGAAGCCCGCGCAGCGCTCGTCCACGTGCGAGTAGCAGCGCAGCCGCCGCTCGCGCGCCAGCGAGATCGTCAGCGGCGCGTTGCGCGAGCCCGGCGAGGTGCACGCCGCGCGCATGCCGCAGCGCGCGAGCTCGTCCACGAACGCCCGCAGCAGCACGTACATATCGGTGGTGGCGCTCATACGATCAACGGATGCCCGAGAACCTCGTCCTGCTGCACGGCTTCGCCGGCACCCACCGCGCCTGGGACGGCGTCATCGCCGCGCTCGCGCGCGAGCCGCGGCCCCCCGAACGCTATCGCCCGCTGGCGCTCGACCTGCCCGGCCACGGAACCGAGGCGCACGCGCCGCGCCCGATCACGTTCGCCGCCTGCGTCGAGCACGTGCTCGCGCGCGAGCGCACATCCGTCCACGAGGACGGTGCGCCGCCGGGACCGACCCCGCCGTCGCCGCAGGGCGAGGGCGGGCGCTTCGCGCTGTGCGGCTACTCGCTCGGCGGGCGCCTCGCCCTGCACGTGGCGCTCGCCGCACCCGAGCGCGTCAGCCGCCTCGTGCTCGTCTCCACCAGCCCCGGCATCGAGGACGCCCGCGAGCGCGCCGCCCGGCGGGCCGCCGACGAGCGCCTCGCGCGCGAGCTCGAAGGCGAGCCCTTCGAGCAGTTCATCGAGCGCTGGCGCGCCCAGCCGCTGTTCGCCGGCGAACCGCCCGAGGCCGCCGCGCTGGCGCGCGACGACCAGCGCCGCAACCGCCCCGACGCCCTCGCCGCCGTGCTGCGCGGCCTCGGCGCCGGGCAGATGCAGCCGCTGTGGCAGCGGTTGGGGGAGCTGCGCATGCCCGTCACCGTGGTGGCGGGGGAGCGCGACCGCAAGTACGCCGCGCTCGGCCGCCGCGCCGCCGCGGCGCTGCCCGACGGCGAGCTCGTCATCCTCCCCGGCGGCCACGGGCTCGCGCTGGAGAGCCCCGCAGCGCTCGCGCGCGTGCTCGCGCGGGCATAGCGCGCACGGCCGGGACCCGCACGATCGAGACCCGCGCGGCCGGGGTCCGCACGGCCGAGGCCCGCACAGGCCGCGCGGCCACAGCCCGCCCGCGCGCGCTCGCCGCCGGGGCCTCAGAACGCCTCCACGCCCAGCCCCGGCGCGTCGGGCAGCGCGATCGCGCCCGCGCGCGCCGGCAGCGGGTTCTCGAGACCCTCGAACAGCGCCAGCGTCGCCAGCCCGCAGTGCGGCACCGGCCCGCGCGAGGCCAGCGCGGCGGCCGCGTGCAGGCCCGCGGCGACCCCCAGCGGGCCGTCGAGGGTGGAGGCCACATACGCCTCCGCGCCGGTCGCGCGCACCAGCGCCGCCGCCGCCAGCAGCCCGGCGATGCCGCCGCAGCGCGAGACCTTCAGGCACACCGCGTCGGCGACCCCTGCGGTGAGCGCGCCGTGCTCGGCCGCGGTCTCGTCGATCGCCACCCGCACCGCCACCCGTTCGCGCACCTCGCGCATCGCGCGCAGGCCGTGCACCGGCTCCTCCACCAGCTCCAGGCCGGCGGGGGACAGCGACTCGATCGCCGCCACCGCCTGCTCCACCTCCCAGGCGCCGTTGGCGTCGAGGCGCAGCGCCGCGCCCGCGCCGGCGGCGGCGCGCACCGCCGCCACCCTTGCGGCGTCGTCGCCCACCCCGACCTTCAGCTTCAGGCAGCCGAAGCCCTCGCCCACCGCCGCCGCCGCCTCGCACGCCGCGCCCGCGCGATCTCTCGCCGCCAGCGTCGCGTTGACCGGCACCGACGCCGGCGACTCGTCGCTCAGCAGCTGCGCGATCGGCTTGCCCGCGCGGCGCCCGGCGCGATCCCACAGCGCCATGTCGATCGCGGCGAACGCCTGCGGCAGGTCGTCGACCTGCCGGCAGGCGTCCACCAGCTGCGCGCCGTTGCGGCCCCGCTCGGAGCACAGCACGGGGGCGTAGCTCTCCAGCGCCCGGCGCACGCGCCCGACGCCGACGCCGTCGTAGGGCTCGAGCGGAGCCGCTTCGCCGTAGCCGGTGAGCCCGTCCTCGCCGGTCAACGCCACGATCAGCACCTCGCGCACGCCGGTGGCGCCGTAGGAGGTCTCGAGCGGCCGCGCCAGCCGCAGCGAGCGCCGCTCGATCTCCATGCGCATGCTCAGATCCCGCCGCTCGCGAGGATGCCGGCCGCGAACAGCAGGCAGAAGGCCAGCTGCAGCATCCCCGTCTTCGCCAGCGCCGCGTTCAGCGCCGGGCCGTCGCTGCGCGTGCGCACCACCGCCGCCAGCCGCGCCGCCAGCGGCGCCGTCGCCCACGGCGCCAGCAGCCACGCGCTCATCGAGCCGAGCGCCCACGGCAGCGGCGCGGTAGCGAAGGCCGCCGCCAGCATCCCGACGTACAGCGCGCGCGTGCGCCGGCGCCCGAGGCGCACCGCCAGCGTGCGCTTGCCCGCGCGGCGGTCGGTGTCGAGGTCGCGCACGTTGTTGACCACCAGGATCGCGCTCGCCAGCAGGCCCACCGGCACCGCGCACACGAACGCCTGCCACGGCAGCCGCTGCACCTGCACGAAGTAGGAGCCCGCCACCGCCACCACCCCGAAGAACAGGAACACGAACACCTCGCCGAGCCCCTCGTAGCCGTACGGGCGCGGGCCGCCGGTGTACAGCACGCCGGCGAGGATCGAGGCGGCGCCGACGGCCAGCAGCTCCCAGCCGGCGACCGCGACCAGGTAGGCGCCGCAGGCGACCGCGAGGCCGAAGGTGACGTAGGTGGCGGTGAGCACCTGGCTAGGAGGCACGAGCCCGCCCGCGGTCACCCGCACCGGCCCCAGCCGGTCCTCGGTGTCGGCGCCGCGACGCGCGTCGGAGTAGTCGTTGGACAGGTTGGTGCCGACCTGGATGAAGACCGCGCCCAGCAGCGCCGCCACGAACGCCAGCGCGTGGAAGCGGCCCGCGCCCAGCGCCAGCGAGGTGCCCACCAGCACCGGCGCCACCGCCGCCGGCAGCGTGCGCAGGCGCGCCGCCATCACCCAGATGCGCACCGCGCTCACCGGCGCGCGTCCAGGGCCGCGCCGGCGCCCCAGCGCCCGCGACCGCCGTGCCGCGCCGGCGCGCGCACGCTAGGCCCGCTTGGGAAAGCGCGCGAAGTCCGGCTTGCGCTTCTCGCGGTAGGCGTCGCGTCCCTCCTGCGCCTCCTCGCTGCCGTAGAACAGCAGGTTGGCGTCGTGCGCCAGCTGCTGGATCCCCGACAGGCCGTCCTCGGCCGCGTTGAAGCTCGCCTTCAGCAGGCGCAGCGCGAACGGCGAGAGCGCCAGCATCTCCCGGCACCACTGGACGGTCTCCTCCTCCAGGCGCTCGAGCGGCACCACCGCGTTCACCAGCCCCATCTCGCGCGCCTGCTCGGCCGTGTACTGGCGGCACAGGAACCAGATCTCCTTGGCCTTCTTCGGCCCCACCAGGTTGGCCAGCAGCCCGGCGCCGAAGCCGCCGTCGAAGGAGCCCACCTTCGGTCCCACCTGCCCGAAGCGCGCGTTGTCCGCCGCGATCGTGAGGTCGCACACCAGGTGCAGCACGTGCCCGCCGCCGATCGCGTAGCCCGCCACCATCGCCACCACCGGCTTCGGCAGCCGGCGCATCTGGACGTGCAGGTCGGTCACGTGGAAGCGCCCCACCGCCGCGCGCGAGCCGAGCTGCTCGTCGGTCATGTAGCCGGAGTCGCCGCGCACGCGCTGGTCCCCGCCCGAGCAGAACGCGTCGGGGCCCTCGCCGGTGAGCACGATCACGCCGATCTCGCCGTCCTCGCGCGCGTCCTCGAGCGCCCGCGAGATCTCGACGATCGTGCGCGGGCGGAACGCGTTGCGCACCTCCGGGCGCGCGATCGTGATCTTGGCGATGCCCGCGTCCGCGCCGGCGGACTTCTCGTAGCGGATGTCCGCGAAGTCGCCGCCGGCGGCGGCGCCGGCGTCTGTCCAGGCGGTGCTCACGGCGCTGAAGGCTAGCCTGTGCGCCATGCTCGTCGAGGCATGGCTCCCGCGGGCCGCCGCCGCGCGGCCCGATCGCACCGCGCTCGACACCCCGGCGGGGACGCTCACCTACGCCGAGCTGATGGCCGCCGCGAGCGCCGCCGCGGCAGCCCTGGGAGCCCGCGGCGTGCGCCGCGGCGAGCGCGTCGCGATCGCGCTGGCGCCGGGGCTCGACTTCGCCGTCGCGCTGCACGCCTGCATGCTGCTCGGCGCCGTCGCCGTGCCGGTGGACCTGCGCCTGTCCTCCTCCGAGCGCAGCGCGATCACCGCCGGCTGCGCGCTCGAGCTCGACGGCGACGCCGGCGCGGCGACGCCGGACGATGTCGCCGGAACGATGCCGCCGGACGGCGCCGCCGGCGCGGGGCGGGCGGGACGCGAGCCCGCGAGCGCCTTCGCCGGCCACGAGCTCGACGCCACGGCGGTGGTGATCCACACCTCCGGCACGAGCGCGGCGCCGAAGCCGGTCGAGCTGACGTACGGCAACCTGCTGTGGAGCGCGCTGGGCTCGGCCGTGGCGCTCGGGCTCGACCAGGACGAGCGCTGGCTGTGCGCGCTGCCGCTCTCGCACGTGGGCGGCCTCTCGATCCTCGTGCGCTCGGCCATCTACGCGACCACCGCGGTGGTGCACGAGCGCTTCGAGACCGAGCGCGCGCTGGCCGCGCTGCGCGAGCGGCGCATCACGCTGGTGAGCCTGGTCGCGACCACGCTCGCGCGCCTGCTCGACGCCGGGCTCGAGCGCCCGCCGTCGCTGCGCGGCGCGCTCACCGGCGGCGGGCCGGTGCCGGCGGCGCTGGTGCAGCGCGCGCGCCGCGCCGGCGTGCCGGTGAGCCTGACCTACGGGCTGACCGAGAGCTGCTCGCAGGTCACCACCGCTCCCGTCGCCGCGCTGGCCGAAGGGGACTGCGGCGCCGGCCCGCCGCTGTTCTGCACGCGCGTGCGCATCGCCCCGGCGCCTTCCCCGCAGGGGGGCGGCGAGATCCTCGTGGCCGGGCCCACCGTGGCGCCCGGCGCGCTCGACGCCGACGGCTGGCTGCACACCGGCGACCTCGGCGCGCTCGACGAGCGCGGCCGGCTGTCGGTGCTGGGACGCAAGGCCGACACGATCATCAGCGGCGGCGAGAACGTCGTGCCGGGCGAGGTCGAGGCGGTGCTCGAGGCGCACCCCGACGTGCTCGAGGCGGCCGTCGTGGGGCTTCCCGACGAGCGCTGGGGCGAGGCGGTGTCGGCGATCGTGGTCGCGCGCCCCGGCAGCGCTCCCGCAGAGGAGTCGCTGCGCGCTCACTGCGCCGCGGCGCTCGCCCCCTACAAGGTGCCCAAGCGGGTGCTGATCCGCGCTGAGGCGCTGCCGCGCACGCGCTCGGGCAAGCTGCTGCGCCGGGAGCTGCGGTGAGCGACGACGCCGCCGGCGAGCCGCGCGAGCGCGCGCACGAGGGCTTCGACGCGGACGCCTACCGCGCGGACAGCTTCGAGGGCTGGGAAGCGGCCGCCGCCGGCTGGCGCCGTCACGAGCGCATGATGCGCGAGTTCGCGGCGCCGGTGTCGCACTGGCTGATCGAGGCGGTCGCCCCGCAGCCCGGCGAGCGCCTGCTCGAGCTGGCCGCGGGACTGGGGGAGACGGCGATGCTGGCGGCGGAGCTGGTCGCCCCCCACGGCGGCGTGCTCGTCTCCGACCAGGCCGAGGCGATGCTTGCGGGGGCACGCGAGCGTGCCCAGGAGCTGGGGCTCGACAACGTCGAGTTCGTGCAGCTGAACGCCGAATCGATCGACCTGCCGCTGGCGAGCGTGGACGCGGCGGTGTGCCGCTGGGGCTACATGCTGATGGCCGACCCCGCGGCGGCGCTGGCGGAGACCAGGCGCGTGCTGCGCCCCGGCGGGCGCCTCGCGCTGGCGGTCTGGGACGAGGCGGCGCGCAACCCGTGGCTGGCGCTGCCCGCGCGCGAGCTGATCGAGCGCGGCCTGGCGCCGGCGCCGGATGCGCAGCAGCAGCAGGAGCAGCGAGCCGCGGTGGGGCCGCCGGGGCCGTTCGCGCTCGCCGGCCGCGAGCGGCTGCGCACGCTGCTCGAGCAGGCGGGCTTCCTCGACGTGGAGGTGCAGGCGCTCGAGCTGCTGCGCCGCCACGCGAGCTTCGCGGAGCTGTGGCAGACGACGCTTGACCTCTCGCGCCCGTTGCACGACGCGGTGCTCTCGCGCCCCCCCGAGGAGGTCGCCGCGATCGAAGCCTCCCTGGCGGAGCGCTTCGTGGCGTACGCCGCCGCCGACGGCAGCCTCGCGATCCCGGCGCGCACGCTGGTGGCGCGCGCCGGCGCCTGATCCCGCCTCGGTTCGGGTGGCGCGCCGGCGCCTGATCCGGCCTCGGTTCGGGTGCGCGCGCCGGCGCCTGGTCCGGCCTCGGCGGGCAGGCGCCCGCCGGCGCGCCGTGGCCGGATCCCGGCTCGACGGGCGCGCTGAGATAGCCTGCGCGCATGATCTACGACGACGCGGCAGACCTCTCGCTCCTCGACGGCAAGACCGTCGCCATCATCGGCTACGGCTCGCAGGGCCACGCCCACGCGCTCAACCTCAGGGACTCGGGCGTGGACGTGGTCGTGGGCCTGCGCGAGGACTCCCCCTCGGCGGCCAAGGCTCGCGAGCAGGGCCTGGAGGCGCTGCCGGTGGTCGAGGCCGCCAGCCGCGGCGAGCTGGTGATGATCCTGCTGCCGGACGAGCTGCACCGCCAGGTGTGGGAGGCGGAGATCCGCGACGGGGTCGCCGAGGGCGACATGATCCTGTTCGGCCACGGCTTCTCGATCCACTACAAGGAGATCGAGCCGCCGTCCGGGGTGGACGTGGCGATGGTGGCGCCCAAGGGCCCAGGGCACCTGGTGCGCCGCCAGTTCACCGAAGGCAGCGGCGTGCCGGGGCTGGTGGCGGTCGAGCAGGACGCGACCGGCCACGCGCGCGCGCTGGCGCTGGCCTACGCCAAGGGCATCGGCTGCACCCGCGGGGGGGTGATCGAGACGACCTTCAAGGACGAGACCGAGACGGACCTGTTCGGCGAGCAGGCGGTTCTCTGCGGCGGCGCCTCTGAGCTGGTGCAGGCCGGCTTCGAGACGCTGGTGAACGCCGGCTACGACCCCGAGATGGCGTACTTCGAGTGCCTGCACGAGCTCAAGCTGATCGCCGACCTGATGTACGAGAAGGGCCTCGCGGGCATGCGCTACTCGATCTCCAACACGGCCGAGTACGGCGACTACACGCGCGGCAAGCGCGTGATCACCGCGGAGACGCGCGAGAACATGAAGCAGATCCTGCGGGAGATCCAGAGCGGCGACTTCGCGCGCGAGTGGATCGCCGAGAACCGCGCCGGGCAGGAGAGCTTCAAGCGCATGCGCGCAGAGCAGGCCGACACGCAGGTCGAGCACGTGGGCGAGGAGCTGCGCTCGCACATGGACTGGATCAAGCCGGCCTTCTAGCGGCCGGCCGCCGCGGTGCTCGCCTACGTCTTCTGGCACGAGCCGCTCGGCGGCGTCGAGCGCGAGGAGTACGAGCACGCGCACGTGGCCTTTCACCGCTCGCTCGCGCACCGTCCGCCGGTGGGCCTGCTCGGCAGCGCCGCCTTCCGCGTGCGGCGCCCGCCGTGGCTCCGGGACGGAGACACCTCTGCCTACGAGGACTGGTACGTGCTCGAGGACTACGCCGCGCTGGGCGTGCTCGGGGAGGCCGCCGTGGGGCGCGGGCACCAGAGCGCCCACGACGCCGTGGCGCGCCGCTATGGCGGCGGCGCCGGCGCTCTGTACGGGCTGATCGAGGGCGCCTCCGGCGCGCGCGCGATCGGCGGGAGCTCGCTGGCGGTGTGGATCGAGCGCCCGTTGGGCGCGGGCGCCGCGGCGCGCAGGCGCGGCCTTGACGAGCTGCTGGGCGACGGCATGGACGCCGAGCGCGCGAGCCTGTGGCGGCGCCAGCTGGTGCTCGGCCCCTCGCCGGAGCTGTGCCTGCTGGCCGAGGAGGCGCCGGCCGGGGTGGCGCCCACGCGGCTCCCGGCCGGCTGGAGCGCCACGGCGCTGGCGCGCGAGGCGCTGACCAAGGCCTGAGGCACTTCGCTACACTCGCCTTCGTCGTCGCGACTGGCGCTCGGGTGGAGTGCACCACCGGGGAGCGACGATTTGACCGCCGCGCGCCTGGGCACCCTCACAGCAGACCATTCCGGCGAGGTCCGACGAGAGCGAGGAGCCCGATGACGAGCACGCAGACGATCCAGGAGACGCCGCTCGCGATCCCCGACGAGCTGAAGCCCGGCGACGGGCGCTTCGGCTGCGGGCCCTCGAAGGTGCGCCCGGCGGCGATCGCCAACCTGGCCGGCCGCGGGGCTGCGGTGATGGGCACCTCGCACCGCCAGCAGCCGGTGAAGGCGCTGGTGGGCGAGATCCGCGCGGGCCTGCGCGAGCTGTTCGCGCTGCCGGACGGCTACGAGGTGGCGCTCGGCAACGGCGGCGCGACCGCGTTCTGGGACGCGGCCGCCTTCGCGCTCGTGCGGGAGCGCTCGCTGCACCTGGCCTTCGGCGAGTTCTCGCAGAAGTTCGCGACGGTGACGAAGGGCGCGCCGTTCCTGGGCGAGCCGGTGGTGGTGGCGGCCGAGCCGGGCGACGCGCCCGACCCCGCGGCGGTGGGCGCGCAGGCGGCCGAGGGGGGCTGCGACGTGATCGCGTGGGCGCACAACGAGACCTCCACCGGCGTGATGACGCAGGTGGTGCGCCCGGCGGGCGCCGGCGAGGCGCTGGTGGCGATCGACGCGACCTCCGGCGCGGGCGGGCTGCCGGTGGACGTGTCGCAGGCGGACGCCTACTACTTTGCGCCGCAGAAGAGCTTCGCAGCCGACGGCGGGCTGTGGCTGGCGCTGCTGAGCCCGGCGGCGCAGGAGCGGATCGAGCGCCTGCACGCCGACGAGCGCCGCTGGATCCCGGAGTTCCTGTCGCTGCACACGGCCCTGGAGAACTCGCGCAAGGACCAGACCTACAACACGCCGGCGGTGGCGACGCTGTTGCTGCTCGCCGACCAGATCGGCTGGATGCTCGACGGGGGCGGCCTGGAGTGGTGCGTGTCGCGCTCGCGCGCGTCCTCCGAGCACCTGTACGGCTGGGCCGAGCGCACCCCCTACGCGACCCCGTTCGTGGCCGACCCGGCGAAGCGCTCGCTGGTGGTGGGAACGATCGACTTCGACGAGGCCGTGGACGCGGCGGCGCTGGCGAAGACGCTGCGCGCGAACGGGATCGTGGACGTGGAGCCCTACCGCAAGCTGGGGCGCAACCAGCTGCGCATCGGCATGTTCCCGGCGGTGGAGAGCGCGGACGTGCAGGCGCTGACGGCGTGCATCGAGTTCGTGGTGGAGAGGATGGGCGCATGAGCGCCGCTGCCGGCACGGCGGCGGGGACGGCCCAGGCCAACGGCGCGCGCCCGCGCGTGCTGGTGAAGGAGAAGATCGGCGACTCGGGCGTGGCGCTGCTGCGCGAGCACTTCGACGTGGACCTCGGCCTGGACTGGAGCGAGGAGCAGCTGGCCGAGCGCATCGGCGACTACGACGGCATCGTGATCCGCTCGGCCACGAAGATGACCGCGGAGCTGATCGCGAAGGCGGGCCGCCTGAAGGCGATCGGGCGCGCGGGCGTGGGCGTGGACAACGTGGACGTGCCGGCGGCGACCAAGCGCGGGATCGTGGTGGCGAACGCGCCGGAGTCCAACGTGGTGACGGCGGCGGAGCACACGATGGCGCTGCTGCTGGCGCTGGCGCGCAACGTCTCGCCGGCGCACCAGTCGCTGATCGAGGGCAGGTGGGACCGCTCGAAGTACTCGGGCGTGGAGCTGTACGAGAAGACGCTCGGCGTCCTCGGCTTCGGGCGCATCGGCCAGCTGGTGGCCCAGCGCGCGCGCGGCTTCGGCATGCGCGTGCTGGCGTTCGACCCGTTCGTGAGCGCGGAGCGCTACCGCGACCTGGGCGTGGAGAAGGCGGAGAGCCCGGAGGAGGTGTACGCGGCGGCGGACTTCGTGACGATCCACCTGCCGAAGACGCCGGAGACGGAAGGCTTCATCGACGCGCAGGCGCTCGCGAAGATGCGCAGGGGCGTGCGCGTGCTGAACGTGGCGCGCGGCGGGCTGATCGACGAAGCGGCGCTGAAGGACGCGCTCGACTCCGGCCAGGTGGCGGGCGCGGCGCTGGACGTGTTCCCGAGCGAGCCGATGACCGAGAGCCCGCTGTTCGCCTACGCGAACGTGCTGGCGACGCCGCACCTGGGGGCCTCGACGGCGGAGGCGACCGACCGCGCCGGCTACCAGAGCGCGGAGCAGGTGGTGGCGGCGCTGGCCGGCGGCGTGGTCTCCACCGCAGTGAACATCCCCGCGATCGGCGCCGAGGACATGCAGGTGCTGGGCCCGTTCCTGCCGCTGGCGGAAAAGCTCGGCCGCCTGGCGATGGCGCTGGCGGAGGGCAGCTCGGTGGAGCGCATCGAGGCGGCCTTCCTGGGGCGCATCGCGGACTTCGACACGCGCCTGCTCGGCCTCGCGGTGATCGTGGGCGCGCTGCAGGGGCGCACGGAGGAGCCGGTGAACCTGGTGAACGCGCCGACGATCGCCCAGCAGCGGGGGATCGTGTTCGAGGAGAAGGCGGTGTCCGAGGCGGAGGACTTCAACGAGCTGATCCGCGTGACGGTGATCGCCGGCGGCGAGCGCGTGGCTGTGGCCGGCACCGGCATGGGCCCCCATCAGATCCCGCACCTGGTGGAGGTGCAGGGCCGCAGGCTGACGATCGAGCTGGCGCCCTACGTGACGGTGTTCCGCTACGAGGACCTGCCGGGGATGGTGGGGCGCGTGGGCACGATCTTCGGCGAGCACGGCATCAACATCTCCTCGGCGACGGTGGGGCACACCCCCGATGGCCGCTCGGGAGACGACGGGCAGCGGCTGGCGGCGATGGTGGTGAGCACCGACGGCCCCGTGTCCGAGGCGGTGGTGCAGGAGATCGTGGCCTCGGAGGGATTCCAGCAGGGTTGGTCCGTTGAGTTGATCTGATCGCCTCGCGCTGGCGGTGGCGGGCGGCGGATGGACGTGCGCGGCGACGGCGCCGCCGGCGCCGGCCGGCGGTTGGCGTTAGGGTGGACGGCGATGCGGGCGGTGGTGATCACCAAGCACGGGGGGCCGGAGGTCCTGCGCGTGCAGGAGCGCGAGGACCCGCGCCCCGGCGCGGGCGAGATCGCGATCGAGGTGGCGGCGGCGGGCGTGAACTTCGCCGACGTGATGGCGCGCATGGGCCTCTACCCCGATGCGCCGAAGACGCCTTGCGTGGTGGGCTACGAGGTGGCGGGCACGGTGCTCGAGCTGGGCGAGGGGGTGTCCGAGTCCCACCCGTTCCTCGCGGTGGGCGAGCGCGTGCTGGCGGGAACCAAGTTCGGCGGCTACGCCTCGCGCGTGACGGTGCCGGCGGGCGACGCGGTGGCGCTGCCGCAGCGTCTCAGCTTCGCGCAGGGCGCGGCGATCCCGGTCAACTACGCGACCGCCTGGGCGGCGCTGCTCGGCTACGGCAGCCTGCGCGCGGGCGAGCGCGTGCTGGTGCACTCCGCGGGCGGCGGCGTGGGCATCGCGGCGACGCAGATCGCCAAGCGCACGGGCGCGGAGGTGTACGGCACGGCCTCGCCGGGCAAGCACGAGCGCTGCCTGGAGCTGGGCGTGGACCACGCGCTCGACTACACGCGTGCGGGCTGGGAGCGCGGGCTGCCGCCCTTCGACGTGATCCTCGACGCGATCGGCGGCGCGAGCTTCCGCCGCAGCTACTCGCTGCTGCGACCCGGCGGGCGGCTGGTGGCGTTCGGCGCCTCCGCGGTGGTGTCGGGGCAGCGGCGCAACGTGGTGGGCGCGCTGTCGACGCTGGCGCGCATGCCGCGCTTCAACGTCGTCAAGCAGATGTCGGAATCGAAGGCGGTGATCGGGCTGAACATGCTGAGCCTGTGGAAGGACCGGGGCACGCTCGAGCCGTGGATCGCGCCGCTGCAGGAGCTGCTGGACGACGGCACGATCGAGCCGGTGATCGCGGGGGAGTTCGACTTCGCCGACACGGGCGCGGCGCACACGATGATCGTGGAGCGGCGCAACGTGGGCAAGGTGGTGCTGACGCCGTAACGCGCTCGACGCGCGACGGTGAAACTCCGTGTCAGCGTTCGAACTATCCGCCGGCCGCTGCGATACGTTGATCGACCGTGTTCCAGATAGTTCGCTCGTTCTCGTGATCCGTGCGCGCTCAGTTTGTCATCACACACGGCGGTGGCGACCTCTCGGGTGTGCTCGTCACGAGGTTTGGGGCGCACGAACCCAACGTCGTGGACGAGAGCCTTCTGCTCGCTCAAGAGCCCAAGGCGAAAGCCCTGATCTCCTACGCGCATGAGACGCTCTCTTATCGCGTGATGGCTGGCAGTTCGACGGCTCCGGTGCTTGAGCTGTTCGTCGAACCCAAGCTCGCCGCGGACCTGAGAGATGCGTGTCAAACGGTGTGGGGAACTCTTTGCAACGGTCGTCCGAACATCAAGCCGCGGCTCGAATCACTGGCGATCGTCGATGACGCGACGCTAAAAAGCGCCGTTGAGGCGCAGGCTGGGCTTGGCGCGTTGGTCGCCCGTGCGGACACGATCAGTGCGTTCGCGACGATGATCGCATCTGTCGTCTGGCTCGCGGTCGGGCTGACCGTGTTCAACGCGACGAGCGATCTCGTCCTAGGCGCGATACCAGCGCTGGTAGCCGGTGTCGTTGCGGGCGCAGTCCTTGCTCTAAGCTGGAAGCGGAACAAACTCGTCTGGAGCTAACAGCCGTGCGCCCGAATCTACAGTCTCTATTCGTGTCGAATGACAGGTCAACGATGGAGCGCGGCGTCGCAGAGATCGTCGCCGAAGCCCTCAGAGCGCGCCACTGGACGATTCAGGAGGAGCCGATCATCGGCGGGGTTCAGCCTGATCTGCTGGCGAGCGACCCGCAGGGCGGTCGGTCGTACGTGGTCGAGATCAAGTCGCCTGGGGAAGCCGGGCACTTCGCGGACGTGGCACAAGTCGCGGCTTATCGGAGAGCGGCACAGGCGGCGCTCGGGCGAGATGTTGAGGCGATCCTGGTGATCGAGGGTGACGCTTCGGAGAACACCGCCGAGGCCGCTCGGGAGTTGGGTGTAACGCTGCTCGCAGCTGATCCGGCGCATCCCGAGTACGCCGCCGAGGCCCTGGTCAGTCATTTGCACGCCTAGACCCTATGCCGGTTGGCCCGTGGGGTTGACCGGCATAGGGTCTAGCGGGTCAGGGTCAAGCCCGGTCACGACGCAGCGCGCGCCCGGCGTTGCGCGATGGGCATTGCCCAGCGGGCGGCCGGTGCTAACGTGCAGCATCTCTGATGTCGTCCCGTAACTCGCTTCTGCAGCTCCTGCTCCCCCCTCGGGGGGAATAGCGCGTGGCGGCCGCGTAGCCGCATACCCAACGGAGAGGAAGACCAAGCGAGATAGAGAAGGAGCACGAACGGCATGAGCGACATCGAGGCACGCAGCGACGCGAACCGCGTAAAGATCTTCGACACCACCCTGCGCGACGGCGAGCAGTCGCCGGGGATCTCCCTGAACAGGCAGGAAAAGCTCGAGATCGCCCACCAGCTGGCGCGCCTGGGGGTGGACGTGATCGAGGCGGGCTTCCCGATCACCTCGCCGGGCGACTTCGAGGCGGTGCAGGCGATCGCGCGCAAGGTCGAAGGCCCCGTGATCTGCGGCCTGGCACGCACGTCCAAGCAGGACATCGAGGCGGCCTGGCAGGCGGTGAAAGACGCCGCGCGCCCGCGCATCCACACCTTCATCGCGACCAGCGACGTGCACATCGAGCGCAAGCTGCAGACCACGCGCGAGGACGTCAAGGGCCAGGTGCGCGCGGCGGTGGCGCAGGCGCGCGAATGCGTCGAGGACGTGGAGTTCTCGCCCGAGGACGGCTCGCGCTCGGACGTGGAGTACATGGCCGAGGTGATCCAGATCGCGCTGGAGGAGGGCGCAGGCACGATCAACGTGCCCGACACGGTGGGCTACACGATGCCGCACGAGTACGCGGCGATGTTCACCGCGCTCTACCGGCTGGTGCCGGGCCTGCGCGAGGTGACCGTGTCGGTGCACTGCCATGACGACCTGGGCCTGGCGGTCGCCAACTCGCTGGCGGGCCTGCAGGCGGGCTGCCGGCAGGTGGAGTGCGCCATCAACGGCATCGGCGAGCGGGCCGGCAACGCGTCGCTGGAGGAGGTGGTGATGCTGCTGCGCACGCGCGAGCCGAGCCTGGGGCTGTGGACGGGCGTCGAGACCACCGAGATCGCGCGCACCAGCCGGCTGGTCTCGCGTTTGAGCGGCTACCCGGTGCAGCCCAACAAGGCGATCGTGGGGCGCAACGCGTTCGCGCACGAGGCGGGCATCCACCAGGACGGCGTGCTGAAGGAGCGCACCACCTACGAGATCATGGACGCCGCCAGCGTGGGCGTGAGCAGCAACTCGATCGTGCTGGGCAAGCACTCGGGCCGGCACGCGCTCAGCAAAGCGCTGCAGGAGATGGGCTTCGAGCTGGACGGCGCCGCGCTCAACACCGCCTTCAAGCGCTTCAAGGAGATCGCGGACCGCAAGAAGCTCCTCACGGCGATGGACCTGGAGGCGCTGGTCACCGACGAGCTGCGCGAGGAGATCGCCGGCTACGCGCTGGAGTGGTTCGAGGTCGAGGACCACTCCCAGCGCTCCCCGCACGCGAAGGTGTCGGTGACGCTGCCCGAGGGCGGCTCGGCCACCGGCGCGTTCACCGGCGACGGACCGATCGACGCGGTCTTCCAGGCGATCAACGCGGCCACCGGCCGGGCGCCGGCGCTGAGCGAGTTCACGATCGGCGCGGTCACCGAGGGCCAGGACGCGCTCGGCGAGGTCTCGGTGGTGGTGGAGCTCGAGGGCTTCACCGGCGCCGGCCAGAGCGTCTCCACCGACATCATCGACGCGGCCGCGCGCGCGTACGTGCGGGCGCTGTCGGTGGCGGTGGCGCGCGCGCAGGCGCCGGACGCGATCGGGCTGCCGGAGACGGCCGCCTAGGCGAAGAGGTCGGCGACCGCCACTCTCCGGCGAGCCACCCGCGTCTGTGATAGCGTACATTTGTATGGCTATCGAGGCGCCCGCCCCGGACGCTCCAATCGACCACGCCTCGGCGCTCTCGCCGGTTGTCATCGGCGCACGCGTGAAGGCGCTGCGCGAGTCCTCGGGCCTGTCCTTGCGCGACCTCGCCGAGCGCAGCGGCGTCAGCGCGCCGATGCTCTCGCAGGTCGAGCGCGGCGAGACCAGCCCGACGTTGACGGTGGCCGCGCGCATCGCCGCCGGCCTCGACCTGCGCCTCTCCCAGCTCTTGCGCCTCGACGAGGACGGCGCGGTCACGATCGTGCGCGCCGGCGAGCGCGCACGGGGGGGCAACAAGCGGCGCGGCCACAGCTTCGAGGTGCTCACCTCCCCGCAGCCGGGCCAGCGTGCCGAGCTCTCGCGCCACAGGCTGGCGCCGGGCGGCGCGACCGGCGCACCCGACGACCCGCCGATGCACGAGCCCGGCAGCCGCGAGACGGCGCTCGTCCAGCGCGGTGCGCTCGTGCTCGTGTGCGACGGCCGGCGCTACGAGCTGCAGGAGGGCGACTGCGTCACCTTCGACTCCGACCTGCCACACCATTTCGAGAATCCCGAGGAGCGCGACGCCGACGCCGAGTTCATCGCCATCGTTGCCGCCGGATTGAGGCGCAGCTAGATGAGCGCCACACGAACGCCCGCCCAGACGCCGGCAGGCGTCCCCGTCAACACCAACACCACCACCCACGAGCACGAGGACCGATGACGATGCCCAAGACCCTGTTCGAGAAGATCTGGGAGGCCCACGAGGTGGCCGACGGCCTCATCTACATCGACCTGCACCTCGTGCACGAGGTCACGAGCCCCCAGGCCTTCGACGGGCTGCGCCTGGCCGGGCGCGCCGTGCGCCGGCCCGACCGCACGCTCGCCACCGCCGACCACAACACGCCCACCGACGGCACCCCTGTCGCGGCACAGATCAAGGACGTCCTTTCCCGTGAGCAGGTGCAGACGCTCGAGCGCAACTGCGAGGAGTTCGGCATCCCGCTCTACTCGCTCGGGTCCGAGCGCCAGGGGATCGTGCACGTGATCGGCCCCGAGCTCGGCGTCACGCAGCCGGGCATGACGATCGTGTGCGGCGACTCGCACACCTCCACCCACGGGGCGTTCGGCGCGCTGGCCTTCGGCATCGGCACCTCGGAGGTCGAGCACGTGCTCGCCACCCAGTGCATGGTGCAGGCCAGGCCGCGCTCGATGCGCGTCCTGTACGAGGGTCAGCTCGGCTTCGGCGTCACCGCCAAGGACCTGATCCTCGGCACGCTGGGACAGCTCGGCGTGGGCGGCATGACCGGCCACGCCGTCGAGTACGCCGGCGCCGCCATCGAGGCGCTCTCGATGGAAGGGCGCATGACCGTGTGCAACATGACGATCGAGGGCGGCGGGCGCGCCGGCATGATCGCGCCCGACGAGACCACCTTCGAGTGGTTCGCGCACCCGGAGCGCCATGGCTGGCCACAGGGGCGTCCCGGCGCGCCCGGCGGGGCCGCGCTCGACGCCGCGATCGAGCGCTGGGCCGAGCTGCCGAGCGAGGAGGGCTCGGTGTACGACAAGGACGTGAGCATCGACGCCGGCGCGATCTCCCCGCAGGTCAGCTGGGGGACCAACCCCGGCATGGTGCGACCCGTGACCGACAGGGTGCCCGCGCCGGAGGAGTTCGACAGCCCCGCCGACCGCGAGGCCGCCGAACGGGCGCTGCGCTACATGGCCCTGGAGCCCGGCACGCCGATCGAGCAGATCGCCATCGACCGCGTGTTCATCGGCTCCTGCACCAACTCGCGCATCGGCGACCTGCGCGCCGCCGCCGCGGTCGTCGCCGGCCGCAAGGTCGCGCCCTCGGTGTCGGCCATGGTCGTGCCCGGCTCCCAGCAGGTCAAGGCGCAGGCCGAGGCCGAGGGCCTGGACAAGGTCTTCCGCGACGCCGGCTTCGACTGGCGCGTCGCCGGCTGCTCCATGTGCCTCGGCATGAACCCCGACATCCTCGCGCCCGGCGAGCGCTGCGCCTCCACGTCGAACCGCAACTTCGAGGGGCGCCAGGGGCGGGGGGGGCGCACGCACCTCGTCTCCCCGCAGATGGCCGCCGCCGCCGCCATCGAGGGACGCTTCGTGGACGTCAGGGAGTGGTCGTGAGCGCGGCGGGCAGCGCCCACGCCGAGCCGCTGCGACCGGGGAGGGAGTGCCCTCTTCCGAACGCTGTACGACAAACGCGATACAGGAGAAAGCTTTGATGGAACCGATCGAGACGATCGCGGGGCAGGTCAGCCATCTCGACCGCGCCGACGTCGACACCGACCAGATCATGCCCAAGCAGTTCCTCAAGCGCGTCGAGCGCACCGGCTTCGGCCAGTTCCTGTTCTACGACTGGGCCAAGGAGCCGGGCTGGGACCTGCCGCCCAACCCGATCCTCGTGGCCGGCGAGAACTTCGGCTGCGGCTCCTCGCGCGAGCACGCCCCCTGGGGGCTGCAGGACTACGGCTTCCAGGCGATCGTCGCGCCGTCCTTCGCCGACATCTTCTACTCCAACTGCACCAAGATCGGGCTGCTGCCGGTGGTGCTCTGTGACGAGGACTGCAAAGCGCTCGCCCGCGCCGGCCACGGCCAGATCGACCTGCGCGAGCAGGAGGTCCGCTTCGACGGACGGCAGGTGCCGTTCGAGATCGACCACGAGATCCGCCGGCGGCTGCTGGCGGGCCTCGACGACATCGGCATCACGCTCCAGCAGACCGACGCGATCGACGCCTACGAGGCCGCGCGCGAGGCTCGCGCGCCGCGGGTGCCGGTGACGACGGCGCTATGAGCCACCGCGTCGTCACCCTCCCCGGCGACGGCATCGGCCCCGAGATCATGGCGCCGACGCTAGAGCTGCTGCGCGCGTTGGGGGACTTCGAGTTCGAGGAGCACGCGTTCGGCGGCGCCTGCATCGACGCGCACGGCGTGGCGCTCATCGACGAGACGCTCGACGCCTGCAAGCGCGCGGACGCGGTGCTGCTGGCGGCGGTGGGCGGCCCCAGGTGGGACACCACCGACCCGCACGCGCCGCGGCCCGAGCAGGGCCTGCTGGGCCTGCGCAAGGGACTGGGGCTGTACGCCAACCTGCGGCCCGTGAAGCCGCTGCCGGCGCTGTACGACGCCTCGCCGCTGCGGCGCGAGCGCATCGAGGGCACGGACCTGCTGGTGGTGCGCGAGCTCACCGGCGGCATCTACTTCGGCGAGAAGACCCGCGCCGCCACGTCCGCCTCGGACGTGTGCTCCTACACCACGCAAGAGATCGAGCGGATCGCGCGCACCGCCTTCGGCGCCGCGCGGGCGAAGGTGTCGAGCGTGGACAAGGCCAACGTGCTGGAGACCTCCCGCCTGTGGCGCGAGGTCGTCGGCGAGCTGCACTCGCGCGAGTTCCCGCACGTCCAGCTCGAGCACGTGCTCGTCGACAACGCCGCCATGCAGCTGGTGTCCGCCCCCAGGCACTTCGACGTGATCCTCACCGAGAATATGTTCGGAGACATCCTCTCCGACGAGGCCGCGATGCTGACCGGCTCGATCGGCATGCTGCCGAGCGCGTCGCTCGGCGCCGAAGGCCCCGGCCTGTTCGAGCCGGTGCACGGCTCGGCGCCGGACATCGCCGGCCGGGGGATCGCCAACCCGCTCGCGATGTTCCTCTCGGCGGCGATGCTGCTGCGCCACGGGCTGGGCTTGGCAAGCGAGGCGGCGGCGGTAGAATCGGCGGTCGAAGGTGCACTGTCCGAGGGGCTGCGCACCCCCGACCTGGGTGGCACGGCCGGCACGGAGGAGGCGACCAGGGCGGTGCTCGCCAACGTCGAATAGGAGCAGCGTGAAAGTGGACCCCACGGACCTCATCTGGATGAACGGAGACTTCGTCGCCTGGGATGACGCGAAGGTCCACGTGCTCACGCACGGCCTGCACTACGGCACGGGCGTGTTCGACAGCATGCGCTGCTATGAGACGGATCTGAACCCCACCCACCCGCCGGCGGTGTTCCGCAACGTCGACCACCTCGAGCGCCTGCTGAAGTCGGCGGAGCTGTACTACATGCCGGTGCCGTACACGCTGGAGGAGCTGCGCGCGGCGACGCTCGAGCTGGTGGCGCGCAACGGGCTGCGCGAGTGCTACATCCGCCCCCTGGTGTATCGCGGCTACGGCACGATGGGCCTGAACCCGGTTGACGCGAAGGTGGACGTGACGATCGCCTGCTGGGAGTGGGACAGCTACCACGGCGACGAGGGCGTGCGCAACGGCGTGCGCGCGATGACCTCCTCGTGGCGGCGCATCAGCCCCGACTCGCTGATCCCGCACGCGAAGGCCAGCGGCCAGTACCTGAACAACGTGCTCGCGAAGGTGGAGTCCCTGCACGCCGGATACGACGAGGCGATCCTGCTCGACGACCACGGCCACGTCTCCGAGGGCACAGGCGAGAACATCTACCTCGTGCGCGACGGCCAGATCGTGACGCCGGCGCAGTACAACTCGATCCTCGACGGCATCACCCGCCGCGCGATCCTGCAGATCGCGCGGGACCTCGGCTACGAGGTGGTGGAACGCGACGTGGCGCGGGCGGAGATGTACCTGGCGGAGGAGATGTTCATGTCGGGCACCGCCGCGGAGATCGTGCCGGTGTGCCACGTCGACAACCACGAGCTCGGCGGCGGCCGGCCGGGCGAGATCACGCGCGTGCTGCAGAAGGAGTTCGACGACGCCATCCACGGGCGCACCGAGCGCTACCGCGAGTGGCTGGACGTGGTCGACGCGGTCCACCTGGAGACCCCGGCCGGCGACGCCGGCGTGCCAGCGGGCTAGGCCGATGGCCGACATACAGCTATACGACGCCACCCTGCGCGACGGCATGGGCGGAGGCGGCATGAGCCTGACCGCGCAGGAGAAGCTGCGCGTGGTGCGCGCGCTGGACGCGCTCGGCGTGGAGCTGATCGAGGCGGGCTTCCCCTCCTCGAACCCGAAGGAGCTCGAGCTGTTCTCGCTGCTGGAGCGCGAGACGCTCTCCACCGCGCAGATCGCGGCCTTCGGCATGACGCGCCGGCGCGAGAGCGCGGCCGAGCGCGACGAGGGCCTGCGCGTGCTGGCGGACTCGTTCGCGCCGGTGTGCACGCTGGTGGGCAAGGCCTCGGTGCTGCACGTGGAGAAGGTGGTGCGCGTGACGCGCGAGGAGAACCTGGCGATGATCGCCGAGTCGGTGGCGTTCCTGGTGGCGCAGGGCAAGCGCGTGCTGCTCGACGCGGAGCACTTCTTCGACGGCTTCGCCCTCGACCCCGGCTACGCCCTGGACTGCCTGCGCGCGGGCGCGCAGGCGGGCGCCGAGCGCCTGGTGCTGTGCGACACCAACGGCGGCTCGCTGCCGTCGTTCATCAGGACCGCGCTGGCGGTGGTCGCCGAAGCGCTCGGCGGGACGCCGCTCGGGATCCACGCGCACGACGACTCCGGCTGCGCGGTGGCGAACACGCTGACCGCGGTGGAATGCGGCGCCACCCAGGTGCAGGGCACCGTCAACGGGATCGGCGAGCGCACCGGCAACGCCAACCTGATCACGATCATCGCGGACCTGCAGCTGAAGATGGGCTACGAGCTGCTGGCGCCGGAGCGCCTGGCGCGGCTGACCGAGACGGCGCACTTCGTGGACGAGCTGCTCAACCGCGCCCCCGACCCGGCGCAGCCGTACGTGGGCAAGCACGCGTTCGCGCACAAGGCCGGCATGCACGCCGCCGGCATCCAGGCCGACGCGCGCACGTTCGAGCACGTCGACCCGGAGCTGGTCGGCAACGGCCGCGACGTGATCGTCTCGGAGCTGTCCGGGAAGGGCACCGTGATGGAGAAGGCCGCACAGGCGCGCGTGGCGCCCCCGTCGGGCGAGCTCGACGAGTCCTTCGCCCAGCGCGTGGTGGAGCGCGTGAAGGAGCTCGAGCACGAGGGCTTCCAGTTCGAGGCGGCGGACGGCTCCTTCGAGCTGCTGATGCGCAAGGAAGCGGGCACCTACGAGCCGCTGTTCCGCCTGGAGTCCTGGCGCGTGCTGGTGGAGAAGCGCGCCGACGGCAAGGTGGTGACGGAGGCCACGATCAAGGGCTGGGTGGGCGGCGAGCGCTTCGTGCGCACCGCCGAGGGCAACGGCCCCGTGAACGCGCTCGACGCGGCCCTGCGCGACGCGATCGGCGAGATCCACCCGCACCTGCGCGACATCGAGCTGGTCAACTTCAAGGTGCGCATCCTCGACGAGACGAAGGGCACGGGCGCGGTCACGCGCGTGCTGATCGACGCCTCCGACGGTCACGAGCTGTGGGGCACGATCGGCGTCTCCGAGAACGTGATCGCGGCCTCCTGGGACGCGCTGGTGGACTCGCTGGAGTACGGCATGCAGCCGGGCCGGCGCCCTGCCGCCGGCGGGGCGGCCGGCGCGGCGCACGCCGGCGGAGCAGACGCCGGAGCCGGGGCGGGCGCCCCTCCCGCCGGCGCCGGCCGGGCATAGGTGGCCGACCGCGACACGATCCCGCTCGCGCGCCCGCTGCTGGGCGAGGCGGAGGAGCGCGCGGTGCTGGAGGTGCTGCGCTCCGGGCAGCTGTCGCTGGGACCGCGCCTGGCGCGGTTCGAGCGCGCCTTCGCCGAGCGGGTGGGCGCGCCGCTGGCGTGCGCGGTGAGCAGCGGCACCGCCGGCCTGCACCTGGCGCTGCGCGCCGCCGGCGTGGGGGAGGGGGACGAGGTGGTGACCAGCCCGTTCTCGTTCGTGGCCTCCGCCAACGCCGCGATCTACGAGCGCGCGCGCCCGGTGTTCGCGGACATCGACGCGGCGACCCTGAACCTCGACCCGGCCGCCGCCGAGGCCGCCGTGGGGGAGCGCACGCGGGCGCTGCTGCCAGTGCACGTCTTCGGCTACCCGGCCGCGATGCCGGCCTTCGAGCGGATCGCCGCGCGCCACGGCCTGGCGATCGTGGAGGACGCCTGCGAGGCGCTGGGGGCGCGCCACGCGGACGGCGCCGCGGTGGGCGGGCGCGGGCACCCGGCGGTGTTCGGCTTCTACGCCAACAAGCAGCTCACCACGGGCGAGGGGGGGATGGTGACGCTCGCCGAGCCCGAGCTCAAGGAGCGGATCGACTCCGAGCGAAACCAGGGCCGCGCGCCGGACATGGGCTGGCTCGACCACGACCGCCTGGGCTTCAACTACCGCCTCTCGGACGTGGCCTGCGCGATCGGCATCGCGCAGCTCGAGCGCCTGGAGGAGATGCTGGCGGCGCGCGCGCGGGTGGCTGGCCTCTACCGCGAGGCGCTCGCGGAGCTCGCCGGCGAGGGGCTGGCGCTGCCGTGCGTGGACACGGGCGGCGAGGAGCGCGGCTGGTTCGTGTTCGTGGTGCAGCTGCCGCGCGGGGTCGACCGCGACGCCACCGTCCGCGCGCTCGCGGCCGCGGGCGTGCAGAGCAAGCCCTACCTGCCGGCGATCCACCTGATGAGCTTCTACCGCGAGCGCTTCGGGCACCGCCGTGGAGAGTTTCCGGTGTGCGAGGACGTCGCGGCGCGCTCGCTGGCGCTGCCGTTCTTCGCGCAGATGAGCGAGGGGCAGGTGGCGCGCGTGGCCGAGCGCCTCGCGGCGGCGATCGGGGCGCGTGCGGCGACCGTAGACTGAGCGCGCCGTGTCCCGCTTCCGCGAGCCCCAGCACCCCGACTTCCAGCGACTGAACTCCTCGATCGAGTTCGACCGGCGCCTGTGGCCGCAGGACGTGGCGCTCTCGCGCGCGCACGCGCGCATGCTGGCCGCGCAGGGAATCATCGCCGAGGGCGACCGCGACGCGCTGCTCGCCGGACTGGACGCGCTCGCCGGCGAGCTGGAGCGCGGCGAGTTCCCCTTCTCGGCGGACGACGAGGACATCCACATGGCGATCGAGCGGCGGCTGACGGAGATCGCGGGGCCGGTGGCGGGGCGGCTGCACACGGCGCGCTCGCGCAACGACCAGGTGGTGACGGACCTGGCGATGTACGCGCGCGAGCAGGCCGCCGCGGCACAGCGCGCGATCGCCGCGCTGATGGCGACGCTGCTGGAGCGCGCCGGGCAGCACCTCGACTGGGCGCTGCCGGGCTACACGCACCTGCAGCGCGCCCAGCCGGTCTACCTCTCCCACCACCTGCTGGCCTACTTCTGGATGCTGGCGCGCGACCGCGAGCGCTTCGCCTTCGCCGAGCGCGCCGCGGGGCTGCTGCCGCTCGGCGCGGGGGCGCTGGCGGGCGTGAACTTCGACACCGACCGCGAGCTGCTGGCGCGCGAGCTGGGCTTCGCCGGCGTTGCGCCGAACTCGATCGACGCGGTCAGCGGACGCGACTTCGTGCTCGACTACCTCGGCGCCGCCGCCACCTGCGCCACGCACCTGTCTCGTCTGGGCGCCGAGCTGGTGCTGTGGTCGAGCGCCGAGTTCGGCTTCTGCGAGCTGCCCGACGCCTGGAGCTCGGGCTCCTCGATCATGCCGCAGAAGAAGAACCCGGACGCGGCCGAGCTGCTGCGCGCGAAGGCGCCGCGCGTGGTGGGCCACCTGGCGGCCTTCCACGGGGTCATGCACGCGCTGGCGCTGACCTACAACAAGGACCTGCAGGAGGACAAGGAGCACCTCTTCGACGCGGCCGACACGCTGGCGCTGAGCCTGGCGGCGGCGAACGGGATGCTCGCCGGCGTGCGCTTCGACCGCGAGCGCATGCGCGCGGCCGCCGCCGACGAGCTGATCGCGGCCACCGACCTCGCCGACCTGCTGGTGCGGCTGGGGGTGCCGTTCCGCGAGGCCCACGGCGTGGTCGCCGGCCTGGTTCGCGGCGCGCTCGAGCAGGGCAGGCCGCTGTCGGCGCTGAGCGCGCAGGAGCTGGCGGCGCACAGCGCCGTGCTGGGCGAGCACCACGAGGAGTACCTGCGCGTGCTCTCGCAGGAGTCCTGGCTCGAGTCCAAGCGCTCGCAGGGCGGCACCGCGCTGGCGCGGGTGCGCGAGCAGCTCGAGCAGGCGCGCGCGCAGCTGGCGGCGGGCTGAGTTGGCCCTGCCCGCGCGCTTCTACGCGCGCCCGGTGCTGGAGGTGGCGCGCGCGCTGATCGGCTGCACGGTCGCTCACGGCGAGACCGCGGGGGTGATCGTCGAGACCGAGGCCTACCACGAGAGCGAGCCGGCCTGTCACGCGTTCGTGGGGCTGACGCCGCGCACGCGCCCGCTGTTCGGGCCGCCCGGCCGCGCCTACGTGTACCGCTCCTACGGCGTGCACGCGCTGCTGAACGCGGTGTGCGAGCGCGAGGGGGTCGGGGCGGCGGTGCTGATCCGGGCCTTGCATCCGACCGCGGGGATCGAGCTGATGCGCGAGCGCCGCGGCGTGCACCACGTGCGCGAGCTGTGCTCGGGGCCGGGCAAGCTCACGCAGGCGCTGGGCGTGACGCTCGAGCACAACGACACCAGCCTGGCGAGCGGCCCGGTGCGCATCGCCCGGCGCCCGCCGGGCTGGCGCGAGCCGGTGACTGTCGACGGGCCACGGGTGGGCATCACCCGCGCGGTCGAGCTGCGCTGGCGCTTCGCCGTCCTCGACAGCCCGCACGTCTCGCGCCCGCGCCCGCGCCCCGGTTAGGCCGCCGGATCCCGCCGGGGGCCGCTTTTCACGGTGTGCTGGCGCCGCCGGTGGCCGCCGGGCACGGCTCAGGGTGCGCTGGCGCCGCCGGTGGCTTCGGCCGAGGGCGTGCTGGCGGGGGTGGAGGGGGCCTGCGGCGCGGGCGTCTGCACGGGCGCGCTGGAGGGTTCGCCGGCGGGCGCCGGCGCGGCGGCGGCTTCGTGTTCGCCGCCGCCTGCTTCGCCGCCGCCGGTCGCTTCGCCGCCACCGGCCGTGGCGCCTTCGGGCCGCGAGGGCTTGGCGCCCTGCCTGCCGGCCGGGGAGGGCTTCGTCGTCTGGCTCGGCGCCGGCGCGGCGACGGTGCTGGCGGCGCTTTCGGCCGCTTGCGCAGCTGCGGCGGCGGCGCCCTTGCCCGCGTGGGCGGCGGCGGCGCGTTCGGCGCGTTCGCGTTCGACCTGCAGCGCGGCGACCTGGAAGGCGTGCCAGATCAGCGCGGGGTAGGTGCCGCCGAGCACCGGCCCGCCCTCGAAGTCGGTGAGCATCGGCACGAACTTGTTGGGGTAGCCGACCCACACCGCGACCGTGAACTTGGAGTCCCAGCCGACGAACCAGGCGTCGACGTAGTTGGAGGTGGTGCCGGTCTTGCCGGCGGCGAACTGCCCGAGCGCGGCGGCCTTGCCGGTGCCGTACTGCAGCACGGTCTCGAGCATCGAGGTCTCGGTTGCGGCCACTTCGCCCGGCAGCACGCGCCTGGCGGTGACGCGGTTGCGTTCGCTGTGGCGGCCGTTGGGGAGCGGCCGGCCGCCAGTCGCGACTTCCTGGATGCCGACCGGGGCGCCGCCTTCTGCGAGCGTGCCGCTGACGCGCTCGCCGTCGTGGGCGATGGTCTCGTAGGCGTGCGCCATGTCGAGCGGGGTGACGCCGATCGTGAGCCCGCCGATCGTCATCGCGGGGTTGGTCGACAGCGGCGTGGTGATGCCCATCTCGTGCGCGAGTTTGGCGATGCGGGCGGTGCCGACCCTGAGGCCCACTTCGGCGTAGATCGAGTTGTCGGAGTAGGCGGTGGCGCCGACCAGCGTGTTCTCGCCGGTGTAGGCGCCTTCGTCGTTGTGGACCACGAACTTTTCGTGCCCGCCGGTGTGCGGGACGATGAACGTCTTCTCGCGCGAGGCCCACTCGGAGTAGGGCGAGATGCCGTCCTCGAGCGCGGCGGCGAGGTCGAAGGCCTTGAACGAGGAGCCGGGCTGGCGCTCGCCCTCGGTGGCGATGTTGAAGGGGCTCTCGTCATAGCCCCGCCCGCCGACCATGGCGCGCACCTCGCCGGTCGAGTTTTCGATCGCGACCAATGCCGCGGTCGGTCCTTCGGGCCATGACAGGTAGTCGTTGACGGCCTGTTCGGCGGCGCGCTGCAGTTCGAGGTTGAGCGTGGTGGTGATCTTCAGCCCGCCGTAGAAGGCGCGCTGGCCGTAGCGTTCGATCACCTGCTGCTGCACCCAGCTGGTGAAGTAGCCGGCGTCGACGCCTTCCACGGTGGGCTCCTCGGGGGCCTGGATCTCGGCGGCGCCGGGCAGCGGGTGGACGACGGCCTGGCGGTACTGCGCGCGCGTGAGGAAGCGCTGTTCGCGCATCTGCTGGAGCACCACTTCGCGGCGTTGGCGCGCGGCGGCGGGGTGCGTGACGGGGTCGTACTGGGTGGGCGACTGGATGATGCCGGCGAGCAGCGCGGCCTGCCACGGCGCGAGCTCCTGCACGCACAGCTTCTGGCCGGGGGTGCCGCAGCCGGCGTGTTCTGCTTCGTGGCCGAAGTAGGTCTGCGCGGCGGCCTCGATGCCATAGGCGCCGTTGCCGAAGTAGATCGTGTTGAGGTAGGCGGTGATGATCTTCTGCTTCGACCACTTGTGCGAGAGCTGGTAGGCGAGCGCCGCCTCGCGCAGCTTCTCGAAGACCGTGCGGTGCGACTGCGCGGCGAGCGCGTTCTTGATGAACTGCTCCTCGATCGTGGAGGCGCCCTGCACGGCGCCTTTGTGCACGACGTCGTCGAGGAAGGCGCGGGCGATGCCGCGCAGGTCCACGCCGCTGTTGCTCCAGAAGCGCTTGTCCTCGATCGATACGACGGCGTCCTTGACCATCATCGGGATCTGTTCCGGCGTCACGATCACGCGGTTTTCCTGGCTGAGCACGCCGATCGGGTGGCCGAGGTCGTCGTACAGCGTGGAGCTCTTCTCGTCCTTGTACAGCGAGAACTTCGTCAGCGACGGCAGGTCGGAGGCGACGGCGACGAACATGCCGAACACGAAGGAGATCGCGCCGAGCACGAGCACCGCCGCGAGGATCGCGACGAAGCGCAGGCGCTTCAGGCGCGTGCGCCGGGCGGCGGCGCTGTCGCCGGGGTCGGGGGCGGGCGGGGGCGGCGGCAGCTTGGGACGGGCTCCCGGCGGCGCCGCCGCCGGCTGCAGCTCGCCGGGTTCGGCGGCGGCGAGTGCTATGTCGGGGCGATCGTCATCGCTCATCGGCGGCTACGGCGCGGACTGCTGCGCGCGAGCAGGCAGATCCCGGAACGGGACGGGCCGCGCGGGGCGCACACGGCGGCGCAGCGCGATGGGACCCTCCGGCGCGCGAGAGTCTAGCATTGGCCCCCATGCCAGACGCCGACGACGCGGCCGCCGGGGAGAGCGCGCGGCTCGCCGCCGAGCTGGCGTCGGGCGCGGTCGACAGCCTGCCGGCGGGGGCGCTCGAGCAGAAGCTGCGCCAGGCGCGGGCGGAGCGCCGCCAGCTGCGCGTGAAGCTCGGCATCGACCCGACGGCGCCGGACATCCACCTGGGCCACGCGGTGGTGCTGGCGAAGCTGCGCAGCTTTCAGGACGCCGGGCACCGGGTGGTGCTGATCGTGGGCGACTACACCGCGCGCGTGGGCGATCCGTCGGGGCGCTCGACGCTGCGCCCGATGCTCTCGGTGGAGGAGATCGAGGCGAACGCAGCGACCTTCCAGGAGCAGGCGCTGAAGATCCTCGACGCAGATCCCGAGCGCCTGGAGGTGCGCCGCAACGGCGAATGGCTGGACATGGCGGTGGCGGAGCTGCTGGCGCTGCTGCGCACCACCACCGTGGCGCAGCTGCTGGAGCGCGACGACTTCGCCAAGCGCTGGAGCGCCGGCGAGCCGATCTCGGTGCTGGAGCTGCTGTACCCGCTGCTGCAGGGCTACGACTCGGTGGCGGTGCGCGCGGACGTGGAGCTGGGCGGCACCGACCAGAAGTTCAACCTGCTGCTGGGGCGAGACGTCCAACGCGCATACGGCCAGGATGAGCAGGCGATCATGACGATGCCGATCCTGGTGGGCATGGACGGCAGCGCGAAGATGTCCAAGTCGCTCGGCAACCAGATCGGCGTGAGCGACGCCCCGGAGGAGATGTACGGCAAGACGATGTCGATCCCCGACGCGGCGATGGGCGACTACTACCGGCTGCTGCTGCAGCGCGAGCCGCCGCCCGCGCAGGGCCCGCAGGCGCTCTCGCCGCGCGACGCCAAGCGCGCGCTGGCCCGCGAGCTGGTGGCGTGGCTGCACACGCCCGAACAGGCGGAGGCGGCCGAGCGCCACTTCGACCAGGTGTTCGTGGCCCGCGGCGTCCCCGACCGGGTGCCGGAGGCGACGTTCGAGTGCGCCGGCGGCAGCCTGCACGTGCCGGCGCTGATCGCGCGCGAGTTCGGCGTGTCGCGCTCGGAGGCGCGGCGGATGATCGACCAGGGCGGCGTGAGCCTCGGCGAGCGCGCGCTCGACAGCGGCGAGCACGACGTGCCGTGCGAGCGCGCCGACGGCCAGATCCTGAAGGTGGGGCGCCGGCGCTTTCGCCGCCTGCGCGTGCGCTAGGGTCCCGCCGCGAGCAGCGCAGCTCGCCACGCAGGCTCGCCAGGTCCGGCGCGTCCGGCGCCTGGACCCGGCGGTGGGCATCGCGCTATACTCGCTGGTCGGCCCGCAGGCGCCCCAGGGCGCAGGGCCTGATCGGTCTCCTCCAGAAGGACGCCCTTTCGGTGGGGCTCGACGGTCTTTGAAAACTCAACAGCATGCGCACCCGCGATCCATCCGTGGATCGTGGTGCGTCCAGGTTCGACCCGCCGGCGGCAGCGCGGCCAGATCGCAGATCTGGCCGGGGCGTTGGCCCGGCGGTCAAAGAGTCAAGTAGGAACACCCCGTCATGGCCGGGGACCGCGTGTATGGGTCCCCATTCAGGTCCATGACAGCTTTTCGTGAGATGCATCGGGCCGGCTTCGGCGGGCCCCATGAAAGGCGCGGAGCCGCACAGGCTCCAGACCGGGCCGCAAGGCCCTCTTCACGGAGAGTTTGATCCTGGCTCAGGACGAACGCTGGCGGCGTGCTTAACACATGCAAGTGGAGCGACGAACCAGGGCTTGCCCTGGGGCAGAGCCGCGAACGGGTGAGTAACACGTGGGTCACCTGCCTCGATGAC
>DATJMM010000003.1:0-10229 GCA_035508735.1 Solirubrobacteraceae bacterium | reverse complement strand
CCGTGTTCAGTCTGGCCGCGTTCGGCAAGTTCACCGCTGGCCGCTTCCCCTAGCGGCTGATACAGAGCAGCGGCTTCAGGGTGCGGTTCGTGTGCGCCGGCTTCTCCGTGCTGGTGGTCGGACACATATTCCCAGCCCCCTTCTTCTTCCGAAGGTCGACTCTGCGTGACGGTCATCGTGCCGACCGCTGGTTTCTTACGAACGCAGTCGCGCCGACCGCTATGGACGCGACTACGACCGCAACCCACAAATCGTGCCCCCAGTCCTGCTTACTTGTCAACCGCTGGAGAAGCAAAAGGAAACCCACACCGACAATCCACCTAACCACGTCGCGCCAAACCATCACGTCACCCGCACACTTGGCTTCCGAGCCATCCGCCAACAAGCCCGCCAACAAAAGTGCCAGCAGGCCCCACCACGGACCCAGCGGCAGAGCCGGCAACGGTTCCCACGCCTCCGGCTACAAACTCGCAAGCGCTCTTGCTGCCGCGGTGGTGAGGGATTCCTACGCACTTGTGTCCCTTCCAGTGGCCGCCGTATTGTTCGCAGCGGGAGCCGGCGATGAAGATGCGGCGCCATTCGTCCTCGAAGCCGTCGTCTTCGTTGCTCCCGCCTAGCGGCGTGTAGAGCACGGCGGGTTCTGCGTGTGCTTGTTCTTTGCCGCCATCGTTGTGGTAGGTGGCCCATTCGTATTCGCCTTCTTCTTCTTCCCACCATTCCCATTCTTCTTCAGCTTCGGCAGCGGCTTCTGCGGCTTCTCTTGCTTCGCGGGCTTGCCTGTACTCCCGTTCGAGTTCGAGGTTGACTGGCTGCGGCATGACGGCCCCTTCGGCTAGGCCAGTGCCGTTTTCAAGGCCGACACCCTCGCCTTCGCCGACGGCGGATAGGCCGCCAGAGGTCGCGTTGAGTGCGATGTCGCCGCTGGGATCGATTTCGTTGAGCGGATTGTCGTGGGTGTAGCCGTAGGCGTTGATGGAGCCGCCGGGCACGGGATCTGGCTGCAGGAAGCGCCCGAGCGCCGGGACGTAGGAACGCGCGCCCATGTCGATCACACCCGATGGGAGTTCCGTCTGTAGCGACTACGCGCCGAGCCAGGAGTGTTTGGCTGGTTCTTTGATGGTTGGCACGCCGTACTCGGTTGGTTCGATCGCGGAGCTTGGTTTCGCGGATTCGAGATCTTGGACGGTCGCGACTATATCACCGTGGAGGTTGGCGAGTTGCAGCGTGGGGGTTTCGGTGTCGTGCTGTTCGGCGCTCAGTAGCCCGCTAATCCCGCCGATGTTTCTCGTCCATTCTCCGTTGGTGAAAGAGACCCATGACGGGGTGCTGCCGGGCGCATCGTAGTGGCTGGCGGCGTCGGAGGTGACGTGCCCGGTGGAGATGGTTCGGTCAATGTCACAGAGCACCGTGCCCAGCGAGTCCGTTGTCCAGGCTGTGGTCAGCACACCCGCGGGCAGTTGTCCCTGGAGGTCACCCAGTATGCCGTAGTGGACATCGGCCGGGCGCTCGACTACTTCGACCCCTGAAGCAATCGTCAAGCCGCTCTGCAACGCCGGCCTGATGCAACCGATCGCGGACGGATTCGTGGTCGCGACCCCCGCCGCCTACCGAATGACGCAGATCGTCGGGCGTCGTCTGACCACGAGCGGGCGCACCACGCCGCAGGAGCTGGGCGTGGCGTCCCCGCCCTGATGGCGTCTCCATCTGCTGCAACGGTTGCAACGCTCGGTGTCCAGAACGCCTGCTAGCCGGCATTCGACCGATGTGCGTTGTCAGGAGCGGGAACGACCCCGGCGGTACCCGCATGCGTGCCGAGACGGGCGGCGACCACCACATATGCGAGCGGCGCTTCTACCGAGACTGGCGCATGCACTTGGTCTTCGGAGACCAAGACGAGATCGTGATCTCATGGGTCGGCCGCCACACCGAAGATGAGGCGGTCCACGTGGAGGGCGCCCGAGACATCCCCGGCCTCAGCGGCATCGGTTGTGCTCGCGACAGCCAGCCACAATGCTGTGACTCCTTCGACGATCCCCCTGCAGACCCCGACCTGGTTCGACTCGTCAACCAGATCCGTCCTGCCCGGCGCCGGCCCTCCGCCCGCCCACGTCCTAGATGACACGTTTGCCGCACCACGTGGTCACGTGGTAGCGCTTCACCGCCACAGCGTAGCCTTCACCGTGTGGTTGAGCGCTCGCACGCATCGGCGTCGGTGACGTCAACCCCGCCGGCGCTGCGCCCTCCGCGCCGCGCTCGGGCGGCGCTCGTCGTGCTGGTCGCGGCCTGCGCCTGCACGCTGCCCGCGAGCGCGCTGTCGCGGCCCCCTCGCGCTCGCGCGCTTGCCCAGCGCGCCCAGCCGCGCCCCTACCCGCTGTTGCAGCAGGGCCCCAAGCTCACCGCCCCCGACGAGCCCGGCGAAGCACTGTTCGGCGCGAGCGTCGCGCTGTCCGCCGACGGCGACACCGCGCTCGTCGGCGCGCCGCTCGCCGGCGGCGGCGCCGGCGCCGCCTATCTCTACACGCGCTCAGGCTCCAGCTGGACCCAGCAGGCCAAGCTCACCGCCACCGGCGAGCAGGGCGCCGGCGAGCTCGGCAGCTCCGTCGCGCTCTCCGGCGACGGGCACACGGCGCTGCTCGGCGCGCCGCTCGCGAGCGGCGGCGCCGGCGCCGCCTACCTGTTCGCCCGCTCCGGCCCCGGCTGGACCCAGCAGGCAACGCTCACCGCCACCGGCGAGCAGGGGTCGGGCCAGTTCGGCTCCTCCGTCGCGCTCTCAGGCGACGGCAGCACGGCGCTCGTCGGCGCGCGCTTCGACGCACAGCGCGCCGGCGCCGCCTACCTCTACACGCGCTCCGGCTCCGGCTGGGCGCAGCGGGCCGCGCTCACCGCCACCGGCGAGCAGGGCGCCGGCGAGCTCGGCTCCTCCGCCGCGCTCTCCGGCGACGGGCAGGCCGCTCTGCTCGGCGCCCCCTTCGACGACAACGGCGCCGGCGCCGTCTACGCGTTCGCCCCCACCGGCTCCGGCTGGAGCCAGCAGGGCGCCAGGCTCACCGGCGCCGGCGAGCGCGGGCCCGGTCGGCTCGGCAGCTCCGTCGCGCTCTCCGCCGGCGGCGCCGTCGCGCTCGCCGGCGCCGAAGCCGACGGCGAAAACGCCGGCGCCGCCTGGGCGTTCTCCAGCGACCACGGCCACTGGCAGCAGCCAGGGCAGGAGCTCGCCAGCCCCGCCGGCGGGTCCAAAGCCTTCTTCGGCTACAGCGTCGCGCTCGACGCCAACGCGCGCCTCGCGCTGATCGGCGGCCACGACTACGACGACGTCGGCGCCGTGTGGGTGCTCGAACGCCCCCACACCGGGTGGAAGCTCGCCCGCGAACGGCTCGCCGGCGGCCAGGAGCAGGGCTACGGCGCCTTCGGCTCCGGCGTCGCGCTCTCAGCCGCCGGCGAAACCGCGCTCGTCGGCGGCCAGGGAGACGACCAGTTCAAAGGCGCCGCCTGGGTGTTCGCGCAGGCGCCCGCGCCGCTCGTCACGCACCTGCACCCCCGTCACGGCCCGCGGAGCGGCGGCACGCGCGTGCGCATCAAAGGGCGCGACCTGCTCGGCGCCAGCGCCGTGAGCTTCGGCTCGCGCGCAGCTGCCAGCTTCACCGTCGAGTCCGGCGGCCTGATCGTCGCCGTCGCGCCGCCCGCGCCAGCCGGCGCCGTCAACGTCACCGTCACCACCCCGTACGGCACCAGCGCCGTCTCGTCCGCCGACCGCTTCGCCTACGCCCGCAGGTAACGCGCCCCGCGACCGGGTCGCGCGCGCCTGCCCGCCGCGGCGTCAGGCCGCGACCACCGTCGGTTCGCTCGCCGCCACGACCGGCGCAGGCGCGCCCTTCGCGGAGGACCCCGTCCCGCGCTCCGCGCCGTCGGGCGCAGCGATCGGCGTCACCAGGGCCGGGCCCGTCCCCAGCGCCTCGTAGATCTTGCCTTCGATCTCCTTCGCCAGCGCCGGGTTCTCGTCCAGGTACGCCTTCGCGTTGCTGCGCCCCTGGCCGAGGCGGTCGTTGCCGTAGGAGAAGAACGAGCCCGACTTGGAGACCACGCTGTGTTCCAGGCCGAGGTCGATCAGGCAGCCCGCGGTCGAGATGCCCTTGCCGAACTCGATGTCGAACTCCGCCTGGCGGAACGGCGCCGCCATCTTGTTCTTCACCACCTTCACGCGCACGCGGTTGCCCACCGCCTCCGCGCCGTCCTTCAGCGTCTCGATGCGCCTGATGTCCAGCCGCTGCGAGGCGTAGAACTTCAGCGCGCGCCCGCCCGGCTGCGTCTCCGGCGAGCCGAACATCACCCCCACCTTTTCGCGGATCTGGTTGGTCAGCACGCACAGCGTCTGCGTGCGGTTCAGGTTGCCCGCCAGCTTGCGCATCGCCTGCGACATCATGCGCGCCTGCGAGCCCACCGTCTGGTCGCCCATCTGCCCCTCCAGCTCCACCTTCGGGGTCAGCGCCGCCACCGAGTCGATCGCCACCACGTCCACCGCGCCCGAGCGCACCAGCATGTCCGCGACCTCCAGCGCCTGCTCGCCGTAGTCCGGCTGCGACACCAGCAGCTCGTCGATGTCCACGCCGATCTCCTTCGCGTACAGCGGGTCCATCGCGTGCTCCGCGTCGATGAACGCGCACACGCCCCCCAGCTTCTGCGCCTCCGCCAGCATGTGGTAGATCAGCGTCGTCTTGCCCGAGGACTCCGGGCCGAAGATCTCCACGATCCGCCCCCGCGGCACGCCGCCGATGCCGAGCGCCAGGTCCAGCGACAGCGCGCCCGTCGGGATCGCCTCGCAGCGCACCTGCGCGCCCTCGTCGCCCATCCGCATCACCGTGCCCTTGCCGAACTCGCGCTCGATCTGCGTGAGCGCCCCCTGAAGGGCGGCGTCGCGCGCCTTGGCGGCCTTCTCCTGCTCGGTCACGGGCATGGCTGATTCCTCCGGTTCGACAGTGGAGCGCAACAAGCTAGAGGCCACCGCGGACGGAACAGCTGTTCGCCCCGTCATTCGTCCAGGCCCGCGCCCACCCCCCTCGCGCGGCGCCGGCCGCTGACGATAGGAGAGCACCGTGCCTGCCGCCTCGATCCCCAAGCCGCGCCCGCGCCTCGCGCTCGCCACGCTCGCCCTCACCCTCTGCGCGCTCGCAGCCGCGCTGCTGGGACCGGCCCAGAGCCTCGCCAGCGGCCACCGCCACGCCGGCTGCCCGACCACCTCCGCCCACGCCCGCTCGGCGCACGCCGCCGCCTGCACGCAGGCCGCGCGCGGCGGCGCGCACCGGCAGTCCAGGCAGCACCGCAGCCGCCACCACTCGAAAGCCAGGACCAAGGCCGGCACCAAGACCAAGCGTCGCTCCTCCCGCCATCGCTCGCACGCGACCGTGTTCACGCCCGCGCTGTGCGAAGACGGCAGCGCCCCCGTCAGCCTCGGCGGCAGCTCCTTCGCCTGCGAAGACGGCTCCGAACCGGCCTGCGAAGACGGCAGCACGCCCGTGCTCGCCAAGAACGGCGCCAGCCTCGTCTGCGCCGTCGCGCTGGAAGGCCAGCTCGGCGGCGGCGAATGCGAAGAAGAAGCGCAGGAACAGCCCGGCTGCGAAGGCGAAGCCGAAGCCGAAGGAGCCTGCGCCGGCGGCGCCTGCGAAGAAGAAGCGGAAGGCGAAGGCGAAGAAGCAGAAGGCTGAGGCGGCTCAGCGCCCCGGCGGGGCCAGCGCCGCCGCCGCCAGCGGCTCGTAGCTCGCGCCCCGCTGGCCCAGCCACGAGCGGTACAGCACCACCGCCTCGGGCGTGAAGCTCAGGCGGGGCGTCGCCGGCAGCGCGCCCGCGCCGGTCGGCCGTCCCCGGCTCGCGGCGCCGGCGCCGCGCTCGGCGCGCCCGCCGCCACGCACCCGCGCCAGCGTCACGTGCGCCCGGAAGCGCCGCCGCTCGGGGCTCCAGGCGCCCGCGCCCGCCAGCGCCGCGCTCACGCGCTCCTGCACGCCCGCCAGCTCGCCGTGGAAGTCGTGCACCTCCACCGCCAGCGCCCGCGGCCGGCGCGGCGGCAGCCACAGCGGCGCCCCCAGCGCGAGCTCGCACGCCTCCAGCCGCAGCGCCGCCAGCGCCGCCGACAGCGCCGCGATCTCTCCCACCGGGCGCTCGCCCAGGAAGCACAGCGTCAGGTGCAGCGAATCCTCCTCCAGCGCCCGCAGCGCCGCGCGCGAGCCGCCCGCCTCGCGCAGCCCCGCGAAGGCCGCGCGCGTCCACGCCGTCAGCCGCTCGCGCACCGCCGCCGGCAGCTCGATCGCGGCGAACAGCCGCGCTGTCGCACCACGAGACATCGACAGCCGCGATGCTAGCGCCCTGCGATCCCGGCGATCCGCCACCCGGTGATCCATCGCCCGCGCGATCCGCCGCCCCGGCGATCCGCCGCCCGCCCGCGCCCGCCGCCCGCGACCCCTCCTAATCCTCCTCGCTCAACGCGCGCCTGACCAGGTGCAGCGCCACCGTCGCAGCGCGCTCGCGCACGTCCGCCCTGCCACCGGGAAGGTTCACCGAGCGCGTCAGCCGCCTCGCCTGCGCCCGCTCGCGCGCCGCCACGCTCACGCTCAGCCACACCAGGCCCACCGGCTTCTCCGCGCTGGCGCCGCCCGGCCCCGCCACGCCCGTCACGCCCACGCCCACGTCCGCGCCCAGCGCCGCGCGCGCGCCGTCCGCCAGCGCCTGCGCCACCTGCTCGGAGACCGCCCCGTGCGCCTCGATCAGCTCCGCCGGCACGCCCGCCAGGCCCGCCTTCACGTCGTTCGCGTAGGCCACGATCGCGCCCCTGAAGTACTCCGAGGAGCCCGCCAGGTCCGTCAGGCGCGCCGCTAGCAGCCCGCCCGTGCACGACTCCGCCGTCGCGATCGTGCGCGCCGGGGCGCCGCCCTGCGCGCCGCGCAGCAGCGCCGCCACCTGCTCGTCGATCGTGCTGCCGTCGCGCGAGAACAGCTCCCGCGGGTGGCGCGCCGCGATCGCCGCCTCCAGCGCCTCGTACGCGTCCAGCGCGTCCGGCTCGAAGCGCGTCACCACCTCCACCTCGCCGCGTTTCAGGCACGTCGTCACCTCCAGGCGCTCCAGCTCCACGCCCTCGCGCGCCGCCGCCCGCAGCGTCTCCGCGATCTCCGACTCGGGGATGCCGAACAGGCGCAGCGTGCGCTGGCTGTAGCTCGTCGCGCCCGCCAGCGCCTCGCGCAGCGCCGCCGTCGCCAGCGCCTGCGACCACATCGGCTGCAGCTCGCGCGGCGGCCCCGGCAGCACCACGATCGTCGGGCCGGCGCGCTCGCCGGCGACCTCGGGCGGCGGCACCACCAGGCCGGGGGCCGTGCCCACCGGCTCCAGCACGGTGGCGCCGCGGGGGATCGTGGCCTGCTTGCGGTTGGCCTCCTGCACCGCCTGCGGGTCCACGTTGGGCCAGCGTCTCATCAGCGGCGCCACGATCCGCGCGATGCGCCCCGACAGCGCCTCGTCCAGCACCATCTCGCGCCCCTGGAACTCGCCCACCACCCGCGCCGTGAGGTCGTCCGCCGTCGGTCCCAGGCCGCCGCTCGTGATCACCAGGGCGAGGCCCTGCGCGGCCATGAACGACAGCGCCGCGCGCACGTCCTCGGGACGGTCGCCCACGATCGTCACATGCGCCAGGTCAACCCCCAGCCCGCGCAGGCGCTCCGCCAGCCACGGCCCGTTGCGGTCGCTCACGCGGCCCGTCAGCACCTCCGTGCCCGTCACCACGACGCCCGCGCGCGGCGGCGCGGGCGTGCGCTCGCGCTCGCCGGCGGGCCGCGCGCTCACGTGCACGTCGGCAGCTGCCCCGCCGCCAGCGGCCGGCGCCCGTAGGCCTTCGTGAGCGAGTAGCCGATCGCCTGCGCCGACGGCGCCACCGTGCGCGGCACGCCGTCGACGATCATCGTCAGCGAGCTGTTGCCGAGCGTCATCACGAAGCGCCGCGCGTGGTAGGTGGGCGTGGTCTGCCCCGGCTGCAGCTCCGTGCCCGCGATCAGCCTGCGCCCGTCGTCGCCGATCAGGCACACGTACACCACGCCGCTCGCGCGCAGCGCCAGCGACACCACGCCCGCGCGCGCGCCGGCGTGGAGCGAGCGCGCGTGGTGCTTGCCGTGGCCGCGCGCGCCGTGCGAGCCGGCCGTGCGCGCGGCGCCCGTGGAGCCCGTCTGCGTGTTCGTCGAGCCGCCGCCGCCACCGGCGATCAGCAGCGCCGCCAGCGCCACGATCACCAGCCCGATCGCGCTCACCGCCGCCACGTACGCGCGCGAGGGCCCCTCGCGCGGTCCGCCGCGGGGGCCCGATCCCGTCCGCCGGCCGGGGCGCGTGCCCTGCGGGCTCGACACGATCGGCTCGAGCTGCAGCTCGCTCTGGCGCTCGTGGTGCAGGCGGTATTCCTCCACCAGCGCCTTCGCGTCGAGGTCCAGCGCCTGCGCGTACGTGCGCAGGAAGCTCTTCACGAACGTGGGGCCCGGCAACAGCCCCCACTCTTCGTTCTCCAGCGCGCGCAGGTACTTCGCGCGGATCTTCGTCTTCGCCTCGATCTCCGACACGTCGACGCGCGCGCGCATGCGCGCCTCGCGCAACGTTGCTCCGATCTCGGGCATATCAGCCAGGAAGGCTAGTCGCTGAGCGCCGAAGCGGACGAGCTGGGCTGCGCCTCCAGCGCAGCGAGCACGCGCGGCAGGTCGGCCTCGGTGATCAGCACCTGCCGCGGCTTGGAGCCTTCGTAGCCCGAGATCACGCCGCGGCGCTCCAGCATGTCGATCATGCGCCCCGCGCGCGTGTAGCCGAGGCGCAGCCTGCGCTGCAGCATCGAGGTGGAGGCCGTCTGCATCTCCGCCACCAGGCGGATCGCGTCCGCCAGCATCGGGTCCTCGTCCGGGTCGAGCCCGTCGCCGCCGTCATCCTGCGCCGCGTCCTCGCGCTCGACCTCCTCCAGCAGCTCCTCGCGCAGCTCCGGCTCGCCCTGGCGGCGCCAGCCGTCGGTCAGCTTGGCGATCTGCGACTCGTCGACGTAGGCGCCCTGGATGCGCTGCAGGCGCGAGGAGCCGACGGGGCTGAACAGCATGTCGCCCTGGCCCAGCAGCGACTCCGCGCCGTTCTGGTCGAGGATCACGCGCGAGTCGGTCTGCGAGGACACCGCGAAGGCGATGCGCGAGGGCACGTTGGCCTTGATCATGCCCGTGATCACGTCCACGCGCGGGCTCTGCGTGGCCAGCACCAGGTGGATGCCCACCGCGCGCGCCTTCTGCGCCAGGCGGATGATCGAGTCCTCCACGTCGGCCGGCGCCACCATCATCAGGTCGGCGAGCTCGTCGATCACGCAGAGGATGTAAGGGAGCGGGGCTTCGCCCCGCTTGCGGCGTGCGTCGTTGAGCTCCACCAGGCCGCGGGTGCGCGCCAGCGACATGATCCCGTAGCGGCTCTCCATCTCCTTGACCAGGTTCTGCAGCGCGTTGGCGGCCATGCGCGGGCTCGTGATCACCGGCGTCAGCAGGTGCGGGATCGACTCGTAGTGGTTCAGCTCCACCTGCTTGGGGTCCACCAGCACCAGGCGCACCTCGTGCGGCGTGGCGCGCAGCAGCACGCTCGAGAGCATCGCGTTGATCGCACCCGACTTGCCCGCGCCGGTGGTGCCGGCGACGAGGATGTGCGGCATCTTCGCCAGGTCCGCGCCGATCGCCTTGCCGGCCACGTCCTTGCCGAGCCACACCGTCAGCGGCGACCAGTCCCTCGGCGGCTCCTGGAAGACGTCGCCCAGGCGCACGATCCGCCGCTTCGCGTTCGGCACCTCCACGCCCACCGCCTGCTTGCCGGGGATCGGCGCGAGGATGCGGATGTCGGTGGCGGCGAGCGCGTACGCGAGGTCGTCCTTCAGCTGGGCGACCTTCGCGACCTTCGTCCCCGGCGCCAGGCGCAGCTCGTAGCGCGTGATGTGCGGCCCGGCCACGGTGCCGATGACCTTCGCCTGCACGCCGAAGTGCCCGAGCGCCTCCACCAGGCTGTTGGCCGTGCGCCCCTGGCCGGCGGTGTCCGGCCGCGTCTGCTCGCCGCTGGAGCGCGTCAGCAGCCCCGCGGCGTCGGGGAGCTGCCACACGAAGCCCGGGTCCTCGGTGGCCGACTCCCTGAGCCTTCCCTGCGGTGTCAGCTGCTCGGCGGCGAAGCCCGCCGCCTGCGCGTGCGCGACGCCCGAGACCTCC
>DATJMM010000002.1:0-70171 GCA_035508735.1 Solirubrobacteraceae bacterium | reverse complement strand
GCGGTGATGCTCTACGTGCACGAACTGACGCTACGCGAGATCGGCCAACGCCTCGGCGTCTCCGAGAGCCGCATCAGCCAGATCCACACCCAACTACGCCGCCGCCTCTACGAACAACTCTCAGACGAGACCACGCTGTTCAGCGAGATCGGCTGAGGCGGGCGCCGCGCCTCGCGCGCGCCGAGGCGCCCGCCGCCGCGCCTCGGGGGCGGGGTGGGCCGGCCCCGCGGCCGCATCCGTCCGGCGTCCGCGCGCGACTGCGATCATGTGCAGGTGACGCTGCTCGCCGTGAAGCTGCTGCTGGCGCCGGCCTTCGTGGTCGGCGCGTCGCTGGCGGCGCGCCGCTACGGCGTGCAGGTGGGCGGCGTGATCGGCGGCCTGCCGGTGGTGGCCGGGCCGATCCTGCTGGTGTACGCGCTCGCGCACGGGCGCGCCTTCGCCGCCGGCGCCGCCGCCGGCACGCTGCTGGGGCTGGTGTCGCTGATCGCCTTCGCGGTGGTCTACGGCAGGCTCGCCGGCAGGTGGTTCTGGGGCTGGAGCATGCTGGCCGGCTGGCTCGCGTTCGGCGCCGGCACGGTCCTCTTCAACGCGCTCTCGCCGCCGCTCGGCGCGGCCCTGGCGCTGGCCGCGCTCGCGATCGCAGCCGGCCTCGCGCTGCTCCCGCGCACGCCGCCGGGCGCCGCCGAGCACGCCGCCGCCCCCGCATGGGACCTGCCGATGCGCGCAGCCTGCGCGCTCGCGCTGGTGGTGGCGCTGACCGCCGTGTCGGGCTGGCTCGGACCGCAGCTCAGCGGGCTGCTGGCGCCCTTCCCGGTGATCACCACCGTGCTCGCCACCTTCACGCACGCCCAGCGCGGCCACGCCGAGCTCACGCGACTGCTGCGCGGCCTGCTGCGCGGCTTCGGCGCGTTCGCGCTGTTCTGCTTCGTGCTGGCGCTGGCGCTGCGCTCGCTCGACACCGCCGCGGCGTTCGCGCTCGCCACCTCGGTGGCGCTGCTCACGCAGACGCTCGTGCTGGCGCTGCGCCAGCCGGCCACCGTCACCGGCGCCGCGGCCCCCGCGGTCACCGGCGCGGCGGCATCGACCTCAGCGCGCGGCGCGGGCGTCTACCCGGTGGCGGCCTCGCGCACCGCGCGGTGGCGCACGCGCTCGCGCACGTCGGCGTAGCGCAGCGCCTCATACAGGATCAGCGCGGACAGCACCGCGGCGAGCAGGCCGAGCGTGGCCAGCGCGGGCAGCGCGGCGCCGGCCGGCACGAGCGCCGCCAGCACCACCGCGCACACCAGCCGGCGCGCGCTCAGCGAGCGCATCGCGCGCAGCCTGAAGGCCACGTGCGCGAGCAGGTAGAGCGCCGCCCCGCCGAGCAGCGCGGTCGCCGGCACCAGCCGCAGCGGGTCGTCCACGTGCAGCAGCGTGCGCTTGATGCCCACCGCGATCAGCGCGATGCCGGCGACCATCGGGAAGTGCAGATAGGAGTAGGAGTCGCGCGCGATGCGATTGCGTTCGCGGCCCTCCTCGGCGCGCGCGAGGAAGCGTCCGGCGACGATCGCGGTGACGTCGAAGTAGGCCCACCACAGGGCAGCGGCGATCACGATCCCCAGCACCGCCGCCGCCACCACGCCGGCGCCGATGCGCGGGCGCGCGCCGATGCCGATCGCCGCGATCGACTCCCCCAGCGCGATGATCACGATCGCGCCGTGGCGCTCGGCGAAGTGCCCCGGCACCAGTTTCCATCCCGCCACGCCGAACAGGTAGGGACCGCCCAGGTCGATCAGCAGCGCCGCGCCCCACAGCGCCAGCTGCGCGGCGCCGCCGAGCAGCGCGGCCGCGATCAGCAGGCCGACCCCGATCGCGGTGCTCACAGACAGCCCCAGCACCGAGTGGCGCAGCTGCGGGTCCTCGCGGCTGGCGATCCGGAACAGCGCGATGTGCGCAGCTCGCACCGCCGCGTAGGCGCAGGCGAACAGCAGCGCCTCCGAGCCGAAGGCGCCGGGCACGCACAGCGCGGCCACCAGGAACGCCGCCATCGCCGCGAACATCGCCAGGCGCACGGCGCCCTCCTCCGGATCCACCACGCTCGTCAGCCAGGCATAGCCGCCCCACGACCACCACAGCACGCCCAGCACCAGCACCCCCTTCAGCACCCCCTCCCAGCTGACCTCGCGCGCCACCAGCGTGGTGCACTGCGTGAGCGCCAGCACGAACACGAGATCGAAGAACAGCTCGAGCGGCGTCACCCGCTCGCCTTCGCGCAGCACCGCGCCGATGCGCGGAGGGTGGCTGCGGGCCGGTGTGCTCGTGCTCACCGGCCCATGTTCGCAGCCTTCAGTGCAGCGTCATGTTCGGCTCGCCGGATGCGTTGAGCCCCTTGCCGGAGATGGTGCAGGTGCCACCCTTGGGCGACCCGGCGTCGTAGGCCTGGGTGAGGCAGTTGCGCAGCGCCAGCTGCGCCCAGTAGTTGGGGTGCAGGTCTTCCTGCAGCTCGTAGGGACCGAACAGGGTGGTGATCGTGCGCACCTGGTTGATCCACTCGGTCTTGTTCACCGCTTCGGTCGCTTTCCAGGAGGACAGGCCCTCTTCCTCGAGCAGCCCCACGCCCTTTTCGCACAGGCGCCGGCCGTTGAACGCGGAGGACAGCTGCATGTACTTCACGTTCGGCAGGCCGCTGGCTTCGCCGGCGCCGAACACCGCGCCGTCGATCGTGGGCAGCATGGTGGCGTTGGCGTAGTTGGCGTCCTTGTTCCAGAAGCCGCAGCCACCGACCACCTGCCGGGTGTAGCCGCTCTGCGAGTAGCGGAATTCCGAGCCGTTGGGGATCGGCGAGGGGTAGTCCTGCACGAGGATCGTGTACTGCGAGCTCGAGTAGCCGGCGTTGGTCATCGCCTGCGCCACGTTCTCGAGCGCGGTCTCGATTTCGCCCTTCACCTTGGAGACGTTGCCGGCGGTGAAGTTCTTCGTCACCGAGCTTTCTTCGCTGCAGTAGAAGTCCCAGAAGATGGTGGACTCGAGGAAGTCTTCGATGCAGGTCTGCACGATGCCGGCGAAGTCGAAGTTGTTGCCGCCGATCGACACCGCCACCAGCTTCACGTTGTGGGCGGCGGCGAAGTGCTGCAGCATCAGCGCCTGGCCTTCGTGCCCGCCGGAGTCGTAGAAGTCGAGGCCGGGCTTGAACAGCCCTTCCTCGGTGAAGCTCGAGGTCTTGGCGCCGGAGCACGCGAGGTTCTCGCCGTCGACGCCGCCGCCGATGTACACCTCGGCCGATTTCGAGCGGTGGCAGCCTTCGATCAGTTCTCCCGTGTCGCTCGGGTTGTCGTAGTAGGCGGTCGAGCCCAGCGCGTCGATCTTCGAGGGGCTTTCGTTGGTGTTGCCGGCCCAGCGGCCGGCCTCGCCGGAGATGTAGGAGTCGCCCAGGCTCACCGTGTACGGCGTGCCGCTCCCCGGCCCTTCCGCGCGCGCCGCCGGCGTGAGCGCCCCCAGCCACAGCGCCAGCGCCGCCGCCGCCAGCGCGCCCGCGAGCAGCGCGTGTCCCGTCCTTCGATCCGCGATCGAGCCTTGCATCGGTTCTGTCCCCTCTCTGCGCGCGCCGCCCTCCGCAGCGCTGTCGAGGCGACCCTAACCGCTGGCCGACTGGCCGGTCAACCCGCGCGGCGCGAGCCGCCCGGCTGCGCTCCGCGGGCGCGCGAGCGCGTCTCCGACTGGACCTCGCCCGCCGCGTCCGCGGGACCCGCGGCGAGCGCCGGCGCCTCGCCCCAAAGCTGCTCGAGGCGGTAGAACTCGCGCGTCTGCGGCGTGAACACGTGCACCACCACGTCGAGGTAGTCCATCAGGATCCAGCCGGCCTGCGCGGAGCCCTCGACGCGCCGCGGCAGCATGCGGTGCTCGCGCTTGAGCCCCTCGAGGATCGCGTCGTGGATCGCCTTGGCCTGCCGTGGCGTGTTGCCGGAGCAGATCACGAAGTAGTCGGTGTAGCCCACCACGCCGCGCAGGTCGAGCTCGACCAGGTCGATCGCCTTCTTGTCGGCCGCCAGGCGCGCGATCTCGCGCGCGAGCGGGCGGGCGGCGAGCTTGGCGGCGGCGTTCATGCGCGCGCCCCGCCGGCCATCGTGAGCCCAGCCGCGCCGGCCATCGTGCGCGCCGCGCCGCCGGCGCTCATGCGCGCGCCCCGCTGGCGACGCGGTAGAGCGCGTGCTCGGCGATGTAGGCGGCGACGCGCTCGCCCACGAACCCGGCGACCGGCTGGCCGCGCGCGACGCGACTGCGCACCAGCGAGGAGGAGACCTCGATCGGCGCCATCTCCAGGCGGCTGGCGCGCGCGCCGGGCGGCAGCGCGGGCACGTCCGCGCCGGGACGCGCGGCGACGGCGACGCGCGCCAGCTCCAGCAGCCGCTGCGGCTCGCGCCAGGAGCCGAGCGTGCCGGCCACGTCGGCTCCCACGATCAACGTCAGCTCCGCCTGGGGATGGCTGGCATGCAGTGCGGCGAGCGTATCGACCGTGTAGGACACACCGCCGCGCTCGACCTCGAGCGCGCACGCGCACACGCCGGGCACGCCCTCGCAGGCGAGCCGGCACATCGCCAGCCGGCGCTGCGGGCCGGGGTCCAGCGCGCCGTCGCCGCCGCCGGCCTTGTTGGGCGCGGTGTGCGCTGGCATCAGCAGCACGCGCTCGAGCGCGAGCTCGCGCAGCGCGTGGCGCGCCAGCTCGAGGTGGCCGCGGTGGGGCGGGTTGAAGGTGCCGCCCAGCACCCCGAGCCGCGGGGCCGACGTGGTGCTGGCGGGTGGCGCCGGGCGCTCAAGCGCGGACGTGCCCGTCGCCCTCGATCAGGTACTTGAACGTGCACAGCTCGCGCAGGCCGATGGGGCCGCGCGCGTGCAGCTTCTGCGTGGAGTTGCCGATCTCCGCGCCCATCCCGAACTCGCCCCCGTCGGTGAAGCGGGTGGAGGCGTTGACGTACACGCAGGCGGCGTCCACGCCGAGCTGGAAGGCGCGCGCGGCGGCGAGATCGCGCGTGACGATCGCCTCCGAGTGCCCGCTGCCGTAGCGCGCGATGTGCTCGATCGCCTGCTCGGTGTCGTCCACCACGCGCACCGCGATAACCGGCGCGAGGTACTCGCTGGCCCAGTCCTCCTCGCCGGCGGGGGCGATCTCGAGGAGGGGCCGCCCGGGGGCGGCCGGCGAGGGGTTCGCGTGGCCCGCGCGCTCGCCGTGCTGGCCGTCGGGCCCCCAGAGCGGGCCCGCCAGCGCGAGGGTGCGCTCGTCGCCGCGGATCGCAACGCCGGCGTGCGCGAGCGCGCGCAGCACGCGCGGCAGGAACTCGGCGGCGACGCGCTCGTGCACCAGCAGCGTCTCGGCGGCGTTGCACACGCCGGGGCGCTGGGTCTTGGCGTTGAGCACGATCGCCTGCGCCATCTCGAGCTCGGCGCTGGCCTCCACGTACACGTGGCAGTTGCCGGAGGCGGCGTAGATCACGGGCACGGTGGCGACCGCCTGCAGCGCCTGCTTCAGCCCCTCGCCGCCGCGCGGCACGATCAGGTCCACCGTGCCCGTCTGGGTGGCGAGCTCGGCCAGCTCCTCGCGCCCGCCGCCGGAGACGAGGCCGATCGAGCCCTCGGGCAGGCCCGCGGCGACGGCCGCCTCGGCGGCGATGCCGGCGAGCACCGCGCCCGAGTGCGCGGCGGAGCTCGAGCCGCGCAGCACGATCGCGTTGCCCGACTTCAGGCACAGCGCGGCGGCGTCGATCGTGACGTTGGGGCGCGCCTCGTACACCACCGCGACCACGCCGAGCGGCACCAGCACCTTGCGCACGTCCAGGCCGTTGGGCAGGCGGCGGCCGTCGATGACCTCGCCCACGGGGTCGGCCAGCGCCACGATCTCGCGCACCGCGCGCGCGATCGCGAGCACGCGGCCCTCGTCCAGGCGCAGGCGGTCCAGCAGCGCGTCGCCGAGCTCCGCGTCGCGCCCGGCCTGCATGTCGCGCTCGTTGGCCTCGAGGATCTCCCCCACGCGCGCTTCCAGCGCCGCCGCGATCGCCTCCAGCGCGGCGTGCTTGACGGCGGTGTCGGCCTGCGCGAGCGCGCGCGCCGCGCGCTTGGCGGCCGCGCACACCTCCTGCACCGATGAGACCGCTGTTGCCATCTGCACAGGGTAACGAGCGGCTGCGAGCCGGCGGGCTGGGCGATCCGCCGCCCGCCCGGCCCGCCGCCCGCGACCCCTCATCTACACGTCAATCGAGCACCAGGTAGTCGCGGTGCACGGCCTCCTCGCTGGCGTGCGGGAGCAGCTGGCGCACGGCCTCGGACTTGAGCCCCAGCACCTGGCGCAGCTCGCCGGCGGAGTAGCTGCAGATGCCCTTGGCGAGCGGCCGCAGCGCGCCCTCGGCGCCGTCGCGCTCGACGATCTCCACGGCGTCGCCGGCGTCGAAGTCGCCCTGCACTTCGGTCGCGCCGACCGGCAGCAGGCTGGCGTTCTCCTCGCGCAGCGCGCGCGCGGCGCCGCGGTCCACCACCACCGTGCCGCGCGCGGGCTTGGCGTACTTCAGCCACAGCTTGAAGCTCGAGTAGCGCGCCTCGCGGGCGGGGAAGCGCGTGCCCTCGCCCTCGCCGGCGAGCACCGCCTCGAGCGCGCCGGCGCGCAGGCCGTTGCAGATCACGGTGGCGATGCCGGCCGCCGTGGCCATCTCCGCCGCCACCACCTTCGAGCGCATGCCGCCGGAGCCCAGCGGCGAGGTGGTGTGCCCGATCTCGAGGTCCTCCAGCGCCGCGAAGTCGCTGACCTCGCCGACCACGCGCGCGTCGGGGTACAGGCGCGGGTCGGCCGTGTACAGGCCGTCGATGCCGGTCGCCAGCACCAGCTCGTCGGCCGCCACCAGCACCGCCACCTGCGCCGCCAGGAAGTCGTTGTCGCCGAAGGAGATCTCGTCGGTGGCGGTGGTGTCGTTCTCGTTGATCACCGGCAGCACGCGCCACTCCAGCAGCGTCGCCAGCGTCTGTCGCGCGTTCAGGTAGTGCGTGCGCGCGCTCATGTCGAAGAACGTCAGCAGCACCTGCGCGGAGGTCACGCCGCGCTCGCGCAGCAGCTCGTCGTAGACGCGGTAGAGCTTGCCCTGGCCCACCGCGCTGGCCGCCTGCAGCGCGCCCACCGAGCTCGGGCGCTGAGGCAGGTCCATCACGCGCATGCCGCGCGCGATCGCGCCGCTGGTCACCAGGATCACCTCGCCGCCGGCCGCGTGCAGGCCGGCCGCGGCGTCGCACACGCGCGCCAGCGCGTCCGCGCGCAGCTCGCCGCGGTCGTCCGCGACCACGCTCGAGCCCAGCTTGATGACTACGCGAGTCATGGCGGTGAGCAGGGTAGACGCTCAGAGCCGCCCTCAGCGGCCCTCGCCGGGGTCGAGCTCGAACGTGACGCCGCCGATCTCGATCTCGTCGCCCGGCTCGAAGCCCTGCGCCTCGAGCGCCGCCAGCACGCCGATGCGGCGCAGCCGCCCCTCGAAGTAGGCCATCGCGTCCTCGTTGTCGACGTCGAAGCGCGCCAGCAGCCGCTCGATGCCGCGCCCGCGCACGGCGAACGAGCGCGGGCCCAGGCGCTCCACCCTGAAGCCCGTGCCCGCGGAGGGCCTGAACACCATGTGCTCCGCCAGGTCCCGCTCGTCGAGCGCCGCCGCGGGCGCGTCGGCCGCCTCGACGCCGTTCCCGCCGGCCGCCGTGCGGCCGTCCTCGCCGGCGGCCGCGCCGTGCAGGTCGGTCAGCCGCAGCAGCTCGCCGGCGAGCCGCTCGAGCCCCGCGCCGGTGGCGCTGGAGGTGGCGATCACCGGCGTGCCGGCGCCGAGGCGGCGCTGCCAGCGCGACACCGCTGCGCGCACCGCCTGCTCGGGCAGCAGGTCGGCCTTCGACAGCGCCAGCACCCGCGGCAGCCGCGCCAGGCGCTGGTCGTGGGCGGCCAGCTCGCGCTCGATCGTGGCGTGGTTGCGGGCGTCGTCGCCGGGCTCGCCGCCCGAGAGCTGCGGCGCGAGGTCGAGCACGTGCACCAGCACGCGCGTGCGCTCCACGTGCGCCAGGAAGTCGTGCCCGAGGCCCGCGCCCTCGCTGGCGCCCTCGATCAGGCCGGGGATGTCCGCGATCACCAGCTGGCGCTCGTCGGCGTCGAGCACGCCGAGCACCGGCGAGAGCGTGGTGAAGGGGTAGTCCGCCACCTTCGGCGCGGCGCGCGTGAGGCGTGAGATCAGCGAGGACTTGCCGGCGTTGGGCAGCCCCACCAGCCCCACGTCGGCCAGCAGCTTCAGCCGCAGCTCGATCCAACCCCGCTCGCCCGGCAGGCCGCGCTCGGCGAAGCGCGGCGCCTGGCGCGTGGCGGTGGCGAAGCGCTTGTTGCCGTGCCCGCCGGCGCCGCCGCGCGCGATCGTGGCGCGCTGGCCGTCCGCCAGCAGCTCCCAGCGCCGGCCCGCCAGGTCCTCGCCGCCGTCCTGCGCGGCGGCGATCTCGGTGCCCGGCGGCACGCGCAGCGTGAGCGGCTCGCCGTCGGCGCCGTGGCGCAGTGAGCCCTCGCCGCCGCCGCCCTCGCCGGCGCGGTAGTGCGTCTTTCGCTTCAGCGACTGCAGGTCGCGCAGCGAGGCGTCGCACAGCACCGCCACCTCTCCCCCGCGCCCGCCGTCGCCGCCGTCGGGGCCGCCGCGCGGCACGTGCGCTTCGCGGCGAAAGCTCATCGCGCCGTCGCCGCCCGCGCCGGCCTGGACGTGGATCCTCGCTCGATCGTGCAGCATCGCCGCCGCCCTCCGGCGGCAGCCGGCTAGGCGTCCCGCTCGACCGGCGCCACGCTCACCACGCGGCCGCGGCGGCCGGTGGTGAACTGCACGGTGCCGGCGGCGCGCGCGTACAGCGTGTCGTCCTTGCCGATGCCCACGCCGGCGCCCGGCTTGAATTTGGTACCCCGCTGGCGCACGATGATCTCGCCGCCGCTGACGGCCTGCCCGGCGAACGTCTTCACGCCGAGGCGCTGCGCGTTGGAGTCGCGCCCGTTGCGGCTCGAGCCGAGCCCCTTCTTATGAGCCATCGTCGGCCTCCTGCTGCTTGGCTTTGGCTGGCGCTTTCGCTTTCGCTTTCGCCGCGGGCGCCTTCGCCGCGGCGGCCTTCGGCGCGGCGGCGGCGCCCGTGCCGGCGGTCTCCGTGTCGGCGCCCTGCGCGGCCGCTTTCGCCCGCGGGGCTTTGCGCGCGCCGGCCGCGATCTCGGTGACCTCGATCTGGGTCAGCTCCTGGCGGTGGCCGGTGCGGCGCTTGTAGCCGCGCTTGGGCTTGAACTTGAACACGCGCAGCTTCTCGCCGCGCACGTGCGCGAGCACCTTGGCGGTGACCTTCACGCCGGCCAGCCCGTCCGCGTCGAACACCGCCTCCTCGGAGCGGTAGAGCAGCGGCTCGAGCGTCACGTCGCTGCCCTCCGCAGCCGCCAGGCGCTCCACCAGCAGGCGCTGCCCGCGCTCCACGCGGTACTGCTTGCCGCCGGTCTTGACGATCGCGTACATATGTCTTTCAGTGTCCCTGTGGTCGGTGTGCGCCGCGCGAGCCAGCCGCCCGCCCGCGGCTGTCACTCGGGGCTCGCCTTGGCCTTTGCAGCCGAACGGCGCCGTCCGCCCCTGCGGCCACGACGCCGAGGCTTGGATTGTAGGGCATCGGCGTCGTCGCCCGCGCCCGCGAGCCCGTTCGGGCCCTGCTCCTCCGGGTCGGCGTCGATGCCCGCCGGCGTGTCGCCCAGGCCCGCTTCGCGGCGCGCCTCGTCGTCTTCGCCGGCGGCGGTGGCGCGGCGGCGCCTGCGCCGCGTGGAGCCGGAGCGGGCGGTCTCGCGATCGCCCTCGCCGCCGGCGTCGTCCTGCTCGCGGCTGCGCGAGCGCGTGGGGGCGCGGTTGTCGAGCGCGCGCACGCCCTCGAGCGCACGCGCGGGCGGCGCGATCACCTCGCCGCGCTCGTCGAGCAGCAGCGCGCTGGCGGCGGTGCGCCCCACCTGGTCGATGCGCACCATGCGCTTCTCGCCGACGTGCTGCGAGGCGCCGGCGATGGAGATGATGTAGCCGTCGATTTTGGCGACCGCGTCGTCGACGTCGTACATATGCGGCTCGACGATCTCCACCAGCACCTCGTCGCCCGGCCGGAACGGCAGCGCGCGCTCCTCCACCTCGGCGCGGGTGCCGACGAAGGTGATCGCGAAGTGCTCCAGCGCGAGCCCTTCGGAGCCCTCGAACAGGAACGACTTGCCGGTCTGCGCCTCGAGCGCGTGCAGCACGCGCGAGCCGTGCCCGGTGAACTGCGTGCTCACGCGCGGGTTGGCCTGCACCAGGAAGGCCTCCGCCTCCGGGTGCTCCTCGGCCACGTCGCGCAGGCGCCGCTCGAACTCGATCGCGATCGTCTCCTCGGAGCGGATCACGCCCTCGCCCTCGCAGGTGGGGCAGGGCCTGGTCATGATCTCGCGCACGCCCTCGGTGACGTTCTGGCGGGTCATCTCCACCAGGCCGAGCTTGGAGATCTCGGCGGTGAACGTCTTCGTGCGATCCTCGTCGAGCTGCTTGCGCAGCGTCTTCATGACCGCGTCGCGGTTGCGCGCGCGCGCCATGTCGATGAAGTCGATCACGATGATGCCGCCGATGTCGCGCAGGCGCAGCTGGTTGACGACCTCCTCGGCGGCCTCGAGGTTGGTCTTGGTGATCGTCTCCTCCAGCCCCGCGCTCTTGCCGCGTCCGATGAAGCTGCCGGAGTTGACGTCGATCACGGTCAGCGCCTCGGCGTAGTCGATGATCAGATAGCCGCCGCTGGGCAGGTCCACGCGCCGCGAGAGCACGCCCTCGATCGCCTTGTCCACGGCGTAGGCCTCGAACAGCGGCTGCGGCTCGCGCCACAGCTCCACGCGCTCCACCAGCTCCGGCGCGGTGCGCGTGAAGAACGACACGAGGCGCTGGTACTGCCCCTCGTCGTCCACGACCGCGCGCTCGAAGTGCGCCGAGAAGATGTCGCGCACGACCCGCACCGATAGGTCGGCCTCCTGGAAGACGAGGCCCGGCGCGACCGTGTCCTGGACGCGTTTCTCGAGCACCTCGTGCAGCTTGTGCAGGTACTTGAGCTCGCGTTCGAAGTCGGCGCGCTTGGCGCCGTGGGCGGCGGTGCGCACGATCACCCCGCCGCCGCCGATCTCCAGTTTGGCGGTCTGCCGGCGCAGGCGCTCGCGCTCCTTGTCGTCGAGCCGGCGCGAGACGCCCACGCCCTCGCCGGTGGGCGCGTACACCATGTAGCGCCCGGCGATCGTGAGCTCCATCGACAGGCGCGCGCCCTTCGTCTTGAGCGGGTCCTTGACGACCTGCACCACGATCTCCTGGCCCGGCTTGAGCAGGTCGGCGATCTTGCGCCCGCCGCCGCGCCCGCGCTTGGGCGTCTCCACGCCGGGCAGCACGATCTCGTCGACGTGCAGGAAGCCGTTCTTCTCCAGGCCGATGTCGACGAACGCGGCCTCGAGGCCCGGCAGCACGTTGTCGACCTTGCCCTTGTAGATGTTGCCGACGATGGAGCGCCCGCCGCGGCGCTCGATGTAGAGCTCAGCTACGCGGTAGCCGGCGGCGGGCTTGCTGGTGGCGCGTTTGCGCGAGCGGCCGGCGGAGGAGCGTGAGGCGGCGGGCGTTCCGCTCGCCTCCAGGAGCGCCACGCGCGTCTCGGCGCGGTCGACGCTGACAAGCACTTGCTTTTTCAATTTGATCCAGTCTCTCTGTGTAGAAGGGAGTCGAGCCGCATGGCAGGCGCCGGCGCCGCTGCGAACGGGCGGGCGGAGTCGCGCGCACCCGTGGCGCCCGGTCGGGCGCGGCCTGCGCGAAGCGACCGGCTGGCCGGCTGCGCTGAGGGTTCGGTGAAAGCTGCTCGACGGACACTGATCTGTTCTATGTGCGCAGTACGCGGTCCTTCATCGCCGCGGCGCTGCGCGCCCGAACGTAGATCGCTTGCAACAGGCCTACACCCAGCAGGGTGGCTATCACCGACGAGCCGCCGTAGCTCATGAGCGGAAGCGTGACGCCGGTGATGGGCATTATCCCGATGGTCATCCCTACGTTGACGAAGACCTGAAACATGAGCATAGCCGCAACCCCGGCCGCGATCAGCGAGCCGTACAGGTCCTTCGACATCACCAGCACCCGCAGGGTGCGGGATATCAGCAGCGCGTACAGCGCCAGCACGATGCCGGCGCCGAGGAAGCCGTGCTCTTCGCCCACCGCGGCGAACACGAAGTCGGTGTCGCTCTCCGGCACGAAGCCGTTGGGCACCTGGCTGACGTCGGCGCCCACGCCGGTCTTGCCGCCGGCGCCGATCGCGATCTTGGACTCTCGCTGCTGGTAGGTGGGGTCGTTGCCGCTGGAGACTTCCTTGGCGGTGTCGCCGGAGGGGTGCAGGAAGGCGGTCAGGCGTTCGACCTGGTAGGGCTTGAGCAGGTGCACGCCGATCGCGGGGCCGGCCGCCAGCACGAACGCGATCGACACGCACACCAGCGCCGCCAGCGCCGCCAGGTGCCGCCAGGAGGTGCCGGCGATGAACAGCAGCATGCAGGCGATCGACATATACACCAGGCCGGAGCCGAGGTCGGGCTGGACGATCACGAAGATCGTCGGGATCAGCGCGGCGATCAGCACGCGCACGGTGGTGTCGCGCTCGCGCAGGCTGCGCGCGCGCTCGACGATGAACGCCGACAACGCCACGATCAGCAGGATCTTGCCCAGCTCGGAGGCCTGGAAGGAGAACAGCGGGAAGTTGATCGCACGCTGCGCGCCATTGGCGGAGCTGCCGAGGCCGAGCACGGCGAGGATGCTGAGCAGCAGCGCGCCGTAGATCGCGTTTTTATAACGCCGCAGGCTCGCGTATTCCAGCCGCGAGAGCGCGACCATCAGCACCAGGCCGATCACCAGGTAGACGGCCTGGCGCTCGACGTAGTAGCGGGGGTTGCCCGGCACGAGGTTGCGCGTCGCCGCTTTCAGCGTGACGATCGAGCACGCGCCGAGGCCCAGCACGGCGAGCGTGAGCAGCGGGTCGAGCGGCAGCCGCAGCGTTCTGCGCGGGCTGGCGGGGGCCTCCTCGGGGGACTGGATCGGGCTGAGCGGGCTCAAAACGTCTTCGAGCTCCCCGCCACGAACCGCTTCTGCTTGCCGTACCACTGCGAGGCGATCAGCCGCGCGATCGGAGCCGCCGTTTCGGCGCCGAAGCCGCCTTCTTCGACGGTCACCGCGATCACGATCGGGCGCTGGGCGTTGCCGATGTAGCACATATACCAGGACTGTTCGAGGTGGCCCAGGCGTTCGGCCGTGCCGGTCTTGCCGAACACGGGGTCTTCGGACTGGTCCCAGCCGGCCCACACTTCGGTGGAGGTGCCGCCGGGCTCGCTGGCGGCCTCGTGGATGCCCTGCATCACCAGGTTCACGTCGGCGTCGTCGAGATGCAGGTGGCGGGCGGGGAAGCGCAGCGTCTGGACGAGGCTGCCGTCGGCGTCGTCGATCTGCTTGCCGATGTGCGGCGTGACGATCGTGGCCTCGCCGCCGTCGCGGTAGGCGGTGGCCAGCGCGGAGTAGGCGACCGCCATCTGCAGCGGGTTGGTCTCGAGGCTGCCCTGCCCGACGGCGAGGTCCATGTTGTAGCCCACCGTCCAGGGCGCCCCCGGTTCGGCCACGATGTAGCAGGGGTGGCCGTGGTGGCGGCGCCGGCATTTGGATTCCAGCTCGTTCTGTTCGGCCAGCCACTTGGGGCTCGGCACCACCCCCGCGAACTGGCTCGGGAGGTCGAGATGGCTCGAGACCCCCACGCCGAGCTCTTTGGCCTTGCGCTGGATGATTTCGCCGTAGGCGTTGGACAGCCGCCCGACTTCGAAGAAGTAGGTGTCGGAGGAGACCTTGAGCGCTTCCACCAGCCCGACCGCGCCGTAGTCGGCGTGGCCGGCGTTGCAGAACTGCTCGCCGCCGACGTCGATGCACTGGCCGGCGCCGAGCCCCTCTTCCGGCGTAATCACGCCCGCTTCGAGCGCCGCCATGGCGGTGATCGGCTTGAACGTGGAGCCGGTCGGATAGGCGCCTTCGGCGGCGCGGTTGGTGAGCGGCCCCGGCACGTCGCCGCTTTCGCGCAGCGCCTTGTATTCGGCTTCGGTGAGGGGTTTGGCGAACTTGTCGGGGTTGAACGTCGGGTAGGAGCCCATCGCCAGCACTTCGCCGTTGAGCGGGTCGAGCGCCACGAAGGCGCCGCCGACCGCCGGTTTGCCGCCCGCGCGCGCGCGCTCCATCCCTTCCAGGAGCGCCTTTTCGCCGGAGCGCTGGAGGCCGAGGTCGAGCGTGGTCTGCAGGCTGTGCCCGGCGCGCGGCTGCCTGGGCGCGAGCTTCGTGGGCACCGGGTAGCCGGCCGCGTTGACCGCCACGCGCTGCTCGCCCGGTTCGCCGCGCAGGTAGCTGTCGTAGTAGTACTCGAGCCCCGCCTGGCCCACGATCGTGCCCTGCTTGACGCCGCTGAACGCGCGTTTCTCGAGCTCCGGTTCGGAGACCTCGCCGACGTAGCCGAGCACCTGGGCCGCCATGTCGCCGAACGGGTATTCGCGGATCGCCACCGGCTGCTGCTGCACGCCGGGGAACTCGCTCTGGCGCTCGCCGAGCTCGGTCAGCACGCGGTGCCCGGCGTCGGTCTTGATCGTCACCGGCGCGTACGGCACCGCCTCGCGTTCGCGGATCACCAGCGCCTGGATGTGCTTCGCGCTCATGCCGAGCACGCGCCCGAGGCGGCGGTACAGCGCGAGCCGCCGCCGGCCGGCGGGCGGCAGCGCCGAGGGCACGATCTGCACCGCGTTGGTGGTGGTGCTGGTCACGATCGCCTGCCCGCCGCGATCGAGGATCTCCCCGCGCGGCGCGGCGATCGGCAGTTCGCGTTCGCGGTTGGCGTTGGCCTGCTGCACGTACTGTTCGCTGGAGAGCACCTGCAGGTACCACAGGCGGAAGAAGATCACGCCGAACATCACCATCGCCAGGCCGCCGATGACCGTCACGCGCAGCGCCAGCTGCGGCGAGACGGGGATGCGGGACCGGTCCTCCGGCCAGCGCCGTTTGACCGGCTCGATCGCGCTCATGCCGCCTGCCTGGGGGACGCCTGCGAGCTCATGCTTTCGAGAGGGGGCTGAGCCCGCCGGTGGTGTAGGCGCGCCGGCGCCGGCGCCGGCGCGGGTCCTCGGGCAGCGCTCCCTCCAGCGCGCGCCGCGTGAGCGCCCACATCGGCAGCGCGACGATGCTGTTGACCACCACGATCAGCACGATCTCGCGCAGCAGCTCGAAGCTCACGGGGGCGTCGACGCCGAGCATGAACTCCATCAGCGAGTAGCCCGCCAGCGCCACCGCCGAGGCGCCCGCGCCCACCAGCAGCGGCGTCAGCGCGGCCTGCGGGTCGCGCAGCTCGCGCAGGCGCCCGCACCAGTAGCCGACCAGCGTGAACACCAGCGAGGTCAGCCCGAGCGTCTGCAACAGCGCGAGGTCGATCGCGAGGCCCACCGCGAAGCCGCAGGCGGCGCCCACGGTGGAGCCGCACAGCAGCCCCACGAACGCCACCAGCAGCGCCGTCAGTTCGGCGTTGACGCCGAACACGGGAACCTCCGAGACGACCCCGATCTGGAACAGCACCACCACGAACGCGAGCGCAGCCAGGCGCAGCGCCAGCGACCCCTGCGCGGCCCCGTTCATCCGCCCACCTGCGTGGAGGCCAGCTGCCCGCCGCCGCCGTCGTTGGCCTGCTGGCCGGCCTGCAGCGTGGAGGCCAGTCGCGTGAGGTTCGCCGCGCGGCCGCCGGGCGAGGACGTCAGCACCTGCACCACGTCGAGGTCGTGCAGGTTGGCCACCGGGTGCACGTTGACCGACTTGTAGGCGCTTTCTTCGTCGACCGAGGTGACCTGCCCGATCAGCAGGCCCGGCGGGTACAGCGATTCGCCGGGGGCGACGCTGCCGGCGGTGACCACGTATTCGCCGGGGTTGGCCGGCGCGTTGTTGGGCAGGTACTGCAGCAGCAGGTCGTTGGGGTCGCCGACCTTCGGCTGCACGAGGCCGCTGGCGGCGCTCTTGCCGATGCGCGCCGAGACGCCCATCGAGCTGTCGGTGATGAGGTCCACGAGCGCCCCGTCGCCGGCCACCTGGGCGACCTTGCCGACCAGGCCTTCGGCGTTGATGACCGGGTCGTTGAGGCGCACGCCGGAGGATTCGCCCTTGTCGATGCCGACCGTGGAGTACCAGATGTTCGGGCTTTTCAGCACCACCGTGGCGGTCACCGGGCGGTAGCTCTTGACGCCCAGTTCGTCCAGGTGGAAGAGCGATATGAGCTGGTGGTAGGTGCGTTTTTCGGCCTGGTCGGCCACCAGTTCGCGGCGCAGTTTGTCGGTCTGCCTGAGCGCCTGGGAGAGCTGGCTTTTGGCGTGCAGCGTGTTGCCGAACCAGCTGAACAGGTCGCGCACCGGCTTCAGCGCCTTGTTGGCGCCGTCCTGGATCGGCGAGACGACCGTCAGGAAGTCCCGCTGGACGCCGTGCAGGCGCCCGCTGGGCGACTCGCCGAAGTAGGCCGTCAACAGCAGCAGTGAGAGCACCACGAGCAGCGCCAGCACGGCCCGTCGACGCCTTACCGTCTTGTCGTACACCTATGGCTACCTTCCGGGGGGTTCGCTGGACAGAGTACCCACGGGCCAGGCGGGCCGTCACGCCTGCCTAGCGGCGGCGACGGTGCTGCGAGGTGCGGTTGGAGCGGTGGATCGCCTCGAACTCCTCGAGCGAGCGTCCCGACCCGACCGCCACGCACGTCAGCGGCGACTCCGCCAGGTGCGCCGGCATCTGCGTCTCCTCGCGCAGGCGCTCGTCGAGGCCCTGCAGCAGCGAGCCGCCGCCGGCGAGCATGATGCCGCGGTCCATGATGTCCGAGGCCAGCTCCGGCGGCGTGCGGTCGAGCGTCTCCTTGACCGCGTCGATGATCTGGTTGAGCGGTTCGGCGAGCGCCTGGCGGATCTCCTCGCTGGTCAGCACCACCGTCTTGGGCAGGCCCGCCACCATGTCGCGACCGCGGATCTCGGCCTGCAGCTCCTCCGCCATCGGGCAGGCCGAGCCGATCTCCAGCTTCAGCTCCTCGGCGGTCTGCTGCCCGATCAGCAGCTTGTACTCCTTCTTGGCGTAGTTGATGATCGCCTCGTCCATCTCGTCGCCGCCGACGCGGATCGACTGCGACACCACGATCCCGCCGAGCGAGATCACCGCCACCTCGGAGGTGCCGCCGCCGATGTCCACCACCATCGAACCGGTCGGCTCCCCCACCGGCAGCCCGGCGCCGATCGCCGCCGCCATCGGCTCCTCGATCAGGTAGGCCGTGCGCGCGCCCGCCGACAGGCAGGCCTCCTCGACCGCGCGCTTCTCCACGCCGGTCACGCCCGAGGGCACGCACACGACCACGCGGGGGTGCGCCCAGCGGTTCTGGTGCACCTTCTGGATGAAGTGGCGCAGCATCTGCTCGGTCACGTCGAAGTCCGCGATCACGCCGTCCTTGAGCGGGCGGATCGCCTGGATCGTGCCGGGCGTGCGCCCGAGCATGCGCTTGGCCTCGATCCCCACCGCGTGCACTTCGCCGGAGCGCGAGTCGATCGCCACCACGCTCGGCTCCGATAGCACGATGCCCCGCCCGCGCACGTACACGAGCGTGTTCGCCGTTCCGAGGTCGACCGCCATGTCGCGGCCGCCGAAGCCTGTCAGATAGCTGAAGATGCCCATTGAGGAGAGAGGCGGGCACGCATCGACTGGCTCACGTCGCCGCCGCCGGCGCCGTGCACGCCCGGCGCCCAGGCGCTATCGCGGCGTACCCGCGCGCCAGTCTAGCGAACGCCCTCGCGCCGGCGACCGCGCCGGCAGGGCGTTTGCAGGGGAACTCATCCTGCCAGCAGCTCCGGGCAGAGCGCGCGCAGCGCCCCCAGCGGCAGCCCCACCACGTTCTCCTCTTCGCCCTCGATCCTCACCGCCAGCTGCGCGCCGGCGCCCTGGATCGCGTAGCCGCCCGAGCGCCCGCGCCACTCGCCCGTGGACACGTAGCGGTCGAGCGCGTCGTCGTCGAGCGGGCGAAACGTGACCTCGGTGCGGACCACGGTCGTGCGCTCCTCCCCCGGCAGCAGCACCGCAAGCCCGCTCAGCACCTCGTGCGTGCGCCCGGCCAGCGCCGCGGTCGTGCGCCGCGCAGCCGCCGCGTCGGGCGGCTTGCCGTAGATCACGCCGTCGAGCGCAACGATCGTGTCGCAGCCGATGATCGCCTCGGGCACGCCGCCCCGCCGCGCCGCGCGCGCCTTGCGCAGCGCGTTCTCGAGCGCGACCGCCGCCGGGTCCTCGCCCTGCTCGAGCTCCGCGACCCGGCCGGGACGGATCGTGAAGGGCACGCCGAGCGCCTCGAGCAGCCGCTTGCGCTGCGGCGAGCTCGAGGCGAGCACGAGGGGAAGGCGCGCGGCTGACAGCGGCGGGCGCTCTCAGGCCAGGTCGGGGAAGAACAGCGCGGCCTCGCGCGCGGCGGACTCGGGGGAGTCCGAGCCGTGCACCATGTTGGCCCCCATTTCGATCGCGAAGTCGCCGCGGATCGAGCCCGGCGCGGCCTCCAGCGGGTTGGTGGCGCCGATCAGCTGGCGCGCCGCCCTGACCGCGTCCTCGCCCTCCAGCACCATCGCCAGGATCGGCCCGGAGGTGATGAACTCGACCAGCTCGCCGAAGAAGGGCCGCTCGGCGTGCTCGGCGTAGTGGCGTTCCGCCAGCTCGCCCGTCACGGTCATGTGCCTGAGCGCGACGATGCGCAGGCCCTTGCGCTCGAAGCGCGCGATGATCTCGCCGCCGAGGCCGCGGGCGAAGGCGTCGGGCTTGACCAGTATCAGCGTCCGTTGCATGCTCTCGCTTTCTGTCCGGTTGGGATGGGTGCAGCTAGCTGGGGCGCCCGCGCCCGTGCGTGCGCCCGGCGCGCGGCGTGGCCGCGCGCGGGCCCGGCGCGGGCTCGGAGGCGAGCGCCGGCTCCACCGGCGCCGCGGGCGCGGCGTCGAGCGCCGGCTCCACGCGCGTGGGCTCCTCCAGCGCGCTCTCGACGGGCTCGAGCTCGCCGAGACCGCCCTCCAGGCCGGCCGCGCCGGCCCCCGCGCCGCGGCGGCGGCGCGCCCGCGTGCCCGCGAGCCCCGGCACGTCCGCCTCGCAGTAGGGGCAGATCGTCCAGGCCTGGTCGAGCGGGCGCGCGCAGCTGGCGCAGCGCTCCTTGAGCTTGCGCAGGCAGCTGGGGCAGCGCACGAAGTCGCTCTCGATGCGGTAGCTGCAGTAGGGGCAGAGCTCGTGGTCGAGCTCGCGCAGCCGCGCCTCGGCCGCCTGCGTCTCCAGTTCGCGCTCGCGCACGTCCTCGAGGTACTCGGGCGGGCGCAGCACCATGTAGATGATCGTGCCCACGAACGGGAACAGCGCCGCCACGGTCGCGCAGAAGACCAGCATCGGGTCTTCGACCCGCCGGCGTGCGTCCGCGTAGGTCCAGTAGATCAGCGACAGGTACAGGACCACGACGAACAGGATCAGCAGGTCGACTGCCAGATTCAGGCCGCTGCTTTCGATACCGAAATACGCGAGTGGCAGCATCGGCCGGCTGAGTTTAGAGAAACAGGCGACCGAAACCGTAGCCAGCGGCGAAGAACACGAGGATCACGAGCGCCACGATCAGCGCCACCGCGCCGATCATCGCGAGCACCGAGGGCGGGGACTGCGCGCGGGGTCCGTCGTCGCTCATCGCGCCGCGCCCCCGCCCACGGCGCGCGTGTGCGCTGCGGCCCGCTCGGGCTCGAGCGCGTGCAGGAGCTCCCCCACGAGGTACACCGAGCCCGTCGCCAGCACCGCGCCGGAGCGCGCGCCCGGCCCCCCCTGCGCCGCCGCCCAGCCGCGCGCCAGCTCCAGGGCGCGTCGCGGCCTGGGCTCGCACGCGCTGGCGGTGAAGCCCTGCTGGCGCGCCAGCGACTGCAGCGCCGCCGGAGACAGCGCGCGACCGCTCGGCGGCGCCGTGAACCAAGCCCGCTCGACGAGCCCCAGCAGCGCCGCGAGCATGCCGGCGGCGTCCTTGTCCTCGAGCACGCCGAGCACCAGGGCGATCGAGGCCCCGCGATCGAGCACCTCCGGCAGCGCCTCCACCAGCGCGCGCACCGCGTGCGGGTTGTGCGCGCCGTCGAGCAGCGTCGGGGGATCGCGGTCGATCAGCTGCAGGCGGCCGGCCACGAGCGTGGCGGCGGCGGCCTGCGCGACCGCCCGCTCGCCGGGCTCGCACCCGCGCGAGCGCAGGTAGGCGCCGGCGGCGGCGCGGGCGAGCGCGAAGTTGCGCCGCTGGAAGGCGCCGGGCGCCGACAGCGCCAGCGGCTCGCGCAGGGGCTCGGCGCGCAGGATGCGCACGCCGCGCTCGGCCGCGACGCGCTCGGCCACCGCCAGCGCCTCGGGGTCGAGGTCCTCCCCCACCACCAGCGCGGCGCCGTCGCGCACCGCCGCGAGCTTCTCCTCGGCGATGTGTGTGACCGTCGGCCCGAGCCAGCGGGTGTGCTCGAGCCCCACGCTGGTGAGCACGCTCACGCGCGGCTCGATCACGCTGGTGGCGTCGTAGCGCCCGCCCAGTCCCGCCTCGATCACCGCCACCTCGACCTCGGCGCGCGCCATCTCCCACAGGGCGGCGGCGGTGAGCAGTTCGAACTGGGTGACGTGATCGTCCTCGGCGAGCGTGCGGTTGACCCGTTCGGCCGCCCACGAGGCGCGCGCGACCGCCGCCGCGAACGCGTCCGCGTCCAGCTCGCGCCCGTCGATCTCGATGCGCTCCTTGTAGGAGACCAGGTGGGGCGAGGTGTAGGTGGCGGTGCGCAGGCCGTGGCGGCGCAGGATCGCCGCGGTCATGCGCGTGGTCGAGGACTTGCCGTTGGTGCCGAGCACGTGGATCGCGTCGAAGCTGCGCTCCGGCGAGCCGAGCGCGGTCATCATCCTGCGCATGCGCTCCAGGCCGAAGCGCATGCCGAACAGCTCGAGCGAGCGCAGCCTGCGCTCGGCCTGCGCCTCGCTCCAGTGCTCGCGCTCGCTCACGCGCCGCGGCGCCGGCGGCGGCGTCCGCGCCCGCCGCCGCGCAGGAGCGGGAACGCCTCCCGGCCCAGCCCCTTCAGATCGAGCTTCCCGATCAGCCTGCCCGCTTCGAGGCGCTCCTTGACGCTGAGGTTGCGCGGGCGTCCGCGCGAGGCGCGCGCCAGCTGCGCCAGCCGGGCGCGCTCCTTCGCGGAGAGCCCGCGCCAGCGCCGCGAGACGGCCACGCCGACCTGCAGGATCGCGATCCAGGGCAGCGCGCGCAGGCGCTCGAGCTTGGACTGGGGGCTCTGCTTGCGGGGGCTCACAGCCGCGATGGTAGCGGTCGCGGCGCCGGCGGCGGCCGCCCGTGCGGCCCGTCGGGGGCAGCCCGCAGGCGCGGCGGCTAGGCCGACTCCTCGTGCAGCTGGCCCTCGTCGGCGTCCTCGCGCGCCGCTTCGGTGACGAGCGTGGGCGTGCGGCCCTTCTCGACCGTCTCCTTGGTGACCACGCACTTCTTCACGTCGCGCCGGGAGGGCAGCTCGAACTGCACCTCCAGCAGGATCTCCTCGACGATCGAGCGCAGGCCGCGCGCGCCGGTTTCGCGCTCGAGGCCCCTCTCCGCGATCGCCGTCAGCGAGTCCTCGCTGAACACCAGCTCGATGCCGTCGAAGGCGAAGAAGCGCTGGAACTGCTTGACCAGCGCGTTGCGCGGCTCGACCAGGATCGAGACGAGGTCCTCGCGCGTGAGCTGGTGCACCGCGCTCATCACCGGCAGGCGCCCGATGAACTCCGGGATCAGGCCGTACTCGATCAGGTCCTCCGGCAGGCACTGCTCGAACACCTCGCCGGTGTCGCGCTCGGCCTTGGCCTCGATCGCGGCGGCGAAGCCGACGCCTTTGTGGCCGATGCGGCGCTCGATCACCTTGTCGAGGTTGGCGAACGCGCCGCCGCAGATGAACAGCACGTTGGTGGTGTCGATCGTCAGGAACTCCTGGTGGGGGTGCTTGCGCCCGCCCTGCGGCGGCACCGACGCCTGCGTGCCCTCGAGGATCTTCAACAGCGCCTGCTGCACGCCCTCGCCGGAGACGTCGCGCGTGATCGAAGGGTTGTCGGCCTTGCGCGCGATCTTGTCGACCTCGTCGATGTAGATGATCCCCGTTTCGGCCTTCTTGACGTCGTAGTCGGCGGCCTGGATCAGCTTCAAGAGGATGTTCTCGACGTCCTCGCCGACGTAGCCGGCCTCCGTCAGGGCGGTCGCGTCGGCGATCGCGAACGGCACGTTGAGGATGCGCGCGAGCGTCTGCGCGAGCAGCGTCTTGCCGCAGCCGGTGGGGCCGAGCAGCAGGATGTTGGACTTCTGCAGCTCGATGTCCGAGTCGCCGGAGGTCATCATCTGCACGCGCTTGTAGTGGTTGTAGACCGCGACCGACAGCGTGCGCTTGGAGGGGTCCTGGCCGACCACGTACTCGTCCAGCACCTCGTAGATCTCGCGCGGCTTGGGCAGGCTCTCGATGTCGAACGCCGGCGGCGCCGAGAGCTCCTCGTCGATGATCTCGTTGCAGAGGTCGATGCACTCGTCGCAGATGTACACGCCGGGCCCGGCGATCAGCTTCTTCACCTGGCGCTGGGACTTGCCGCAGAAGCTGCACAGGAGCTGCTCGTTGGAGTCTGTCGGTCTTGCCATGTGCCTCGGTATCCTCCCTACGCCCAGGTGCCGTCCATGCTAGCCCGGTCAGTGCTCCGAGATCACCCGGTCGATGATCCCGTACTCCTTGGCCTCCTCCGAGCTCATGAAGTAGTCGCGCTCGGTGTCGCTGCGCACCTGCTCGAGGTCTTTGCCGGTGTGCTTGGCGATGATCTCGTCCAGCCGCCGGCGCACGTCGATGATCTCTTTGGCGTGGATCTCGATGTCGGTGGCCTGGCCCTGGAAGCTGGAGGAGACCTGGTGGATGAGGATCTTCGCGTTGGGCAGCGCCATGCGCTTGCCCGACGCGCCGCCGGCCAGCAGCAGCGCCCCCATCGACATCGCGATGCCCACGCAGATCGTCTGCACGTCGGGCTTGATGAACTGCATCGTGTCGTAGATCGCCAGACCAGCGTACACCGAGCCGCCCGGCGAGTTGATGTACAAGGAGATGTCCTTCTCGGGGTCCTCGGACTCGAGGTGCAGCAGCTGCGCCACGATCAGGTTCGCGATCTGGTCGTCCACCGGCGTGCCGAGGAAGATGATGCGCTCGTTCAGCAGCCGGCTGTAGATGTCGAACGCGCGCTCGCCGCGCGAGGTCTGCTCGACGACCATCGGCACCAGCGGGCTCATGCGCGCCGCTCGCTGCTCAGTGGGCTCATGTCGCTCGCTTCCGGTGCATGGTGCTCGCCTTCTTTCTCCTCGCTCGCCAGATTCCTCTTAGAACTTAGAAGCTAGCCCGCCCCGGCGTCGCCGGTAGGGGTCCACAGCCGCCCCGGCGCCCCCGCGGCCTGCTCGGCGCCCGCGCCCGCGGCGGCCTGCTCCTTCTCGGGCGTCCACAGGCGCTCGCGCGCCTGCGCCTGGGCGAGCGGGATCGGCTCGGCCGAGCCGGCGATCAGGTCGATCGCCTCGCGCGCGGCCAGTTCCTCGCGCGCCTCCTCCAGGCGCGCCGCCGCGCGCAGCTGCTCGAGCAGCCGCGCCGGCTCGACGCCTTCGCGCTCGGCCGTCGCCGCCAGCGCCTCGAGCAGCTGCTCGTCGCTCGGCGCGATCCCCTCGGCGGCCACCACCGCGGTGATCACCGCCTCCCTGCGCAGCGCCTGCTCGGCTTCGCCCTGCATGTCCGCGAGGATCTCCTGCTCGGGGCGCCCCGCCACCCGCAGGTAGGCCTCGCGCGACACGCCCCGGTGCGCGAGCGAGTGCAGCATGCGCTCCCACATCTCCCGCGCGCGCGCCTGCGCGAGCTCGGGCGTGACCGCCACCTGCGCGTTCGCCACGGCTGCGTCCAGCGCCGCCTGGCGGAACTCGGCCTGCACGCGCTGCTCGTCGGCCTCGAGCAGGCGCCGGCGGATGTCCTCGCGCAGCTGCTCGAGGTCGTCGAAGCCGGCGTCGATCGCGAAGTCCTCGTCGAGCGCCGGCAGCTGCTTGACCTTGACCTCCTTGACCGTGACCTCGAAGGAGGCCTCGCGCCCGGCCAGCTGCTCGTTGCCGTAGCCCTCGGGGAAGCGCAGCGCGATCGTGCGCGTCTCGCCCGCCGCGGCGCCCAGCAGGCCCTCCTCGAAGCCTGGGATCAGGTTGCCGCCGCCCAGCTCGATCAGCTGGTCGCGCCCCTCGCCGCCGGCGAACGGCTGCAGGCGCAGATGGCCCTCGCCGCCGCCCCCGTCCTGCGGCCGGCGCGCACCCTCCTCCGCAGCCGCCTCCGTGCCCGCCACCAGCGACCCCACATAATCGACCACCACGAAGTCGCCCTCGGCCGCGGGACGCTCGGCGGTCTGCAGGCGCGCCAGGCGCTCGCGCATGGCCTCGACCTCCTGCTCGAGGAGCTCGTCGGCGGCGAGCGGCTCGCGGCGGCCGACCTCGAGCCCCCTGTACCGGCCCAGCGTCGCCGTCGGCAGCACGCCGATCTCGATCGAGAACTCGAGCGCCTCGCCCTTGGGCGGAAGCTCGCCGAGGTTCAGCTGCGGATCGCCCACCGGCACGATGCCGGAGCGCTCGATGGCGTCCGAGTACCAGCTGGAGATGGTGTCGCGGACCGCTTCCTCGAGTACCGCCTCGCGACCGATCCGCTGGATCACCAGCGGCGGCGGCACCTTGCCGCGGCGGAAGCCCGGCAGCTTCAGCTGGCGGCCGAGCTCGCGCGCCTTGCGCTCCACGCTGCCCTCCACCTCCGCCGCCGGCACCTGCACCCGGAGTCGCACGCGCGAGTCCTCGAGCTCGGTGACGGTCGTTGTCAGCGCGGCCGGCATCTGCGCCACGATACCGTGCGCAACATGCGCTCCGGGCAGAGCCCAACGCGCAGCGCGCGCGCGGAGGCGTGGCTGTGGACCGGCCCGGTGGGGCACTTCGCGGGCGGCGCGCTCGACCTCGCCGGGGCGCTCGCCCGTTACGGGCGCGCGCGTGCGCGCGCCCGGACCGCGGATCGGGTCCGAAGCGCGCGCCCGCGCCTGCTCGGCCTGCTCCGTCGCGCCTAGGCCGCGACGGGCGCGCTCGCGCCCTGGAAGGCGAGCACCTGGCCGCGCGCCAGCGCCAGCACCGGGCAGGTGGCCGTTTCGATCAGGCGCACCGCCGAGGAGCTCAGCGACACGCGACCGGGCTGCGCGTCCGCGCGCGAGTCGAGCACGAGCAGGTCGGTCTGCTCGCTGAGGACCGGCGCCACGCTGGCGCCGAGCGCGCCCGCCAGCGCCTGTGCGGTCTGGACCGCACCGCCGTCGCCGTCGCCGACGGCGACGATGCTCGACACCGGCCTGCCGGCGATGCGCTCGGCGAGGTCCACCGGGGCGATCGCGACCGCGCTCGTGCCGCCCTCGAGCAGGCGCTCGGCGGAGTTGCCGACCGACACGTGGCCCTTGGCGGTGTGCGAGTCCGAGCAGAACACGATCACGTCCGCCTGCTCGCGCTCGGCCAGCGCCCTCAGGCCCTCGGGGGTGGAGCGGTCGGTGACGATGTGCAGCTTGGCGTTGGCGTCGCCGAGCAGCTCCTGGCCGCCCTCGAGCAGGCCGTGCGCCTGCGCCTCGACCGCGCGCTCGCGTTCGACGTCGGCCTCGTGCGCGTGGCGCACGTAGGCCAGTGACACGTCGGCGCCGGCGCGGCCGAACAGCCGGCCCAGCGCGATCGCGTCGTCCTCGTTGGCGGTCCCGTCGTAGGACACGATGATCTTGGTTGACATTTGCGTTTCCTCCTGTGGTGGGCTCGGCTCCGTTGTGGCCGGCTGCTTGATCTCTTCGGCTTGGCTTCGTCCCATCTTTACGCCCACCTGCCATCAGCTCCAATGATATTTGTTATCTATGATATAAGTATTACTTATGCTCAACGTGGCGCGGCTGCGGATTCTCAAGGAGGTCGCCTACCGCGGCTCGCTGTCAGCCGCCGCGCTCGAGCTGTCCTACACCCAGTCCGCCGTCTCGCAGCAGGTCGCGGCGCTCGAGGCGGAAGCGGGGATGGCCCTGCTCGAGCGCCACGCGCGCGGCGTCAGCCTCACCGCCGCCGGGCAGACGCTGGTCGGCCACGCCGAGGGCGTGCTCTCCCGCCTGGAAGCCGCCGAGGCCTCGCTGGCGGAGATCGCCGGGCTGCGCGGCGGGCGGCTGCGCATGGCCTCCTTCCCCACCGCCGGCGCCACGCTGATGCCGCTCGCGATCGCCACCTTCCGCTCCTCCTACCCCGACGTCGAGCTCACGCTCGCCGAGGACGAGCCCGAGCGGGTCGCGCCGCGGCTGCGCGCCGGAGAGCTCGACCTGGCGCTGCTGTTCGAGTTCGCCGACGAGGCGCTCGAGCTGGACGCCGACGCCACGCGCGCCGAGCTGCTGGAGGACCCGCTGTACCTGGCGGTGCCGCGCGCGCACCGGCTCGCCGGCAGGGCGCGCCTGCGCCTCGGCGAGCTGGCGCGCGAAGCATGGGTGCAGACCTCCGCCTCGAGCCCCTGCGCGCGCCAGGTGGTGCGCAGCTGCCACGCCGCCGGCTTCGAGCCCAACGTGGCCTTCGAGAGCGACGACTACCAGACCGTCCAGGGGCTCGTGGCCGCCGGCGTGGGGGTCGCGCTGATCCCGGAGCTGGCGCTGTCGGTGGTGCGCGAGGACATCGTCATCCGCACCCTCTCCCCCGCCCCGCCGGTGCGCAAGGTCATCGCCGCCACGCCCTCCAGCGCGCGCCTGGTGCCGGCGGCGCCGGCGATGCTCGGCGTGCTGGAAGCGACCGCCGCCGGCTATGCCCAGCAAAGGGGGGCGCCCGGCCGACCCGGACGCCCCCCGCTCGCGCTCACCCCCGCATAGACGGGGTCAGCGCCGGCCTCCTAGAAGGCGCAGGTGCTGCGGATCTGTTTCGCCATCACTTCGTAGCCGAGCGGCGTGGCGTGGATGTCCGGTCCGTTGGCTTTGCCTTCGAACGTGGTGAAGTTGGCCATGTTGGTCCACTCCTCCATGTGTTCGGTTTCTTCCGGCTCGGTGCCGGGGTTGAACAGCAACTGCGGATCGACCGTGCACGCCTTCAGCGGCCGTTTGGAGAGGTCGGCCTTCTCCGCGCCGTACAGCGCCGCCACCAGCGTGTTGGAGCCGGGCAGCAGTTCGCCCGTGCCGTAGTCGTTGCCGTAGGCGTTGTAGGTGCCCTCGAAGATGAACTTGCCCTTGAAGTCGGCGGTGCCCAGTCCGAGGTCTTTGGCGTGGTCGATCGCGGTGATGATGCCCGTGACGTTGGTGATGATCTGCTCGTCGAGTTCGGGCGCGTCGGCCGCGATCAGTTCGTCCGCTTTGCGTTCGCCTTCGGCTTTCAGTTCGGCGCCGTGTTCGGCGACGTATTTGGCCGCGTCTTCCGCACCGAGCCGTTCGCCTTCTTCGACGAGTTCGGCGCCGTGTTCGGCCTGGTAGATGGCCTCGTCTTCAAACGTCTTCGAGGTGAGTTCGGCATGGTGTTCGGCCGCATAGGCGGCGGCGTCGGCCCCGATGTGTTCGACGAACGCCGGTTCTTCACCACCGGTTTCCTCGTACGCCTGCGGGATCACCTGTTCGATCACGTACGCTTCGACCTCTTTTTCGGCCGCTTCTTTGACTTTGCCCGCAACCTGGCCGGTAGCTTCCGCTTCCGCCAGCGCGGTCACCCGCTGGGTGATTTTCTCTTCGACTTCTTTTTCGATCTTCGCCACGAAGTGAAGCTGGTCGTTGGCGCCGATGTCGAGCGTGATGGCCTTCACCCGCTTGCCGGCCGCGGCCTCTTCGCCGAGCGTCGCGATCACGCTTTCCAGCTGCGATTTGCTGCCACCGTATTCGTGGTGCAGCGGCAGGCCGTCGACGTAGTGGTAGGCGCACGGCGCTTCGCCGGTCACCGGCTCGGGGATCGAGCCGCTGAGGGCCGCGTTGATCGTGGCCAGCAGCGCCGGGTTGTCACCGATCAGCGACTCCGTCGTCTCACCGGGACAGCCGTCGTTGACCAGCTGGACCTTGCCTTTCTTGGCGGTGTTGATCATGTTGTAGTAGTCGGTGACGTACCCGTGTTCGAAATCTGCCGGGTTCTCGAAGTTTTTTTCGTTTTCGTTGAAGAGCTGCTGGGAGTAGCCGAACGCAAGCGAGTCACCCAGCCCCACGTACGTCTCCTTGACTTTGGGCGTCCGCGCGCCGGCCACCGACGGCAGCGCCATCGCTGCGAGCGCGACCAGAGCCGCCACGCAGCCGAGCAGCCGGGCTGCCGCCCGACCTGAGCCATTCATGGCTTGCATCACTCATCCTCCTGTTCACGGCGGGACCGTTAGCACAGAGAACGCCCGTGGCGCAACAGCCCTGCAGCGCAGGCCCTGCCTCTCGCAGCCCCATCTCTTGACATTTCCCTCACTTGGAGCGCTCCGGAGCGTCCTGCCCTCGGGAGCGTTCACCGCAAAATAACCCTGTGCTCCCCAGATGTCAAGCCTCTGGAACGGCGCCGGGCGCCGGCGGGACGCGCGCGCAGGCCCGTTCCAGGTCTCGCGGGGGTGCGCCCCACGATGCCCACACGATGCCGTCCGCGCGCGCTGCGATCGTCTTCGGATCATGAGCGCGTTGGTCTCGATCGCCGCATTCCTGCTCGGCGCAGTCGTCGTGGCGGCGCTGGCGCGCCGCAACGCGGAGCGCATGCGCGCCGAGCTGAAGTCGATCTCGGTGGACGTGCTCGCGCAGACCGGCGAGTCGCTGGCGCAGCGGATCGCCGACGCCCGCCGCGCCGAGGAGGAGCGCGCGGCCGGCGAGATGGCGTTGCGCACCGAGGAGATCAAGGGCGTGGTCGCGCCGGTGCGGGAGAAGCTCGGCCGCATGGAGAGCGAGATCGCGCGCCTCGAGCGCGAGCGCCGCCAGGCGCAGGGCGAGCTCGCGCAGATGATCCGCCAGCTCGGCGAGGGCGTGGGCGGGCTGCGGGCGGAGACCGGCAACCTCGTGAGCGCGCTCAAGCGTCCCGCCACGCGCGGCTCGTGGGGCGAGATCCAGCTGCGCAACGTGGTCGAGATGGCCGGCATGGTGGCGCACTGCGACTTCCTCGAGCAGAGCACGATCCACACCGGCGAGGGCGCGCTGCGCCCGGACATGCTCGTGCGCCTGCCGGGCGGCAAGCTCGTGGTGGTCGACTCGAAGGTGCCGCTGGACGCCTACCTGCAGGCGCTCGAGGCCGGCGAGGAGGATCAGCGCGAGCTGCACCACGCGCGCCACGCGCGCCAGACGCGCGAGCACATCGGCAAGCTCGCCTCCAAGGGCTACCAGCGCCAGCTCGACTGCACGCCGGAGTTCGTCGTGATGTTCGTCCCCTCCGACGGCATCTACCAGGCGGCGCTGGCACACGACCCCGCGCTGATCGAGTACGGCGTGCAGCAGCAGGTGCTGATGGCGACCCCCACCACGCTGATCGGCCTGCTGTGGGCCGTGCACTACGGCTGGCGCCAGGAGCTGATCGCGCAGTCCGCGCGCGAGATCGCGGAGTCCGCGCGCGAGCTGCACGGGCGCCTGGGACGCTTCGTGGAACCGCTGTCCAAGGTGGGGCGCCAGCTCGACTCGGCCGTGTCCGCCTACAACGAGGCGGTCGGCTCCTTCGAGCACCGCGTGCTTCCGCAGGTGCGCCGCATCGAGCAGGCGGGCGCCGGCTCCGAGCGCGACGTGGCCGCGCCTCCGGCGCTCGACGTAACGGCGCGGGCGCTCACCGCGCCGAGCGAGCTCGCGGACGCCGAGCATGGCCTCCCCCCGCAGGAGCGCCCGCCGGAGTTCCCGCTGCCACCGCGGATCTCGCGTCGCGCCTGAGCCACACCGCCACGAGCGCCAGCGCGACCGGCACCGTCGCCGGGAGCTCGTCCACGAGGAAGAACAAGAGGTCGAGCAGCAGCGCGAAGCACGCCGTCAGGGCCGCGGCTCGCAGCTGCACCCTGCGGCCGGCGGTCGCGGCCAGCAGGCCGCCGAGGGCGGCCGCGATGAAGAGGTCGCCGTAGCCCATCACCGCCGAGCCGAAGGTCGCGCTCTGCAGCTGCGGCAGCCCGGCGGCGGGGTGAGCGGCGTTGAGCGCGTTGTTGGGACGTTGCAACAGGTCGGCGACCACCAGCGCGGTGTCCGCGCACGCCATCGCGAGGATGCCGGCGGCGAGCCAGCGCGGGGGCGTCACCGTGGCCAGCGCCACGCCCAGCGCCACACAGCTGAGGGCGGACAGCGCGAGCGCCCCGGCGTCGCCGGCGAGACCGCCGCGGTCGGCCCAGGCGAGCGCGAACAGCGCCGGTGCCAGCAGCGCCCGCCATGGCCGGGGCGGGCTCGCGCCCCACACCAGCCACCCCAGCGCGAGCACGGCCAGCGCCGGCACGGCGACCAGCGCCAGGTAGGTCAGGCCCTGAGCGCTCGCCTGTTCGGCGGCGCGCGCGCCGAACACGAAGGCGATCACCGACAGCGGCGGGATCAGCCCCCAGCCGCGGCCGCGCAGCCGCGCAGGCAGGGCGGATGCGCCTCCGCACAGCGCGCCGGGCAGCGCCACCAGCGCGCCCTGGGCGAGCGACAGCGCCGCGATCGAGATCCAGAACGGCAGCACTCGAGCAGCGTACGATGAGCGCGTGAGCACGAGCACCGCCCAGGCACCGCCGATCCTGCACCTGTCCTCGGTGATCGGCAGCCCCCTGCGCGACGCCGACGGCAGCCGCCTGGGCAAGGTCAAGGACGTGATCGTGCGCCTCGGCGGCGCCGGCTACCCGCCGATCACCGGCTTTCTCGTGACCGTCGCGGGGCGCCCCTCGTTCCTCGGCGCCGAGCGCGTCTCGGCGATCGGCCCCGACGGCGTGGTGCTGCGCAAGGCCAAGCTCGATTTGCGCCACTTCGAGCGCCGGCCCGAGGAGGTGCTGCTCAAGCAGGACCTGCTCGATCGCCAGCTGATCAACGTCGCGGGAGCCCGCCTGGTGCGCACCAACGAGATCGAGCTGGCGCTGGTGGCCGGCTCGTGGCGGGTGGTGGGCGTCGACACCGGCGCGCGCGGCGGCCTGCGCCGGCTGCTGCCGAAGGCGCTCGGATCGCACATCGCCACCGGCGAGTTCCTCGACTGGGCCGGAGTGGAGCCGTTCGTGGGGCACGTGCCGACGGTGCGCCTGCGCGTGCCCCACCCGAAGCTCGCCAAGCTGCATCCCGCCCAGATAGCCGACCTGGTGGAGGCCGCCTCGCGGCGCGAGGGCGAGGAGATCATCCAGGCGGTCGGCGACGACGACCGCGAGCTCGAGGCGGACGTGTTCGAGGAGCTCGACGACCAGCACCAGCGCGAGTTCCTCGAGGACCGACCCGACGAGCAGGTGGCCGCGATCCTCGCGCGCATGGCGCCAGACGACGCCGCCGACGTGGTGGGCGAGCTCGACGAGGAGCGCCGCGAGCCGGTGCTCGCGCTGCTGCCGGTGAGCCACCGCGTGAAGGTGCGCGCCCTGCTCGGCTACGACCCCGCCGAGGCCGGCGGGCTGATGAGCCCGGACTTCGTGCTGCTGCGCGGCACCACCTCGGCCGGCGACGCGCTGCAGGCGGTGCGCTCGAGCCCGATCGCGCCCGAGCTCCTGGGCAGCGTGTTCGTGAGCTCGCCGGAGGGACCGCTCGAAGGCAGCGTGCCGGTGACCGAACTGCTGCGCGTCGAGCCGGGGCGGCGGCTGTCGACGGTCGTCAAGCACGAGACGCCGTGCCTGGCGCCCGACGCGCCCTTCGAGGAGGTCGCGCGGCTGATGGCCGACTACAACCTCACCGCCATCCCGGTCGCCGACGGGCACGGGCGCATGGTCGGCGTGGTCACCGTCGACGACGTGCTCGAGGCGATGTTGCCGCGTGGCTGGCGGCGGCGCTTCGGCCTGCTCGGAGAGGACTGAACGAGCCGTCCCGGCCACGCCCGCACCGAGCGAATACACTGCCGGGCCGTGAACCTCGGGAGCGCACAGTTCGATGGCGGTCCGAGTACCGTCCGTCATGCGCCGTGTCCGGTCGGCCAGCCTTGGCCGACCGCGTCTGCCTGCCCGCCTTAGCTCTCGCCGCGCCCGCGTCTTCGCCGTGCTCGGCCTGCTCGGGCCGGGGCTGATCGCGGCCAACGCCGGCAACGACGCCGGCGGCATCGCCACCTACTCCTCGGTCGGAGCCAAGTACGGCTACGAGCTGCTGTGGACGATGGTGCTGATCACGATCTCGCTCGCGCTCGTGCAGATGCTGGCGGCGCGCATGGGCGTGGTCACCGGCAAGGGGCTCGCGGAGCTGGTGCGCGAGGAGTACGGGATCCGCTGGTCGGTGCTGGCCACGACCGCCGTGCTGGTCGCCAACACCGGCATCTGCATCTCGGACTTCGTCGGCATCGGCGCTGCGCTGGGGCTCGCCGGCGTGCCCGCGCAGCTGTCCGTGCCGGTCGCCGCGCTCGGCATCTGGCAGATCATCGTGCGCGGCTCCTACCGCTCCGCCGAGCGCGTCTTCATCTGGTTCACGATCCCGTTCTTCGCCTATCCGATCGCGGCCGTGCTCGCCCATCCGCACTGGAGCGCCGTGGGCAAGGCGCTGGTGGTGCCGCAGATCCACACCAGCTCCGCCTTCCTGGTGCTGCTGATCGCCACCACCGGAACCACCATCACCCCCTACATGCAGCTGTACCTGCAGTCGGCCGTGGTCGAGCGCGGCGTGCGCGAGGAGGAGCTGCCCCACGAGGAGCGCGAGGCCGTCGCCGGAGCGATCTTCGCCAACGTGGTGGCCTCCTTCATCATCATCGCCACCGGCACCACGCTGTTCACCCACGGCATCCACGACATCTCCTCGGCGGCGGAAGCGGCGCGCGCGCTGAACCCGTTCGCGGGGCGCTACGCGGAGGCGCTGTTCGGGATCGGGCTGCTGGGAGCGAGCCTGCTGGCGGCCGCGATCCTGCCGATCGCCACCTCCTACGTGGTGTCCGAGTCGCTCGGCTACGAGAAGGGCATCGGGCGCCGCCGCGAGGAGGCGCCGGTGTTCGTGAACGTCATCACCGGCATGATCCTGCTCGGCGCGCTCGTCGCGATCATCCCCGGCGTGCCCGTGATCTCGCTGCTGGTGGGCGTGCAGGTCGTCAACGGCTTCCTGCTGCCGATCAACCTGTTCTTCATCTGGCGCCTGGCGCGCTCCGCGCACGTGATGGGAGAGCGGCGCAGCCGCGGCCTGCTCGACGCCGCCGCCGCCGTCACCGTGGCGGTCACCTCCACGCTCTCGCTGGCGCTGGTGGCGATCACCGTGGTGGGGCTGTAGCGGGTCGCACCAGCAGCGAGGCGCCGATCGCCCCGCCGAGGTCGCCGAGCGCGGCCACGTGCACGTGGGGCGGGCGCGAGTCGGCGAACAGGTGGGGCTGCATCGCCTCGGCGATGCGCTTGGCATAGGGGTGCCCGAGCCTCACCCCCAGCCCGCCGCCGACGATCACGCCTTCCACGTCGAGCACGTTCACGACCGAGGCGACGCCCGCGCCGAGCGCCCTCACCGCCCGCTCGAGCGTGTGGATCGCGAGCTTGTCGCCGCGCTCGAGCGCCCGCGCCCAGATGCCGCTCGTCAAGCGGGTGCGGCCGTGCTCGTCCATCAGCTTGAACAGGTCGGTCTTGCGACCCTTCTCCTCGTGCAGGCGCCGCGCGTGCGCTTCCATCGAGGCGCGCCCGGCGTAGGCCTCCATGCAGCCAAGCCGACCGCAGGTGCAGCGCGCGCCGTCGATCTCCACCACCACGTGCCCGATCTCGCCGGCCCCGCCGCGTCCCACCCAGGGCTGCCCGTCGAGGATCAGCCCCCCGCCCACCCCCGTGCCCCAGAACACCCCGAGCAGCGAGTCGTACAGCCGCCCGGCCCCCAGCTCGAACTCCGCGACCGTGGCGACCTGCACGTCGTTGCCCACCTGCACGCGGCAGCCGAGCGCGGCGGCGAGCGTGTCCGCGAGCGGGAAGGTGCCGTCCCAGCCGGGCAGGTTGCGCGCGCTCGTCACGTTGCCGTCCTGCACCGTCCCCGGCGAGCCCACGCCCACGCCGGCGAGCTCCTCGGGCGCCACCTCCGCGGCTTTGGCGGCGTCGCGCAACGCGGTCTCCATCTCGGCTGCCACGCCGGCCGGCCCCCCGCTCACGGGGGTCTCGCGGCGAGCCGCCCCCACCACGTTGTTGACCTCGTCGACGATCGCGGCCTGGATCTTGGTGCCGCCGAGATCGATGCCGCCATAGGTGGCCATCGGCTCGATCATCGCAGAGCGGCAGGCGTCCGCAAAGGCGGCGAGGAGACGAGCGCCCAGCGAACATTTATCCCTGCTTGTGGGCTTTCTTCGACCCGTCTTACGGGTCGAGCCCACGATCCAACGGAGAGACGATGTCCAAGCGCGCGAAGGGATCCTGGGTCGTCTGCACGTTGGGAGCCCTCTGTGCCGGCGCGATCGCCGCCGCCGTGCTGGTGGTGGGGCCGCCCTCCAGCAGCCAGGCGAGCGTCACCCGCACCGCCGAGGTGAGCCGCGGCGTGGTGCAGTCCACCGTCTCCGGCGCCGGCAACCTGCAGGCGGCCAGCCAGCTCGACCTCGGCTTCAAGACCGCCGGCACCGTCACCCACATCTACGTATCACAGGGCCAGCACGTGGTGCAGGGGCAGCTGCTCGCCACGCTCGACCCGCAGGGCGCCGAAGTCACCCTCGAACAGGCAAAGGCAGCGCTGCAGGCGGCCGAAGCGAACCTCGCCCAGGAGGAAGAAACCGACGGTGAAGGCTCTGCATCGAGCGCCAACGGCGCCGCCGCCACCGCCGCCGCCGCCTCGGTGGAGGACACCGCCTACTCGCCCGCCGCCGACACCGCCCAGGCCCCCGCGGCAGGCACCCCGACGGGGACGGCCACGACGCCCACCGTCTCCAGCCCAAGCGTCGGCGCGCCGGCGAGCACCACACCGGCCGCCACCACGACGCCCACCACCACGACGCCCACCACGACACCCACCACGACGACGCCCACCACGACACCGGCTGCCACCACGACGCCCGCCGGCACCACCGCGCCGGGCACGACGACCACGCCCAGCACGACCACGACCTCCGGCAAGCGAACGAGATCCACGACCTCGACGGGCGCGACGCGTCCGTCCAGCGGGGAAGCCACCGGCAAGTCCGCGGAACCGAGCTCGGGCTCGCCGGCAGCTAAAACCGCGATCAGCACAGCCACCCGCGCAGCGAACCTGGCCTCGGCGAAAGCCGCGGTCAAGAGCGACGCGCTGACGGTCCACAGCGACGAGCAGTCGGTGCAGGACACCAGGCTGTACGCCCCGGAGACTGGCACGATCGTCTCGCTCACCGGACAGGTGGGCGAAGTGGTCTCCGGCAGCGGCACCACCAGGGCGACGAGCTCGACCGGCTCGTCCAGCGCCACGGGGGCGAGTGCGACGGGAGCCACCGGCGCCGCGGCGGCGCGGGCGGCCACCGGCACGTCGAGCGCCAGCTCGTCCTCCACGGGGTCCACCGGCTCCTCCAGCTCGTTCGCCGTCCTCAGCGACCTGAGCTCGATGCAGCTCGTCGTGCCGCTGAGCGAAGCGGAAGTCGGCAGCGTCAAGGACGGCCAGATCGCGACGGTGACCGTCGAAGCCCTCAACGGCACGAAGCTCGCGGCGCACGTCAGTGAAGTCGGGCTGACCTCGACGAGCAGCAGCGGCGCGGTGAGCTACGACGTGACCTTCCAGCTCGACCAGCTCGCGGCGGGGATCAAGCTGGGAATGAGCGCGACCGCAGAAGTCGTGATCGAGCAGGCGGAAGGGCTCAACGTCCCGACCTCCGCGATCACCGCCGACGAGGTCACCGTGGAGCGCGGCGGCAAGCAGGCGCGCCGGCGCGTGGTCACGGGGCTGGCGGGCAACAGCTCGACGATCGTCCTCAGCGGCCTGAAGGCCGGCGAAACGGTGGTCCTGCCGGCGGCCAGCACGACGAGCTCGAGCGCGGGCAGCCTCAGCTCGCGCCTGGCGAGCCGTCTTGGCGCGGCAGCCGGCGGGCTCGGCGGCGCCGCCGGGGCAGGCGGCTTGCCCGGCGGCGGCGCGGCGCTCTTCAGGGGCGGCGGCTGATGCGACGGCCCCTGCGCGCGCGCGGGCCCGCTGCGCGAACGCCGCGCACGAAGCCGCTCGTGCGCCGCGAGCCGATCGCGCAGCCGGGCGCCCACGCGCGGCCCCGCCCGCGCCGTCCGCTGATCGAGGTCGACAAGGTCAGCAAGGTCTTCGACCTCGGTCAGATCCGGGTGCGAGCGCTGCGCAGCGTGTCGCTGCGAATCGAGACCGGCGACCTCGTGGCGATCATGGGCAGCTCCGGCAGCGGCAAGAGCACGCTGATGAACATCCTCGGCTGCCTCGACGTCCCCACCGCCGGGCGCTATTTGATCGACGGCGTGGACATCCGCCAGATGGACGAGGACGACCTCTCGGACCTGCGCAACCGCAAGATCGGCTTCGTCTTCCAGAGCTTCAACCTGGTGGCGCGCACGAGCGCGCTCGCGAACGTGGAGCTGCCGCTCGCCTATGCGGGCCTGCGCGGCGCGGAGCGCCGCCGGCGGGCCGAGCATGCGCTGCGCTCGGTCGGCATGGGCCACCGGCTGCATCACCAGCCCTCCGAGCTCTCCGGCGGCCAGCAGCAGCGGGTGGCGGTCGCGCGCGCGATCGTCACCAACCCTTCGCTGATCCTCGCGGACGAGCCGACGGGAAACCTCGACTCGCGTTCGAGCGAGGACGTGCTGCGGATCTTCGCGCGCCTGAACGAAGAAGGCCGCACCGTGGTGCTGATCACGCACGAGCCGGACGTCGCAGTGCAGAGCAAGCGCATCGTCCGCCTGAGCGACGGGCAGGTCGTCGAAGACCGGCGCACGCTCGGCGTGCACGACCCGCCGCCGGCGCTGCGCTCGCAGAAGACCGGCCACCGTCCCGAGGGCAGCGCGATCGTCGAGGCCCGGCCGTGATCGGTCCCGAGATGCTGCGCATCGCCTGGAGCGGCATCACCGCCAACAAGCTGCGCTCCGGGCTGACGATCCTCGGCATGACGATCGGCGTCGCCTCGGTGATCGTCCTGATCGCGGTTGGCAACGGCTCCTCCAAGGCGGTCCAGTCGACGATCCAGAGCCTCGGCACGAACGTGCTGGTGGTGCAGTCCAGCGGTGCCTTCCGCGGGGGGTTGCGGGCGAGCGCCGCCGCGACGATCTCGCTGACGAAGGCCGACGCGCAAGCGCTCCAGAGCCCCAGCCTGGCCCCGGACGTCAAGAGCGCCTCGCCCGTCGTGGACGCCGGCGACGTGACTCTCGCCTACAACGCCACCACCTTCGAACCGACCTCTTTCGTGGGCACCACCCCGTCATACCTGACGGCGCACGCCTACAAGGTCGCCGAAGGCAGCTCCTTCACCTCCGAAGACGTCAGCAAGCACCGTCGGGTGGCGGTGATCGGGCAGGAAGTCGTGCAGGAACTGTTCTCCGGGGAGAGCGCCGTGGGGCAGAGCATGAAGGTCAACGGCAGCAACTACGAAGTCGTGGGCGTGCTCGCGAAAAAGGGAACGAACGGGTTCACCAACGAGGACGACGTGGTGATGGCGCCGATCACCACGGTGCAGGACTCGCTCACCGGCACCGGCCCGATCGACTCGATCACCGTCCAGGCGAAGTCGGAATCCACGCTCAACGCCGCCGAAGCGCAGGTCACCACGGTCCTCGAGGAACGTCACAAGATCAAGGACACCGCCGAACCCGGCTTCAGCGTCCTGAACCAGGGCTCGCTGCTGGAAACCTCGAGCTCCACGAGCAGCGTGTTCACCACGCTGCTCGGCGAGGTCGCCGCGATCTCGCTGCTGGTCGGCGGCATCGGCGTGATGAACATTATGCTCGTGAGCGTCACCGAGCGCACGCGCGAGATCGGCATCCGCAAGGCCGTCGGCGCGCGTCGCAGCGACATCCTCACCCAGTTCCTGACCGAGGCGGTGCTGGTGTCGCTGTTCGGTGGGATCGCCGGCGTGGCCGCCGGGGTGATCGGCAGTCAGTTCGAGATCGCAGGCGTGCATCCGCAGATCGCCGGCTACTCGATCTTCCTGGCCTTCGGCGCGGCCCTGGCGTCGGGGCTGTTCTTCGGCACCTACCCCGCCGCGCGCGCAGCCCGCCTGCGACCGATCGAGGCGCTTCGCTTTGAGTGACCCATCTTCCCCCCAACAGGAGCCCGTGATGCCCGATCAGCAACCGACCGTCCAGAGCAGCGTCCTGCAGGGCGGGCAGCCCCAGCAGGCCTCCGAGCAGCCGCCGCAGGAGGAGGCCTACGACGGCTTCGACGAGGAGGAGTGGCTCGAAGATCCCGTCCAGCTGCCGCCCCGGCCGCGCCGGCGCCTGCTCGGGGTGGGCGGGAACCCGCTTGCCCTGGCGTTGCTCGGCGTGCTGCTGACCGCCTGCGGCTTCATCGGCGGGGTGCTCGTGGAGAAGGGCGAAACCTCCTCCTCCTCGAGCTCCGCCGGCGCCGCCTCGAGCCTCGCCTCGCGCTTTGCCGCGCTGCGCGGCGCCAGCTCGACGGGCGCCGCGCGCTCCGGCGCGAGCGCCGGTGCAAGCGGCCTCTTCGGCGGCGGAGCGGCAGGCGCCGGCCGGCCCACCGCGGGGACCGTCGCCTACCTGTCCGGCCACACCCTCTACGTGACCAACTCCGAAGGCAACACGATCAAGGTCGAGACCTCGGCCGCCACGAGCGTCCACAAGACCGTCAGCTCGAGCGTCAAGGCGATTCGTCCGGGCGAAACCGTGACGATCACCGGCAGCACGGGCTCGAACGGCGCGGTCAGCGCCGAATCGATCAGCGTCGGTTCGAGCGGCGGCGGCCTGGCCGCCCTGTTCGGCGCGACCGGCGCGCGCGCAGGCGGGGCCGGCGGCGCAAGCGCGCTCTTCGGAAGTGGCGGCTAGGTACAGTCGCGTACATGGGACGTGCGCTCGAGGGGCGCCGTCCGCGAACCAGCACAACACGACAAAGGAAGTCATGGCTCACATCCACAGCAAACGCAGCAGGTCCGCGCTCGCGATCGTCGCGCTGGTGCTCGCCGGCCTCGCGCTGGCCGCATGCGGCTCCTCGGGCAGCTCCTCCTCCGGCGCGGGGAGCACCACGACGAGCGCGAAGGCCGCAACCACGAGCTCCGCGCCCGGCGGCACGCTCGCCGCCGCCGCGGCCGCCGGGCGCTTCCGCGCGCTGCGCGCATGCCTGCAGAAGAACGGCGTCACGCTGCCCGAGCGCACGCCCGGCCGGCATCACGCCCCCGGCGGGCTGCCGGGCGGCGCCGGCGCGCCGAAACTGCCCTCCGGCGTCAGCAAAGCGAAGTACGAAGCGGCCGTCAAGAAGTGCGGCGGGCTGCCGGGCGGCGGCATCGGGCAACCCGGCGACCGCTACCGCAACCCGAAGTTCAAGAGCGCGCTGTCGGCCTTCGCCGCCTGCATGCGCAGCTCCGGCATTCCCCTGCCCGAACCGAACACCTCGGGCAAGGGCCCGATCTTCGACACCAAGGGCATCAACATCAGCAGCCCCAACTTCACGCTCGCGGAGAGCAAGTGCCGCAGCAAGCTGCGGGCGGCCTTCAAACCGAGCGCGTCAACCGGCTGAGCGCCGGCGCGGGCGCGTGGGGTCGGGAACCGCGGCGGAGCTGGGCTTGTCGCGCAGCGCAGGCTCGGGGATCGCGCCCACGCGCACCATCAGCTGGCTCCACTGGGCCGCGTCGAGCGGGCTGGTGCTCACCACCGGCAGGGGCGCGGTGCGCCCCGCGCGGGCGGAGTGCGCCACCCGCGCCGCGGCCGACGGCGCGAGCGTGGACCTTCTTGCCGGCGCGCGGAAGGCGATGTGGATGCGGTTCCAGTCCCTGGCGGCGGCGCGCGTGCTGGCCGCGCCGGGGAAGCTCATGAGGCTGGCGATTTCGTGGGGCACGAACTCCTTCGGCAGGGCGAGCAGCGTGCGGATCGTGAGCTCGGTGATCGATTCGGCCCCCTGATGCCCGGCGATCGGCGTGCCGTTGATCGCGGAGATGTCAGCCTCCTCGCCGCTGAGCGCGCCGGCCGGTGACGCCGCCAGCGCGTCGCTGCGGCGCGTGCAGCGCAGCGCCGACACGGTCGGCTGCAGGCCGCTGCGGGACAGGAACTCGAGCACCGCCAGCACGCGCCTGTCGACGGCTCCCGCGGCCACTTCGCGGCGCGCGCAGGCGTCGAGCTTGACGCCGGGATCGGCGAGCACCGCCCGCTCGAGCTGGGCCTTGGAGAGCAGCAGCACGTCGCTGGCGGTCGCGCCGAGCAGCGCGTCGGCCGCCTTCGCTCCCCGCGGGTGAAGCGCCGTCTGCAGTTGCGCCCAGTTCGACAGGATCGGCCCGGCGTTGACCGTTTCCGTGTCGCCCGCCGGGCGCACGGCGAAGCGCAGGTGCCCGTCGCGCGCGCCGGGCGGCACGCTCACGCGGCCCAGCACGGTGCCGCTGGCCACCACCGCCCCGGCGCGCAGCGGCAGGCGGTGCCCGGCGCTGCTCCGCCGCCGGCGCCTGGCCGCGGCGGCGGCCTTGGCGGCGCGCGCGTCCGGGTTGCCGGGATGGGCGAACAGCCGCGGCCTGCCCATGCCTGCCGGCGGGCCTTCTTCGGAGCTCTCGCGCAGCGAGATCCGCCCGCCGTCCGCGGGCTGGCTCGCGGGCGTCTTGACGTGCAGGGTGACCGGCGGCTGCGTGCCCGCGCTGGCCGGCTGCGAGGGCGCCGGGCCGTGCGTGCTGGCGGCCTGCACGGCCGCGGAGCGCAGGCGCGAGCCGGGTGCCTTCGGCAGCGAGTAGCTGGAGGCCACGCTGCCGAACCCGGCGTAGGTGAACACGTCGCCGTAGACGTCGCGCAGCACCACGTAGCGGCCGAGCTTGCGCGAGTGGCCGATGCGCACCACGCGTCCGTCCTGCACGGCCACCACCGCGGCGTTGGGAGAGCTCAGCAGTTCCACCATCTGCAGGGGCCGCGCGTGCGCGCGCTTGCGGGCCGTGGCGGCGGCCGCCGCGGCGCTCGGCGCGGGAGCGGCGGTCGAGCCGGGCGTCGACGAGGAGCCCGTCGCTTCCGTGGCGGCGCCGGCGGCTTCGCTCGCGGCGCCGGTCGCAGGCGCGGCGGCGCTTGCCGCCGCCCCCGGCGCGAGCGCCGAGGCCGCGGCGGTCGCGTTGGAGCTCGGCGCGCTCGCCGCGCCGGCGTCCAGCGGCTGCCACGACAGGCGCCTGCCGGTCACCGGCAGGCGGCCGTCGACGAGGCCGGTGAGCGTGGCGATCACGGCCTTCGGGTAGCTCGAGATCAGCTTCGCGCGCAGCAGCACCGATTCGACGTATTCGTCGGAGTGGTTGTAGGCGAAGATCGCCGCGCGCAGGTTGGTGGCGGCGCCGGCGGCGCGCAGGTAGCGGGCCGCCGCGAACACCGCGTCGACGGGGTTGTACGGGTCGGCGTAGCCGGCGTTGAGCGCGTCGACGCCGTATTGGAGCCAGGTGCTCGGCATGAACTGCATCCAGCCGACGGCTCCGGCGGTGGACACCGACTGGTCGCTGCCGTAGTCGGTCTCGATTTCGTTGATCGCCGCGAGGATCTGCCAGGGGACGCCGTACTGCACGGCCGCGGCCTTGTAGATCGGCAGCAGGAACAGCGGGATGCGGTAGAACGCGAGCGCCTGGTCGGAAGCTTCGCTGGAGGCCAGGATCGCCGCCAGCGCACCCGCCTCCGCGGCGATCGCCTGCGGCGAGGCCGCCACCCCGTTGCGCCCCGACGCCTTGGACTTGCCCGCGGCCCGCTTCTTCTTGGGCTTGGCGCCGGCGCCGCCTGGGGGGGTGGTGGTGGCGTTCGCGCCGGCGGCGCTGCCCGGACTCGCCTGCTGCTTGCTTTTGAGCACCACTTTGGGCGCTTCCGGCGCGGGCTCGCTGGGCGTGGTGGCAGTCGTTTCGGTGCTCGGCGTGGTGCTCGCGGGCACCGTGGCGGTGGGCGTGGTGCTCGCTTCGGGCGTCGTGACCACGGTGGTGGTCGCGGTGGTTTCGGTGGGCGCGGCGCTCGGCGGCGGCGTGGTCGTGGTCGTGCCGGTCGACGATTCCCCGGAAGCCGCTTCCTGCGAGCTGGCTCCCGTTTCGGCGCCGCCGCCGGCCGAGCCGGAGCCGCCGGCCACGGCGCTCGCGGGCAGCGCCGCGGCGACGCCGGTCGCGGTGATGCCGCCGCCGGCGAGCGCAGAGAGGATCGCGCGCACCGCACGCCTGCGGGCGTGGTTCATCGGCTGCATGAGCGAAGGTCGTTCATCTGCGGGCGGTTCCCATGGTCGTCGATGGCGCAGCATGCCCACGAACGCGGGGTACGCCCACCGGGATTCTTATCGGCAGCCAACCACGAACCCGTAAAGGAATCGTAATCGCGCCGACGTATCGCCGTGATGCGATCCATGCGTGCGGGCAAGACCGTAGCGACCTGCACGGCAGAAGGCGCCGACACCGCCGCTACGGCGCTTTTCGATGCCGGTCGTGGGTGCTCCTGCCCCGTCCGCCGCACCGGCGTCCGGCCCGTTTGCGGCAGGAGCGTCCGTGCGGGCACGCGGCCGCCGCCGAGGCGCTACGCTTCCCGGACGATGGAAACCGTCCTCTCGGTGCTCGAGGTCGCCTTCGCGGTGATCCTGGTCCTGCTGGTGCTGATGCACTCCGGCAAGGACTCGGGCCTGTCCGGCGCCTTCGGCGTGGGCAGCGGCACGGGTCCGCTGGGCGGCGGCTCGATGGTCGAGCGCAACCTCAATCGCTGGACGATCTTCTTCGCCGTGCTGTTCTTCCTGAACGCGTTCGTGCTGCTCAAGCGTCCGTGGGCTTGAGCCGCTCGAGGCGGTCCAGGATCTCGATCGCCTCCGCGCGCAGCTCGGCGTCGATCGCGCCGTAGTCCTCGCGCGAGAGCTTGCCGGTGCGATAGTCGAGCTCGGCGTCGCGGATCTCGCGGTACTTCGCCTCGCGCGCGGCCTCGAGGTCCTCCAGCGTGCGCGCGGCCAGCGCCTCCTCCGCGTCGCCACCGGCGGGGGCGGCGCCGCCGGCGGCCTCCCGGCGCGCCCGCGCCGCACGGATCGGCGCGCTGATCACGGCGAGCACGGCTGCCAGCACCAGCAGCGTGAGGATGACGACCAGCACGGCCATGGCGCGCGCGAGCGGATGCGCTTCAGACGCGCGCCAGCCCGCGCACGGTGCGCGGCCGGGCGCCCGCGCCGACACGGGCGCGAACCCTCGCCGGCGCCGGCCAGATCGCGATCAGCGCGCCGCCGATGACGATCAGGCCGCCGATCCAGATCCACATCACCATGGGCGAGACGATCAGGTTGAATTCGGCGCGCGGGCGGTGCTTGAGGTATTCGCGCGCCAGATAGGCCACCGCCACGATCCCGTCTTCGGGCGGCAGCGTGCGGTTGCCGACGGTCACGATCCGCTTCAGCGCCGGCGTTTCGATGTCAGGCTGGATCGCGGTCCAGACGTTGCGCGCGACCGTGAGGTCCATCGCCACGTGGCTGACCGGCTGTCCCCCGAGCAGGCTTCCGACCGAGCCCTGCGCTGCTTCCCCGGAGGAGTAGAAGCCCTCGCTGGGCCGGAGCGTGGCCACGTGGCGCCCATCCCTGGTCACGTCGAGCACCGCGCCGAGGCTCAGCGTGGAGCCGGTGTGAGCGGCGTCGTACTTGGGCGTGACGGTGGCGGTGGGACGCACGTAGCGAACCGAGTAGGCGCCCACGCGGGCGCTCTGGCCGGGCGACAGCGACAGCTCGTTGACGTGCTCGAAAGACGAGGAGGCGGCCACGCCGACGAACAGCACGGCCATGCCCACGTGCACGATGTAGCCGCCGTAGCGGCGGCGGTTGCGCCGCACCAGCGCCACCAGCGCGAGCGGCGCCGGCTCGCCGGCCATCGCGCGGCGCGCCCGCGCGCCGCGGAAGAACTCCTGCCCGACGCTGCCGAGCGCGAAGGCCGCGCAGCAGAACATCGCGAGCGCCAGCGGCCTGCCGTCCACGCCGGCGCCCAGCAGCGCGAGCAGCGTGAGCAGCGCGCAGGCGAGCGGCGCGAGGAAGTTGCGCCGGGCGTTGGCGAGCGTGGCGCGCCGCCACGCGATCACCGGGCCGACGCCGCTCAGCGCCACCAGCACCAGCGCCAGCGGCACGGTGTAGCGGTCGAACCAGGGCGGGCCGACCGAGGCTTCTTTGCCGGTGAGCGCCTCGGAGATCAGCGGGAAGTAGGTGCCCCACAGGATCACGAAGCAGAGACCGACGAGCACGATGTTGTTGGCCAGGAACATGGATTCGCGCGAGAGCAGCGAGTCGAGGCGGTGCTCGCTGCGCAGCAGCGAGCGGCGGGAGACGACCAGGTAGATCGAGCCCGCGATCAGCGCCGCGATCAGGATCACGAACGGCACCCCCAGCGTGTGCCCGCCGAAGGCGTGGATCGAGTCGAGGATGCCGCTGCGCACCAGGAAGGTGCCCATGACCGCGAGCGTGCCGGTGGCCAGCACCAGCGACACGTTCCACACCTTCAGCATCCCCCGCTTCTCCTGGATCATCAGCGAGTGCAGGAAGGCGGTTCCCGTCAGCCACGGCAGCAGCGCCGCGTTCTCGACCGCGTCCCAGCCCCAGTAGCCGCCCCAGCCGAGCTCCGAGTAGGACCACAGCGCGCCGAGCATGACGCCGGCGCCGAGGAACAGCCAGGCCGCGAAGGCGAAGCGGCGGATCGCCCTGATCCAGTCGGCGTCCAGCCTGCGCGCCAGCAGCGCGCCGATGCCGAAGGCCAGCGGGATCGTGCACAGCGTGTAGCCGGAGTACAGGATCGGCGGGTGGATCATCATCGCGGGGAAGCGCAGCAGCGGGTCCAGGCCCACGCCTTCCGCCGGCGCCGGCGAGGTGGTGGCGAACGGGTTGGCGTAGGCGACCATCAGGAACACGAAGAAGGCGCCGAAGCCGAGCATCACGGCCGTCGCGTAGGCGGCCACGTCGCGCATGTGCTTGCGCGTGAGGAACAGCGCCAGGCTCGACCACAGCGACATCAGCCATGCCCACACCAGCAGCGAGCCTTCCTGCGAGGACCAGATCGCCGCCGCCTTGTACAGGCCGGGGGTGGTGCGGCTCGAGGTGTCCGCCACCGTGTTGAAGGCGAAGTCGTCGCCGACGAAGGCGATCTCCAGCACCAGCACCGCGACCGTCAGCACGCCCGCGAGCGCGTAGATCGAGCGCCGGCCGGAGTCGACATACTCGAGCCGCCCGCTGCGGACGCCGTACAGCGAGGTGGCGACGCCGTAGGCGCACACGCCCAGCGCCAGCAGCAGGCATGCGAAGCCGAGGCCGGCCATCAGCGTCTACGCCGCGGATCGCGTTTGCCGGCGGGGCGGGCGAGCACTCAGGAGTTCTGGTTCTCGCTCGGCGGAGCGGTCTTGTACTTGGACGGGCACTTCGTGATCAGCGAGTTGCGTTCTCCCACGTAGCGTCCTCCCTGCTTGTGCACGGTGACGATCACCTCGCGGCCTTCGCGGAAGGGGTCCGGCACGGTGCCGGTGTAGGCGAGCACCACCTGCGAGCCGCCGGCCCGGTCCTCGACGCTGAAGTGGAGCACTTCCCCTTCGCGGTGCACAGAGCCCCTCACGACCATGCCGGTGAGCTGGTAGCTGCGACCCGGCTGCGCCTGGTGCAGCAGCTCGCTGGGCGACAGCGCCGGGCTCGCCGCGCTGAAGCTCGTGTACATCAGCGCGCTGGCCAGCACCACCGCGGCGCCGAGCGCCGCGACCAGGCGCAACCTGCGCTTGCGTGACGGATCCACGGCCAGCAAGTATCGCAAACGCCGTTTTGCTCCGTGCCGGGCCGGGCGCCCGGCGCATCTCCGCCCGCCGCATCCGCCGCCGCGGCTTCCCGCTCGCGCCGCCGTCCGGGCCCGCGCTTGCGTCTTGGCCCGCGGCTGCCGCCGCCCCGCCGGGCGGCATTGCACGAGGAAAGCGGGCGTGCAGGGCGAAACCTTTGCCCGTGGATGACGTTGTAGACGGTGAGCACCGATGAGAGCGAGCCTCCTGCACCCCCTGCGTGAGCCGCGCCGAGCGCGCCGCCGCGGCAGCGCCCGGCGCGCGGGCGGCGGCGCCCCGGCGCCACAGCCGAGCGCCGCCGCGCGCCCCGATCCCGAGGTCCAGCGCGTGCGCGAGGCCGGCGGCCCGGTGGACCGCGCCTCCTACAGCTGCCAGTGCGGCTACCTGTTCAGCGCCGAGGTCTCGACCACGGTCAGCTGCCCCCACTGCGGCGCCGGACAGGCCTGGTAGAGGGCCGGCCGCAGCCGGCCGCGCGGACGCAGCGGTCGACCGGCGCCGCGCCGCCCGCGTGTCGAGGAGCGCCGTGGCCGCGCGCCATGAGGACCCGAGCTGCGCCGCACGAGGACCCCGCCTGGGCGGGGTCCTCGCATCCGCGGCCGGCCTGGCGCGAGCCTGGACTCAGCCGGAGACCTTGATCACGGGCTGGTAGCCGCCTTCGGGGCCCCAGCAGGTGCCGGTGAACGCGAACGTACCCAGCGAGCCCGAGCTGCCGCAGTACATTTCGTTCCACGCGGAGTTGGCGTACAGCCCTTCGGTCGGCTGCGAGCCGCGCGAGAGCGTGCCTTCCCATGATTCGCTGAGCGCCACGTTCAGCGAGTTCTCCGGGCCTTCTTCGCCCGTCGGGTGGGCGCCGTAGGTCTCGGTGTCGTAGGCGAGGCTGACGATCAGCTGCTTGGGCGTGGGCGCCGCCACGCGCACCGGCGCGAACGTGATCGCCGCGGCGATCCCGTTGGAGCAGGCGTGCGTCTGGTGCTTGCCGCGGCCCGCCGTGGACCACCAGGTGCCGGCCAGTTCGCCCTTGCACTGCGGGCTCGCCGACGGCCGGTAGGGGATCGCGAAGGTCTGCGTCTCTTCCGCGATCGGCCCGACCGGTTCGCCGCTGCCGCCCACGCTGTAGAGCTTCAGCGTGATCGGCCAGCTGAACGTCGCTCCGGGCGTTGTTTCGCAGTCGTGCGCGTACCAGCTGCCGCTCTGACAGGCCCAGCTGCTCATCACCGCCGTCACCGTCAGGTTCGCCGCTTTCTTCGCCGAGACCTTCGTCAGTTCGACCTCGCCGCCGAACTCCGACGTGGACGTCGCCTCGAACCCGATCGAGGCGAAGTTCGCCGGCAGCACCTTGGGGATGTTGTCGTATACGGTCTTCGCGCCCGCCGCGCTCGCGGCGATCGCCGTCAACGCGCCGCATGCGAGCAGCGCCGCCGCGAACGTCGCGACCCTTCCAGGAATCCTTCCGTTCATCGTCTGCCTCCATTGTCCATTCGCGACGCCCGCGAACGCTGAACGCGCAGTCGCGCGAGCGCCTGTTTCCCTCCGCGGAGCAACGTCGACGTTTCGCCCGGCGTGCTCCCGAACGATCTCCCCACGCGCTGTCCCCGCTCTCGCGCAAGACCGTATTGGCGGGGCGCACTGCTGTCAACCCTGGCGGGCGCGCGGACGGGGAGCTCGACGGGGGCGCGGGCGCGCGCTGACGAGGACGCCCGGACGGCGCGGGGGGCGCGGGCGCGCGGACGGGGCGCGGGCGCGGGCGCGCCGGCGCGGACGGCGGCTACTTGATGTGCATGCCCGAGATCGCGCGTGAGATCACGAGCTGCTGGATCTCCGCGGTTCCCTCGAAGATGTCGTAGATCTTGGCGTCGCGGTGCCAGCGCTCGACCGGGAACTCGCGCGTGTAGCCGTTGCCGCCGAGGATCTGGATCGCGCGCTCTGTGACCCACACCGCGACCTCGCCGGCCTTGAGCTTCGACATCGACCCCTCGGCGTTCTCGAAGGGGACCTGGTTGCGGCCCATCCACGAGGCCCGCCACACCAGCAGCCGGGCCGCGTCGATCTCGAGCTTCATGCGCGCGAGCGTGAACGCGACGGCCTGGTTCTCGATGATCTTGCGCGAGAACTGCTCGCGCTCCTTGGCGTACTCGAGCGCGTACTCGTAGGCGGCGCGGGCGATTCCCAGCGCCTGCGCGCCGACGGTCGGGCGCGAGGACTCGAACGTCTGCATGGCGGCCTGGGAGTTGCCTTTCTTGCCCTCGCGCACGCGCGCCAGACGCTCCTCCAGCTTGTCCTTGCCGCCGAGCACGTGCCCCGCGGGCACGCGGCAGTCGTCCAGGAAGACGTCGGCCGTGTGCGACGCGCGCAGGCCGTGCTTGGACACCTTCGAGCCCTGTGCGATCCCCTTCGCTTCGCTCATCGGCACCACGAACGCCGCGTGGCCGCGCGCGCCGAGCTCGCGATCCACCGAGGCGATCACCACGTGCACGTCGGCGATGCCGCCGTTGGTCGCCCACGCCTTCTGGCCGTTCAGCACCCACTCCCCCGCCGCCTCGTCGAACTTGGCGGTCGTGCGCACGCCGGACACGTCCGAGCCGGCGTTGGGCTCGGAGGCGCAGAAGGCGGCGACCTTGACGTCGTCGACGCTGCCGAAGCAGCGCGGGATCCATTCGCCGATCTGCTCGCCGCTGCCCTGGCCGAAGATCGCCGCGACCGCCAGCGCGGTGCCCATGATCGACATGCCGATGCCGGCGTCGCCCCAGAACAGCTCCTCGTTGACGATCGGCAACGTCAGGCCGGTGGGATCGGCGAAGAACTGCGCGAGCCCTTCGAAGCCGTAGAGCCCGATCTTGGCGGCCTCCTGGATGATCGGCCACGGCGTCTGCTCCTTCTCGTCCCACTCGTGGGCGGCCGGGCGCATCACGTCGGCGGCGAAGCCGTGCACCCACTCGCGAATGTCCTTCTGGTCCTGGTTGAGCGCCAGCGAGAACGTCACGTCCTGCTTGGCCGCGCCGGCGATCGCCTCGACGGCCGCCTCGGCGGCGTCGGTGGCGACGGCGGTCGACGAGGATGGCGCGGCTGTGGTCGGGGGCATCGGTGCAGGTCTCCTTTTGCGTTGGGGGCGCGGGCCGGGAGCGAGCATGACCGCGTGCACGTCGGGGCGGCTCATACCCTTGACAGGTGGCCGATCGCGACCCTTGACAGCGTAACCGACTCGCGCTGCGAGCGCACTGCGCGATCGGCCGCGACGGCGCCCCGCCAGTTTACACGAAATGCAGATTTGTCCAGGCCGTGAACAGGTTGACGTCCTGGGTCAAGGAAGACCCGGCTCAGCGCGTCTGCCAGGCTTCCTCGTGCTTGGTGAGCGCCATGATCTCCGCCGGCAGCTTGCCGGCCGCCACGTCGGCCACGGTGACGTTCTCGAGCACGCTGCGCAGGTTCGCGCGCAGCGCCACCCACACGTGCTTGAGGCTCTCGGCCGAGCCCAGGTATTCGACCTCCTCAGGCCGCTGGCCGCGCACGCCCACCAGCGGCCCCTCCACCGCGCGGATGATCTGCGCGAGGTTCACCTCCTCGGCGGGCTGCGCGAGCCAGTAGCCGCCCTCGGGACCGCGCTGGCTGCGCACGATCCCCGAGGAGCGGAGCTGCGTGAGGATGTTCTCGAGGAAGGACACCGGGATGCCCTGGGCCTTCGCCACTTCGTCGACCTTGCGCGGCGAGCCCTGCGCCGAGCCGGCGAGCTCGACGACGGCGCGCACGGCGTAGTCTGCCTTGGCGGTCACGTGCATACCGGTGATTCTCTCCTATTGGGCGCTCGGCCGCCCCGAGCCCCGCGTATCGTGGTGCTCGCGACGCTCGCGTTCGTGTCGGCGCTGGGCGGCTGCGGCGCCGGCGGCGCGCGCCATGGCGGCGGCGTGCCCGGCTATGTCACCGAATCGTTCACGCCGCAGGAGCAGCGCGTGGAACGCGGCGCGAGGCTGATCGTCAGCGACGGTTGCTCGAGCTGTCACCTGCAGGCGGCGGGCGACGTGGCACCGAGCTTCCTGAGCTTCGCCGGACACCGCGTAGCGCTCGTGGACGGCCGTCGCGTGCTCGTCGACGAACGCTTCCTGCACGAAGGCCTGCTGCACCCCAGCGCCAACGAGATCCGCGGCTACGACCCGAAACCGATGCTCGCCGCGATCGCGCGCGCGCACCTCGCGCGCCACCCCGGAGACGTGGCCGCGCTGGCCGCCTTCATCGAGCAGGTCGGACCCGAAGCCGAATAGGCGTTCGGCTATCGTTGCCGGGCCCGCCATGCCCAGGCTCGCCTCGAGACGCTGATGGACGTGCAAGCCCGGCGCGCGCGACGCGAGCGGCGTCGCCGAGCGATCCGCCGTCGCCGGCGCCTAGCCGCAGGCGCGCTCGTGCTGGTCGCGGCGGTGGTGGCGGCGGCGGTGACGCTGGCGGGCGGGGGTTCGAGCCCGCGCGCCGGCTCTGCGCGTGCCCCTGCGCGGGCCGCACGCAGACACGCCCGCCGCGGCGCGCCAAGGCGACCGTCCCCGAGCGCGCGTACGGGCGCGCGGGCGGGCAGCGGCAGGCCGGGCACGGACGCGGTGCCGATCCTCATGTACCACGTGATCGCCGCGCCGCCGCCGGGCGCTCCCTTCCCCGGCCTGTACGTGGAACCGGCCGAGTTCGCCGAACAGATGCAGGCGCTGGCGCGCGCCGGCTGGCACGCGGTGACGCTCGACCAGGTGCAGGCGTACTGGCGGCGCGGCGTGCCGCTGGGTCCGGGCAGGCCGATCGTGCTGAGCTTCGACAACGGCTACAACTCGCAGTTCACGCAGGCGCTGCCGGTGCTGCGGCGCCTCGGCTGGGTGGGCGATGAGAACCTGCAGCTGACCGGGCTGCCGCCGTCGCAGGGCGGGCTCGGTCCGGGGCAGATCAGGGGCTTGCTGAAAGCGGGCTGGGAGCTGGACACGCAGGGCGTCAGCCACGCCGCGCTGATCACGCTCGACGCCGAGCAGCTGCGCTACCAGGTGGCGAGCGCGCGGCGGGCGCTGCGGAGCCGCTACCACATCCCGGTGAACTGGTTCTGCTACCCCTCGGGCCAGTACGACGCCGCGGTGGTGGCCGCCGTCAGGGCCGCCGGCTTCGTCGGCTCCACCACGGTGGTGCCCGGCTGGGCGCACCCGGGCGACGACCCCTACCGCCTGCACCGCCTGCGCGTGCTCGGCGGCACCAGCGGCCGGCAGCTGCTGGAACTGCTGGCGAGCACGCGCGAGGACCCGCCGGCGCCAGCCGAATACACGGCCTGAGCGCGCCGCGCGCCAACGCGCGCCCGGAGCGCCGCCTCGGGGTGGCGCCCCTGCGGCCGCGCGCCAACGCGCGCCCGGAGCGCGGCCTCGCGGCGGCGCCTCTGCGATCCCTGCCGCCTACTTCATGCGCGGGTCGACGAACACGTCGTCGATCAGCGAGTGGCCGCTGAGCGCGGTGAAGCGCAGCGCGACCTGCGCGGTGCCGCCCGAGATCAGGCCGGTGACGACCGAGCCGGTTAGCATCGGCAACGTGGGCTGCCAGTCGGCGCTCAACGCGGCCGCGCCGAGCGGCAACGAGACGGTGCCGAGAGGCGTCTTGTAGACGACCTGCACGACCACCGTCGAGAGCAGCCCGAGGTTGCGCGCGAAGAAGCGGAAGGTGGGATAGGCGGCGTCCACGCACGTGAACGGTGACTCGGCGGAGGCGCCCTGCGGCAGCTCGAGCGAGTACGCGCCGACCGCGCCGGTGGCGCCGTACGGCTCGCTGCCGGCGACCCGCTGCGCGCCGCCGCTGAGGGTCCAGCCGTCGAGCGCGCCCTCGAAGTCCCCGCCGGCGACGAGCTCGTAGGAGCTGGCGTCGCCCCAGCGCGCGAACGGCTGCGAGAGCGGGGCTTCGTTGCACGCGGAGGTGCTGATGAGCGCGGCCTGCGCGGGGGCCGCGCCGGCGGCCAGGGCGGCGAGGGCGCTCACGAGCGCGCTCGCCGCGAGCACCGGCGCGCGCCAGTGGACGAGATGGGACTTCAGGGAAGTGCGGTATGCGGGGAACGAGAACACCTGGGCCTCCGTGCTTTGTGCTGGCGGCCGAGCCGTCTCGCTGCGAGACCTCTGGCTTTGCGTCCCCGCCTCACGACGGGTTTGCCCTTGTCAGTCCGTTGTTCTGTGCCCGCAGCTTGCGGGGCGCGCTCGCCGCTGGCAAGCGCTGCGGACGCTTGTACGAGCGGAGCCGCGCCGAAGCGCCGTCAAGTTCCATGAATCCGAATCTCGCGTGCATGACAGGCGCGGGCGGGCGCCCAGGGCTGTGCTTGCGCCGCGCCGCGGACGATATGCAGCGTGACAGCGCATGTCCGCACACGCCTACACCGAATCAGAGCGACTGCGCGCGGCCTTCGAGGGTCGCGGACGGCGCGTGGTCGACTCCGAACTGCGCGCCGAGCTGATCGTCGGCGCGGCCTTCCTGCTGGCCGCGGGCGCGCTGGCGCTGCTCGCGGCCCCGGCGCCGACCAGCCTGCCGGTCGCCGCGCTGTATGTGGCGATGGTGGCGTGCAGCGGCGAGGTGCGCATCGACGTTGGCGCGGGCTTCACCGTGCCCACCCAGGCGCTGTTCGTGCCGATGCTGTTCGTGCTGCCGGCGTCGCTGGTGCCGCTGCTGGTGGCGCTGGCCCTGGCGCTGGCGATGGCGCCGGCGGTGCTGGGCGGGCGGCTGCCCGCGAGCCGCCTGCTGACGGCGCTCGGCAACAGCTGGTTCGCGCTCGGCCCGGCGCTGGTGCTGGTGCTGGCGCACGACCACAGCCCCGACGGGCGCTGGGGCGTGCTGGCGCTCGCGCTGGGCGCCCAACTCGCCTGCGACTTCTGCGCGGCGGCCGTGCGCGAACGCCTGTGCGGCGGCGTCGGCGCCGCGGAGCTCGCGGCGGAGGGGCGCGTGGTGTACCTGATCGACGTGGCGCTCACGCCGCTGGGGCTGTGCGTGGCGATCGCCAGCATGGGCCGGGCCTGGGCGGCGCTCCTGATCCTGCCGCTGTTCGGCCTGCTGCGCTGGTTCTCCAAAGAGCGCCGCGCGCGCCTGGAGCAGCTGATCGAGCTGAACGACGCCTACCGCGGCACCGCGCTGCTGCTCGGCGACGTGGTCGAGGCCGACGACAGCTACACCGGCGAGCACTGCAAGGACGTGGTGGCGCTGGCGCTCGCGGTGGCGCGCGAGCTGGCGCTCGACCTCGAGCGCCAGCGCCTCGTCGAGTTCGGCGCGCTGCTCCACGACATCGGCAAGATCGCGGTGCCGAAGGAGATCGTCAACAAGCCCGGCAAGCTCGACCCGCGCGAGTGGGAGATCATCAAGACGCACACGGTCGAGGGCCAGCGCATGCTGGATCGCGTGGGCGGCTTCATGGGCAGCGTGGGCAAGGTGGTGCGCTGCCACCACGAGCGCTGGGACGGCGGCGGCTACCCCGACGGCCTGGCGGGCGAGCAGATCCCGCTGGAGGCGCGCATCATCTCCTGCTGCGACGCCTACAACGCGATGACCACCGACCGTCCCTACCGGCGCTCGATACCGGTGGCGCAGGCGCTGCGCGAGCTCGCCGCGCACGCGGGCACGCAGTTCGATCCGCGGGTGGTCGAGGCGCTGCGGCGCGTGGCCTCGGCGCAGCCGTTGGCTGTTGCAGACGCAAGCGGTCGACCGGCCAACCGGTAAAGACGCGGGCGTCCGCTGCCGATCCGCTCGACTGATGTCGGCGGCGCGCACAATCGAGCAGACCGGCGAGCTCGGCCGGCTCGGCCGCGAGCTGCTGGCGCGCACGGACGAGGTGGTGGAGGCGATGATGCGGCGCACGCGCGAGTCGGGCCGCCAGCTGGACGACGCCGTCGAGCAGCGCTTCGCCCAGGTGGGGGCGGTCTCCACGGTGGCGGTCGCGCGCTGGATGTCGGGCGAGGGGCCGCAGGCCGCGCGCGAAGTCGGCCAGGAGGCCTCCGCGGTCTTCGGCCAGCTCGCCTCGCAGCGCGCGGCGCCGCTCAACGAGGTCACCAAGCGCTGCCTGCGCTGGGGCGACGCCACGCGCGAGGTGCTGGAGGCGTGCGTGCGCGAGCTGGCGCTCGCGCCGGCGGTGCTCGAGCAGGCGCTGGCGATGCTGCAGCGCAGCCTCAACGTGACGCTGGTGCGCATGTGCGAGTCCTTCGAGTCCGAGCGCCAGAACGCGGATCGCGAGCTCGCCCACCGCCAGCGCGAGCTCGCCTTCCTCGCCACCCACGACACGCTCACCGGGCTGCCCAACCGCACGCTGGTGCTGGATCGCGTCGAGCAGCTGATGGTGCGCGCGCGGCGCGACCGGGCGCCGCTGGCCGCGCTGTTCGTCGACCTCGACAACTTCAAGGCGATCAACGACTCGCTCGGGCACGCCGCCGGCGACGAGCTGCTGCGCGCGGTGGCCGCGAGGCTCACCGCGGTGGTGCGCGAGAGCGACGCCGTCGGCCGCCTCGGCGGCGACGAGTTCGTCGTGATCGTCAGCGAGCTGTCGTTCGCCTCCGGCCCCGAGCTGATCGCCCAGCGCGTGCTGGAAGCGCTCGACCAGCCGTTCCGCATCGACGGCTTCGCGCAGAGCGCCTTGCAGGTGACCGCGAGCATCGGCATCGCCGCCGGCGAGCGCGAGTCCGCCGACGAGCTGCTGCGCGACGCCGACGTGGCCATGTACCGGGCCAAGTGGGACGGGCGCCATCGCTACGTGGTGTTCCAGTCGGGCATGCAGACGGCGGTGCAGACGCGCATGGAACTGGAGATGGACCTGCGCGCGGCGCTCGAGGGCGCCGAGTTCTTCCTCGTCTACCAGCCCACCTTCGACCTGCACGAGATGCGCCCCACCGGGATGGAGGCGCTGATCCGCTGGAACAGCCCCAGCCGCGGCGTGGTGGCGCCGAACGAGTTCGTGCCGCTGCTGGAGGACACCGGGCTGATCGTGGAGGTCGGCAGATGGGTGCTGCAGGAGGCCTGCCGCCAGTGCACGCGCTGGCGCGAGCTCGGCTTCGCGATCGGGGTCGCGGTCAACGTGTCGGCACGGCAACTCGACGACGGCGGCCTGGTGGACGACGTCGAGCGCACGCTCGCCGAAAGCGGCCTGGAGGCCGGGGCGCTCACGATCGAGATCACCGAGACCGCGCTGATGCGCGACCTCGAGCAGGCGCAGGCGCGCCTCAGCGCGATCAAGCGGCTGGGCGTGCGCATCGCGATCGACGACTTCGGCACGGGCTACTCCTCGATGGCGCACCTGCAGCGGCTGTGCGTGGACGCGCTCAAGATCGACCGCTCGTTCATCACCCAGATGACCCACAACCACGAGGGCGAGACGATCATCCGCACGCTCGTGCAGCTCGGCAAGGCGCTCGCGATCGAGACGTTCGCGGAGGGCATCGAGCAGGCGCACGAGCTCGACCTGCTGCGCGGCGAGCGCTGCGACAGCGGCCAGGGCTTCCTGTTCGCGCGCCCGCTCGCCGCCGGGGACACCGCCCGCTTCCTGCGCGAGTGGACCGCGGAGCGGGCGCTGGCCGAGTCGTAGACGACCGCTGACACTAGTCTGCGACTGCCGTACCCTTGCCACAGCCTGACCGGCTCGAACGCCCCGCTGTGGTTGGTAGCCGACGGGGGCGCGGAGCCGCGCCGGCGAGATCATGGCGCGAGGTTTTCCCTGAGTAGGTTGCAGCGCCCTCGCGTACATGCGGTGGGGACCCGGAGCTTGTCGAGCCGGGTCCTCGTCGTGCGCCGGCTCGGACCCGCCGTGAGCGCCGCCTCGTGGACCGGCTCGGGCCAGCCGTGCGCGCCGCCGTGACCGGCTCGGGCCTGCCGTGCGCCGTGACCGGCTCGGGCCGGGCTCGCGCCGACGGGGGCGCCTCAGCCCCTAAGATCTGCATCGGCTGCGGCGGTAGCTCAGTTGGCAGAGCGCAAGCTTCCCAAGCTTGAGGTCGCGGGTTCGAGGCCCGTTCGCCGCTTGCGGGCCGCGCCCTGTCTAACCTTGGGGCTCGTGAGAAGGCGCATCCTGCCGATCCTCGCCACGCTGGCCGGGGCGTGCGTGGTCGGGCTGCTGATCTACGGCGTGTCGGCGCAGTCGGCCAACCGCACGCTCGACGAACTGCTCGCGCGCGGCGAGCGGCCCGCGGCGCCCGCGGCGGCACGCGAGCTGCCGCTGCTGGGCGCCGGCGCGCGCAGCTCGAGCCTGGGCGCCGCCGCGCAGCGCTCGCTGGCGTCGCTGCACGGCGAGGTGGTGCTGCTGAACTTCTGGGCGTCGTGGTGCGTGCCGTGCCAGGCGGAGGCGCCGCTGCTGGAGCGCGCGCAGCCGCAGCTCGAACGTCACGACGCGACCGTGCTGGGCGTGACCTACGAGGACGCCTCGCCCGACTCCGAGGCGTTCGTGCGCCGCTTTCACATCACCTACCCCTCGTTGCGCGACGCCACCGGCGAATTCGCGCGCTCCTACGGCACGCGGCAGGTGCCGGAGAGCTTCCTGATCGACCGCGACGGCAGGGTGGTGGCGATCTCGCGCGGCGAGATCGCGGCGCCGTTCGTGCGCGCTGCGCTGAAGCTGGCGGAGCGCACGTGAGGGCCCCGCTGCGCGCCGCCACGACCGCGGCGACGGCCCTCGGGCTCTCGCTGGCCGGCCCGGCCCTGGCTTGCGCCCTGCTGGCGTGCGGGCTGCTGGCCTGCTGGTCGCCGCCGGCGCTCGCCGGCGCCGCGCAGCCGCCGCATCCCGCCGCGGCGCGCGCCTCGCGCCCCGCGATCGAACGCCAGGTGATGTGCGTGACCTGCAAGATCCCGCTGCAGGTGGCGGAGTCGCCGCAGGCCGACCTCGAGCGCGAATACATCCAGAGCCTGATCGACCGGGGCGAGGACGAAGCCGAAGTGAAGCGCGCGCTGGTGGCGCAGTACGGGCCCGCCGTGCTGGCGCTGCCGAGCGCGCACGGCTTCGACCTGGCGGCCTACCTGGTGCCGGTCGCGGTGGTGCTCGGCCTGCTCGCGACCGTGCTGGCGCTGCTGCCCGGCTGGCGCCGGCGGGGCCGCGCGCGGGCCGCCGGCGGCCCGGCGCCGCAGCCGCTGGCCCCCGAGGACGCCGCCAGGCTGGAGTCGGACCTGGCGCGCTTCGACTGAGCGGCGCGCTCCGCGCGAACCCCTACATCGCCTCCGGCGCGCTCACGCCGAGCAGCCGCAGGCAGGTCGCGATCGTGCGCTTGGCGGCTACGCAGAGGGCCAGGCGCCGCGACTCCACCAGCTCCTGCTCCACGCCCACGACCTGGCAGTCGCGGTAGAACGCGGTGAAGGTCTGCGCCAGCGAGAGCACGTACGCGAGCAGGCGGTGCGGCGCGCGGCGCGCGGCCGCCTCGGCGAGCTCCGCGGGGAACGCCAGCAGCTGCTCGATCAGCGCGCGCTCGGCGGGCTCGAGCGGGGCCGGCGGGGCCGCGCCGGCAGGCCCTGCGGCGGCGCCGTGCGGCGCTTGCAGCGCTTCCAGCGCCTGGGTGGCGGCGCGCACGCGCGCCTCGCCGGCCTTGGTGAGGATCGAGGCGATGCGCGCGTGCGCGTACTGCACGTAGTAGACGTCGTTCTCGCTGGACTGCTCGCGCGCGCGGTCGAGGTCGAGCTCGACGGTGGTGTCGTGCGAGCGCGCCAGCAGGTACCAGCGCGCGGCGTCGACGCCGATCTCGGCGACGAGCTCGTCGAGCGTGACGAACTCCCCGGCGCGCTTGGACATCTGCGCGCGCTCGCCCGAGCTGACGAGGTGGACGAGCTGCATGATCAGCAGCTCGAGCTCGTCGGGGTCGCCGCCGAGCGCGGCGTAGGCGGCCTTCATGCGCGCCACGTAGCCGTGGTGGTCGGCGCCCCACACGTCGATCTGGCGCTGATAGCCGCGCTCGCGCTTGTCCTGGTGGTAGGCGATGTCGGGCGCGAAGTAGGTGTGCTCGCCGTTCGAGCGCACCAGCACGCGGTCCTTGTCGTCGCCGAAGTCGGTGCTGCGCAGCCACAGCGCGCCCTCGGCGCGGTAGGTGTGCCCGTGCTGCTCAAGCAGCGCGAGCGTGCGCTGCAGCGGGCTGGGGTCGCCTTCCAGCAGCGAGCTCTCGTAGAACACGCGGTCGAAGGCCTCGACGCCGAAGGCGGCCAGCGAGCGCATGATGTGCTGCATCGACAGCTCCACCGCGGCGCGCGCGAGCGCCCCCGCCTCGAGCTCGGCGGCGCCGGGCAGCTCGGCGGCGAGCTCGCCCACGTACTCGCCCCTGTAGCCGTCCTGCGGCACCGGTTCGGCCCGCGCGACCGCGCGGATCGACTCGGCCAGCTTGCGCACCTGCGAGCCGGCGTCGTTGACGTAGAACTCGCGCTGCACGGCATGCCCCTGCAGCGCCAGCATGCGCGCGAGCGAGTCGCCGTAGACGGCGTTGCGGGCATGCCCCACGTGCATCGGGCCGGTGGGGTTGGCGGACACGAATTCGACGAGCACGCGCTGCGGCGGTGCGGCCGAGCCGGCGCCGAAGCGCTCGCCGGCGGCCAGCACCGACCCCAGGGCGGCGAGCAGCCAGGCGTCCGAGACGAACAGGTTGAGGAAGCCCGGCCCGGCGACCTCGAAGCGCTCGACGCCCGCGCCCAGCCGCTCCTGCACGGCCGCGCCGAGCCGCTCGGCGAGCTCGCGCGGCGCCAGCCCCAGGCCGGGCGCGATCAGCAGCGCGGCGTTGGTGGAGTAGTCGCCGAACTCCGCCCGGCGCGGACGCTCGACGGCGAACGCGGCGGCGGCGGCGCCGGCGGCGCCGCCGAGCTGCGCGGCGGCGCCGGCGACGGCCTCGCGCAGGCGTTGCAGCGGGTCTCGGGGGGTTGGTTCCATGGTGTGCGGGGGAGAGCGGCAGGGCGCCCGCGGGGGGCCGGCCGGGCGCCCGCCTCCGGTCGGCGCCTGGGGCTTGCGATACTAGCTTTCGTGAACGACCAGGACCCAGGCGCCGAGCGCCACATAAACATCCATCTGTCCCCCGAGATCATGGGGGGCGTGTACGCCAACTTCGCCAACGTGAGCCACTCCGACTACGAGTTCACGGTGACCTTCGCGCGCGTGGACCACGAGGTGGAGGCCGAGGAGGTGCCGGGCGTGGTGGTATCGCGCGTGAACCTCTCGCCGCGCTTCATGCGCGAGCTGATCGACGCGATGGAGGACAACTACTCGAAGTGGCGCACGCGCGAGGGCATCAAGAACCTGCCGGAGTACGGCGGCTCAGAGGCGGGCGCCGACCCTGAGTAGGCGCGGCCGCCTGGTTGCACCGTGCGGCCCCGTGGAACGCGTGGCCGGGAGCGGTGTTCGTACCCTGCAAGGGTGAAGGTCGCGGTGATCTCCGACATACACGCCAACAGGCACGCGTTCGAGGCCACGCTGGAGGCGGTGGCGGCGAGCGACGCGAACGAGCTGTGGTGCCTGGGCGACCTGGTGGGATACGGCGCGGAGCCGGACGCGTGCGTGGAGCTGGCGCGCGAGCACGTGGCGGTGTGCCTGGCGGGCAACCACGACATGGCGGTCACCGGCGAGATCCCCATGAGCGAGTTCTCGCGCGGCGCGAGCCTGGCGGCGGAGTGGACGCGCGAGGTGATGGACCCCGAGAACGTGGAGTTCCTGCGCGGCCTGCAGCCGGCCGGCGAGGAGGGCAGCGTGGGCCTCTACCACGCGAGCCCGCGCGACCCTGTGTGGGAGTACGTGCTGTCGGCGCTGCTGGCGGAGCTGTGCCTGGACGCCCAGAGCCACCGCATCTGCCTGATCGGGCACTCGCACGTGGCGCTGTCGTTCGACCGCCGCGACGGCGAGCTGGCCACCGGCGAGCCGCGGCGCGAGCAGGCGCAGCTGGACGTGGCCCAGGGCGAGTGGCTGCTGAACCCCGGCAGCGTGGGCCAGCCCCGCGACGGCGACCCGCGGGCGTCGTGGCTGCTGCTCGACCTGGACGGCATGGCGGCCTCCTTCCATCGCGCCGACTACGACGTGGCGGGCGCGGCCGCGGCGATCCGCGCGGCGCGGCTGCCGGACTCGCTGGCGGAGCGGCTGGAGTACGGGCAGTGAGCGGCGCGGCGGGCGGGCGGGCGGCGCTGGCGGCGGTGCTGGGCGTGGCGGCGGCGCTGCTGGTGGCGTGCGGCGGCGCCTCCAGCGCGAAGCTGATCCCGGTGGCGGACGCGGGACCGTTGCAGAGCGACTTCGAAGCGGTGGCGCAGGACGCGGAATCGGGCAACGGCGAGTGCTCGCACACGGAAGCGGCGATCGCGAAGACCGAACGCGACTTCCAGGCGCTGCCGAGCAGCGTGGACGCGGGCCTGCGCGAACGGCTGGCCCAGGGCATCCGCAACCTGCACACGCGCGCGCTGGCGCTGTGCGCGCAGCCGCTCGTGCAGAGCGCCACGACCACGACCAAGACGACGACGCACACGAGCAGCGCGCCGAGCGCGCCGGCGACGACGACGCAGACGCAGACGCAGGCGCCGCCGGCGGAAACGCCCACCACCGGCGCGCCGCCGGCGAGCACCCCGCCGGGCGCGCCGAGCTCGCCCGGCGGCACGGCGGCGCCGCCGGGCGAAGCGCCCGGAGGGGCGGCTGGCGGCACCGGCGCGGGCGAAGAAGGCGAAGGGGCGACGCCGCCGGCCGGTCAGGAAGCGGAAAGATGAGCATCGGCGACATCGCCGGGCGCTACCGGCTGGAGGGCCGGCTCGGCTTCGGCGGCATGTCGACGGTGCACCTGGCGATGGACATGCGCCTGGAGCGCCAGGTGGCGGTGAAGCTGCTGGCGGAGCACCTGGCGGAGGACCCGGCGTTCGTGTCGCGCTTCCAGCGCGAGGCGCAGGCGGCGGCGCGGCTGGTGCACCCCAACGTGGTGCAGGTGTTCGACTCCGGTCGCGACGAGCGCACCGGGCAGTACTTCATCGTGATGGAGTACATCGAGGGGTCCTCGTGCGCGGAGATCCTGCGCGACGAAGGGTGGGTCGAGGTGCCGGAGGCGCTGTCGATCATCGAACAGGCGTGCGACGGCCTGTACTACGCGCACCGCCACGGGGTGGTGCACCGCGACGTGAAGCCGGGCAACCTGCTGCGCGCGCGCGAAGGCGAGGTGAAGCTGGCGGACTTCGGCATCGCCAAGGCGACGGAGCAGTCGAGCATCACGCAGGTGGGCTCGGTGCTGGGCACCGCCGCCTACCTGGCGCCGGAGCAGGCGCGCGGCGAGGAGGCGGGGCCGAGCGCGGACCTGTACGCGCTCGGCGTGGTGACCTACCAGCTGATCTCGGGGCGGCTGCCATATGAGGCGAGCTCGCTGACGGAGCTGGCGCTCAAGCAGCAGCAGGAGCAGCCGGCGAGGCTGGACACGCTGGTGGCGGCGGTGACGCCGGAGCTGGCCGAGGCGGTGGCGAGGGCGCTGGCGCTCGATCCGAGCGAACGCTACGCCTCGGCGCTGGAGATGCGCCAGGGCCTGAGCGACGGCGCGCGCGGCGTGGCGCCCCGGGAGCGCCGGGGCCGCATGCGCACGCGCCGCGCTGCGCCGGCCACGCAGGCCACCACGGTGCTCGCGCCGCAGCGGCGCGACGCTGCGACGCAGGCGGTGGCTCGGCGCCAGCCGCGCCGCGGCGCATCGCGCGCGGCGCCGGCGCGCGCGCAGGGCGCGCAGGCGCAGGCGCCGGCGCCGGCGCGCAGGCCGCGGCGCGCGAGCAGGCTGCTGCTGGCGCTGCTGGCGCTGCTGGCGCTGGCGGTGGCGATCGTGGCGGTGGTGATCGCGACGGCGCCGTCGCCGGCGAAGGTGGTGCTGCGCGACGTGGTGTACTCGGACGTGCAGCAGGCGTCCTCGGCGCTCAAGCAGCTCGTGTCGGAAAACACGCAGTAGCGGAACGAGCGCGCACGGCCGTGCTGGCTTCGATCCTGGACGTGACCGAACTGGTCCAGGACGCGGGCTACCCGCTGCTGTTCGTGCTGGTGATGAGCGAGTCGGGCGGGGTGCCGATCCCAGGCGAGACGGCGCTGATCGCGGCGGCGGTGCTGGCCAGCCAGGGCAAGCTGAGCATCGCGGCGGTGATCCCGCTGGCGGCGGCGGGCGCGATCGTGGGCGACAACGTCGGCTACGTGATCGGCCGCAAGGGCGGGCGCTGGCTGCTGGAACGCCCAGGCGCGTTCCGCCGCCAGCGCCAGGAGGTGCTGCGGGTGGGCGAGCCGTTCTTCGAAGCGCACGGGCCCAAGGCGGTGTTCTTCGGGCGCTTCGTGCTGGGGCTGCGCGTGTGGGCGTCGTGGCTGGCGGGCGCCACGCGCATGCACTGGCGCGCGTTCGTGCTGTGGAACGCGCTGGGCGGGATCAGCTGGGCGTGCGCGATCGGCCTGGTGGCCTACTTCCTGGGCCACTCGGCCGGGGGCGCGATCGAAGCGTTCGGCGTGTACGGCCTGGTGGCGGTGGCGATCGCGGTGCTCAGCACGCTGCTGGCGCACCGCCGCCACTCGCTGCGCGCAGCGCACAAGGACGGCGAGGCCCGCCGCCGGATCGATCCCGGCGGCGGGCCGGACGCCGAGGGCTAGGCGGTGGCCGAGCCGGCCACGTCGATGGCGACGCGGTGCGGTGCCCGCTCGGCGGGCTTGGGCACGCTCACCTCGAGCACGCCGTTCTCGATGCGCGCGCGGATCTGCTGCGGGTCCACGCCCTCGGGCAGCACCAGCGAGCGCGAGAAGCTGCCGCTGGCGCGCTCCACGCGGTGGTAGCCCTGCTTGCGCTCCTCCTCCTCGGAGCGGCGCTCGCCGGAGACCGTGAGCACGTTCTCCTCGAGCTCCACCTTGACGTCCTGCTCGCGCACGCCGGGGAGATCGGCGCGCAGCACGTAGCGGTCGCCCTCCTCCAGCAGGTCCATCGCCGGGATCCAGCGGCGCGACGGCGCGCCCTGGACCGAGCCGTTGCCGGCCTGGCTGTCGAAGAACGTGCCGAACAGGCGGTTCATCTCCTGCTGGATCGTCTGCAGCTCGCGCGCCGGCTCCCATCTGATCAGTGCCATTTTCGTTACCTCCACGAAGTTCTCGGTTGACCCTACAGCGCCATTATAAAATCTGAGCCGTTGTTTATCAAGTTTATTCATGGCGGCGTGCGCACGGCATGAGCTCGCGGCCCTGTGCCGTAGGGGCGCTGCGGCGGGAGCGCGCGGGCGGGCGAGGGGCGGCGGTTGCGCTGCGGCGGTCGCTGCACGGGCCGGCGGAGCGCAGCCGCCGACGCCGGGGGCGGTCGCGGCGCGGGGGCGCTCAGCAGGGGTGTCGCGCCGCGGGGGGGCGCTCAGCAGCGGTCGCGGCGCGGGGGCGCTCGGCAGCGGTCGCGGCGCGGGGGCGCTCAGCAGGGGTCGCGCCGCGGGGGGCGCTCAGCAGCCGCCGCAGGGGGCGATGCGCTCGAGCGTGTCGGCGATCGCGCTGAGCTCGCCCTCGCTGAAGTGCGAGAAGAACTGCTCGCGCATCACCGCCAGGTGCGTGCCGCGCGCTTCCTCCAGGCGCTCGCGCCCGCCGGCGGTGAGACAGGCATAGGCGCCGCGCGCGTCGTGTTCGCAGGAGCAGCGCTCCAGCAGGCCGTCGCGCTCGAGGCGGTCCACCAGGCGGGTGAGGCCGCTGCGCGACAGCTGCGCCTGCTCGGCCAGGTCGCACATGCGCATGCGCCCGCCGCTTGACTCGCCGAGGTGGCCGAGCACCTCATAGGAGCTCATCGGCAGCCCGTGCGCGCTCTCGAGCTCGGCGTCCAGGCGCTTGGCCAGGCAGCCGTGCGCCCGCAGCAGCCCGCGCCACGCGCGCAGCTCGCCCAACGTGAGCGCTTCCTGCTCCCCGGTTGCGATCTTGACTGCGGTGACGGTCGACATGGCGCTGTCCGGTGGTGCCTGCTGCGTGCCTCCTGCACCTCCGAACATAGCAGCGGAGGGCCGCTGTGAACGCAGCGTTGCTGTCAGGCAACCGGCGCCGGCGCCGGCGCGGCGGGCTCCACGCCCATCGCGGCGATCGCCGCAGGCGGCCCCGGGCGGGTGGCGCGCCACGCCCACAGCATCATCAGCGGCTGCAACGGCAGCCGCGCGTACAGCGCCCAGCGGGGGACGCGCGGGAAGCTCTCGGGCGCGCGCGCCATGTGCAGGTTGGCTGGAAACACGGCCGCCAGCAGCGTGATCAGGCCGAAGCCGGAAAGGCGCCGCGTGGCGGGCACCAACACCCCTACGCCGCCGGCGATCTCGGCCACGCCGCTGAGCTGCACCGCCAGCGTCGCGCGCGGGCGCAGCGCCGGCGGCACGATCCGCTCGTAGGCGCGGGGCATGAGGAAGTGGTTGACGCCGGCGGCGAGGAAGAAGCTCCCCAGCAGCCGCCGCGAAAGGCCCCTGCCACCGGCTCGTCGCTGGTCCTCCGCCATGCCGCTCCCTTCTTGCCGCCACGCACGCCGCCCCGACGGCCGGAAGGCCGTCCACATAACACAGAATCTAGCGAGCGTCGATCAGCGAGCGCCCCGTCATCTGCGCGGGCTGGGCGATCCCCAGCGCCTCCAGCACGGTCGGCGCCACGTCCGCCAGGATGCCGCCCCGCTCGCGCAGGCGCACGCCGGCGCAGGTCACGATCAGCGGCACGGGGTTGAGCGAGTGCGCGGTGTTGGGGCTGCCGTCCGGCTCCAGCATGTGGTCGGAGTTGCCGTGGTCGGCGGTGATCACGCACACGCCGCCGCGCTCGTGCACCGCGCCCACCACCTCGCCCAGGCACGCGTCCACCGTCTCCACCGCCGCCACCGCCGCCGCGATCACGCCGGTGTGGCCGACCATGTCGGCGTTGGCGAAGTTGATGATGGCGAACCGAAACGGCTCTCCCCCGCCGGCGCCCTCGCGCCACGCCGCCACGAACGCCGCCGCCGCCTCGCGCGCGCTCATCTGCGGCTTGTGGTCGTAGGTGGGCACGTCGCGCGCCGAGGGCACCAGCTCGCGCCGCTCCCCGCGCATCGGCCGCTCCTCGCCGCCGTTGAAGAAGTACGTCACGTGCGCGTACTTCTCGGTCTCCGCCACGTGCAGCTGCGCCGCGCCGGCCGCCTCCAGCGTCTCCGCCAGCGTGCCCTGCGGGTGCTCCGGCGAGAACACCACCGGATACGGCCAGCCCTCCTCGTAGCGGGTCAGGGTGGTGTAGCGCGACACCGGCGGCGCGCCCCCGCGCGCGACCTCGGCAAAGCCCGGCTCCGCCAGCGCGCGCGTGATCTGGCGCATGCGGTCGGGGCGGAAGTTGAACGCGATCACGCTGTCGCCGGGGCGGATGCGGGCCTCGGCGCCGACCAGCGTGGGCTCGATGAACTCGTCGGTCTCGCCGCGGCGGTAGGCGTCCTGCACCGCCTGCTCGCCGCTGGGCGCGCGGTGCGGCGCCTGCCCGTGCACCAGCATGTCGTAGGCGCGCTGCGTGCGCTCCCAGCGCCTGTCGCGGTCCATCGCCCAGTAGCGCCCCACCACCGAGCCCACGCGCGCGCCGGCGGTGCCGTCGAGCTCGCGCAGGTAGCCGGCGCCGGCGTGCGGCAGCGTGTCGCGCCCGTCGGTGAAGGCGTGCACCACCAGGTCTCCCACGGCGAGCTCGCGGCCCAGCGCGACCAGCGCGCGCAGGTGCGCGATCGAGGAGTGCACGCCGCCGTCGGAGACCAGGCCGATCAGGTGCACCCGCCCGGCCCCCGCGAAGGCCGCCCGCAGCGCCTCGTTCTGCGCCAGCGAGCCGTCGGCCACGGCGTCGTCGATGCGCACCAGGTCCTGGCGCACCACCGCGCCGGCGCCCAGGTTGAGGTGCCCCACCTCGCTGTTGCCCATCTGCCCCTCCGGCAGCCCCACCGCGCGCCCGCTGGCCTGCAGCGAGGTGTGCGGGTAGGCCGCCCACAGCTCGTCGAACACCGGCGTGCGCGCCAGCGAGATGGCGTTGCCGGGGCCCGGCTCGGCCAGCCCCCAGCCGTCGAGCACCACCAGGCACGCGCACGAAGCCGGCAGCGCAGCGGGGCCCGGCGGCAGCGGCGATTCGCGGCGCGGCGGGGGCGCGGCGGGGCCGGGCGGCGGCGGCGCGCCCATCAGGCGGCGGCCGCGGCGGCGGCGGCGATGCGGGCGAAGGACTCGGCCTCGAGCGAGGCGCCGCCGACGAGCGCGCCGTCGACGTCCTCCAGCGCCAGCAGCTCGGCGGCGTTCTCGGGCTTGACCGAGCCGCCGTAGAGGATGCGCACGCGCCCGGCGGCCTGCCGGTCGCGGTCGGCCACCAGCGCGCGGATGAACGCGATCGCCTCCTGCGCCTGCTCGGGCTCGGCCACGCGCCCGGTGCCGATCGCCCAGATCGGCTCGTAGGCGATCACCACCTCGGCCAGGCGCCCTGCGTCCACGCCGGCGAGGTCCTCGCGCACCTGCCCTCGCAGCTTGCGCTCCATCTCGCCGTTGTCGCGCTCCTCCTCGCTCTCGCCCACGCACAGGATCGGGACGAGACCGGCGGCCAGCGCCGCCGGCACCTTCAGCGCGAGCGCGCGGTCGGACTCGCCGAACAGCTCGCGCCGCTCGGAGTGGCCCAGCACCACGCCGCGCACGTCCAGCTCGGTGAGCATCGGCGCGGACACCTCTCCGGTGTAGGCGCCCTCCGGCTCGTGGTGCATGTTCTGCGCGTACACCTCCACGCGTGAGCCGCGCGCGCTGTCCACCATCGCCTGCAGGTCCGTGAACGGCACGCAGATCGCCAGGTCCACCCCGTCCAGCGCGGACACGCGCGGCAGCAGCCCCTGGATCAGCTCCTCGGCCTGCTCCTGCGTCTTGTGCATCTTCCAGTTGCCCGCCACCAGCGGCGTGCGCGCGGCGTCCGTCAAAGGGGCACTCCCGCGCCTTCCAGCGCCGCCACCCCCGGCAGCACCGCGCCCTCCACCAGCTCCAGCGTGGCGCCGCCGCCGGTGGAGAGGTGGTCGACGGAGTGCTCCAGGCCGAAATGCGCGAGCGCGGCTGCGGAGTCGCCGCCGCCGACCACCGTCAGGCCCGGCGCGTTCGCCACCGCCTGCGCGATCGCGCGCGTGCCGGCTGCGAACGGCTCGAGCTCGAACGCCCCCATCGGGCCGTTCCAGAAGACCGTGCCGGCGCGCGCGATCTCGGCGCAGTAGCGGGAGACCGTCTCGGGCCCGATGTCGAGGCCCATCCAACCGGCCGGCACCTCCACGCCGGCCAGCACGCGGTGCGCGGCGTCGTCGGCGAGGCGATCGCCGATCACGAGGTCGCTGGGCACCAGCAGGCGCGCGCGGCCGGGCTGCGGCGCGTGGGTGTCGCTGGCGCGCGCCAGCAGCCCGCGGGCGTGCTCGGCGTCCTCGTCCTCGCACAGCGACTCGCCCACTTTATGGCCCTGGGCGCACAGGAACGGGAAGCACATGGCGCCGCCGATCATCACCACGTCGGCGATCTGCAGGAAGCGGTCGATCACGCCGATCTTGTCCGCCACCTTGGCGCCGCCGACGATCGCCACCAGCGGCTTGGCGGGGTGCTCGAGGATGCCCGTGAGCGTGCGCACCTCGCGTTCCAGCAGGCGGCCTGCGGCGCTCGGCAGCAGGTGCGCCACGCCCTCGGTGCTGGCGTGCGCGCGGTGCGCCGCGCCGAAGGCGTCGTTGACGTACAGCTCGGCGAGCTCCGCCAGCGCCGCCGCCAGCGCCGGGTCGTTGTCGGTCTCGCCCGGCTCGAAGCGCACGTTCTCCAGCAGCAGCAGCTCGCCGTCGCCGAGCGCCTCGGCCAGCGCCTTGACCTGCTCGCCCACCACCGCCGGCGCCAGCCGCACGGGCGCTCCGGTCAGCTCGCGCAGCCGCGCCGCCACCGGCGCCATCGACAGCTCCGGCACCACCTCGCCGTGGGGCCGGCCGAGGTGCGACACCAGCACCAGCCGCGCGCCGCGCGCGCGCAGCTCTTCGATCGTCTGCAGCGCCGCCACGATGCGCGTGTCGTCGCCGACCGCGACGGCGCCGCCGGCGTCGTGCACGAGCGGCACGTTGAAGTCGACGCGGACGAGCACCCGCCTGCCCTGCACGTCCAGCTCGTCAATGCTCCTCATCGACCGCACTCCCATCTGTCGCGCTCCGTCACGATCGTCGCCCACCTGCCCGCTCACGCCGCCGGCGGACGGCTGGGACGGCGTCAGTCAACCTACAGGACCTTTCGCGTGAGGTCCACGAGCCGGTTGGAGTAGCCCCACTCGTTGTCGTACCAGGCGATCACCTTCAGCATCGTGTCGTCGATCACCGCGGTGAGCTGGGAGTCCACGATCGCGGAGTACGGCGAGGAGACGATGTCGGTGGACACGATCGGGTCCTCGGTGTAGGCCAGGATGCCCGCCAGCGGCCCGCTCTCGCTGGCGGCGCGCAGCGCCGCGTTGACCTCCTCCACGCTGGTCTGACGCGCGCACTCCACGGTCAGGTCGACGACCGAGCCGGTGGGCACCGGCGCGCGCACCGCCATGCCGTGCAGCCTGCCCTGCAGCTCCGGGATCACCAGGCCGATCGCCTTGGCGGCGCCGGTGGAGGCCGGGATCAGGTTGATCGCGGCGGCGCGCGCGCGGCGCAGGTCCTTGTGCGGCATGTCCTGCAGGCGCTGGTCGGCGGTGTAGGCGTGGATCGTGGTCATCAGCCCGTGCGCGATGCCGACGGCGTCGTTGACCACCTTCGCCACCGGCGCCAGGCAGTTGGTGGTGCAGGAGGCGTTGGAGATGATCTGGTGGCGCTCGCGGTCGTAGGCCTCGTCGAAGTTCACGCCCAGCACGACGGTCGCGTCGGGGTCGGTGGCGGGCGCCGAGACGATCACCTTCTTGGCGCCGCCGGCGAGGTGCTTGGCGGCGTTCTCGCGGTCGTGGAAGCGGCCCGTGGACTCGATCACCACGTCCACCCCCAGCTCGCCCCACGGCAGCGCGCCGGGGTCGGCCTCGGCCAGCACCTGCAGCTCGGCGCCGTCGACCGCGATCGACTCGCCGCGCAGCTCCACCTCGCCGGGGAACGGCCCCAGCACGGAGTCGTACTTGAGCAGGTGCGCCAGCGTGCGCGCGTCGGTGAGGTCGTTCACCGCCACCCACTCGATCTCGCCCCGCAGCTCCTCGCTGCGTGCCGCGGCGGCGCGGAATGCGTTCCGGCCGATGCGGCCGAACCCGTTGATGCCCACGCGTACCGCCATGCAACTGCCTCCTGAGTGGAAATGAACGACGCCGGACACATGGGTCGAGCCCATCGTCCGGCCCGGCCGGCAGGAGGCTATCAGCGCCTCGTCGGCGCCTGCAGGGGTGGATCTACCGAGCGCGCATCCGGGAATCGCCGCCGTGCTCCCGCGGCGCCGGCCCGCCTCGGCCGCGCGCCGGCGCGCCGCTCAGCCGTCGGGGGCGCGGTCGATGTCGCGGTGGGCGACCGTCACGTCGAGCTCGTCCCGGTCGCCATAGCGCTGCGCCAGGTGCTCGGCGATCGCCACCGAGCGGTGGCGCCCGCCGGTGCAGCCGATCGCCACCACCAGGTGCGCCTTGCCCTCCGCGACGTACTCGGGCAGCAGGAAGTCGAGCAGCGCCTCCAGGCGCTCGTACAGCTGCTGCAGGCGGCCGTCGCGGGCGATGAACTCGACCACGCGCGCGTCCAGGCCGGTCAGCTCGCGCAGCTCCGGCTCGTAGTGCGGGTTGGCGAGGAAGCGCACGTCGAGCGCCACGTCCTCCTCGCGCGGCGGCCCGTGCTTGAAGCCGAAGCTCATGAACGTGACCGACAGCCGGCCCGCCGCCTGGCGCGGCAGCAGCTCCTCGATGATGCGCTCGCGCAGCATCGCCGCGGACATGCCGGTGGTGTCGATCACCAGCTCGGCGCGCCCGCGCAGCGGCTCCAGCAGCGCGCGCTCGGCGGCCACGCCGGCGGCCACGCTGCCCTGCGGCGCCAGCGGGTGGCGGCGCCGGGTCTCCTTGTAGCGCGTCACGAGCGTCTGCTCGGAGGCGTGCAGGAACAGCAGGTGGTGGGTCACGCCGAGCCTGTCGAGGTCGTCCAGCACGGCCTGCAGCGCCTCGAAGTAGACGCCGCCGCGCACGTCCGAGACGACCGCCGCGCGCTGCACCTTCGAGCCCTCGTGCACGAACAGCTCCATCAGCGAGCGGATCATCTCCGGCGGCAGGTTGTCGACGCAGAAGTAGCCCGCGTCCTCGAACACGTTCAT
>DATJMM010000001.1:0-90444 GCA_035508735.1 Solirubrobacteraceae bacterium | reverse complement strand
GCTCGGACTCCACCGAGATGGTCTACATCGAGCTGGTCTGAGGCGCGATAGCCGGCGTCTGGCTGCGTCCTCCCTCACTCGCGTACCTGTTCGTACGCCACGTTCGGTGCGTCCTTGCCAGACTTGGCTCTCGCACCTCAGGAACGCGGCCCCGCCCTCAGCTTGGAACCCGCATGAAGATAGGTCTCATCGGCTGCGGCAACATGGCGCGCGCGCTCGCCCGCGGGTGGGGAAGGCCGGTGCTGTGCGCCGACCCGATCGCCGGGCGCGCGCAGGCGCTGGCGGCGGAGCTCGGGGGCGAGGCGCTTGCCACCAACGCCGAGGTCGCCGCCCGCGCGGAGCTGCTCGTGCTCTGCCACAAGCCCGCCCAGCTCGCCCAGGTGGCGGGGGAAGTGGGGGAGGGCACCACGCCGGTCGCCTCGATCCTCGCCGTCACGCCGCTGGCCGCGCTGCGCACGGCCTACCCCGGCCGTCCCGTCTACCGCTTCGTCCCCTCGCTGCCCGTGGAGGTGCGCCAGGGCGCCGTCGTGCAGGCCGCCGGACGCGCCGTGGCGAGCGCTGCCGACGGCGCCGCCGCGGGGCGCGTCGGCGAGCTCGCGCCCGCCGACGACCCCGATCTGGACGCCGCCGTGGCCGCGCTGTTCGCGGAGCTCGGCACGCTGGTGACGCTCGACGACGCGCTGGTGGACGTGGCGATGGGCCTGATGTCGTGCGCGCCCGCCTACGTTGCGCTGGTCGCCGAGGCGCAGATCGACGCCGGCGTGCGGCGCGGCGTGCCCGCCGCGCAGGGCGCCGAGCTGGTCGTGCAGACGCTCGCCGGCACCGCCGAGCTGCTGCGCAGGCGCGGGCACGACACGATGGCCGTGCGGCGCGAGGTCTCCTCGCCCGGCGGGCTCACCGCGCGCGGCGTCGACGCGCTCGAGCGCGCCGGCCTGCGCCGCGCCTTCAGCGACGCGCTCGACGCGGTGCTGCGCGACAGCCCGGAGGGACTGCGATGACGTTCGCCGCCCCGCCCGCGCCGCTCGCGACGGTCATGGTGCTCGCCAGCGCCCGCAGCCAGGTCGCCGACTACATCTCCACCGTGATCTACATCTACACGCTGCTGATCATCGTCTACATCGTCGTGCAGCTGCTGTTCGCGGCCGGCGTGCGCCCGCCCTACTCGCGCACCGTCGACCGGCTGCTGGGCTTCCTGCGCGACGTCTGCGAGCCCTACCTGCGCCTGTTCCGGCGCTTCCTGCCCAGCTTCGGCGGCCTTGACTTCAGCCCGATGCTCGCAATCATCAGCCTGTACGTGATCAACGCCGTGATCGTCCAGGGCCTCATCCACGGCTAGCCGCCATGCGCGCCACCGTCCTGCCGTGGCTGCGAGCGGCGCTCGTGCTCGTGCTCGTGCTCGCCCTCGACCAGCTCACCAAGCACGCCGTCGAAAGCTCGATCGCCTCCGGCGAAGAACGCGCCTTCCTGCCCGGCGTCGAGCTCGTGCACACCCGCAACCGGGGCGTCGCCTTCGGCATCCTGCCGGGCGACACGCTGGCCGTCACGATCCTCATCTGCGTCGCCGTCGCGGCGCTGCTCGCGTACTTCGCGCACACCCGCGAGCGGCCGCTGATGTGGCTGCCCACCGGCATGATCGCCGGCGGCGCCCTCGGCAACATCGTCGATCGCCTGCGCCACGGCTTCGTCACCGACTTCATCAAGCTGCCGCTCGGCTGGCCGCCCTTCAACCTCGCCGACGCCTCGATCACGCTCGGCGTGCTGGCGCTGCTCGTGCTCGTCGACCGCGCCCGCCACGCCTGATGGCGCCGCCCGCCGGCAGCGATCCGCCGTTCACCGTCGCCTACCAGGACGCACACCTGATAATCGTCGACAAGGGCCCCGGCCTGGTCGTGCACCCCGCGCGCGGGCACCGCGAGCGCACGCTCGCACAGCTGCTCGCGCCGCTGCTCGAGCCGGCCGAGGACACGCGCGCGCCCGCCGGCGAGCGGCCCGCCGGCGCCCGCCGCGAGCAGGACGCCGGGCCGGCGGACGACCCCGAGCGCCAGCGGCGCGGCATCGTCCACCGCCTCGACCGCGACACCTCCGGGCTGCTGGTGGTGGCGCGCACCGACGAGGCGCTCAGGCTGCTGCAGGCGCAGCTCGCCGCCAGGGGCATCGAGCGCGAGTACCTCGCGCTGGTGGAGGGCCGCCCGCCCGCCCGCACCGGCACGATCGAGGCCCCGATCGGGCGCGACCCGCGCGTGCGCACGCGCATGGCGGTCGACGGCGCCGCCGCCAGAGACGCGCGCACCCACTTCGCGATCGAGCGCGCGCTCGCCACCACCACGCTGCTGCGCCTGCGCCTCGACACCGGGCGCACGCACCAGATCCGCGTGCACCTGCAGGCGATCGGCCACCCCGTCGCCGGCGACCCCGAGTACGGCAAGGCCGGCATGCTGGGCCTCCCCCGGCAGTTCCTGCACGCCACCCGCCTCGCCTTCGCGCACCCCATCACCGGCGCGCCCGTCGAGCTGCGCTCGCCGCTCCCGCAGGACCTCAAAGCCGCCCTCGAGCGCGCCGAACGGGTATCCTGAAGGGCGAATCTCAACCCTCTACCCGTATGGCTGCACAGCGCGGCCCTGCCCGAGGCGGCGCAGCCGGCCTCGGGTCCGCGCCGAGCCACACGGCCGGCAACGAAACGAAACTGCAAGGGAGTAGCCCGTGGCTGACGTAGGCATCGCGGAGCTGCTGGAGGCCGGCGTCCACTTCGGCCACCAGACGCGCCGCTGGAACCCCAAGATGCGCCGCTTCATATACGGCGAGCGCGGCGGCATCTACATCATCGACCTGCTCAAGACCGCCGCCCTGCTCGCGCAGGCGCAGGAGTTCGCCGGCACGCTCGCGCACCGCGGCGGCACCGTGCTGTTCGTCGGCACCAAGAAGCAGGCGCGCGACACCGTCAAGGAGGTCGCCGAGTCGGCCGGCATGCCGTACGTCAACCATCGCTGGCTGGGCGGGCTGCTGACCAACTTCCAGACCATCAACCAGCGCATCCGCCGCCTGCACGACCTCGAACGCTTCGCCGCCGACGGCCAGCTCGAGCTGCTGCCCACGCGCGAGCGCATGTCCGCCCAGGCCGACCTGATGAAGCTGCAGGCCAACCTCGGCGGCGTCAAGAACATGCAGCGCGTGCCCGACGCGATGTTCGTGATCGACCTCAAAACCGAGGCGATCGCGGTCAAAGAGGCGCAGCGCCTGCGCATCCCCATCATGGGCCTCGTCGACACCAACTGCGACCCCGACGGCATCGACTTCGTGATCCCCGGAAACGACGACGCCATTCGCTCCTGCGCGCTGATCACGCAGGCCATCGGCCAGGTCGTCTCCGAGGGCCACTCCGTGTTCCGCGCCCAGGAGGAACGCGCCCGCCAGGAAGCCGAGGAACGGGCGCGCGCCGAGGCCGAGGCGCGCGCCAAGCGCGAGGCCGAGGAGCAGGCCAAGCGCGACGCCGAGGAGCAGGCCAAGCGCGACGCCGCCGAAAAGGAGGCCGCCAGCCGCGCCGCCGCCGCCCAGCAGCAGCAGCAACAGCAGGCCGCCCAGGCGCCCGCCGCCGAGCCCGCGCAGCCGCAGGCCGCCGCCGAGCCCGCGCAGGCCGCCGCCGAGCCGGCACAGCCGGCAGCCGCGCAGCCGCAAGCCACGGCGGAGCCCGTGCCCGCCGTCGACGCCCCGCCGGCGCCCGCGCAGGACGCGCCCGAGCCGCAGGGGGAGGACGCGGTGCACGCCGAGGCCGAGGCGCAGGCCGACGCGGAGCTGCACCCGCCCGACCCGCCCGCGCCCGACCCCGGCTCGCACGTGGGCGAGGACGCGGTGCACGCCGAAGCGCAGGCGCAGAACGAGCAGGCCGCGACGCCGGCCGCAGAGGACGGCGAAGCGACGACCGCGGAGGCGAGCGCATGAGCACGGTCGAGATCGGGGCGAAGGACGTGAAGGCCCTGCGCGAGCGCACCGGCGCGGGCATGATGGACTGCAAGAAAGCGCTCACCGAGGCGCAGGGCGACGTGGAGAAGGCGATCGAGATCCTGCGCGTGAAGCAGGGCAAGAAGATCCAGGACCTGGGCGAGCGCGCCGCCACCGAGGGCACGGTGCAGGCCTACGTGCACGCCGGCGCCAAGGTGGGCGTGCTGATCGAGGTCGACTGCAACACCGACTTCGTCGCCAAGAACGAGGACTTCGTGAGCTTCGCGCGCGAGGTCGCGATGCAGATCGCCGCCACCCCCACCGTCAAGTACGTCAGCCGCGAGGACGTGCCGGCGGAGCTGCGCGAGGCCGAGGCCAGGATCTACGAGCAGGAGGCGGCCGACAAGCCCGAGAACGTGCGCGAGAGAATCGTCTCCGGCAAGCTCGACTCGTGGCTCGCCACGATCGTGCTGCTGGAGCAGGAGATGCACAACCCCAAGTTCGAGGGCAAGACCGTGCAGCAGCTGCGCGACGAGCTCACCGCCGCCACCGGCGAGAACGTCGTCATCCGCCGCTTCGCGCGCTTCGCCATCGGCCTGTAGCGGCGGACCGCGCAGGCACGCGGCCGCGGATAGGCTCTGCCGTCGGATGGCCCCTGCCTTCAAATGCATCCTCCTGAAGCTCTCGGGCGAGGCGCTGATGGGCGGGCTCGACTACGGCACCGATCCGCAGCGCATCGAGGCGGTGGCGCGCCAGGTGGCGGCGGTGCAGGAGCAGGGGGTGGAAGTGGCGATCGTGGTGGGCGCCGGCAACATCTACCGCGGCATGAAGGGCGCGGCGGCGGGCATGGACCGCGCCACCGCCGACTACATGGGCATGCTGGCGACGGTGCTGAACGCGCTGCCGCTGCAGGACGCGCTGGAGAAGGCCGGCACGCACACGCGCGTGCAGTCGGCGCTCGCGATCTCCGAGGTGGCCGAGCCCTACATCCGCCGCCGCGCGATCCGCCACCTGGAGAAGGGGCGCGTGGTGATCTTCGCGGCCGGCACCGGCAACCCGTTCTTCACGACCGACACGGCGGCGGCGCTGCGCGCCGCGGAGATCCACGCGGAGATCATCCTGATGGCCAAGAACGGCGTGGAGGGCGTGTACAGCGCGGACCCCGCGGTGGACCCGCAGGCGGAGTTCATCCCCGAGATCACGCACATGGAGGCGCTCGAGCGCCGGCTGCGGGTGATGGACTCCACGGCGCTCGCGCTGTGCATGGAGAACGGCATGCCGCTCAACGTGTTCAACATGGACGACGAGCGCAACCTGACGAGGATAATCTCAGGCGAGCGCGTAGGGACGCTCGTTTCGACACCCACGGGAGAGGGCGATGGCCGCTGAGAACCTGATCGACGAACTGCTCGAGGACGCCGGCGAGCGCATGGCCAAGTCGGTGGAGTCGGCCGTCCACGAGTTCACCACCGTGCGCACCGGCCGCGCCAGCCCGTCGCTGCTGGACCGCGTGCTGGTGGACTACTACGGCGCGATGACGCCGCTGAACCAGCTCGCCACCGTGTCCGCGCCGGAAGCGCGTCTGCTGACCGTGCAGCCCTACGACAAGTCCTCGATCAAGGCGATCGAGAAGGCGATCAACGAGTCCGACGTGGGCCTGAACCCCTCCAACGACGGCAGCGTGGTGCGCCTGGTGGTGCCGGAACTCACCGAAGAGCGCCGCAAGGACCTGGTGAAGGTGGTGCGCAACCTCGCCGAGGAGGGCCGCGTGTCGGTGCGCAACGTCCGCCGCGACACGATGCAGCACCTGCGCGAGCTGAAGTCCGAGGGCGAAGCGTCCTCCGACGACGAGCATCGCGCGGAGGTGGAGCTGCAGAAGCTCACCGACGCCCGCATCGGCGAGCTCGAGGGCGTGCTGAAGGCCAAGGAAGAGGAGATCCTCGCGGTCTGATGCCCGCCGCCGGGGAACCCGAGCGCGGGCGGGGCAGGGTCCGCTACCTGGCGATCATCACCGACGGCAACGGGCGCTGGGCGCGCGCGCACGGGCTGCCGGTCAACGACGGCCACGACGCCGGCGCCGACACCGTCAAGGCGCGCCTGCGCGACTCGGCCGAGCTGGGCGTCGAGGAGCTCACCGTCTACTCCTTCTCCACCGAGAACTGGTCGCGCCCGGCGGAGGAGGTGCGGGGCCTGATGGAGATGTTCTCGCGCCGCATCGCCGGCGAGACCCCCGAGCTGCACGAGGAGGGCGTGCGCATGCGCTTCATCGGCCGGCGCGAGGGGATCGGCGAGGAGCTGGCGCAGCAGATGAGCTGGGCGGAAGCGCTCACCGGCGAGAACACCCGCATCACCCTGTTCGTGGCCTTCAACTACGGCGGGCGCGCCGAGATCCTGGACGCCGCGCGGCGCTTCGCGGCCAACAGGGTGGCGCAGTCGGCCGCAGGCGGACAAGCCGGGCCCCTCGCTCCTCAAGCTGACGAGGAGGAGTTCCGCGCCTGCCTGTACGCGCCGGAGATGCACGACCCGGACCTGATCATCCGCACCAGCGGCGAGCGGCGCCTGTCCAACTACCTGCTGTGGCAGTCCGCGTACTCGGAGCTGGTGTTCCGCGAGGAGCTGTGGCCGGACTTCACGCGCGAGGCGCTGGAAGACTCGCTGGCGGAGTACGCGGCGCGGCGACGGCGGTTCGGTGGCCGGTGAGCCCTCGCTGATGGCCAGCGGGCCGCACACCCCCGGCGGCGCCAGCGCGCCCGCGCGCGAGCGCGCCGACGCCCGGCGCGCGGCCGAGCGGCGCGCCGCCTCCCGCCGCCGTCGAGGGCGCGGCCGCCGCCGCGCCGAGCAGGGCGGCTCCGAGCTGGGCTCGCGCGTGGCGGTGGCGCTGCCGGCGATCGCCCTCGCCCTGTTCCTGGTGATCGAAGGCGGCATCGTGTTCGCGCTCGGGCTGTTCGTGCTCGGCTGCGCCTGCATGCACGAGCTCTACGGCATGTACGCGCGCGCCTCGCCCGCGCGTCTCGCCGGCTTCGTGTCGCTGGCGGCGCTGCTGCTGGCGGCGCTGTACGGCGACCAGTACCAGGTGCTGCTGGTGGCGGTCGCCTCGCTGCCGCTCGCGTTCGGCGCGATCCTGCTCTCGCCGCGCCCGTCGGTGGGCGGCCTCGCGCTGACGCTGCTGGGCGTCTACTGGATCGGCTTCGCGCTGGCGCACGCGGTGCTGCTGCGCGACCTGCCGCACGGCCTCGGGATCGTGATCGACGTGCTCGTCGGCACCTTCCTCGGCGACACCGGCGCCTACTTCGGCGGGCGCATGTTCGGACGGCGGGCGCTGGCGCCCTCGATCTCGCCGAAGAAGACCGTCGAGGGCCTCGCCTTCGGCATGGCCTTCGCGGTGCTGGGCGTGTGGATCGCGGGCCGCTACCAGGAATGGCTGCCGGGCATGCACGCGATCGTGCTGGGCGTGGGCGTGGCGCTGGCTGCCCCCGTCGGCGACCTGTTCGAGTCGTTCGTCAAGCGCGAGGCCGGCACTAAGGACTCGGGCGGCCTGTTCGGCGCGCACGGCGGCGCGCTCGACCGCCTGGACGCGGTGCTGTTCACCGCCGTCGTCAGCTATTACGTGTGGGCCGCCTATGTCCACGCCTAAGCGCCTCCTGGTCCTCGGCTCGACCGGCTCGATCGGCACGCAGGCGCTGGAGGTGTGCGCGCGCAGCGAGGAGCTCGAGCTGGTGGGCCTGTCGGCGGGGGGATCGTGGGAGATGCTGCTCGCGCAGGCGCAGGAGCACGGCGTGCGGCGGATCGCCCTGGGCGACGGCGACGCCGCGGCGCGGGCGGGCGAGAGCTGGACGGGCGGGCAGGTGCTGTCCGGGGCGGAGGGGCTGGTCAGCCTGATCGTCGACTCGGGCGCCGATCTGGTGCTGAACGCGCTGGTGGGCTCGGCCGGCCTCGGGCCCACGGTGGCGGCGCTCGGCGAGGGCATCGACCTGGCGCTCGCCAACAAGGAGTCGCTGGTGGTGGGGGGCGAGCTGGTGACGGCTCTGGCGCAGGCCACCGGGGCGCGCATCGTGCCGGTGGACTCCGAGCACACCGCGCTGCACCAGCTGCTCGCCGGGCTGCCGCCGGGCGCCGCCGAGCGCCTCACGATCACCGCCAGCGGCGGGCCGTTCCGCGGGCGCTCGCGCGCCGAGCTCGAGCGCGTGACGGTGGAGCAGGCGCTCGCCCACCCCACCTGGGAGATGGGCGGCAAGATCACGATCGACTCGGCCACGCTGATGAACAAGGGCCTCGAGCTGATGGAGGCGCACCACCTGTTCGGCATGCCCTACGAGCGCATCGACGTGGTGGTGCACCCGCAGTCCACCGTCCACGGCCTCGTGCAGCTCGCCGACGGCGCCATGCTCGCCCACCTCGGCCCGCCCGACATGCGCATCGCGATCTCCTACGCGCTGCACGGCGGCGAGAGCGTGCCGCTGGGGATCGCGCCGCTCGACCTCGCCGAGCTCGGCCTGCTGACGTTCGAGCGCGTCGACCTCGACGCCTTCCCGTGCCTGCGCCTGGCCGGCGCGGCGGCGCGCGCCGGCGGCACCGCGCCGTGCGTGCTCAACGCCGCCAACGAGGTCGCGGTGCACGCCTTCCTCGCCGGGCGGCTGCCGTTCCTCGGCATCGCCGAGGTGATCGAGCGCACGCTCGAGGAGCTCGGCGGCGAGCCGGTGAGCTCGTTCGAGTCGCTGTACGCCGCCGACCGCGACGCGCGCGCGGTGGCCGGCGCGGCGGTGGCCGGGATCGCATAGGCGCGCCGGGCGCAGCCTGCAGCGCGCTCTGCACTTGCCGAGCGCCAAGCCCCGCCTGCGAAACTGAGAGCGTGAGCTGGGTCCTGACGATCCTCGGCATCGTGGCGCTGATCGTGCTGCACGAGCTCGGCCACTTCGGCGTGGCCAAGGCCGTCGGCATGCGCGTGGAGCGCTTCTCGCTGTTCTTCCCGCCGACGCTGCTGCGCGTGCGCCGCGGCGAGACCGAGTACGCGATCGGCGCGATCCCCGCGGGCGGCTACGTGAAGATCACCGGCATGAACCCGGAGGAACTCGGCGACATGGACCCCGAGGTGAGTCGCCGCGCCTACTACAGCCAGCCGCCGTGGAAGCGCATCGCGGTGATCGTGGCGGGCCCCGCGGTGAACATCGTGATCGCCTTCGTGCTGTTCTGGGCGGTGCTGTACAGCGGCAACGTGGACGGCGCCTTCCGCCTGGAAGCGCTCGGCCCCGGCATCCATGCGCTGCAGGGCTCCACCTCGGTGCACGCGATCGAGCCCGGCAAACCGGCCGACGGCGTGCTGCGGCCGGGCGATCGCATCCTCACGGTCGACGGCCGCCGCGCGAGCTTCGACGAGATCGAGGCGAGGATCGAGGCCGATCGCTGCGCCGGCGCGCTGCGCGACGGCTGCGCGGGCGCCAGGCCGGTGCGGATGACCGTGCGGCGCGACGGCCGCGTGCTGGCCGTCAGCGCCCGCCCCCGCTACAGCGCCGCCGAACGGCGGATGCTGATCGGCTTCGAGTTCGCGCCGCCGGCCGTGCGCAGCTTCAGCGTGCTCGCAGCCGCCGGCGCGTCGATCGCGGCGATGTGGCACACCACCACCGAAACACTCACCGGCTTTGCGCGCGCGCTGACCGAGTCGAAGGCCCGCAAGGAAGTGTCGAGCATCGTCGGCATCACCCAGGACGCGCACGAACAGGTCTCCGCCGGCGCCGGCTACGCGCTCGTCTTCCTCGGCTTCCTGTCGCTGATCCTGGCGGTCATCAACCTGTTCCCGTTCCTGCCGCTGGACGGCGGGCACGTGCTGTGGTCGCTGGCGGAGAAGGTGCGCGGCCGGCGCATCTCGCTGATGGCCATGTACCGCTTCAGCTCGGTGGGGATCCTGCTGCTGCTGTTCCTGGTGATCAACGGCGTCAGCAACGACATCAGCCGTCTCGGCGGCTGAGCCCGCCGCCGCGGCCCGCGGGGGTGCGTCCCGCGCCCGGCTCAGCGCGCCCCTGCCGCCCAGCACGCGCCGCCGCCGCCCGCGCGCCCCGCTCAGCGCGGCGCGGGCGCGCGCACGCACACCCAGCTCTTGACCAGCGGCCCCCAGCGCTCGGCGCGCGCCGGGCCGAACAGCGATTCCAGCTCCACCCGGCTCAGCAGCTCGACCTCGGCGGCGTCCTCACCGCTCGCGCCGAGGCGCCAGTAGCGGCGGCGCAGCCCGAGCGGCAGCCAGTGCGCGGCGGGCAGCAGCGAGTGCGGCTCGACCGGGAAGGAGCGCGCCGGCGTCTGCACGAACCAACCGCGCGCGACCCTCTGCAGCTCCGCCGCGAAGGCCGCGCGGCGCAGCCACGGCACGTGCTCGATCACGCTCGAGCAGTACACCGCGTCGAACTCGCGCGCGGCGAACGGCAGCCGCTCGCTGGCGTCGGCCTGCACGAACGGCCCTGGGTAGTCCGGGCGCGGTCGCAGGTCCACGCCGGTGATGTCGAGCGTGGGCTCGAGCGCGCGCAGCCCGAGGCTGCCGCAGCCCACGTCGAGCACGCGCGCGCCCTCGCGCAGCCCCAGCAGCGCGAAGAAGCGCCGGTGGCGGCGTGCGCGCGCCCGCGCAGCCAGGGGCGAGGCCAGCGCCGCCAGCGGGCCGCGCGCGGTGGCGTACACGCCCGCGCGCCCGGCGTGCGCGGGCTCGCCCTCGCAGCCGCGGCCGGAGGGTGCGGGGTGGTTCGGCGCGGGCGGCATCGTAGAATCAGCCTATGGCCTCAGAACGCCAGATCCGCGTGGGGAGCGTGCCGGTCGGCGGCGGCGCGCCCGTGGCGGTGCAGACGATGACCAAGACCGAGACCGCCAACCTGGCGGCGACGATGGAGCAGATCCGCACGGTCGCCGACGCCGGCGCCGACATCGTGCGCGTGGCGGTGCCGCGCGAGCAGGACGCGGAGGCGCTGAAGACGATCGTGGCGCAGTCGCCGATCCCGGTGATCGCCGACATCCACTTCAACCACACGCTGGCGCTGAAGGCGATCGAGGCGGGCGCGCACTGCGTGCGCCTGAACCCCGGCAACATCGGCGGCCCCGAGAAGGTCGCGGAGGTGATCGCGCTGGCCAAGCGGACCGGCACGCCGCTGCGCGTGGGCGTCAACTCCGGCTCGCTGCCCAAGCACCTGCGCCAGCTCGAGTACGAGAACCCCGTGGAGGCGCTGGTCACCGCCGCCCTGGAGACCGTGCGGCTGATGGAGCGCCTGGGCTTCGAGAACTTCAAGGTCTCGATGAAGTCCACCTCGGTGCCCAACACGATCGCCTCCAATCGCATGCTCTCGGAGCGCATCCCCTACCCGCTGCACCTGGGGGTGACCGAGGCCGGCACCAAGTGGTCGGGCTCGCTCAAGTCCGCCGTGGGGCTCGGCACGCTGCTGGCGGACGGGATCGGCGACACGATCCGCATCTCGCTTTCCACCTTCCACGCCGAGGAGGAGGTCAAGGTCGCCTGGGAGATCCTCAAGGCGCTGAAGCTGCGCGAGCGCGGCCCCGACCTGATCGCCTGCCCCACCTGCGGGCGCCTGCAGTTCGACATGGACTCCGTGGTGGCCGAGGTCGAGCGGCGCCTGGAAGCCTACGAGGACCCGATCGAGGTGTCCGTGCTGGGCTGCGCGGTGAACGGCATCGGCGAGGCCCGCCACGCCGACTTCGGCATCACCGGCGCCAAAGACATGGGCATGATCTACTCCAAGGGCGAGCCGCTGAAGAAGGTGCCCACCGCGCAGCTGGTGGACGAGCTGTTCAAGGAGATCGACCGCTACTACGCCGCCGGCAAGCAGGTCCAGCGCGACGAGGGCGCCGCCGCCGAGGCGCGCGAGTGGCTGGCCGCGAACGAGGACGCCACCGCGATGACGCCCGAGCGGATCGCAGCGCTGGAAGCGGCCGCCGAGCAGGAGGACGCCGGCGCCGGCGCGGTGCTGGAGTCGATGCTGACCGGCGCCGCGGCGGCCGCGCCCGCCGGCGTGGGCCTCGACGAGGTCGAGTCCCCGGTCGCCGGCAGGCGTTTCACGCGCGGTTAGCCGGCGGCGCTGAAGCGCTCGGCCACCTTCGCCCAGTTGACCACGTTCCACCACGCGTCGATGTAGTCGGGGCGGCGGTTCTGGTACTTCAGGTAGTAGGAGTGCTCCCACACGTCCACGCCCAGCAGCGGCGTCTGGCCGCCTGAGATCGGGCAGTCCTGGTTGGCGGAGCCCACGACCGCGAGGCCGGAGCCATCTTTGACCAGCCACGACCAGCCCGAGCCGAACTGGTTGACGCCGGTTTCCTTCATCTTCGCCTGGAGGTCCGAGAGGGAGCCGAACGCCGAGCGGATCGCGTCCGCCAGAGCCCCGTCCGGCTCGCCGCCGCCGTCCGGGCTCATGTTCTCCCAGAACATCGTGTGGTTGTAGTGCCCGCCGCCGTTGTTTTTGACCGGCGTCTTCTTCTCGCCGAGGCTGTCGAGGTTCTGCAGCACCTCCTCGATCGGCCGCTCCGCCCACTCCGTGCCTTCCAGCGCCGCGTTGACCTTGTCCACGTAGGCCTGATGGTGCTTGTCGTGGTGGAATTCCATCGTCGCCTTGTCGATGTGCGGCTCGAGCGCGTCGTAGGCGTATGGGAGCGGCGGAACGGAGTAGGCCATGGGGGCTCCTTCGGTCGGGTTCGCATCGATCTCGGTCGGTGCAGGCTGTTCTATCAGAGCTCCGGCGCGCCCTGGGGCGGCCCGCATCGAGCGTGCGCCAGCGATTAGGCTGTGGCGATGACACGGGTAGCCACGGGCCGTCCGGGACGCCCGGCGGCCTCCACCAGGGAGGCCGCGCTCGAGCTTGCCACCCAGCGCTTCCTGGCGGGCGAGCGCGTGGACGTGCAGGGCATCGCCCGCGAGCTGGGGCTGGCGCGCGCCACCATGCACCGCTGGTTCCAGACGCGCGACATGCTGCTCGGCGAGCTGCTCGGCTCGCTCGGCCAGCAGCGGCTGGAGGCGATCCGCGAGGACGTCGGCGGCTGCGGCGCGAACGCGCTGCTGGAGACCTTCGACCGCTTCAACACCGAGGTGGCGCACACGCGTGGGATGCGCGTGCTGCTGGCGCAGGAGCAGGAGCGCGCGCTGCGCATCCTCACCTCCGGGGCGGGGCTCGTGCAGCCGCGCCTGGTGGCCACCGTCGAGCGCCTGATCGACGGCGAGGCGCAGTCGGGCGAGTTCGTGCCGTCGATCCCGCCGTCGGTGCTCGCATACGCGATCGTGCGCCTGGCCGAGGCGTTCATCTACAACGACGCGATCGCCGGCATCCGCGGCGACGTGACGCGCCTGCGCCAGGTCGAGGCGGTGCTGCTGAACGTGCACGAGCAGCCCGGCTGAGATTGCTTCTTTTCGCGCTTTCTGTCTAAAATTGCGCGCGGGGCGGCGGCGGCCCGGACGGCGCGGCTGCGCAAGCCAGAGAGCAGGAGGAGAGAGGGATGAGACAGGGATGCAGGCGTCGGCGCGCTCGCAGCGCGCGCGCCGTGCGCGCGCTCGCGGCGCTCGCCGGGGCGACGCTGCTCGTGCTGGGGACGGCGGCCACCACGGCCGCCGCGCACAAGGCGAAGCCACCGAAGACGGTGTGGCTGTGCAAGCCGGGTCGCCACCCCGACCCGTGCGGCGAAAGCCTCACCGCCACGGTGGTGCAGACCAACGGCGACACCAGCGTGGAAACCGCCAGGCGCGCGCGCAAGGCGCCGATCGACTGCTTCTACGTGTACCCGACGGTGAGCGAACAGCCGACCGAAAACGCGAACCTCGAAATCGAACCGCAGGAGACGCAGATCGCGATCGACCAGGCCTCGCGCTTCTCCGAGGACTGCAAGGTGTACGCGCCGATGTACCCGCAGATCACGCTGGCGGCGCTGAACGGCGGCCCGGTCAGCCCGGAAGCGTCGCTGAAGGCCTACCTGGGCGTGCGCGCGGCCTTCCTGGAATACCTCCAGAAGTACAACCGCGGCCGCGGCTTCGTGCTGATCGGGCACTCGCAGGGCTCGCTGATGCTGGAGACGCTGATCGAGGAAATGATCGACACCAACCCGGCCCTGCGCCAGCAGCTGGTCTCGGCGGTGCTGCTGGGCGGCAACGTGCTGGTGCCCGAAGGCGAGCTCGTCGGCGGCACCTTCCAGACGGTGCCGGCCTGCCAGGCGGCCACCGAGACGCACTGCGTGATCGCCTACTCGTCGTTCCTGAAAGAACCGCCGGAAGGCGCCTACTTCGGGCGCCCGGACAGCCCCCTGCTCGGCTACACGCCGCCGCCGGGGCTGGAGGTGCTGTGCGTGAACCCGACGCTGCTCGAGCAGAACGGCGCCGCCGGGCCGCTGCAGCCCTACGCCTCTACCACGCCGTATCCGGGCCAGCTTGGCTACTTCACGCAGACGCCCACCGGCTCGACCCCGTGGGTGTCCTCGCCGGGCGAGTACACCGCCCAGTGCCACGACGAAAACGGCGCGAGCTGGCTGCAGGTGAACCCGGTGGGCACGCCGGTGGACCCGCCGGAATACGTCGGCGAAACGCTCGGGCCCGACTGGGGGCTGCACCTCTACGACGTGGCGCTGGCCTACGGCAACCTCGTCAAGACGGTGGCGATCCAGGCGCAGGCGTACGCGTTCTGAGGCTGGGCGTGCGGGCGCGCCGTCGCGGCGGGGTATAGCCTCCCGCGGCGGCGCTCCCCGGCCGCCACAGCGAACGTGACCAGACTCTCCGAGTACCTCCTCCCCACCGAGAAGCAGCCGCCGGCCGACGCGGAGGCGCTCTCCCACCAGCTGATGGTGCGAGCCGGCCTCGTGCGCCAGCTGGGCGCGGGCATGTGGACGTGGCTGCCGGCGGGCTGGCGCGTGCACCAGCGCGTGGTGGCGATCATCCGCGAGGAGATGGACGCGATCGGCGCGCAGGAGATGCTGATGCCGGTGCTGCAGCCGGCGGAGCCGTGGCGCAAGACCGGCCGCATCGAGATCGAGGCGCTGTTCAAGCTCACCGACCGCAAGGGCTCGGAGCTGGTGCTGGCGATGACCCACGAGGAGGCCGTCACCTTCCACATCGCGCAGATCGTGCGCTCCTACCGCGACCTGCCGCTGGTCGTCTACCACTTCCAGGTCAAGGAGCGCGACGAGCCGCGCCCGCGCGCGGGCGTGCTGCGCACGCGCGAGTTCATCATGAAGGACTCCTACAGCTTCGACCGCGACGCGGCCGGGCTGGAGGAGCGCTACCGGCTGCACATCGGCGCCTACGACCGCATGATGGAGCGCACCGGGCTGCGCTTCTACCGCGTGGAGGGCGACGTGGGCATGATGGGCGGCCTGGGCGCGCACGAGTACATGGCGCCGTGCGCGGCCGGCGAGGACGAGGTGGTGCTGACCGAGGCCGGCTACGCGGCCAACGCCGAGGTGGTGCGCGCGCAGCTCGGCAAGCAGCAGCTGCAGGGCGACGAGCTGATCGACGGCGAGCCGATACGCCTCGAGAAGGCGATTGAGATCGGCAACATCTTCAAGCTCGGCACGCGCTACTCCGAGCCGCTGGGGGCGCGCTACCTGGACGAGCACGGCGCCGAGCAGCCGATCTGGATGGCCTCCTACGGGATCGGCCCCGCGCGCATCGTGGCTGCGGCAGTCGAGCAGTTCGCCGACGAGCACGGCATCTCCTGGCCGCGCGCGCTGGCGCCGTTCGCGGTGCACCTGGTGGCGCTGGGCAAGCCCGGCAGCGAGGAGCGCGAGGCCGCCGACGCGCTCTACGCCACGCTGCTGGACGGCGCGGTGGACGTGCTCTACGATGACCGCGACGCGGGCCCCGGCGAGAAGTTCGCCGACGCGGAGCTGCTGGGCTGCCCGCTGCGCCTGACGGTGGGCCGCCGTTCGCTAGAGTCGGGGGAGATCGAGGTGCAGATCCGCCGCGGCCGCGGCGAGGCGGCGCCGCTGGCTCTGCGTGCGGAGCCCCGGCAGCTGCTGGACGCGCTCGCCGAGCTCTACGGCCAGCTGCCCTGAGCGGTCCGGCGGCCCCCGCCGACCGGGCCGCGCCGGGACCGGCGGCGCGCGCAGCGCGGAGCTGCGACTGCGTATACGCTCGGCGCCGCGTGCGACCGCTCCGCCTGCTGGGACTCGACCGCTCCGGCCCGCCGCCGCCGCAGACGCGGGCGGGCGAGCCGCTGCGCCCGTGGACGATCCCCAACGCGATCGGCTTCGCGCGGCTGGCGCTGATCCCGGCCTTCCTGGCGGTGGCGCTGTCGAGCGCGAGCGGCGTGGGCGCGCTGCCGGCGACGCTGTTCGCGGTGATCGGCTGGGGCGACTACGCGGACGGCATCGCGGCGCGCGTGAGCGGGCAGTACAGCCGCCTGGGCGCGTTGATGGACCCGCTCACCGACCGCCTGCTGGTGATCGGCGGGGTGGTGGTGGCGTGGCGCTTCGCGCTGCTGCCGCGCTGGGCGCTGGCGCTGCTGGCGGCGCGCGAGCTGGCGCTGCTGGCGCTGGGGCGCTATGGGCTGGCGCGGGGCGTGCAGCTGCGCATCAACTGGCCGGGGCGGCTGGCGGTGGCGCCGGTGATGGGGGCGCTGTTCTTCGCGATGACCGGCCTCGGCACGCTGGCCGAGGCGCTGCTGTACGTGGGCCTGGCGCTGGCGCTGGCGGCGAGCGCGCTATACGTGCGCGACGGCGCGCGCGAGCTGCGCAGACTCTCAAGCTCAGCCTGACCTTTTGGTCTATACTGGCGCTCGTCGCCGGCCGTGCCCCGCAGGGGCCGCGCCGCCGGCCTGTTGGCAACGACGCTCACCGGCATTCGGCGAGAGGAGAGAGCCCGATGGATGACACGTTCCCCGACCTTGGCTCGCTGACGGACGCCGAACTGAAAGACGTGATCCGCCAGCTGACCGACGAAGAGACCGAGATCTCCTACCAGCGGCGCATCCTGCACGGCAAGATCGACATCCTGCGCGCCGAGCTGGTGAACCGCCTGCGCCACAAGCACGTCGACGGCGAGATCGCGATCACCGGCGAGGACGTGCAGAGGCTGACCGACATCCTCGCCGGGCGCGCGGCGGCCGGCGAGGACGAGCAGCCCTAGCGGCAGGGAGCGGGCGGTGGCGCTGCACTGCACCGAGTGCGGCTTCGTCAACGACGAGGGCGCGAACTACTGCCAGCGCTGCGGCTCGCCGCTGACGCGGGGACGGGACGCACCCGCGGCCGCCGGCGCGACGGCGAGCGAGCCGGTCACGGCGACCTACCGCATCGACGAGAGCGGCGAGCTGGTGCCGGTGGAGATCGGCGAGGTGACGGCGCGCGGGCCGGCGCTGGTGATCCGCGCGGGCGGCGGACGGGTGGGCGAGAGCTTCCCGATCGACGGCGAGCGCATGGCGATCGGGCGGCGCCCGGAAAGCGAGGTGTTCCTCGACGACATCACGGTCTCGCGCGACCACGCGCTGCTGATCAACCGCGCCGGGGCGTGGTACCTGGACGACTGCGGCTCGCTCAACGGCACCTACGTGAACCGCGCGCGCATCGACTCGCACCGGCTGGAGGAGGGCGACGAGGTGCAGATCGGCAAGTACAAGCTGACCTTCCACGGGCGCTGAGGACGGCGATGGCAGCGCACGCCACACCCAGGGACGCGCCCGGCCAGGAGCCGCTCGAGCTGGAGCTCGAGCCGGACGAGCAGCAGGAGGCGGACGCCCTCGGCAAGCGGCGCAAGTCGCTGACGATCGGCGCGGTGTGCAAGGCGCTGGCGCAGGAGTTCCCCGACATCTCGATCTCGAAGATCCGCTACCTGGAGGACCAGAAGCTGCTGACGCCGCGGCGCACGCCGGGCGGCTACCGGCTGTACACGCCGGGCGACGTGGCGCGCCTGCGCACGATCCTGCGCATGCAGCGCGACGAGTTCCTGCCGCTGCGGGTGATCCGCCAGGAGCTCGCGGCGGGCCGCTCGCCGGCGGCGCCGATGCCGGGGCGCGCGGCGCGCGAGGGCGCGCGCAGCTGGCGCTCGAGCATGAGCGTGCGCGCGCCCACCGGCGCGCTGTACTCGCTCGAGGACGTGCTGGAGGAGACCAAGGCGGAGGCCAAGCTGGTGCGCGAGCTGGAGGAGTACGGCGTGGTCAAGGGCGAGCTGCGCGGCGGCGTGCGCTACTTCGACGAGACCGAGCGCGAGATCAACGCGGCGGTGGCGGAGCTGGCGCGCTACGGCGTGGGCGGGCGCAACCTCAGGGTGTTCCGCTCCTCGGCCGACCGCGAGGCGAACCTGCTGCAGCAGATCCTCGCGCCGGCGCTGCGCTCGCGCAACCCCGAGCGGCGCAAGGAGGCGGTGGACGCGCTGGAGAACCTGGCGGCGGTGGCGACCCACCTCAAGCACCTGCTGCTGATCCGCGACCTGCGCAAGATCGTCAGATGACGCCGGCGCGCGCGGGCGCGGCGGCCCCGTGCGCAGCCGGCGGCGAGCGCCGGAGGCGGCGATGAGCGACGCCGGGCACGCGCGCCTGCGCGCGCTGATCCGCGACATCCCGGACTTCCCCCGCCCCGGCATCGTGTTCAAGGACGTGACGCCGCTGATGGCCGACGCGCGCGCGCTGGCGGACGCGGTGGGCGGCCTGGCGGAGCACGCGCGGGCGCTGGAGGTGGACTGCGTGGTGGCGGCGGAGGCGCGCGGCTTCCTGCTGGGCCCGGCGCTGGCGCTCGAGCTGGGGGCGGGCTTCGCGCTGGCGCGCAAGCCGGGCAAGCTGCCGTACGAGACGGTGAGCGCGGAGTACATGCTGGAGTACGGCACGGACGCGCTGGAGCTGCACACCGATGCGGTGGCGGCGGGCCGGCGCGTGCTGGTGCACGACGACCTGCTGGCGACGGGCGGCACCGCGGCGGCGATCTGCCGCCTGGTGGAGCAGCTGGGCGCGCAGGTGGTGGGCTGCGGCTTCCTGATCGAGCTGGCCTTCCTGGGCGGGCGCGAGCAGCTGCGCGGCTACGACGTGCACGCGCTGCTGGCATACGACTCCTGAGCGGCGCCTGCCGCTCCACTCGCGCCCCGGCTGCTCCGCCCCTGCCGCCCGCGCCCCGGCAGCTCGCGCGCCGGCGCGGCGGCGGGGCCGCAACTAAGCTTGCGGCCTTGCTGACGACCAGCCGCACCCGCACGATCGCGATGCCGGCGCAGGAGCTGTGGGAGCTGCTGAGCGACCCGCACCACCTGCCGCGCTGGTGGCCGCGCGTGGAGCGCGTGGAGGAGGTCAGCGAGGACGCGTTCACGGAGGTGATGCGCACGAAGAAGGGCAAGCTGGTGCGCGCCGACTTCGACGTGCGCCGCGACACACGCGCGCGCACGCTGACGTGGGTGCAGCGGATCGCGGGCACGCCGTTCGCGAGCGTGCTGCGCTCGGCGGAGACGGAGTTGCGCGTGACGCCGGCGGGCGCGGAGGGGGCGCAGGTGACGATCGAGCTGCGCCAGCAGGTGGGCCGCGATCGCGGGGCGGAACGCGCGCCGGGGGGCGTGCTGGCGGGCAACTGGCTGCGCCTGGGCAGCCGCCTGGTGCGGCGCGCGGCGGCGGCGACCCTGGAGGAGGCGCTGGACGGCCTCGAGCGGATCGGTGGCTGAGCGGGCGGCCGCGGCCGCGGCGCCGGCGCGCATGCGCTGGTGGGGCTGGGGCGATCCGGCGCACCCGCCGGTGCTGCCGGCGCACGCGCTGGCGTTCCTGGGCGAGCACGTGGGCGTGGCCGGCAAGCCGCGCGCGCCGGTGGCGCTGGCGCACGTGCGCGTGGCGCCGAGCGCGCTGCGGGCGGCGGTGCGCGTGCAGCTGGCGGCGCTGCTGGGGGAGCGGGGCGTGCGCGTGGAGCACGCGGAACGGGTGGCGCACGCGGCCGGCAAGGGCTACCCGGACCTGGTGCGGATGCGCGCGGGCGCGCCGGAGGGCGCGCCGGACGCGGTGGTATACCCGACGGCGCACGAGCAGCTGCGCGCGCTGTTGGAGCTGTGCGAGCGCGAGTCGCTGGCGGTGGTGCCGTTCGGCGGCGGCACGAGCGTGGTGGGCGGCGTGGCGCCGCTGCGCGGCGAGCACGCGGGCGTGCTGGCGCTGGACACGGCGGGCATGGCGCAGGTGCTGGGGATCGACGGCGAGTCGGCGACGGTGAGCGTGCAGGCGGGCGTGCGCGCGCCGGCGCTGGAGCGCCACCTGGCGGCGCGCGGGCTGACGCTTGGGCACTTCCCGCAGTCCTTCGAGTACGTGTCGCTGGGCGGCTGCGCGGCGACGCGCTCGGCGGGACAGGCCTCGAGCGGCTACGGCGCGATCGCGAAGATGGTGGTGGGCGCGCGCATGGCGGCGCCGGGCGGCGAGCTGGCGCTGCCGGCGCTGCCGGCGAGCGCGGCGGGCCCGGACCTGCGGGCGCTGGTGGTGGGCTCGGAGGGCACGCTGGGGGTAATCAGCGAGCTGGCGCTGCGGGTGCGACCGGCGCCGCGGGAGCGGATCTACGAGGGCGCGTTCTTCGAGGACCTGCAGGCGGGCATGCAGGCGCTGCGGGCGATGGCGCGCGCGCACGCGCTGCCGGAGGTGGCGCGCCTGTCCGACGAGCAGGAGACGCGCATGCAGCTGGCGCTGGCGGGCGCCGGCGCGAAGGGCAGGCTCACGCGCGCGTACCTGGGCGTGCGCGGCTACGCGCAGGGCTGCCTGACGATCCTGGGCTTCGAGGGCGAGCGCGAGGAGGTGGCGTGGCGGCGGCGGCGGGCGCTGGCGCTGGTGCGCGCGCACGGCGGCCTCGGCGTGGGACGCTCGCCGGGGGAGGCGTGGCTGCGGGGCCGCTTCGAGGCGCCGTACATGCGCGACGAGCTGCTGGCGCACGGGGTGATGGTGGAGACGCTGGAGACGGCGGCGCAGTGGTCGAGCCTGGCGCGCCTGCACCGCACGGTGGGAGAGGCGATCGCGGCGGCGCTGCGCGCACAGGGCACGCCGGGGCTGGTGATGTGCCACGTCTCGCACGTGTACGAGACGGGCGCGTCGCTGTACTTCACGCTGATCGCGCGCCAGCGCGAGGGCGATGAGATCGGCCAGTGGCTGGCGGTGAAGCGGGCGGCGGGCGACGCGATCGCGGCCGGCGGCGGCACGATCACCCACCACCACGGCGTGGGCCGCGACCATCCGCGCTGGCTGCCGGGCGAGCTGGGCGACGGCGGCGTGGCGGCGCTGGGGGCGCTGAAGGCGCGGCTGGACCCGGCGGGGATCATGAACCCCGGCAAGCTGCTGCCTGCGCTCAGCGCAGGCTGAAGGTGCCGCGCAGGATCACCTTGCCGGGGTGGCTGGGGCGCGGCTTGGTCTCCTTGGTGAGCAGGATCTCGTGGAACTGGCTGGCGTCGGCGGGCAGCGCGGAGCCGCCTTCGAGCGCGTGGCTCTTGCCGACGTGGGAGCTGCGGCTGAGCGCCTGGAAGCTGGTGGGCGAGTTGTACAGCCAGATGGCGTAGTAGAAGCCCCTGGCCCGCGGCAGGTGCTGGGCGTCGATGATAAAAGCGGTCTTGCCGGCGTCGGAGACGACGTCGACGACGCCGACGCTGGCGCTGTTGGCGCCCGACGGCGGTTTCATCGGGATCTCGTTCTCGACGGTGGGCCCTGATTTGGAGGAGCCTGTGGTGGTGGTGGCGGTGGTCTTGGCCTTGCCCGAGCCGGAGCCGCCGGTGATGAGCACGACGGCGACGATGACGGCGGCGAGCAGCACGAGCAGGAGCAGCGCGCCGCCGAGCCGCGAGCTGGGCTGCTGGCGGGCGCGGGCGAGCGGGGAGGCGGCGGCGGACTGGCCAGGACCCGCGCCGGCCCCAGCGGCGGCGGCGCCGGCGGCGACGGCGAGATCGGACACGCGCTGGGGCCCGCGGGCTTGCGCGGCGGCGGCGCCCGGCGCGCCCCCGGCGGGCGATGCGGCGGCGGCGGGGACCTCGGGCAGGTTGGCGCCGGCGAGCGGCTGCAGCTGCGCGGCGAGCTCGGCGGCCCAGGCGCGCGCGGGCTCGGAGCTGGCGAGCAGCGTGCGCGTGCGCAGGCGCTCGGCGACGCCGGGCTGCTGGCCGAGCAGGTAGTCGCCGACCTGCAGGCGCAGCTCGGGCGTGAGCTCGCGCGCGCGGCGCGGCGCGAGCACGGCGAGCGCGGCGTGGGCGCGGTCGTGCACGGCGCGCTCGCCGATGCCGAGCAGGGCGGCGACGTCGGCGTAGCTCTTGCGCTGGCGGAGCAGCAGCGACAGCGCGGCGCGCTGGTCGGGTGGAAGCTCGTCCAATCTGCTCATGTGGCGCGACTCCGCGACGACCCAGTGAACCGGGGCGGGCGGGGAGGGGAGCGTAGGCTATCGTGGCGCGGCGATGGGAACTGCGCAGGCGGGGCTGGGCTCGGGTGAGCTGTGGGGGTTCGACGGGCTGTACGGCCTCGAGCTGCTGTCGTGCACGGACGAGGAGGTGCGCGCGCAGGTGCGGGTGCGCGATCAGCTCAAGCAGCCGATGGGGCTGGTGCACGGCGGCGTGTACGCGTCGATGGCGGAGGCGATGGCGTCGCTGGCGACGGCGCTGGCGGTGCACGAGCAGGGCGAGACGGCGGTGGGGCTGTCGAACGCGACGAGCTTCCTGCGGCCGATCACGGAGGGCACGGTCCACGCGCAGGCGAGGCGACTGCACCGCGGCCGCACGACGTGGGTGTGGGACGTGCGCTTCAGCGACGACGCGGACCGCACGTGCGCGCTGACGCGCATGACGATCGCGGTGCGCGCGGCGCGCTAGCGCAGTTCGCGCAGCGGCGAGGGCACCTGCGAGGGCAGCGGCGTGGTGGCGAAGCCGGTGTTGGGCAGCGCGGGCGGCAGCGGCGCGTGCGGCCAGGAGACGGCGTTGATGGGCACGGCGGTGGCGGCAGCGGCAGCGGCGGTGGCGGCGTTGCGGGCGTAGATGTCGAGCACGACGGGCCCGGTGGCGATGATGAGCGTGCGCCCGCCCTGGGCGAGCAGCGCGCGCACGCCGCGGACGCGCCTGGCGCGCACGGGCGCCTGGCCGCCGGGCAGGAAGCTGTTGTCGGGCGAGGTGACGAGCCGCAGCGGCGGCACGCAGCCGCCCTCGCCGCCTTCGCTGCAGCCGCCGTACTGGACGGTGTAGGCGTGGCTGGGGTCGCGCTTGGCTTCGCTGACGGCGAGCCCGTGGAAGCTGCGCCCCAGCCAGTAGACGGGGAAGGGCGCCTCGATCAGCCCCTCGAGCAGGTTGTGCGGGATGGGCCGTTCCTGCACGGTGTTGGCGCAGCCGGCGAGCGCGCAGGCGAGCGCGGCGAGCGCGAGCGCGCAGGCGAGCGGGAGGGCGGGGGCGAGGCGGAGGGCGGCGAGGCGGCGCGGAGCGGGCAAGCGTCAGCCGCGATAGCGGTTGGTGATGGGCATGCGCCGGTCGCGGCCGAAGGCGCGCGGGGTGATCTTGATGCCGGGCGGCGCCTGGCGGCGCTTGTACTCGGCGAGGTCAACGAGGCGGATGGCGCGGTCGACGTCGGCCTGCGGGAGCCCCTGGGCGATGAGCTGCTCGCGGCTCTGGTCGAGCTCGACGTAGCCCTCGAGGATGCGGTCGAGCAGCTCGTATGGCGGCAGCGAGTCCTCGTCGCGCTGGTCGTGGCGCAGCTCGGCGGAGGGGGCCCTCTCGATTATCGATAGGGGGATCGGTTGGCGGGCGGCCTGGCGGGCGGCGGATTGCGCCGGCTGGTGCGGGCGCTCGCCTCGACTTGCGAGCGCGCCGGTGTCGGTGGCTTGGCTTGCGATGGCGTCGGCGCCGGCGGCGCCGGCGTGGCTGTTGCGCCATGTGCAGAGGCGGTAGACGAGCGTCTTGGGCACGTCCTTGATGACGGCGAAGCCGCCGGCGAGGTCGCCGTAGAGGGTGGTGTAGCCGACGGACATCTCGGACTTGTTGCCGGTGGCGAGCACGAGCCAGCCGAACTTGTTGGAGAGCGCCATCAGCAGGTTGCCGCGGATGCGCGCCTGGATGTTCTCCTCGGCGAGGTCGGGCTCGCGCCCGGCGAACTCGCCGGCGAGGATCTGCTCGTAGGCGTGCATGGCGCGCTCGATGGGTAGCTCGTGGACGTGCACGCCGAGGGCGGCGGCGAGCGAGCGCGCGTCGTGCTGGGTGGCGGCGGAGGAGTAGGGGGAGGGCAGGATCGCGACGCTGACCTGCTGGCGGCCGAGCGCGTCGGCGGCGATGCAGGCGACGAGCGCGGAGTCGATGCCGCCGGAGAGCCCGAGCACGACGTGCTGGAAGCCGTTCTTGCGCACGTAGTCGCGCAGCCCGAGCGAGAGCGCGGCGTAGACCTCGGACTCGACCGGCGTCAGGGGCTGCGCGAGCTCGCCCGGCGCGAGCGGCTCGAGGCTCGGCCCTCGCCCGTGCTGGCCGCTGGGCGCGCCGGCGCCGGCGCCGGCGCCGGCCGGAGCGGTGATCGCGGGGAGCTCGGCGGCGCGCCGGCTGGAGCGCCGCGCGGCGGGGCGGGCGCTGGGGTCGCGCAGGCGGGCGGCGGCGGCGGCCTCGAGGTCGACCTCGCAGACGAGCAGCTGCTCGCGGAACTGGGCGGCGCGGGCGAGCGTGCGCCCGGTGTGGTCGAGCACGCAGGAGTGCCCGTCGAAGACGAGCTCGTCCTGGCCGCCTACGAGCGCGCAGAAGGCGATGCAGGCGACGCTGTCGCGGGCGCGCTGGGCGAACATGCGCTCGCGCTCGGCGCCCTTGCCGGCGTGGTAGGGAGAGGCGGAGATGTTGAGGATGAGGGTGGCGCCGGCGATCGCCTCTTCGCTGGCGGGCGGGCCGGGCTCCCACAAGTCCTCGCAGATGGTGAGCCCGACGAGCTGGGCGCTCTCGGCGCCGGGACGAGGCGGGCGCGGCGCGTGGCCGATCTCGATCACGGCGCCGCCGCTGCCGGCCTGGAAGTAGCGCTGCTCGTCGAAGACGCCGTAGTTGGGCAGGTAGACCTTGCGGTAGACGGCGTGCACGGCGCCGTGGGCGAGCAGCGCGGCGGCGTTGTAGACGTCGGCGGCGCGCTGGGGGTAGCCGACGACGGCGACGATGTGCTGCGTTTCGGAGGCGAGCTGGCGCAGCGCGGCGGCGGCGTCGGCGAGGAAGTGCTCCTTGAGCAGCAGGTCCTCGGGCGGGTAGCCGGTGAGGGCGAGCTCGGGGAAGAGCACGAGCTCGGCGCCCTGGCGCTCGGCGGCGGCGATGCCGTGGCTGATGCGCTGGGCGTTGCCCTCGATGTCGCCGACGGTGGCGTTGATCTGGCAGAGGGCGACGCGCATGGCGCGGATCGTATCCGCGCGACCAGCACGGCCTGCACCGGCTCTCAAGCGCCCGGCGCGCGCTTGCCGATGCTTAAGCGTGCTTCGTCCACGCTCCCTGCTGCGTCACCCGACGGCCCATCCAGCCGCGCTGATCTTGCTGAGCACGCTGGCGGCGAGCGACCTGGCCTACCGCCTGCTGCTGCGCTCGTCGGTGCGCAGGGCGCTCGGCGTGGGCCGCTAGGCCTGGGCGCCTTTGCGGGCGCCGGGGGCGCGGGCGCCGGCGGCGGGCACGGGCCCCTGCTCGACGGAGGGGCGCGTGGAGGGGCGCGCCTTGCCGGAGCGCCGGGCGGGGCGCTCGCGCACGCCGGCGGCGCGTGAGAGCGCGCTGACGGCCCACTGCACGTCGAGCGCGATCTGTTCGAGGTCGGGCAGCGCGTCGTAGTCGCCGAGCAGGCCGAAGCCGAGGTGCCCGTCGTAGCTCATGACGGCGATGCCGAGCGCCTGGCGCTGGGCCAGCGGCACGACGGGGTAGAGCACCTGCAGGCGCCGCCCGAGCAGGTAGAGGGGGAACTGGGGCCCAGGGACGTTGGTGACGACGAGGTTGAAGAAGGGCTGGCGTGCCTGCAGGCGCGCGGCCTGGCTGAGGATGGTGGGCGGCGCGAAGCCGGCGAGGTTGGTGAGCACCTGCGCGCCGACGGCCTGGCCGCCCTTCTTGATGTCGTCCATGGCGGTGGCGATGTGGCGCAGGCACTCTGCGGGGTTCTCGACGCCGACGGGCAGCGGCGCCCACATGGCGGCGACCTTGTTGCCGAGCGCGCCGCGCTGCTCGGTGGTGCGCACGGACACGGGCACCATGGCCTTGAGCACGAGCCCGTCGGTGCTGTGCCCGCCGCGGCGCAGGTAGCGCCCGAGCGCGAGCGTGACGGTGGCGAGCACGACGTCGTTGAGGGTGCCGCCGAGCGAGTCCTTGATGGACTTGAAGCGCTGCAGGTCGGCGTCGACGAAGGTGTAGCGCCGGTGGGGACCGATGTCGACGTTGAAGGGGCTGGGCGGCGCGGGGGCGTTGATGCCGGCGAGCGTGGTGGCGCCGATGCTGAGGAGCCCGTCCTTGACCTGCTTGACGGCGCGCCGCGGCCCGCGTGCGAGCGCGCGCGCGCCGCGCAGCATCTCGCCGGGCACGGTGGTGCGTTCGACCAGCGCCTCGCCGAGCAGCTTGGCGGGGCCGGGCAGCGGCTGCGCGCTCCACGCGGGCGAGGGCCCGACGGGCGCGGGTTCGGCGGCGGTGTCGAACAGCACGGTGGTGATGTCGACGCCGGAGACGCCGTCGACGAGCGCGTGGTGGGTCTTGGCGATCAGCGCGAAGCGCCCGCCGGACATGCTCTGCACGAGCCAGATCTCCCACAGCGGCTTGGAGCGGTCGAGGCGCTGGGAGAACAGCCGTCCGGCGAGCCGCTTGAGCGCGGCGTCGTCGGCGGGTCGCGGCAGCGCGGTGTGGCGGATGTGGTAGTAGGGGTTGAAGTGCGGGTCGTCGGCCCAGATCGGACGTCCCTGGCCGAACGGCACGTAGGCGAGCCGCTGGCGGTAGCGCGGCACCAGGTGCAGCCGCCCGACGACGTGCTCGACGAACTCGGGCAGCGTGGGCGCGTGGCCCTCGAACACCATCACCGAGGCGACGTGCATGTGCGCGCTGGAGTGGTCCTCGAGGTGCAGGAACGTGGAGTCCAGCGCTGTCAAGCGGTCGGGGTTGGCCATGCGTGCGATTCTGGCGCCTGGCGCGCCCCACGTCAACGACCTGGGCCGGATCCGCACCCCGGCCGGCGATTTCCGTCGTGCGCGCCCTCTAGTGTGGCGCGGCGGATGGGCGAGCACCGCGATGGGCTGGGCCGCGAGCACAGGCGCGTGCAGGCGCGATGACGGTCCTCGCGCTGTCGTTCTGGAGCCAGCCCCAGGTGGTGACCGACAGCTGGGTGGAACTGGCGGGCACGGTCACTCTGATCGCGTTCGTGATCGGCGTGTACAGGCACCTGGAATGCCACGTGAGCAACTGCCACCGCCTCGGCCGCTTCCAGCACGGGCGCTACAAGCTCTGCCGCGTGCACCATCCGCAGGTGCCGAGCGGCGGCAGGATCACGCCGGAGCACGTGCAGGCGCCCGTGCCGGCGGCGCCGCCCGAGCAGCCGCCCGCGGCTCAGGTGCGCTGAGCGCCCCCGACGGAGCCGGCGTCGGCGGGCCCGGCCTGGCTCGGCGCGGGCAGCTCGAGCTTGGCGAAGACGCGGGTGGCGTTGCCGGCGAGGTACAGCTGGCGGGCTTGCTGGTCCAGGTCGAGAACGTGGAGGTCGGCGAGCGCGGCGCCGGGCGCGATCATGGGGTAGTTGCTGCCGTAGAGCACCTTGCGGGCGCCGCTGCCCGTGTGCATGTAGGCGACGAGCTCGGCGGGGATGCGCTTGCTGGTGTAGGCGGAGGTGTCGATGTAGACGTTCTGGTGCTTGCGCGCGACGGCGACCATCTCCTCGGTCCAGGGGTAGCCGATGTGCCCGCAGACGATGACGAGCTCGGGGAAGTCGATGGCGACCTGGTCGATGTAGGGGATGGGGCGGCCGGTCTCCGACGGCCGCAGCGGCCCGGTGTGGCCGACTTGCGTGCAGAAGGGCACGCCGAGCTCGACGCAGGCGGCGTAGAGCGGGTAGTAGCGGCGGTCGGTGGGCGGCGCCTCCCACAGCCACGGCAGCATGCGCAGGCCGACGAAGCGGAGCTCCTCGATGCAGCGGCGCAGCTCGCGCACGGCATCCATCGGCCTGTTCAGGTCGACGGCGGCGAGCCCGGCGAAGCGGTCGGGGTGCGCTGCGACCCAGCCTGAGACCTCGTCGTTTGAGATCAGCGCGCCCTCACGCGGCGCGTGCCAGGCGCTGAGCAGTCCGAAGTCGACGCCGGCGTCGTCCATGACCGCGAGCGTGGTCTCGATCGGCAGCTCCTGCGCGAGCGGCTGCTGCCCGGTCCAGCGCCGCAGCGAGTCGAACATCTCGTGCGCGCTGAAGCGCACGGTGGGGTGCTGCATCCAGGCGTCGAGGATCATGTCCGGCTCATTCGCTCGCACCGCCGCGTGATCGCTGATACCAGCTCGGAAGCTCCTGGCTAGCGAGGTCTTGGAGCATCACCTCGACGTCGCGGAACGTGTCCTCGCCGTTTTCGTCTCTGAGCTGGTCTATCCACCAACGGGCGGCGGTCCAGAAACTCCGCGCGTCGACCTCTACCTGGGCCTTGACCATGCGACGGTCGAGGAGCCCCTCGTTGTACATGCTCGCCAGGCCCTCCAACAGGTTCGGATAGGCAAGGATTTCCAACAGCTTCGACCGGTCCTCGAGCGCGGCTGACGCGTTGAGGTCTCGCCACAGCGCCTTCGCGCTCTCGCGCCTGGCCTCGTCGTCCATGGTTCGCCAGCGCCACCATGAGACCTCGGATGGGCGCATGCCGCCGCGCAGGAAAGTGGTCATCACGGCTTCCAGCGGAAGCAGCGCGGGATCGGATAGCTGCACGATGTAGGCATGGGTCGCTTGCCCGAGGGCCGTCCGGCGATTGTCTCGAATCGTCACGTATGCACCGGCCAGCGCCACGAGTGCCGCGGCGCGGCACCGACCGTTCCGGCCGCTGTCAGCCATTGTGCCGTCGTTGCTCCGACCATCAGCACCCCTGATCCCGCCGCCTACACTAGGTTTCGTATGGGACCCATTCATCCCAAATGATCCCGTTGGCTCGACGACACAGCTCCTCAGCGCGAGCGCGACGGCCCGAGCGCCGTTTTCCCAGCTTCGACATGCTCGTGGAGCGCCTGACAACCTTCATCGCCGATCGGGTGCTTCCCTCCCTGGAGCCGTTTCTCGGCTAGTGACAGGTCGTGCCGATCGGCACAAGCGGTGCTTCTACAGCCGCTACCCATGTGTGACCCTCGTCACACAAACATCAAGGTTTGGGGCATATCCTCCGAACAGTTGTTCGATGTCACCGAGTCGTCCCCGTTGATGGGGGCGAACGGGGGAACCATTGCCGGTCGCTGAGGGGCGACTGGATGGGGCGAATCGGCCGCTGATGCAGTCGTAACGCCCGGCCGGCACGTGTCCATGCACGTGCGCGGCGGAGCGTGAGCCCGACAGCTAACCCCGTAGGTGCAGACAAGGAGGTTCCCACAACTCATGTACGTTCCTGCGACGCCGCTGTCTGCGGCGCCTCTGGACCAGGCGGGCATCGTGGTCGCTGCCGATGAACCCGCAGTCGCGTCCGAAGCCATCGTGGCGGGCGCACCGAAGCGCACCGCGCTGAGGCTCCTGCGCGACGAGCTGAACGTGCTCGCCGGTCATCGGGCGCGCATCGCCGGCGAGCTGCTCGTCGAGCGCCGCCCCGCGCCGGGCGGGCAGCTGATCACGCTGCAGGCGCTCGGCCGCCGCGGCTGGCGCGCGGTGGCCAGCACGCGCACCGGCGGCAGGGGGCGCTTCCACCTGAGCTACTCGCCGAAGCGCGTCGGCAGCCGCTCGGTGCGCCTGCGCTACGCCGGCGCCGGGCCCGAGCTCGGCTCGCGCCGCCGGCTGGGCTGGCTCAACGTGTACCGCCTGGCCGAGGCCTCCTGGTACGGCGGCGGCGGAGGCATGGCCTGCGGCGGCGAGCTCACCAGCTCCACCATGGGCGTGGCCAACAAGACGCTGCCCTGCGGCACGCTGGTCACGCTGCACTACGGCGGGCGCACCGTGCGCGTGCCCGTGGTCGACCGCGGCCCGTACGTCGCCGGCCGCGAATTCGACCTCACCGAAGCCACCAAGGCGGCGCTCGGCTTCAGCGGCGTGGGGGAGGTGTGGAGCACCGACTGAGCCTGAGATCTGCACGGCAAGCTGCATCGTGGGCGCGCTCGTGCAGGGGTTGGCTTTCGCCGCGGCGGTTCATTGAATCTCCCAAATGGCCATCGCGGTGAAGCCTTCGCGTACGCAGCTGTGGCTCGAGAGCCTCGGCGACTGGAGCTGGCCCGGACAGGGCGGTGCGGCCGCCGTCGAGCTGCTGCCGCCCGCCTGGGTGCCCGCCTTCCCGCCCCGGCGCCAAGCCGCCGTCGCGCCCGGCGGAACGCTCGCCGCGCCCGGCCCCTGGGCGCGCGCCAGCGCCCGCACGCGACGGCTCGCGCTCGCCGCGCTCCTCGGCCTGCTCGCCGCCACCGCACCCGCGCTCGTGCAGGGCAACGCGCTCAGCCTCCCCAGCGTGCTGCACGGCGAGCGCGCCGCCGAACAGGAACAGCCCGCGATCGGGCCCCAGCCGGCCGTGGCGCAGCTGCCCACGCTCGAGCCCGTCAGCGAGGACGCCGCCGGCAGCTCGATCCTGCGAGCCGACTTCAGCTCCGCCGCGCTCGCCGGCGAGGAAGGCTCGTTCCTCGTCTACCTGCCCCCCGGCTATGCCGCCACCGCCCAGCGCTTCCCCGTCATCTACCTGCTGCCCGGCGAGGACCAGTCCGACGAAGCGTTCCTCTCGGTGGGGCTGCAGGCAGACCTCGACCGCCTGATCGCCACGCACGCCATCCCGCCGGTGATGGCCGTGATGATCCAAGGCGGCCCCGGCGCCAACCTGTGGCGCGACCAGGGCTCCCACCACTACCAACGCTACGTGCTCGAAGTGCAGCAGCTCGTCGACAAGGCGCTCGCCACCGTGCCCAAGCGCGACGCGCGCGCCATCGTCGGCGACTCGATGGGCGGCTACGGGGCCATGAACACCGCCCTCTCCAACCCCCTGCGCTTCGGCGTGGTGGAGAGCTGGATCGGCTTCTTCGACGGCCTCGAAGGCACCCTGCGCGCCGACCGGCCGGTGATCCGGCGCCTCGGCCTGCGCGCCTTCGTCTACGGCGCCGCCGAGGACCACATCGCCAACCCCGCCGAGGACCTGCCCTTCGCCGCCGCCCTGCGCGCCGCCGGCGCCCGCGCCGAAGGCGCCGTCTACCCCGGCGAACACAACCTGCAGACCGTCGAAGCGCACCTCGAAAGCACGCTCGCGTTCGCCGGGCGCGCACTGCGCGTCGCGCAGCGCGGGCACGGCGGTCGCGCATGAGCGCGCGATGAGGCCTCCACGTCGCCCGCCCGGCGCGCGCGCCGGCGCCGCGCTCGGCCTTGGCGCCGCCTCCGCCGGGGCGCTCGCCGGCGGCGCCGTCGCGCTCGGCGCCGTCGCGATCGGCGCGCTCGCCGTCGGCAGGCTGGCCGTGCGGCGCGGCGCCATCGGCTCGCTCGAGATCGGCGAGCTGCGCGTCGAGCGGCTCACGGTCGGCGAGCTGCTGATCGAGCGCGACGCCAGCCCCGAGCCGCGGGCCGCCCCGCGCGGCTGAGCGCCAGGCAGGCCTCAACGGCCACGGCCGTGACGACGCAGGCGACGGCACGCGGGATCGCGCGCCGCTGCGCAGCCGGCGCGAAGAGCCGAACGAGCCCGCAAATTGCGAGCGCCGGCGGAGCGGCCGCGCGACCTCCTGGCCGGTCAGCCAGTATGATTGGCGCGTCCTGCGGCGAGGAGCACGGGAGTGTCGATGGCAGCCGTTGACAGCGATCTGGAGAGCGTCGAACTCGCCGCGCGCGAGCACTGGCTCGAGGGGCCGCCGCACCCGCTGTTCAAGCGCATGCGCGCCGAGTGCCCCGTGCACTGGACCGAGGGCTTCGAGGACTTCCCCGACGAGGCCGGCTTCTGGTCGGTCACCACCGCCGAGGACATCCACGCCGTCAGCCGCGATTGGCAGACCTACTCCTCCGAACAGGGCATCACCGCCGCCGGCGTGCTGCCGATCGAGCTCGTGCGCTCGATGTTCATCGGCATGGACCCGCCCAAGCACGACCGCCTCAAGTCGCTCTTCCAGGCCGGCTTCACGCCCAGGCGCATCGCCGAGCACGAGCCCGCCATCCGCTCGATCGCACGGCGCGTGCTCGACCGGCTGCAGGACCGCCGCAGCTGCGAGCTCGTGGGCGAGGTCGCGCAGCCGATCGTCGCACGCGTGATCGGCAGCTTCATGGGCATCCCCGAGCGCGACGACGCGATCTGGGCGCGGCTGATGAACTCCACGCTCGGCGCCGGCGACCCCGACGTCAACCCCGACGGCATCGACGGCGCGCTCGAGAAAGACGTGCCGGAGGTGTTCGCGCGCTGCCGCGAGCTGATCGCCGAGCGCCGCGCGCGCCCCACCGCGTCGTCCCCGCAGGGGGAGGACCTGCTCAGCGTGCTCGTGCACGCCGAGGTCGACGGCGAGCGCCTCGACGAACAGGAGATCGTGATGGGCTTCTTCCTGCTGATGGCCGCCGGCAACGACTCCACCAAGGCCACCTTCTGCTCGGCCATGCGCGCGCTGATGGAAGACCGCCAGCAGATGCAGATGCTCGTCGAGGAACCCGCGCTGGTGCCCTCCGCCGTCGAGGAGGCGCTGCGCATGTTCCCCGCCTTCGCGCACTTTCGCCGCACCGCCACGCGCGACACCGAGCTGCACGGTCAGAGCATCAAGGCGGGGGAGAAGGTGGTGCTGTGGTACGCCTCCTCCAACCGCGACGAGACGCAATACGACGATCCCGACCGCTTCGACGTCACCCGCGACCCCGACCACCAGGCCTTCGGCGCCGGCGGCCGGCACTTCTGCCTCGGCACCGCGCTCGCGCGGCTCGAGCTCAAGGTGATGCTCGAGGAGACGCTCGCCCGCTACCCGCACATGCACATCGACGAGCAGGCCAGCGCGCCTGAGTACGTCGAATCACCCTTCATCAGTCAGCTCAAGCTGCTCCCCGTCCGGCTCGCGGCCTGAACGGCCGCGGGCCGGACGGCCCTCTCCACGCCCTATGCTCGGCGCGTGTGCGGGCGCTACACCAACACCGCCGGCCCCGAAGAACTCAACGACCGCTTCCGCGTGCCGATCGAAGGCGCCGAGGGCACCCACCGCTACAACATCGCCCCCACCGAGCAGGTGCTCGCCATCGTCGCGCCCAAGGGAGAGCCGGAAGCGCGGCTGCTGCGCTGGGGCCTCGTGCCCGCCTGGGCCAAGCAGCTCAAGGGCCTGCCGCCGATGATCAACGCGCGCATGGAGACGGTCGCCACCACCGCCGCCTACCGCTCGCTCATCCCCAAGGGCTCGCGCCGCGCGCTGCAGCTCGCCGACGGCTACTTCGAGTGGCTCAAGCCCGAGCAGCGCTCAGCCGCCAAGCGCGACCCGCCACAGCCCTTCCACTTCCAGGTCGACGGCGGCGTGCCGTTCGCCTTCGCCGCCGTGTGGACGCCAGCCAAGATCGAGGGCGAGTGGATCGCCAGCTGCTCGCTGCTCACCTGCGATTCCGCGCCCAACCCGGTCGCCGCCGCCATCCACGACCGCATGCCCGTGATCCTCGCCGACCCCGACGTCCAGCGCGCCTGGCTCGACCCCGCGCTCGACGCGCAGGACGCGCTCGCGCTGTGCGGGCCGCTGCCCGCCTCGCGGCTCACCGCCCGGCCTGCCAACCCGGCGGTCAACAAGGCCGGTGAGCCCGAGGCGGAGGGGCCCGAGCTGCTGGTCGCACCCAGCTGATGTCGGGCGCACGTGGCCTCGTGGCCTGACGCCGCCCACGCCGCGCGAGCGCCGCGGCCAGGCGGCCGCTCAGGCGCTCAGCCAGCGCGCGGGGTTGCGCACGAACACCGTCTCGAAGGTCGCGTCGTCCATCGCGCCCGTCTCGCGCAGCGCCGGCACCACCTCGTCGAACACCAGCGTCATCGACCAGTTGCGGATCGCGCCCGCCGCGATCAGCGCCTCGCCCGCCTCCGGCGGGAACCAGTCGATCGTCGCGCAGAAGTCCTGGGAGATCATCAGGCGCTCCGCGTGGCCGCGGCGCAGCAGCTCCGCCGCCACCGCGTTGCGCTGCTCGATCGGCAGGTACATCTCCAGGCCATAGCGGTCGAGCCCAACGTACGCGCCCTGCGCCAGCAGCCCCTCGATGTAGTCGAGGTCGTCGCTGTCGCCGCAGTGCGCGACCTGCACGCGCTCCATCGGCACGCCCTCCTCCCTGAAGATCTCCAGCTGGCGCGGGCCGGTGGCCACCGCCGGCATCGAGTGCGCCATGATCGGCGCGCCCGTCGCGAGGCTCGCGCGCGCCACCGCGCGGTGGATCTTCTCCACGTTCTCCGTCACCCCCGCCGCGTCCGCCGCGCACTTCAGGAACGCCGCCTTGATGTCGCTGCCCTGCACGCCCACCTCGATGTCCGCGATGAAGTGCCCGGCCATCACGTCCGCGTCGCGGTTGGCGAAGTAGTGGGGCAGGTAGTCATAGCTGTAGATCCCCGTGCAGGCCACGATCCGCACGCCGCTGCGCTCCGCCACGCGCTGCATGAAGCGCACGTCGCGCCCCCCGAACATCGCCGTCGGGTCCACGATCGTGCGCACGCCGCGCTCGCGGGCCGCGCCCACCGCCTCCAGCGCCGCCTCGAGCTCCGCCTGCCCGTCGTAGCGCCCCGGCCACTGCTCCGCCACCGCCTCGTCGCGGAAGCGCACGTGCTCGTGCACCAGCGTCAGGCCCAGCTCGTGCGCCGGCACCGGCCCCTGCACCGTCTCGACCGTCCCCATCCCGCTCCTCCTTGTCCGTCGCCCAGCCTACCCGGCGCGCCGCGGCGGCGCGAGCGGGCCCGCGCCGCGCCCGCCGCAAGGAGCGCACCGCAGCCGCGCGAGAGTAGCCTTGGCTGCGTCAAACGGCGAAGGGAGAGACTATGGACGAGAAGCTCACCTTGTACGTGTGCAGCCACGACGACGGCCCGCCCTCCAGGCACCCCTGCCGGCGTGCCCAGCGTGCGCTGAGCGCCACCGGGCACGACTTCGAGAAGGTGATCTTCGCCAAGGGGCGACCCTTCGGCCTGTTCACCAGCGGCCGCCGCCCCGAGCTGAAGGAGATCAGCGGACAGGAGCAGCTGCCCGTGCTGCGGCTGCCCGACGGCAGCACCGTCAACGGCGGCAGCGCGATCGTCGCCTGGGCCGAGGCCAACGCACCCGCGCCCACGGCGCCCGCCGCCCAAAGCTAGCTGCGGCTGGCGGAGCGGCGGCCGCGGCGCGGCGCTCTCGCCGCCGGCTGCTGCGCCCTGCGCGCGCGCGGCTGCTCGGCGTGCTCGGCCAGGCGCGGGCGGCCCGCGTGCTCGCGCTTTGACTCGTACATCGCCCGGTCCGCCCGCGCCACCAGCTCGTCGATGTCCGCGTCCGCGCCCTGCGACCACGCCACGCCGATGCTCAGCTGCACCGAGATCGACAGGCCGTCCACCGCGATCTCCTCGCGTTGCGCCTGCGCCAGTCGGCCGGCCATCGCCAGCGCCTGCTGCGGGCTCTCCACGTCGGTGCACAGCACCAGGAACTCGTCGCCGCCGATGCGTCCCACCAGGTCCACGCCGCGCACCGCGCTGCGCAGGCGCCGCGCCACCACGCTCAGCAGCTCGTCGCCCGCCGCGTGCCCGTAGCGGTCGTTGATCGCCTTGAAGCGGTCCACGTCCACGAACGCCACCGCCCGCTGCGCCTCCTCGCCGCCCTCCGCCACGTCCGTTTCCAGCGCGCGCACGATCGCCGCGCGGTTGTAGCAGCCGGTCAGCTCGTCGAAGGTCGCGCGCCGCTCGAGCTCCGCGCGCATGCGCGCGCCTTCGGTCACGTCCGTCACGCACGCGATCGCGCCCGTGATGCTCTCGTCGTGCGCGCTGATCGCGCGCAGCCCCACCGTGCAGAAGCGCGCCTCCTCGCCGTCCTCGCCGGGCACGCTCAGCTCCAGCTCGATGTCCTCCGCCAGGCCCTCCCCGAGCGTGCGCGCCAGCGCCTGTTCCAGCCGCGGGCGGTCGCGCTCCAGCACGCTCGCCAGCTGCTCGAGCACCGTCTGCGCCCGCGCCACGCCGAGGATCTCGTGCAGGCGCTCGTTGGTGTACACGATGTTGCGCTCCGTGTCCATCTGCAGCAGGCCGATCGGGATCGCCGCCGCCAGCCGGTCCACCAGCTCGTGCGCCGCCATCTCCTCGGAGATGTCCACGATCTCGCACACCACGCAGCGGTGGTCGGGGTTGCCCAGCAGGTTGTGGTTGGTGATCTCGAACCACACCCACGAGCCGTCCTTGCGGCGGTGGCGCAGGCGCACCCGGCGCGCCGGGCCGGGGCGGGCCAGCATCTCCATCCAGTTGTCGATCGCCAGCGGGTGGTCGTCCGGGTGGATGAAGTCGAGCGTGCGCCGTCCCTGCATCTCCCCGGCGCTCCAGCCGAGGATGCGCGTGATCGCCTCGTCCACCTGCACGATCACGCTGCGCTGGTCCTTGTGCAGCGTCGCGAAGCGCGGCGCCACGTCCGGGACCTCCAGCTCCGGCTCGCCCGCCTGCGCCATGTCCTCCGGGTTGTACATCGTCAACGTCAGGATCACGCCGTGGCGCTCGCGCAGGTCCAGGCCGTACGCGCGCAGCGTCAGCGCCGGGTTGGCCACCGGGTGCACCGGGTACTGTGCCGCGCCGTCGCGCAGCAGCCGGTCCCAGCCGTCCATCGAGTCCTGGTCGGCCACGATCAGGTCCAGCGCCGAGCGCGCCTCCAGCACGCGGTTGCGCACCAGCGGGATCGACTCCGGCATGTCCACCACCACGCCGTCCTCGCGCAGCGCCGTCACCGGCGAGTCCGGGAAGTTCGCCAGCAGCGAGCGCAGCAGCAGCTCGCGCGTGTCCTCGTCCAGGCGCATGTCGTGCTCGCCCGCGAACGCCTCGTGGCGGAACTCGGCCGCGTCCGCGTCCGTCGTCGTCGCGGCGTCCGTCGCGGCCTCCGCGCCTGCCTGCGCCGGCGTCATCGGCGCGCCCCCCGCCGGCGCAGCCGCCGCCTCAACAGAAACACCGTTGTTCCCATACGCGTCTTCTTCGGCCGCAACGGCCGATCGCTCCAGCGTTGCAGCCATGCTTGGACGGATCGGACCGCCGGCCCGTCGCGCCCGCCCTGCGCGGATGCCGCCGGCGCTTCCGCCGATGCCGCCCGCGCGTCCGCGCCCGCCCGCCGCGCAACGCCGGCGCCTGTGCCGGCCGCGCGCGCCCCAGCGCACGCCCGCGCCAGATGCGCAGCCGGCGCAGCCGTGCGGCCGAGCTCAGGCGGTGGCCGACGCGCCCACGCGATCGGCCAGGATCTCGGCCAGCCGCGCGCGGTGGCGGCTCGCGCCGCCCAGCAGCGCGGAGTCGACCTGCGCGCGCTTGTACAGCCAGTGCACGTCCGCCTCCCAGGTGAAGCCGATGCCGCCGTGCATCTGGATCGCCGCCTGCGTCACCTCGCGCCCCGCGTCCGACGCGCACGCCTTCGCCATCGCCGCCGCCTCCGCCAGGCCCTCCGGGTTCGCATCCGCGCTCCACGCCGCCTGCGCCGTCGCCGAGCGCGCGCGCTCGGTGTCCAGCAGCATCTGCGCGCAGCGGTGCGACACCGCCTCGTAGGCGCCCACCGGCGTGCCGAACTGCTTGCGGTCCTTCACGTACGCCACCGTCATCTCCAGCGCCCGCTCCGACACGCCCACCAGCTCCGCGCTCAGCGCCACCAGCGCGCGCCCGAGGCCCGGGCAGCCGTGCTCCAGCGGCTCGCCCGCGGGGTCGGTGGGATCCAATTCCACCTTCGCCGCCGAGCGGGTCGGGTCGATCGCCGCCAGCGGGCTCACCTCGGCGTCCTCCGCCGCCACGATCCGGCCAGAGCCGTCGTCTTCCACCAGCACCAGCACGCCCGCCTCCGCGCCGCTCACCGCCAGCTCCGCCGTGCCGTCGCTCGCCGCCGCCAGCGCGCCGATCGTCTCGCCCGAGGCCAGCCCCGGCAGCCAGCGCTCGCGCTGCTGCGCGCTGCCCGCCTGTTCGATCACGCACGCCGCCATCGCGCTCGCCAGGTACGGCACCGGCGCCATCGCCCGGCCCAGCTCCTCGCACAGGATCGACAGCTCGATCGTCGACAGGCCCTGCCCGCCGTGCTCCTCGGCGATCGCGATCCCCGGCCAGCCCAGCTCGCACAGCTCGCGCCACAGGCCCTCGTCGGTCCTGCGCGCCTCCGCGTGCTCGCGCACCTTCGCGAACGTCGAGCGCTCGCTCAAGAGCTCGCGCGCCGTGCGCTGGATCTCGCGCTGGTCGTCCGTCAGGCCGAAGTCCACCGCGCCCACCCCCGCTCGCCCGCGTCGAGAGGTCGCAGACCGCCCGAACGCCGATCCACATAAACAAAACCGCTCACGCCGCCACCTTCAGGCGGGGCAGGCCCAGAACGCGCTCCGCCACGATGTTCTTCAGCACCTCGGTGGTGCCGCCCTCGATCGTGTTGCCGCGCGAGCGCATCAGCTCGTAGCTCCAGCTCGTGCCGCTCGTCAGCGCCTGCGGGCCGATCACGTCCGCCGCCAGCTGCGTCGCGCGCTGGTTCGTGTCCGACCACAGCCACTTCACCAGCGAGCCCTCCGGGCCCGGCTGGCCGTAGCGTTCCGCGTCCGTCAGCCCCTTCCACGCCAGCAGGCGGATCGTCTCGCAGCGGATGTGCAGCTCCGCGATCTTGTCCGCGTACAGCGCGTCCTCCAGCAGGCCCTTCTCGCCCGCGTGGGCGATCACGTCGTCCAGCAGCTGGCGCAGGCGGATCTGCAGCGCGAAGCCCAGGCCCGCGCGCTCGTTCATCAGCGTCGTCAGCGCCACCTTCCAGCCGTTGCCCACGCCGCCCACCACGTTCGCGTCCGGGATGCGCGCCTGCTCGATGAACAGCTCGTTGAACTCCGCCTCGCCCGTGATCTGCCGCAGCGGGCGCACCTGCACCTGCTCCTGCTCCATGTCCATCAGGAAGTACGTCAGGCCCTTGTGCTTCGCCACCTCCGAGTCGGTCCTCGCGACGAGCATGCACCACTTCGAGTACTGCGCGCCACTCGTCCACACCTTCTGGCCCGTCACCACCCACTCATCGCCGTCTTTGACCGCTTTCGTCTTCAGCGACGCCAGGTCCGAGCCCGCGTCCGGCTCGGAGAAGCCCTGGCACCAGATCTCCTCGCCCGAGAGGATCGGCGGCAGGTGACGCTCCTTCTGCTCCGGCGTGCCCCACACCATCAGCGTCGGGCCGCCCAGCAGGATGCCCAGCGTGTTCGCCGCCACCGGCACGCGCGCGCGGCCCAGCTCTTCGTAGTAGATCGCCGATTCCGCCTGCGACGCGCCGCGCCCGCCGTACTCCGTCGGCCACGCCGGCGCCGCCCAGCCCGCGTCGTACAGGCGCCGCTGCCAGTCCCTGCGCCACTCGAAATGGGCGTCGTCGCCCGCGTCCGCCGCCGGGCGCCGCGCCGGCTGGTTGTCCGACAGCCACGCCCGCAGCTCGTCGCGGAACGCCGTCTCCTTGTCGCTGAAGGTCAGGTCCATGGCTGCGTCTCAATCCAGCCTACTGCAACGAGGCTTGACAAGTGCAGCCAGTCGCTAGGCCGCGCCCTGACGCGGCGCGTAGCGGTGGTGCAGCATCAGCGCGTTGCCGTCCGGGTCCGCGAAGAACGCCATGTGGCACACGCCCGTGTCGAACGTGTCGCCCGCGAAGCTCACGCCGCGGCCCTCCAGCGTCGCGCGCGCCGCTCCCACGTCGTCCACGTGCAGCGCCAGCGCGTTCGGGTTCACGTTGTGCTCCAAGCCCATCGCCGCCGCGTCGTACACGCTCAGCGTCACGTTGTCCGTCTCGAACTCCGCGTAGTTGCGCTCCGGCAGGTACACCGAGCGCCGCAGGCCCAGCGTCTCGCCGTAGAAGCGCGCCGCCGCCTCCAGGTCGCGGGTCGGCATGCCCACGAAGTCCACCTCGCCGATCAGCTTGCCCGTCTGCGTGTCCGTCTGCGCCATCGTCTCCTCCTATAGCTCGGATCGTCCCGATGCTAGCTGCGCCGGCCCCGCGCGCCCGGCGGTGAAGGGCGCCGTGAATCCTTCTCGCCGCCGCGCGCCTCTTATGTGCACATGCGTGCGCCGGAGAACCCCACAGGCGGCTCCGCGCGCGTCAAGCGAGCGAGGCAGGAGGAGATCATGCGCAAAGCGCTTGCAGGGTTGGCCTGGCTGGTGCTGGCGATGCTTGCGATCGCAGGCGTCGCCACGGCAGCGCCGATCGTCACGATGAAAGCCGAGCCGGTGCCGATACCCGGCTTTCCCCACACCGGCGACCTGCTCGGCGCAGGCGCCGCCGCACAGACCGAGATCACGATCGAAGGGGACGAATACTTTGGCTCGCCGCCACCGGTGATCGGTGTCAACGCCTACTTTCCCAAGGGCGTGAAGCTGCACCCCGAAGGCTTTCCCACCTGCCCCGAAGCGACGCTCGAAGCGCAAGGCCCGATCGGCTGCCCGCAAGGCTCGCAGGCAGGGCCGATCGGCAAGGTGCTCGGCTTCGTCACCATCGGCGGCGAACGCGTGGAAGAGACCTCCCAGCTGTTCTCCTTCTACAAAGCCGGCGGCGGCGTGCTCTTCTTCGTCGACGGCCACACGCCCGTGTCGCTCGAAATCCTCTCGCCCGCGCGCCTGGTCGATCTCGCCGGCAGCGACGGTCACGGCCCCGAGGTCATCGCCACCGTGCCGCTCGTCGCCAGCCTCCCCGGCGCTCCCTTCGCGTCCGCCCGCTCGATCGACGTCGAGGTCGGCTCGGGCCGTCGCGCACACGGCAAGGCGATCTACTATGGGCGCCTGCCGAGCACGTGCCCACGGGGCGGGTGGCCCGTGCACGGCGAAGTCATCTTCGCCGAAGGAGGCGAAGCGACGAAACCGGAGATCGTGGACTCGACCACCAAGGTGCCCTGCCCGAACGAACTGCGCTCCGGCGAGTCGCGCACGGGGCGTCGATGAGCGGCGAATGCCGGCGATGACGCCCCACGGCTCCGCATGGCCGGGCGAGCGCGTCGTGCTCGCCGCGCAGCAGGGCGATCGGCGAGCCGTCGCCCTGCTGCTGTCGGGGTCACGCCCGCACGTGCAGCGCTTCGCGCGGACGCTGTGCTCCACCCCGGAGGAGGCCGAGGACGCCGCGCAGGAGGCGCTCATCGTGCTCTACCGCAAGATCGGCACCCTGCGCGCGTCCGCCGCGTTGGCATCGTGGATGTTCAAGGTCGTGCTCCGCATGTGCCTCAAACACGCGCGCGAATTGCGTCCGCTGCGCACAGCCAAAGCCGGGAGCGAGGTCTCCGCCGAGGACGCCGCGCTGGCCCGCCTGGAGCTCGACCGCATCGTCTCCGCGATCGTCGCGCTCGCGCCCGAGCAGCGCGCGGTGCTCGTGCTGCGCGACGTGCACGGCCTCTCCGGAGCGGCCGCCGCCCAGGAGCTCGGGCTGAGCCGCGCCGCGATGAAGTCGCGCCTGCATCGCGCGCGCGAGGCGCTGCGCATCGAGCTCGAGCACACGGGCGAGCGCGAGCTCCAGCCCACCAGCGTCGGCCCGCGAGCGCAGCCGACCGACGAGGCCTGAGCCCAGCGCAGCTTGTTCGCCGGCATCGGCGTCGCGCTCCGCCCCACCATCCTCGCGGGCCGTCTGGCCTGCGCCTGCCACGCCCGCCAGGGACGCCCGCGACGCCGGCCGGGACGCTAGATTCGCCTCACAGTGTCAGCTGCAGAGCAAGCGCCCGCCGGCGAAGACAGACCGGAGCCGCTGCGCGTAGCGCACCTCGACGCCGACGCCTTCTACGTCTCGATCGAGCTGCGCCGCCGCCCCGAGCTGCGCGGGCTGCCCGTGATCGTCGCCGGCTCCGGCCCGCGCGCCGTCGTCACCACCGCCAGCTACGAGGCCCGCCGCTACGGCGTCGGCTCCGCCATGCCGGCCTCGCGCGCGCAGCGGCTGTGCCCGCAGGCGGTGGTGCTCGCGCCCGACTTCCCCGCCTACCGCGCCGCCTCCAAGCAGGTGATGGAGATCGTGCGCGCGCACGTCGAGCGCGTCGAGGTGGTGGGCCTCGATGAGGCCTATATCGACGTCGACGGGCTGCTCTCGCCGCGCGCCGCCATGCGCCGGCTGGTGGCCGAGATCAAGGCGCGCACGCAGCTCACCTGCTCGGTCGGGCTCGGGCCCAACAAGCTCGTCGCCAAGGTCGCCTCCGACGCCGAGAAGCCCGCCGGCTTCGTCGTGCTCAGCCGCCAGCAGGCGTGCGCGCGCTTCGCCGCCGCGCCGCCCTCGCTCGTGCCCGGCATCGGGCCCAAGACCGCCGCGCGCCTGGCCGAGCTCGGCCTCACCAGCCTGCGCGCGCTCGCCGCCGCCCCCGAGCAGCTGCTGGTCGAGCGCTTCGGCGCCAACCTCGGCCGCGAGCTGCGCCGGCGCGCGCGCTTCGAACACGACGCGCGCGTCGGCGCCCCCCACAAGATCGCCTCCGAGTCGCGCGAGCGCACCTTCGACACCGACGTCGCAGACCTTGGCGAGCTCGAGGCGCGGCTCGTCGCGATGGCCGCCGAGCTGTGCGAGAGCCTCGCGCGCCGCGGGCGCTCCGGGCGCACGATCGCCATCAAGGTGCGCCTCGACGACTGGACCACCGTCACCCGCGCGCGCACCGTCGCCGCGCCCACCTGCGAGGCCGCGCTGGTGCGCACCGTCGCACTCGAGCTGCTGCGCCAGTACGCGCCGCCGCGGCCGGTGCGGCTGCTCGGCGTGCGCGTGGCGGGGCTGCAGGTCCCAGGGGGGCGGGACGGCGGTCGCCACGCGCAGGAAAGCGACGGCGGTCGTGCCCGCAGGGCCGGCGCCGGACGCGCCCACCCGGCAGGCGCCGTCGACGGCGCCGACGCGGGCCAGCTAGCGCTGCCGGTATAGGATCGCCACCGATGGCGGTGATCGACATCGGAGGTGTCCAGCTCGCCTACGAACGCTCCGGCTCCGGCCCGCCGCTGCTGCTGATCATGGGCATGAGCGGCAGCGCGCTGAGCTGGGGGGAGCCGTTCCTCGAGTTGCTGCGCGCGGACTTCGACGTGATCGCCTACGACAACCGGGGCGTGGGGGCGAGCAGCCGCCTGGAGGCGCCCATCACCACCCCCGAGATGGCCGCGCACGCGGCTGCGCTGTTGCGGGCGCTGGGGCTCGACTCGGCGCACGTGCTCGGCATCTCCATGGGCGGCATGGTCGCGCAGGAGCTCGCGCTCGCGCACCCCGAGCTGATCCGCACGCTCACGCTCGGCTGCACCTACTGCGGCGGGCCCCACAGCGTGCGCGGCAGCGAGGACCCCTGGCGGCGCATCGCCGCCGCGCGCGCCAGCGGCGACCGCGAGCTGGCGATGCGCGCCTCGTGGGAGATGAACGTGTCGGCCTCCTTCGCCGCCGACGAGGAGCAGTACCGGCGCTTCGCGCAGCGCGCGCTCGCGCGGCCGGTTGCGATGGCGGTGATCGAAGCCCAGGGGCGGGCCGCGGTCAAGCACGACACCTGCGCGCGCCTGCCCCAGATCGCGCTGCCCACGCTGGTGGTGCACGGCACCGAGGACCGGGTGCTGCCGGTCGCCAACGGGCGCATGATCGCCGAGCTGATCCCCGGCGCGCGACTGGAGATCCTCGAGGGCGTCGGCCATATGTTCTTCCTCGAGCGCCCCGAGCGCAGCGCCGAGCTGCTGCGCACCCAGAAGGGCACAGGCGAGCACGCCGCCGTGCATGCCTGACCCGGCGCGTCCCTTCACCATCCAGCTGGGGGAAGGCGTCGAGCTGTCCGGCGAGGAGTCCGGGCCGGCGGACGCCCCGCCGATCGTGCTGCTGCACGGGCTCACCGCCAGCCGCCGCTACGTGGTGATGGGCTCGAACGCGCTGCAGCGCGCCGGCCGGCGCGTGATCGCCTACGACGCCCGCGGGCACGGCCGCTCGAGCCCCGCCGCCGCGCCCGGCGACTACGGCTACGAGCGCCTCGCGCTCGACCTCGCGGCGGCGCTGGAGGCGCGGGGGGTGAGCCGTGCGCTGCTCGCCGGGGCCTCGATGGGGGCGCACACCGCGGTGCGCTTCGCGCTGGAGCACCCCGGCCGCGTGGCCGCGCTCGCCATCATCACGCCCGCCTTCGACGTCAAGCCCAACCCGTTCGCGCGCGCCGCCGAGCTCGAAGGCTGGGACGCGCTCGCGCGCGGCCTGCGCGACGGCGGCGTCGAGGGGTTCATCGCCGCCTACGACCTCGCCTCCGTGCCAGCGCGCTGGCGCGACACCCTGGAGACGGTGCTGCGCCAGCGCCTGTCCGCGCACCGGCACCCGCTGGCGGTCGCCGACGCGCTCGAAGCGGTGCCGCGCTCGCGCCCGTTCGACAGCCTCGAGCAGCTCGCGCGGATCGCCGTGCCCACGATCGTGGTCGGCAGCCGCGACGAGGCCGATCCGGGTCACCCCCTGGCGGTGGCCGAGCGCTACGCGCGGGCGATTCCCGGCGCGCGACTGCTGGTGGAGGAGCCCGGCAACTCGCCGCTGGCCTGGCAGGGCGGGCAGCTGTCGCGTGCGATCGGCGAGCTGGCCGCCCACGTGCGTGCGTGATAACATACAAACGTATGCCAAATCAGCAATGGGACGGCGCCAGCTACGACCGCATCTCGAGCATCCAGCTGGGCTGGGGCACGGAGGTGCTCGCGCGCCTTTCGCTGCGCGGCGATGAGACCGTGCTGGACGCCGGCTGCGGCTCCGGGCGCGTCAGCGAGCTGATCGCCGCGCGCCTGCCGCACGGCCGCGTGCTCGCCTACGACGCCTCGCCCTCGATGGCGGCCGCCGCCCGCGAGCGGCTGGCGGGCCTGGTGGAGGACGGCAGAGCGGAGGTGCTCGAAGGCGACCTGCTCGAGCTCGATCTGCGCCAGCCCGTCGACGCGATCCTCTCCACCGCCACCTTCCACTGGATCTCAGACCACGACCGCCTGTTCCGCCGGCTGCGCCGCGCGCTGCGCGCGGGCGGCGCGTTGGTGGCGCAGTGCGGGGGGGAGGGCAACATCGAGCGCCTGCGCGCCGAGGCGCGCGCCGTGCTCGCCCGCGAGCCCTACGCCGAGCACTTCGTCGGCTGGCGCAACCCGTGGAACTACTCCGGCGCGCAGATCACGCGCGAGCGGCTGCTCGCCGCCGGCTTCGCCGCCGCCGAGTGCTGGCTCACGCCGGCTCCCGCCCAGCCCGAGCAGCCGCGCGAGTTCCTCTCCACGGTGGTGCTCGGGCCGCACGTGCAGCGCCTGCCGCCGCAGCTGCGCGAGCGCTTCATGGACGAGGTGCTCGAACGGCTCGGCGAGCCCGTGGTGGTCGACTACGTGCGCCTCAACATCGGCGCCACCGCGTAGGCGCCGCGCGCCGCGCCGTCCGTGCCGGCGCCGCCGGCGGGCGCCGGCTGCCCGTCCGGCGCGGCGCTCTCGGAGGCGCTCGTGAGCTGCGCGTAGCGGCCGCCGCGGGCGATCAGCTCGTCGTGGGTGCCGCGTTCGACGATGCGCCCGCCGTCGAGCACCAGGATCCGGTCGGCGTCGCGGATCGTCGAGAGGCGGTGGGCGATCGCGATCGTGGTGCGCCCGCGCGAGAGCTCGTCGAGCGCCTGCTGCACGGCGCGCTCGGTCTCGGTGTCCAGCGAGGAGGTGGCCTCGTCGAGGATCAGCACGGGCGGGTTGCGCAGGATCGTGCGCGCGATCGCGATCCGCTGCTTCTCACCTCCCGAGAATCGATATCCGCGCTCGCCCACGGGCGTGTCGTAGCCGTCCGGCAGCGACGCGATCAGCGCGTGGATCTGCGCTGCGCGCGCCGCGTCTTCGATCTCCTCGTCGCTCGCCTGCGGACAGGCGAAGCGCAGGTTCTCGCGGATCGAGGCGTGGAACAGGTAGGTCTCCTGCGAGACCAGCCCCACCGTCGCCGCCAGCGAGTCGAGCGTCACGTCGCGCACGTCCACGCCGTCGATGCGCACGCTGCCCCGCTCGGGCTCGTACAGGCGCGCCACCAGGTAGGCGAGCGTGGTCTTGCCCGAGCCCGTCTCCCCGACCAGCGCGGTGCGCGTGCCCGCCGGCACCTCCGCGCTGATCTCCTGCAACGTCCACCGCGAGTCCGGTCCGTAGCGGAACCACACCTCGTCGAGCTCCACGTCGCCGCGCGCGTGCGTGAGCGTGCGCGCGTCCGCGCGCTCCACGATGTCGACCGGCAGGTCGAGGTACTCGAAGATGCGCCCGAACAGCGCCAGCGAGGTCTGCACTTCCAGGCCCACCGACAGCAGCTGCTGCATCGGGAACAGCAGCCGCGTCTGCAGCGTCGTGAAGGCCACGACGGTGCCGATCGAGATCACCTCGTGGCCGTGGGCGATGCTGTAGCCGGCGAACCAGTACACCGCCGCGGGCATGATCGCGAAGGCCATCTGCACGGAGGCCATCCGCCAGCGCCCGGCCATGCGCGCGCGCACCTCCAGGTCCGCGAGCTCGCTGGACTCGCCGGAGAAGCGCTCGACCAGCTCCTGCGAGCGGCCCATCGTCTTGCCCAGCAGGATCCCCGACACCGACAGCGACTCCTCCACCAGCGTCGACATATCCGCCAGGCGCCCCTGGCGCACCGACTGGATGCGCCGGCGCTCGTTGCCCACGCGGCGCGTCAGCCACACGAAGAACGGCAGCAGAATCAGCGAGAACACCGTCAGCTGCCAGCTCAGCGCGAACATCGCCACGATCGTGGCCGTCACCGTCGCGACCGTCGAGACGGTCGAGGTCGCCGTGCTCGTGACCACGTCGTCGATGCCGCCGATGTCGTAGGCGATCCGGGCCTGCACCTCGCCCGAGCGCGTGCGCGTGAAGAACGCCAGCGACATGCGCTGCAGGTGGGCGAACACCGCGGCGCGCAGGTCGTGCATCACGCGCTGGCCCACCTGGTTGGAGATCCACGTCTGCGCCACACCGATCACGCCGTTGACGATCGCCAGTGCGATCATGCCGCCGACCAGCCACGACAGCAGCGTCAGGTCGCGCCCGATGATGCCCTTGTTGATCGCTTCGCGCAGCAGGAACGGCGAGGCCACGCTGAGCACCGAGCCGAGCACGATCAGCCCCAGCAGCAGGCCCAGCCGCAGGCGATAGGGGATGAACAGCCGCCCCACGCGGCGCAGGGACACGTGTTTGTCGGGGACGTCCTCCGGACGCGGCTGCTCGCGCCCGCGACTCCCGCCGGAGGGGCGCCCGCCGCCGGTGGGACCGTGTCCCTGGGAGAAGGGCTGGGCGCTCACCGGTCCGACTGTAGGGCAAGCGCTACCGGGCCGGGATCGGCGAGGGCGCCACGCCGGCCACGCCGCGACCCGGCGGCCGCGCGACTAGATGAAGTCGTTGCCGGTGAGCACGTACAGGAACGGCACGAACGGCACGATCACCGCCACGCCCCAGGCGAGGCGGGCCACGATTCCGAGCTTGCGCCGGCTGAACAGCAGGTTGATCCAGATCAGCACCACCGCCAGCGGGTGCAGGATGCAGATCAACAGCTCGATCAGTTTCTTGATCATCTCAGCGGGCCTCCCAGTCCTCACCGTAGCGCTGCGCCCACGGGTCCAGCTGCGGCAGCTCGAGCGCCGGTCCTCCCAGCGCCGGCTCCACCCGCGCCGGGCCGAGCTGACGAAAGCCCACGCCCTCGTCGATCACGGGCTCCGGCGTCTCCGCCAGCGCCGCGCCCATGCCGTTGAGGAAGGCCTTCAGCAGCGCGCTCTCCACCGCCAGCCGGTCGCGCTCGTCGAGCTCCGCCGCCAGGCGCTCGCGCAGCTCCTCGCCGATCGGCGCCACCGCCTCGGCGGCCAGGTCGGCCACATCGCTCGTTCGCTCGTCCGCAGCCATCACGCTCTGAGCGCATTGTGCTGGATCGGTGCGCTTCGCGCCCGGCGCCGTCCTGCGAGCGCTGCGAGCGCGCAGCGCGCCCACGCTTTGAAAGCGCGCCCGCGGCGCCGTAGGGTTAATGGCATGGACCTGTCCGCCGCGGAGACGCGAGTGCTCGGCTGCCTGCTGGAGAAGCAGAAGACCACCCCGGACACCTACCCGCTCTCGCTCAACGCGCTGCGCCTGGCCTGCAACCAGTCGACCGCGCGCGATCCCGTCGTGGACTACGACGAGGCGGTCATCCGCGACGCCCTGCACCGCCTCGAACGGCGCGGCTACGTGCGGTTGGCGAGCGGCGCCGGCAGCCGCGCCGCCAAGTACCGCCACCTGCTCGCCGAGGCGCTGCCGATGGGCGATGACGAGCAGGCCGCGATGTGCGTGCTGATGCTGCGCGGCGCGCAGACGCCGGGGGAGCTGAAGCAGCGCAGCGAGCGGATGCACGCCTTCGCCGACCTCGCCGCCGTCGCCGCCACGCTCGCGCGGCTGATCGAGCGCGGCCTGATCGAGCGCCAGGAGCGCCGCCCCGGCCACAAGGAGGAGCGCTACGCGCAGCTGCTCGAAGGCGGCGAGCGGGGCGCGGACGCGGCGGCGCGCGCGGGCCCGCCCGCCGCGGGCACGCTCGCCGCCGGCCTCGCACGCGAGCCGCAGCGCAGCAACGGCGACGCGCCGGGCGGGGAGGGCCTGCGCGCCGGCGGCGAGGACCTGCGCGCGCGCGTGGAGCGCCTGGAGCGCGAAGTGGCGGCGCTGCGCGCCGCGGCCGGGCTGCCGGCGATCGGATGAGCGCGCCGCGATGATCGCGCCGCCGCTGCTGGCCGCCGCCGCCGACACAGCCACCGGCGTGGGGATACCGGTCGCGCTCGCCGCCGGGCTCGTGTCGTTCCTGTCCCCGTGCGTGCTTCCGCTCGTCCCCGGCTACCTCTCGACGGTGATCGGGGTGAGCCCGGCGGAGCTGAAGGAGGGCGTCGCGCGGCGGCGTGTGCTCGTGCCGAGCCTGCTGTTCATCGCGAGCTTCTCGGCGATCTTCATCCTGCTGGGCCTCAGCGCCACCGTGATCGGCTCCACGCTGAACAGCCACAAACCCACGCTCGAGCACGTCGGGGGCGCGCTGATCGTGGCGATGGGGGTCGTGTTCCTGGCGACCCCGTTCGTGAGCGCATTCAACCGCGAGTGGCACTCCGAGACGCTGCTGCGGCTGGCGGGCCGCGGCGGCCCGCTGCTGGCGGGCGCTGCGTTCGCGATCGCCTGGACCCCGTGCACGAGCATCACGCTCGGGGCGATCCTCACGCAGGCCGCGATCTCGAGCTCGGCCGCCCATGGCGCGCTGCTGCTCGCCGTCTACTCCGCCGGCCTGGCGATCCCCTTCCTGCTGATCGCGCTCGTGTTCGAGCGCGCGATGGAGGCGCTCGCGATCGTCAAGCGCCACTTCCCGGTGATCATCGGCGTCGGCGGGCTCGTGATGATCGCGCTCGGGCTGCTGATCCTGACCGGCGAGTTCACGATCCTCAACGCCAAGGCCAACACGCTGCTGCAGGGCACCGGCCTGGACGTGTCGGGAGTCTAGGGCGGCGCTCAGCCGGCCCGCGCCGCGGCCTGCGCCGCCGCGGCCGCGCTCCTGCCCTCCAGGAACCGCCGTTCCCAGGCCTCCTGGTTGCGCTTGGCGTCGAGCACGAACGGGGAGTGGCCGATCGCTTTGACGATCGCCTCGTTGATCGCGGCCTCGGGGAACGGCAGGGGCCGCATGACGTCCACGAACAGCACCACGCGGGTCTCGTCGGTGTCGTTCCACACCTCGTGGTTGAAGGTGTCGTCGAACACCATGCTCTGGCCCTCCTCCCAGTGGCGTATGTCATCGCCGACGCGGATGCGGCAGCTCGGGGCGTCGTGGGGGACGATCAGCCCGAGGTGGTAGCGCAGCACGCCCTTGTAGGGGCCGCGGTGGTCGAGGATGTGCTTGCGCGGGGAGAGGATCGAGATCATCGCGGTCTTCATGCCGGGGATCTCGCGCATCAGCGCGGCGGTGCGCGGGCACATCTCCACGCCCAGCTTGGCCTCGAAGCCGTAGCCGTAGAGGAAGAACGTCTTCCAGCGGTCGTCGTCGGTGATCTCGATCTGGTCCTTGGAGATGTCCTGGAAGTTCGCCAGCTGGTCCTGGACCTCGAGCAGCCGCTCCGCCTCCGCGCGGATCACCTCCCAGCTCTCCTCCACGCGCGCCACCCAGGGGAAGCTCTCGAGCGGGAAGAAGGTGTGGTCGCCCACCAGCGAGCGCTTGCCGATGAAGCGCTCGATCGGGGCGAGGATGCGTTCGCCGATCGCGATCGTGAGCTCGACCGTGCGCTCCCACAGGGACTTCTGCTTCATAGATCCGCCTCCTCTGGATTGCCGTGCGCCCGCCCAGCATAAAAAAGGAGCCGGTCGATCCGAGGACCGACCGGCTCCATTGGAATCGCGGAGGGGGAGGGGGGAAGTGCTTAAGCCGCCTCGCGCAGCGCCGCCAGCTCGGGCGACTCCGCGAGCTTCTTCAGCGCGCGCTGCTCGAGCTGCGAGGCCCGCTCGGCGGAGAAGCCGAGGCGCTTGCCGATCGCGGTCAGCGTCTGCGGCTCCTCGCGCCCGGTGCCGAAGCGCAGCGTCAGCACCTTGCGCTCGGTTTCCGGCAGCTGCGAGATCGCGCGGTGCACGATCCGCTCGCGCTCGTTCTCCCATGCGGTCTCCTCCGGCACCTCGGCGTCGGAGGGCAGCAGGTCACCGAGCGCGGTGTCGCCGTCCTCGCCGATCTGCTGGTCGAGCGAGACGAGCGCGGCGCGCTGGTGGCGAACCTCTTCGACCTGGTCGATCGGCAGCCCGGTCTCCTCGGCGAGCTCCTCGAGCGTGGGCTCGCGCCCGAGCCGCACCGACAGCTCGCGCTCCACGCGCCCGACCTTGCGGGAGCGCTGCGCCACGTGCACCGGCAGGCGGATCGTGCGGCCCGAGTTCTCGAGGCCGCGCTGGATCGCCTGGCGGATCCACAGGGTGGCGTAGGTGGAGAAGCGAAAGCCCTTGCGCCAGTCGAACTTCTCGGCCGCGCGGATCAGGCCGAGCATGCCCTCCTGCACGAGGTCGCCGAGCGGCAGGCCCTGGTTCTGGTAGCGCCGGGCGTTGGAGGCCACGAGGCGCAGGTTGGAGTTGACGAGCAGTTCCTTGGCGTGCAGGTCGCCGCGCTCGATGCGCTTGGCCAGGTCGATCTCCTGGGCGGGCGTGAGCAGCGGGTAGCGGCGCGAGTGCGCCAGCAGCTGGTCGACGGACTCGGGGATGAAGGTGTCGGAGGCGGACATATCGACGCGCTCGATCGGGCTGTCGAGCCGCGCGGCGGGGGGTGCCGCGGGCTCAGCCTCGATCAGCTCGTCGCTGTCGCGCTCCAGCGTGAGGGTGGTGTCTGTGGGCGAATCTGACATGGGCGTCCTTCTAATCCGATGCTTGGAGTCGGAATTATACGCCGGGATAGTTGCGTTGTCAACCATTCTTGCGGTGCCGGTTCTATACTCGTTGGGACATTCTGGGAGGCTCGTAGCTCGTTCGACGCCGTGGGTGCCGTCACCTTCCCACGCCGTATAAGTACCGTGCCCGCCTGAGTGCCCGATAAAACCCGCGGGCGCGCGAAAAGGTGCGTAATCGAGGACTCTTTCATGGATATCGGCGGCAAGGCCGGATCTGTGAGCCCACCGGGCTAAGCTCGGCGCATGGACATGGCGCTCACGGGCAGGGTGGTGGCGGTGACGGGCGCCTCCTCCGGCATCGGCGAGGCCACCGCGCTCGCCTGCGCCAGGGCCGGCGCGGCGGTGGCGCTGGCGGCGCGGCGCGCTGAGCGCATCGAGCAGCTGGCGCGGCGGATCGAGGCCGACGGGGGACGGGCGCTCGCGATCGAGACCGACGTGGGCGAGGAGCGGGACGCTCGGGCGTTCGTGCAGCGCGCGCACGCCGAGCTCGGGCGCCTGGACGTGCTGGTCAACAACGCCGGCGTGATGCTGCTGGGGCCGATCGAGAACGCGCCGACCGAGGAGTGGCGGCGCATGATCCACGCCAACGTGTTCGGCGTGCTCTACTGCACGCACGCAGCGCTGCCGCTGATGCGCGAGCAGGGCGGCGGGCACGTCGTCAACGTCAGCTCGGTGGCCGGCCGCGTGGCGCGCCAGGGCTCCGGCGTGTACAACCTCACGAAGTTCGGCGTGGGCGCGTTCTCGGAGTCGCTGCGCCAGGAGGGCGTGGCGCTGGGGGTGCGCGTCACGCTGATCGAGCCGGGCGCCGTCAGCACCGAGCTCGCCGGCCACAACCGGCCCGAGATCCGCGAGCAGATCGCCAGGCGCTTCGGCGACATCGAGCGCCTCGGCCCCGAGGACATCGCCGCCGCCGTGCTGTACGCGATCGGCCAGCCCGCGCACGTGAGCGTCAACGAGGTGCTGGTGCGCCCCAGCCAGCAACTGGGTTAGCCGCAGCCATTCACTCGCGCCGGGCGCCGAGCACCCGCTGTCGCGGCCTCGTCACTCCCGCGGGGCGCCGGCGCCGGGTGCGATCTCGAGCTGGAGGATCTCCGAGCCGCCGGCGTGGTCGACCTGGAGCGTGGTGTGCTCCAGGTCGAAGCGCGCGCGCAGCATCGCCTCGATCCGCCGCCGCGCCAGGTGGCAGTCGCTGTCGGCGCGCACCAGCACGTGCGCGGAGAGCGCGGGGAAGCCGCTGGTGACCTCCCACACGTGCAGGTCGTGCACCTCCACCACGCCGTCCTCGGCCACCAGCGCGCGCCCGATCTCCTGCGGATCCAGGCCCCTGGGGGCGGCCTCGAGGAAGACGCGGCCGGAGGCGAGCACCAGCGCCACGCCGGAGCGCGCCATCAGCGCGGCGATCGCCAGCGAGGCGATCGGGTCGGCGCGCTGGAAGCCGCTCGCCAGGATCACGCCGGCGGCGATCGCGGTGCCGATGAACCCGTACACGTCGGTGAGCACGTGCTGGAAGCTGCCCTCCACGCCGAGGCTGCGGCGGTCGGCGCGCGCGATCATCCACACCACCAGCAGGTTGATCAGGATGCCGACGAGCGCCACCGCGAGCACGAGCGCGCCGTGCACGCGCGGCGGGTGCACCAGGCGCGCCAGCGCGTCGTAGACGACGAACGCGGCCAGCACCAGCAGCGTGACGCCGTTGGCGAGCGCCGAGAGGATCTCCACGCGCCGCAGGCCGAAGGTGAGCGCGCCGCGCGGCGGCCGCGCGGCCAGCGCGAGCGCCACGATCGAGAGGCCGAGCATGGCCGCGTCGGTGAGCATGTGCGCGGCGTCGGAGAGCAGCGCCAGCGAGTGCGCCACCACGCCCGCGCCGATCTCGAGGCCCATGAAGCACACGAGCACCGCCAGCGCGGCCGTGAGCTGCCGGCGGTCGGCTTGCGCGCTCAGGCCGTGGGAGTGCCCGGCGTGGTCGTGCGCCATCGCTCCACGATACGCCGCCGCGGTTTGTTCCCGCGCGGCGGCGCTTAGTCTCTGTGCATGTCGCACGAGAGGGCGGCCGGCCTGCTGACACGGCGCGGCAGCACGCTGGCGTCGCTGGCGCTGGCGGGCGCGCTGGTTGCGCTGAAGCTGGTCGTGGGAATCGTCACCGGCAGCCTCGGGCTGGTCTCCAGCGGACTCGAGTCAAGCGGCGACGTGGTGGCAGCGGCGCTGACGGTGTTCGCGGTGGGCCTCGGCGCCCGCCCCGCCGACCGCGAGCACCCCTATGGCCATCGCCGCGCCGAGAACCTGGGCGCGCTGGGCGAGGCGGCGATCCTGATCGCGGGCGCGGCGGTGGTGGGCGCGGCGGCGATCGCGCGCCTCTCGCGCGGCGGCGCGCCGCCGGCGGTGCGCTCCTACGAGCTCGCGGCGATCGCGCTGGCGCTCGTGCTGGAAGCGGTGCGGATGGCGCTCGCGATCGGCGCGGCCCGGCGCGAGCGCAGCCCGGCGCTGCGCTCCAACGCGGCCCACTTCGCCGCCGACATCGTCGGCTCGCTGGTGGTGCTGGCCGGGCTGCTGGCGGTGCGCGCGGGCTTCCACGCGGGCGACTCGGCGGCGGCGCTGGCGGTGGCGGCGATCATCCTCGTGACCGCCGTGCGGCTGATCGCCGAGAACGCCAACGTGCTGATGGACCGCGCGCCGGCGCAGGCGCAGCGCGCGGCCGAGCGCGCGATCCGTGCGCTCGGCGGCGAGCTGCAGCTGGAGCGGCTGCGCCTGCGCGAGTCGGCCGGCCGCTACTTCGCCGACGTGGTGGTGAGCGTGCCGGCCGGCCGGGCGGTGGTGGAGGGCCACCGCGCGGCCGACCTGGTGGAGGGGGCGCTCGAGCGCGCGCTGCCGGGCAGCGACGTGGTGGTGCACGTGGAGCCGCGCAGGCGCGGCCTCGACCTGCGCGACCGCGTGCTCGCGATCGCGCTCTCGGAGCCGCTGGTGAAGGAGGCGCACGACATCTCGATCTTCGAGCGCGACGGCGCGCACAGCGTGTCGCTGCACCTGAAGTTCCCGGCCGAGCTCGACCTGCGCACGGCGCACGAGATCGCAGAGCGCGTGGAGCAGGCGATCCGGGCGCGACCCGGCGTGGTCGACGTGCAGACGCACCTGGAGCCGCTGGAGCGCCCGCTGGCGGTTCGCGGCGAGCGCGCGCGCGAGCAGCTGCACGCGCGCGAGCAGATCGGCCGCGTGGTGCGCGAGCGCACCGGCGCGGAGCCTCGCAGCCTGCGCGTGCTGGACAGCGACGCGGGGCTGGTGCTGTTCCTCACGCTGGCCGTCGCGGCGGGCGAGTCGCTCAGCGACGCGCACCAGCTCGCCGGCGAGCTCGAGGACGAGCTGCGCCAGCGCGTGGAGGGCATCGCCGAGGTGATCGTGCACACCGAGCCGTAGCGGACCGCCGCGACCCCGTGCGCCCCCCCGGCAGTGTCCGGCGGCGCGCGGGCTGACCTATACTGCGCGCGAGCCGCGATGCCCAACGATCCCCACGAGCAATGGGAGCGCTTCGGGGCACGCGACCCCTACTTCGCGGTGCTCACCGAGCCCCGCTACCACCGCGAGCAGCTCGACGACGGCGCCCGCGAGCGCTTCTTCGCGAGCGGCCGGCAGGTGGTGGACGGGCTGCTGGGGGAGATCGAGGCGCACACCGGCGCCTCGCCGCAGCAGCGCCGGGCGCTCGACTTCGGCTGCGGCGTGGGCCGGCTGAGCCTGGCGCTGGCGGAACGCTGCAGCCACGTCTACGGCGTGGACGTGTCGCCGTCGATGCTGGCCGAGGCCGAGCGCAACGCCGCGGAGAAAGGCTCGAGCAACGTGGAGTGGGTGCTGACGGGGCAGCTGGGCGAGCTCGCCGGCAGCTACGACCTGGTGCTGTCGGCGATCGTCTTCCAGCACATCCCCGTGCGCGAGGGCGAGCGCCTGTTCGCGACGCTCGTGCGGGGGCTGCGCCCGGGCGGCGTGGCGGCGATCCAGCTGACGCTGAAGACCCACCACACACCGCTCGCGCTGCTGCGCTGGCTGCGCAAGTCGCTGCCGCTCGCGCCCAACCTGGCGAACCTGATGATGGGCAAGTCGTGGTCGCACCCGTACATGGAGCTCAACTCCTACTCGCTCGAACGGCTCGCGCGCCTGCTCGCCCAGGAGGGCGTGAGCGAATGGCACGCGCGCTTCATGCCGGCGCGCAAGCGACGCAACTTCGACAAAGTCACGCTGTTCTTCCGCAAGCCCTGAGCGTGGCGCGGGCGCGAGGCGCCGCGCGGCCTGCGACGTGCGGCACGCTAGCGCCGCTGGGAGCGAGCGGGGGTGCGCTCGCGCTCGCCGGCGCCCTCGGAGATGCGCCGGAGCAGCTCGAGCGCCTGCGCCAGCACGCGCTGCTCGGACGGCGAGAGCCGCTCGAGCGCGCGCGCCAGCCATCCCTCGCGCTTGCGGCGATCGTGTTCGAGCGTGGCGAGCCCCTGCGCGGTGAGCTCCACGAGCGTGCGCCGCCCATCGGCCGGGTCGGGGCGGCGGGCGATCAGGCCTTCGACCTCCAGGTCGCTGACGGTCTGCGCCATCGACTGCGGGCGCACGCGCTCGGCCACGGCGAGGTCGCCGATCGACTGCGTGCCCTCGCGGTCCAGGCGGCCCAGCACGGCGCCCTGCGAGAGGGAGAAGCGGTGCTCGGCGCGCAGCCGGCGCATCAGGTGACCGAGCACGAGGCGCAGCTCGCTGGCGAGCAGCGTGGTGTCGACGCCGTCGGTCACGGGTATCGACTATACCTGGCTATATCAGGGAAACTGAACAGTTTTCCTGTATAAATGAGTGCGTGGCGATCGATGTGGGCCCCACGGCGCAGGCAGGCGCGAACGCCGAGCGCGCCGGCGACTCCGACCGCTACAAGTGGATCGCGCTGTCGAACGTGACGCTGGGGGTGCTGCTGGCGACGCTCGACGGCTCGATCACGCTGATCGCGATGCCGGACATCTTCCGCGGCATCCACCTCGACCCGCTGGTGGCGGCCAACAGCTTCTACCTGCTGTGGATGATCCTCGGCTTCCTGGTGGTGACGAGCGTCCTGATCGTGAGCCTGGGCCGGCTGGGGGACATATACGGGCGCGTGAAGATGTACAACCTCGGCTTCGTCATCTACACGCTGGCGTCGCTGGTGCTGACGGTGGACTGGATGGACGGGCGCGCCGGGGCGACTTACCTGATCGTGTTTCGCATCGTGCAGGGCGTCGGCGCGGCGTTCCTGCTCGCCAACGCCGCCGCGATCATCACCGACGCGTTCCCCGCCAACCAGCGCGGCATGGCGCTCGGCATCAACAACATCGTGGGCGTCAGCGGCATGTTCGTGGGGCTGGTGCTGGGCGGCCTCTTGGCGCCGATCGACTGGCGGCTGGTGTTCCTGATCTCGGTGCCGGTGGGCCTCGCCGGCACGGTGTGGGCGTACCTGAAGCTGGAGGAGCGCAGCACGCCCAAACGCGCCCGCGTGGACTGGGCCGGCAACGTCACGTTCGCGCTGGGGCTGGTCCTGATCATGGTGTCGGTCACCTACGGCATCCGCCCCTACGGCGCGAGCGCGACCGGCTGGGGCAGCCCCAGGGTGATCGCGCTGCTCAGCTCGGGCGTGGCCTGCCTGGCGGCCTTCGCGGCAATCGAGAGCCGCGTGGCCGAGCCGATGTTCCGCCTGCCGCTGTTCCGCATCCGCGCGTTCACGTTCGGGACGCTCTCGACGTTCCTCTCGGCGATCGCGCGCGGCGGGCTGATGTTCATGCTGATCATCTGGCTGCAGGGGATCTGGCTGCCCCAGCACGGCTACGACTTCACCGAAACGCCGCTGTGGGCGGGCATCTACATGCTGCCGCTGACGGTCGGCATGCTGATCGCCGGGCCGACCTCGGGCTACCTGTCCGACCGCTTCGGCGCGCGCTGGTTCGCGACGGGGGGGATGCTCGGCTCGGCGCTGAGCTTCTTCGGGCTGACGCTGCTGCCGATCGACTTCCCGTTCCCGCTGTTCGCGCTCGTGCTCGCGATGGTCGGCATCTCGATGGGCATGTTCGCCTCGCCCAACCGCGCGGCGGTGATGAACAGCCTGCCGCCGCAGCACCGCGGTGCGGGCGGGGGCATGAACCAGACCTTCCAGAACTCCGCGCAGGTGCTGTCGATCGGCGTGTTCTTCACGCTGATGATCCTCGGGCTGGCGTCGAACCTGCCGCACGCGCTGAGCGCGGGGCTGCAGGCGCACGGGGTGTCCGCGACGGCCGCCCGCAGCGCGGCGCGCACGCCGCCGGTGTCGGTGCTGTTCGCGGCCTTCCTCGGCTACAACCCGGTCGAGCACCTGGTCGGCTCGCACGTGCTGGCGGCGCTCTCGCCGGCCAGCCGCGCGGTGCTCGCCGGCCGCTCGTTCTTCCCGCATCTGATCTCCGCCCCCTTCTCGAGCGGGCTGCACGAGGCGTTCGGATTCGCGATCGTCGCCTGCCTGATCGCCGCCGCGGCCTCGCTCTTGCGTGGCGGGCGCTACGAGCACATCGAGCACTCGATCGCACAGCGGGCCGGCGAGAGCGGCGCCGGCGCCGAAAACGGAGCGGGGAGGGCCCCGCTCACCACAACCAGAGAGGAGCAGCATGCGCGTTGAGTGGTTCGGCCAGTCGGCCTTCCTGTTGAGGGGAGCCGACACGACGATCGCGATCGACCCCTTCTTCGAGATGTCGGCGATGACCGCCGGCCGCGGCATCCAGTGGGACTACCCGGCGATCTCCGCGGACGCGGACGTGCTGCTGGTGACGCACGAGCACGGCGACCACAACGGGGTGGAGGCGATCGGCGGCGAGCCGGCTACGCTGCGCGCGACCGCCGGCACGCACGACACGCCGGTCGGCCAGGTGGTGGGCGTGGCCTCCGAGCACGACGAGAGCGCGGGCACCGAGCGCGGCCCCAACACGATCTTCGTGTTCACGCTCGACGGCGTGCGCGTGGCGCACATGGGCGACTTCGGGCAGCGCGGCCTGCGCGAGGAGCAGGCGGCGGCGATCGGCGAGGTCGACCTGCTGTTCGTGCCCGTCGGCGGCGGCCCCACGATCGGCGCCGAGCAGGCGGCGCTGCTGGTAGAGCGCCTGCGCCCCCGCTGGGTGGTGCCGATGCACTACCGCACCGAGCGGATCGGCTTCCTGGAACCGGCCGACGCCTTCCTCGAGCGCTACGAGCGCGTGCACCGGCCCGACGGCAGCGCCTTCGAGATCTCCGAGCTGCCGGCCGGCGAAGGCCCGCTGGTGGTGGTGCCGGCGGCGCCGTGAGCGCCGCTCGCCGCTCACGGCCCGGCGTTTGGTCGTGCTCGCAGCGGCAAGAGTGCTAAGGGTGATGGCAGGCAACGTAGGCGACCGCGAAAGGGATGTGAGATGAAGATCGGACGACTGCTGCTGCGGCTGACGGTGGGCGGCTTCTTCTTCGGGCACGGCACGCAGAAGCTGCTCGGCTGGTTCGGCGGCAACGGCCTCGAGGCGACCGCGCAGGGCTTCGAGCAGATCGGGCTGCGGCCCGGCCGGGCGAACGCGATCGCCGCCGGCGCGGCCGAGGCCGGGGGCGGCGCGCTGCTGGTGGCCGGCTACGCCACGCCGCTGGCGGCCTCGGTGTTGACCGCGACGATGATCACCGCGATCGACACGGTGCACAAGCAGAACGGCCCGTGGGCCACGAAGGGCGGCTACGAGTACAACGCGGTGCTGATCGCGGCGGCGCTGGCGCTGGCGGAGGTGGGACCCGGCAGCCTCTCGCTGGACGCCGCGCTCGGGCGCGAACGCCACGGGCCGAGGTGGGCGCTGGCGGCACTCGCGACGGGCGCGCTCGGCGCGCTCGGGGCGCGCGCTCTGCGCGGACAGGCGCCGGCGGCGCCCGAGCAGGCGACGGCTCCGCAGCAGGCGGCAGACGAGCAGCAGCCGGCATCGGCGGACGAGCAGCAGCCGACGTCCGCAGAGCAGGCGCAGCCGGCCTCCGCCGACGAGCAGCAGCCGGCGCCGGTCAGCGGGGAGTGAGGGGCGCGCCGGCGCGCGTCACTGCACCCACACGACGTCGCCGATGGCGAGCAGGCCGAACACGTTGCGGGCGGTTTCGATCGGCAGCTCCACGCAGCCGTTGGACTGGGGGAAGCCGTAGGAGGCGCGCGGGTAGCCGTGCACGGCGTCGCCGCCGTTGAAGTAGTTCACCCACGGCACGTCGGGGACGTCGTATTTGGTGCCGTCGGGGTCTTCGCCGGACATCGTGGTCGACACGTAGCGCGCGTAGATGGCGAAGATGCCGCGTTCGGTTTCGGCGCCCGGCACGCCGGTGTTGACGGGCGTGCTGATGACGGTGCGCCGGCCGCGGTGCAGCCACAGCGTCTCGGGCAGCGACTCGGACACCGTGACCCAGGTGTAGGGCTGGCGGTCGCGCTTGTCGACGGTGACGTCGAACAGCAGCTTCGACCAGGTGGCGCTTTCGACCTGGCCGCTGGGCGAGAGCCCGTTGTCCTCCTGGAAGACCTCGAGCGCGCCGCGGGTGGTGGCGTCGAGCTCGCCCATGCGCACCGGCGGCGCGGCCGCCGGCTTGGGCGCGAGCCTGCCGCGCGGCGGGTGGAAGGCGTGTTCGGCGGCTTCGCGGCGACTCTCCCGGCCGGGCGCGTAGTGCACGTCGTAGAGCGGGCGCAGCGTGGCGCCGAGGTAGCCCAGGCGCGCGAGCGCCTGCTGCAGGCCAGCCGTCGGCGGGCAGGCCACACGCAGCGGGAGCGTGCGCCTGCGCCCCAGCGGCGAGTGCCCGGCGGCGGCGGTCAGCGACCACACCGTGAGCGTGTAGCTGGAGCAGGGCGCGAGCGTGGAGGCCGGCGTGAACACGTAGGAGTCGCCGGACACGCTCCACTTGCCGGCGACCTTCGGCAGCAGCATCGGCACCGGCGAGCCGGGCGCGACCGCCGCCGACAGCGTCACCGCCAGCGGCTCGGTGCCGTTGGCGATCGCGTGCGCGGGCAGCGCCGCCAGCTGTGTCCGCGGCAGCGCCACGGCGCGCGCCGGCGGGGCCGCGCACACGGGCGCGAGCGACAGCGCCGCCACGGCGGCGGCCGCCGCGAGCGCTGCCGGCCGGGCTCTCATACGGCGCAGGCTAACGCACGCCGCTGCGCGCTCGTGCAGCATCGCGGCCGCGCCGCAGGGGCGATCCCGGCGCGTGCGGATAGCCTTCTCGGCGTCGATGGCGGCTGCCGAGGGTAGAGCGAGAGCGTTCACGAGCTGGGACGGGCTGCGCATCGCCTACCGCGTGTGGGGCGGGACCGGCGCGACCGGCACGGCGGCGCCGCCGGTGGTGCTGCACCACGGCTTCGTGGCGAACGCCGAGGCGAACTGGCTGGCCACGGGGGTGGTGGCGGCGCTGCTGGACGCGGGGCGCAGGGTGATCGCCCCGGACGCGCGCGGGCACGGGAGCTCGGAGAAGCCACACGACCCGGCGCGCTACGGCGAGCAGCGCATGGCGCGCGACCTCGGTGCGCTGCTGGACGCGCTCGAGCTGGACGCGGTCGACCTGGTGGGCTACTCGATGGGCGCGGTCGTGTCGCTGATCTACGCCAGCGGCCAGGCGCGCGTGCGCCGGCTGGTGGTGGGCGGCGTCGGCTCCGGGGTGCTCGAGTGCGGCGGCGTGGACCGGCGCGCGGTCTCCAACGAGTCGCTGATCGAGGCGCTCACGGCGCTTGACCCATCCGCCCTGACCGGGCGCGAGCAGCGCGCCTTCCGCGCGCTGGCGGACGCGCTGGGCGCCGATCGCGAGGCGCTGGCGGCGCAGGCGCGGGCGGTCTTCCGCGGCGAGATCCCGCTGGCCGCGATCGGCGCGCCGACGCTGGTGCTGGCCGGCGCAGAGGACCCGCTGGCGGTGCGCCCGCAGACGCTCGCCGACGCGATCCCGAACGCGCGCCTGCAGATGCTGAGCGGAGACCACATGCGGGCGCTGGCCGACCCGCGCTTCGCGCGCTCGATCGTCGAGTTCCTCGCCTGAGCGCCGGCGCGCCGGCCGCCCTGCGATGAGCGCAGCGGAACTCGTAGCGATCGCGCTCGCCGGCCTCGGCGCGGGCGCGATCAACACGCTGGTGGGCAGCGGCACGCTGATCACCTTCCCGGTGCTGCTGGCGTTCGGCTACGCGCCGGTCGCCGCCAACGTGTCGAACACGATCGGGCTGGTGCCGGGCTCGGTGTCGGGCGCCGTGGGCTACCGCCGCGAGCTCGCCGGCCAGCGCTCGCGCGCGCTGCGCTTCGGCGCCTGCTCGCTGGCGGGCGGCATCACCGGCGCGGTGCTGCTGCTGGTGCTGCCGGCGTCGGCCTTCAAGGCGATCGTGCCCGCCTTCATCGCGGTGGCGCTGGTGCTGGTCGTGGCCCAGCCGCGCCTGGTGGCGCTGCTCGCGCGCCGGCGCGCCGAGCTCGAGCACGGCCTCGTGCTGGTGCCGGCGGCGGTGTTCCTGGCGGGCGTATACGGCGGCTACTTCGGCGCCGCCCAGGGGATCCTGCTGCTGGGCATCCTCGGCGCCGCGCTGCGCCAGGACCTGCAGCGCACGAACGCGCTGAAGAACGTGCTGGCCGGGCTGGTCAACGGCGTGGCCGGCGTGTACTTCGCGCTGGCCGCCCACGTCGACTGGGGGCCGGCAGCGATCATCGCGGGCGGCTCGATCGTGGGCGCGCAGCTCGGCGCGCGCTTCGGGCGGCGCCTTGCGCCCGGCGCGCTGCGGGCGGTGATCGTGGCGGTGGGGGCGTTCGCGATCGTCAGGCTGCTGGCCTGAGCGCGGCCCGGCGCCCTCGGCCTCACGAGGGCCGTGCCGCGCGCGCCGCGTCGGCCTGGGTGCGGGCGTGCGCGATCGCCTCGAACGCCTCGCGGAACTCGCTCAGGCCGCCGGCCAGCGCGGCGAAGTCGCCGGCGGGCAGCACGAGCAGGTCGAGGCTGGAGCGCGCGCGGGCGCCGGCGCTGCGGGGCCGGCGCTCCAGCAACGCGAGCTCGCCGAAGTACTCGCCCGGCCCGAGCGTGCGCACGAGCTCGAGCGCGTCGTCGACGCGCCTGAGCACCTCGACCTCGCCGGCGACGATCATGTACAGGCAGTCGCCGTCGTCGCCCTGCTCGAAGACCGTCTCGCCCGGCTCGTAGTGGGCGTGGCTGGCGCCGCGGCCGCCGCCGAGCTTCAGCTGCACGGGGTGGGGGGGCAGCATCGCGTCGCCCAGCCACGACAGCAGCACGCGCGTCTTGCGCGCGCGCCCCGGCAGCTTCGACCAGTACACGCCGCGCCACAGCAGCCATGCCGAGACACCGGCGAGGCAGACGCCGCCGGGCAGCTCGGCCACGGCGCGGCGGTGCCCGAGCGCGCCGAGCTTGCCGCGGCCGGCGTAGGAGAAGGGGCGCGCGGGCGCGCCGGCGAGGACGGCGGCGAGGTTGGCGGCCAGCAGCCTGGCCTGGCGGATCGCGTGCTGGGCGGTCGCCGGGCAGGGCTCGCCGCCGGGCATCGGCACGTGCGCGCAGTCGCCCAGCGCCCACACGCGCTCGCGGCCCGCGAGCGCCAGCGTGGGCTCGCAGCGCAGGCGCCCGCCGACGTGCGCGAGCCCGAGCCGCTCGAGGACCGGGTTGGGCGAGGAGGGCACGGTCGAGATCAGCGTGCGCGTGGCGATGCGCGTGCCGTCGGAGAGCACCGCGTGCCGCGGGCTGGCGGCCACCAGCCGTGTGCGCAGCAGCAGCTCGATGCCGTGCTCGGCGAGCGTCGCGGTGGAGTACCTGGCCAGCGCGCCGGTGAGCTCGCGCTCCAGCACGTGCCCGCCGCTGTGCACGAGCACCACCCGGATCTCCTCTGCCGGCAGCGAGCTGTAGGTGCGCGCGGCGGCGCGCACGAAGTCGCCGAGCGCGGCCGCCGCCTCGGTGCCGGAGAAGCCGCCGCCGGCGATCACGAACGTGAGCAGCGCGCTGCGCAGCTCGCGCTCGCGCGCCACCGAGGCCTGCTCGAGCGCGTCGATCACGTGGTTGCGGATGCGCACCGCGTCGGCGAGCGTCTTGAAGGGCAGCGCGTGCTCGGGCAGCCCGGGGACGCCGCGAAAGTCGGTCACGGCGCCGAGCGCGAGCACGAGCTGGTCGTAGCGGAGCTCCAGCGCGCGCGAGCCGAGCCCGGCGTCGAGCGTCACCACGCGACGCTCGAGGTCGATGCCGCTGACCTCGCGCACGAACAGCTCGGTGCGCGGCAGCAGCTGGCGCAGCGGCGTGACCGTGTCGAGCATGCCCACGTCGCCGGCCAGCACCTCGGCCAGCATCGGCTGGAAGACGAGGTAGTTCTCGCGGTTGACGAGCGCGACCTCGAGCGGGACGCCGCGGGCGGCCCGGCGTTCGAGCGCCATCGCGGCGTAGGCGCCGCCGAAGCCGCCGCCGAGCACGAGCACGCGCGAGCGCGCCGAGCCACGCCCGCCCCGCACGTCGTCGGGCGCGCTCACCGGCACGGGGCGCCGCTCCAGTCCCCCACGGCGCGATGCTAGCCGAGCTCGGCTAGCCTGGGCGGCAACCGAACGGGAGGTCGCGATGGCCAGCTGCACGCATCTGGGAGAGGTGAGGCTGACGGAGCTGCCGGAGTCGGTGGCGGGCTGCGAGGACTGCCTCGCCACCGGCGGCAAGTGGCTGCACCTGCGCATCTGCCTGCACTGCGGGCGCGTGGGCTGCTGCGACGACTCGCCCAACCGTCACGCGCGCGCGCACGCGCACGACAGCGCGCACCCGATCATCCGCTCGATCGAGCCGGGCGAGGACTGGTCCTGGTGCTTCATCGACGAGGTCGGACTGCTGATCGCGCAGGTGCACGGCAGCCCGCGCATCCCGCCCTCGCCGCTGGCGCCGGGGCTGTGACTCAGAGCGCGGCGCGCACGCCTGCGCCACGCGCCTGGAACATCTCCTCGAAGACCTCCACGAAGGCCTCCACCACGTCGGGGTGAAACTGCGAGCCGGCGCCGCGCTGCAGCTCGGCGAGCGCCTCCGCCACCGTGATCGCGTCGATGTAGGGGCGCTGGCGCATCATCGCCACGAACGCGTCGCACACCGCGATCACGTAGGCGCCGAGCGGCACGCGCTCACGCGCGAGCCCGTCGGGGTAGCCGCTGCCGTCGTAGTGCTCGTGGTGGGCGCGTACCAGCGCGGCGACGTCCGCGAGCGCCGGGGCGGCGCCGATGATGCGCGCGCCGATCTCCGTGTGCGTGCGCATCAGCGCCCACTCCTCCTCGCCGAGCGGCCCCGGCTTGCGCAGGATCGCGTCGGGGATCGCGACCTTGCCGATGTCGTGCAGCCGCGCCGCCAGCTCGATGTGGACGACCGCCTCCTCGCCGAAGCCGACGCGGCGGGCGGTCTCTCGCGCGAGCTGCGCGACCCGCAGGTGATCGTGGATCAGCCCCCGGTCGTGGGCGCTCAGGACCTCCTGCAGCACGCGGATAGCTTCCAGCGTGGCCTCGCCGTAGACGCGGGCGCGGGAGGGTTGGCTCGTGATCAGCCTCATCACCCACATAGTCGGCCGCAGCGGCCGTGGCTGAACGAGACGTGGCCGGATGTCGCCGCGCGCGCCCGCCGGCGCGAACGCCGGCGGGCGCGGGCGCGGCGCTCACGGCTACAGCTCGAAGACCACCCTGGCGGCCACGTGCCCGCTCTCCACGTCGGCGATCGACTCGTTGACGCTCTCGAGCGGACGGACCTCGCGGATCACCCTGGTCTTGCCGGCGGCGTGCAGCTGGAAGACCTCGCGCAGGTCGGCGCGGGTGCCGACGATCGAGCCGACCACGGTGATCCCGCCCAGCACCGTCTCGAAGATCGGCAGGCGCACCTCGTTCTCGGCCGGCAGCGCGACGAACACGAGCGTGCCGTTGCGCCGCAGCGAGCCGTAGGCCTGCTCGAACGCGCGCGGGGAGACCGCCAGCGCGATCGCCTGGTGGGCGCCGCCGAGCTCCTGGATCGCCTGCACCGGGTCTTCGCGCGCGGCGTTGACGGTGAACTCGGCGCCGAGCTCGCGCGCCAGCTCGAGCTTCTCCTCGAACACGTCCACCGCGATGACACGACCCCCGGCGATGGCGGCGTACTGGATGGCGAGGTGCCCCAGGCCGCCGACGCCGAACACCGCAACCAGGTTGGAGGAGCGCGTGCCGGCGACCTTCACGGCCTTGTAGGTGGTCACGCCGGCGCATGTGAGCGGGGCGGCATCCAGCGGGTCGATGCCCGCCGGCACCTTCACCGCATAGCGGGCGTAGGCGGTGGCGTACTCGCCGAAGCCGCCGTCGATCGAGTAGCCCATGTTCTGCTGCTCGGGGCACAGCGTCTCCCAGCCGGACACGCAGTAGTCGCAGCAGCCGCAGGCGTAGCCGAGCCATGGCATCGCCACGCGCTCGCCCAGCGCCAGCTCGCTCACGCCGGGGCCGAGCTCGGTGACGATGCCCACCCCCTCGTGGCCGGGGACGAACGGCGGCGAGGGCTTCACGGGCCAGTCGCCGTGGGCGGCGTGGATGTCGGTGTGGCACAGGCCGCTGGCCTCGACCTCCACGCGCACCTGTCCCGGCTCGAGCTCGCGCATGGGCACCTGCTCGATCGTGAGCGGGCTGTGGAAGTCGTGCACCACGGCCGCGCGGTAGCTCCTCGCGGCCGCTTCGGGCTCGGCGGTGTCGATGTGGGTGGTGGCGCTCGCCATGGCGGTCTCCTCGTGTCGGGTATGACGATCATCCCCGCAGGCGTTGGTCGCTTCATCCGCCGCTCGCCGCGGGCGCGCCGCGGAGAAATACGGAGTCCGCCGGGCACGACCCGCGCCCGGCGCACACGTGGCAGAGTTGGCCGCGTGCCAGTGCATCGATCAGACAGGCGCCTGCGGCCGTGACGGCAGGGTCGCGGTGAACGTCGGCGAAGCGTCGCGGACGGCGGAGTACATGGCGCTCTTCAGGGCGCTGGAGTCGGCGCGGTCGCCCGGCGAGCGCCTGTTCGAGGACCGCGACGCGGCGCGCTTCCTGCGCCCGCGCCTGCAGGCGGTGGCGCACGCGGCGCGCACGCCCGCGCTGCGCGCGGCGATCCTCGCCTACATCGACCGCCGCTGGCCGGGGCCGCGCCTGTCGGGGGTGGTGCGCACGCGCGTGATCGACGACTTCGTGGTGGCCGCGCTGGCAGCGGGCTGCGAGCAGCTGCTGCTGCTCGGAGCGGGCTACGACACGCGCGCGAGCCGCCTGCAGCCCGCGCGGGGCGCCGCGGTCTTCGAGGTCGACCACCCGGCCACCCAGGCGCGCAAGCGCGCCACGATGGGCGAGCGCGCGGCGCACGTGCGCTACGTGCCGGTGGACTTCGAGCGCGACCCGCTGGCGCCGGCGCTCGAGCGGTGCGGCTTCGACCGCGGCCGGCGCAGCTGCGTGCTGTGGGAGGGCGTCTTCAGCTACCTCACGCCGGAGGCGATCGACCAGACGCTGTCGGCGCTGGTGGATCTGTGCGCAGCCACCAGCCGCATCCTCATCACCTACCTCGACCAGCGCGCGCTGGACTTCCCCGATTCCTATCCGCCGGCCTGGATCGGGGTGGTCAACGAGGTCGGCGAGCCGTTCCGCACGGGCCTCGCGCCGGAGCGCGCGCCTACGTTCTTCGCCGCGCGCGGCCTGACGCTGGTGGACGATGAGTCGACCACGCAGGCGGGCCTGCGCCTCGGCGTGGCCGGCGCCGAGCACATCCCCGACTTCTACAGGCTGGCCACGCTCGAGGTGGCCGCGGGCCCGGTTGGGGCCGGCGCAGCCGCGGGCGGGGGAGACTAGGCCTCGGATCCTCGGTGGCGCGGCCTCCGACACGGCCCCTGTGCGCGGCCGGCCGGGCTATGGTGCTGTCGATGGACGCCGCCAACCACATCGCCGCACCGCCCGGTCACTAGGGCCTGCGCGTGCAGATCACACGCAGCGGCGTCGACACCGCCAAGGGCCCGGCCGGCTGGTTCACCGGCGACGTCTACCTCGACGCCGTCGCGGCCCCCGCCGGCAGCTCGACGTTCGCGGCCGCCAACGTGCACTTCGCTCCCGGCGCCCGCACCGCCTGGCACACCCATCCGCACGGACAGACAATCTACGTGACCGAGGGCGTGGGCCTGTGCCAGCGCGAGAGCGGCCCCGTGGAGGTGATCCGCGCGGGCGACCGGGTGTTCTTCGAGCCCGGCGAGAACCACTGGCACGGCGCGGCGCCGAACCGCTTCATGGCCCACGTCGCGATGCAGCAGACCGACGCGTCCGGCAGCCCCGTCAGCTGGGGCCGCCACGTCACCGACGAGGAGTACGCCGCGGGCCCGAGCGCCGGCGGTTGAGGACGCCGAGCAGCGCGCGCTCGCGGCGAACCGCCCGCGGGCGCTCCAGCGGCTCCAGGTGCGTCTGCACGTCCACCACGCCTGGTCGCGCCCGGATCGCGCGCGCACTGATAGAAGGGTGCGATGGTGCCGACCACGCGTTACGCCCGCAGCGGCGATGCGACGATCGCCTATCAGATCGCCGGCGACGGCAAGCTGGACCTGCTGTTCCTGCCGGGGTGGATCTTCCAGATCGAGCAGCTGTGGGAGTCCGCCGCCGCGCGCCGTCTGCTCGAGCGCCTGGCCGTGTTCAGCCGCCTGATCTTGTTCGACCGCCGCGGCAGCGGGCTGTCCGGGAGCGTCGGTGAGCCGTACACCCTCGAGCAGGAGGCGCACGACGCGCTCGCCGTGCTCGACGCGGCGGGCAGCGAGCGCGCGGCGCTGTTCAGCTACGGCTTGGGTGGACCGGTCGCCGCGCTGCTCGCCGCCGATCACCCGGAGCGCGTCGGCGCCCTGATCATGTACGCGTCGATCGCGCGCAGCTCATGGGCTCCCGACTACGACTGGGCGATGACCGTCGAGGAGCGCGCCCAGTGGACCGAGCAGACCGTCGCCGCCTGGGGCGAGCCGGACGCGCCGGGCCTTGCGGTGCTGGCGCCGTCGATGGCCGAGGACCCGGCGTTCGCAGCGTGGTTCGCACGCCTGCAGCGCCTCTCGGCGAGCCCCAGCCAGGCTCGTATCCTGCTCAACGCGGCGGTCGGCCTCGACGCGCGCGACTCGCTGCCACGCATCCGCGTGCCGACGCTCGTCATGCACCGATCCGGCGACGCGGGCTGGCATCCACGCCACTCGCACTATCTGGCCGAGCACATAGCCGGCGCACGCTATGTGGAGCTGGAGGGCGTCGACTCGCTCCCGTTCATAGGCGACAGCGACGCGCTCGTCGAAGAGATCGAGGAGTTCCTCACGGGCCGGCGCAGCGGGGGTGAGCTCACGCGAGCGCTGCTCACGGTGATGTTCACCGACATCGTGGACGCGACGGCGCGGGCCGCGGCGCTCGGCGACGGCCGCTGGCGCGACCTGCTGGCGGGCCACGATGCGCAGGTGCGCGAGCAGCTCGCCCGCTTCGGCGGCCGTGAGGTGAAGACGGTGGGCGACGGCTTCCTGGCGACCTTCGCGGGGCCGCCGTCGCGGGCGCTGCGCTGCGCTCTGGCGATCACCGGCGCCGCTCGCGAGCTCGGCGTCGAGGTTCGCGTGGGCGTGCACACGGGGGAGTGCGAGCTGATCGGCGACGACGTGGGCGGCATGGCCGTCCACATCGCCTCGCGCGCCGGCGCGCTCGCCGGGCCCGGCGAGGTGCTCGTCTCGGGGACCGTGTTCGGGACGGTCGTCGGCGGCCCGTTCGCCTTCGAGAGCCGCGGCTTCCACGAGCTCAAAGGCGTGCCGGGGCAGTGGCCGCTGTTCGCGCTGCGCGGTTGAGGGCCGTGCTCGCCGAGGGCGGTGGGCCGGGCACGAAGACTGCCGGCAGCGCAGTCCGCGGGCGGCTACGCTGACGCCATGCCGATGCCCAGGCGAGCCAGCGTCGATGACTTCTTCGCGCAGCTCGACGACGCGCAGCGCCCTCACCTGGAGGCGCTCAGGCAGCTCAGCCGCGAAGCCGACGCGGAGGCGCGAGAGACCCTGAAGTGGAACCTGCCGGTGTACGTGCGCGGCGAGAACACGAGCCTGTGGATGCTTCAGAACTTCAAGAACCACTGCTCGCTGCGATTCCCGCCGCCGTTCTTCGCCACCCACAAGGCCGCGGTCGAGGCCGCCGGCTACGAGGCCGGCGCGGGCTTCGTCAAGCTGCCGTACAGCCGTGAGCTGCCGAGCGAGCTGCTGAAGACGCTGATGCGGGCGCGGGTCGAGGAGTACGCCGCGACCGGCGCCGGCTGGAACGACCGCTGAGCCGCCACGTGCGCCGCGCCATGACCTAATGACGATCGAGCGAATGGACCACGTGGGCATCGTCGTCGACGAGCTCGCGGACGCGGTGGCGTTCTTCGTCGAGCTCGGGCTCGAGCTCCAGGGCGAGGCGCCCGTGGAGGGCGAGTGGGTGGACCGCATCGTCGGGCTCGAGGGCGTGCGTGCGCAGATCGCGATGCTGAGCACTCCAGACGGGCGCGGGCGGGTGGAGCTGGCGAAGTTCCACACGCCGTCGACGGACGGCTGCCACCGGCGCGCGCCGGCGAACACGCCTGGTCTCCGCCACCTCGCGTTCGCCGTCGACGACGTCGACGCCGTCCTCGCCCGCCTGCGAGCCCGCGGCGCAGAGCTCGTCGGCGAGGTGGGGCGCTACGAGGACAGCTACAGGCTCTGCTATGTCCGCGGCCCCGAGGGGATCATCGTCGAGCTGGCGCAGCGGCTCGGCTGAGCGACGCGCCCGGCGGTGCGCCGGTTTGCGCACCACGCGATGCCACCTCGCGTCGCACGAGACTTCCGCATGGCCGGCCGGCGTAGGGTTTCGGATTTGGCGAGGAGCACGATCGTGCGCATCGGGTCGGTGGGCTTAAACGGTCCTCAAAGCCTCGGTCGGTGAGAGGCGGGCGGCGCGAATCGCGGGCATCAGCCCGGCGATTGCTCCAATGAGGATGGCGGAGGCGATGCCGCCGGCCCACGCCTCGGCCGGGATCACGACCGCCCAATGCTTGGTGTGCGCATAGACGACCGTAGCGAGCCCTCCCATCGCAACCCCGACGGCGCCGCCGAGCAGCGCAAGCAGGATCGCCTCAGAAAGGAACTGCATGCGGACCTGGCCTCTGGTTGCCCCGAGCGCGCGCCGCAGGCCGATCTCTGATCGTCGCTCCAGTACCGAGATGATCATGATGTTCGCGACCCCGACCGCGCCGACCAGCAAGGCGACGGCGCCGAGGCCGAGAAACAGGCCGTTGAACGCGCCCTGGGCGTCGGCGCGGGCGGTCAGCGCCGCAGAAGGCTGGGAGACGTCTACATAGCTGGGGTTTTCGGGGTCAGCGGTCCGCGCAAGCACGGAGTAGACGGCATCAACCTGGTCGTTCTGGGCACGGACGTAGATTGTTGTTGGTGGGCCGATCGTGGTCTTCCCGCCGCTCGTGGAGGCGTAGTTGAGGTAGCGCTTGGCGGCGGGATATCCGATCAGGGCGCTCTGGTCTATTTCCGGGGCAAGTACGGCGGGTGTGAGGATGCCGATCACGTAGAACCACATGCCGCCGAGCCAAACGCGCTCGCCGCGGTAGACGTGTTCGATCCCGAGGCGCTGCGCGGCAAAGGCTCCCAGCACGACGGCCGGCTCGTTCGCGGTCGCGGCGTTTAGGTAGGAGCCCTGGGCGACGCTCGTGCCAAGCGCCGGAAGCAGGTTCAGGCTCGCGGCCTGAACGGTGAGAGCGTTGGTGTCGACGGACGGGATCAGCGGGCTGCGGTAGACGTCGGCACTCGAGACAGCGCCCGTGTCCGCCACCCCAGTGACCGGTGTGATCCGTGCGATCATCGCCGGCGCGGTGAGTGGCAGGGTTGCGGTCTGGCCGGTGAACGTCTGCCCGTTGGTGACGGTCAGGAGGTTGGTGCCGAGTCGGTCGATCTCGGCCAGGAGTCCGGCCTGGGAGGATGATGAGAGGCCGAGTACGGCGACGATCGCGGCGACCCCGATCGCGATCCCCAATGCTGAGAGGGCGGCCCTGAGCCGCCGAGTCCGCAGGCCGACGCTCGCGACCCGAGCCATGTCAGCGGACCGCAGGCGCGCGGGGATCAGTCGCGTGGTCGCGCCCACCGCTGATCGTCCATTCTGTTGGTAGCGGCGGGCTGCGGGAGGTTGGTGGTGTCTGAGACGATCAGACCGTCACGGACGTGGACTTGGCGCTGCAGCCGGCTGGCGAGGTCGTGGTCGTGGGTGATGACGATAATCGTCGCGTCCTGCTTGTTGAGCTCCCCAAGCAGCTCGAGGATCTGCCCTCCGGTATGACTGTCGAGGTTGCCGGTCGGCTCGTCCGCCAGCACGATCGCCGGCTGGCCGACAAGCGCACGGGCGATCGCGATCCGCTGGCGCTGCCCACCGGACATGGTTGTGGGACGGGCGTGCTGGCGCTCAGCAAGCCCAACCGCGTCGAGGGCCCGGGCCGCCAGCTCACGCCGCTCACGGACCTCTGCTCCGGCGTACAGCAGCCCGTCCGCGACGTTGTCGAGCACGGTCTGGTGCTCGGCCAGGAAGAACTGCTGGAACACGAACCCGATACTCCTGGCTCGCAACGCTGCTAGCTGGCGATCGTCCAGGCCGGCGACGTCAATCCCGTCGATCCTGACCGTACCGCTGGTCGGCCGGTCCAGCGTGCCGATGATGTGCAGCAGCGTCGTCTTGCCCGACCCGGACGGGCCAACGATCGCCACAAGCTCACCCTGCTCGACGGTGAGGCTCACGCCACGCAGAGCGTAAACGGGAGTCCCGCCCGCCCCGGAGCCGTATGTCTTGGTGACCTCGTGCAGCTCCAGTACGGCTGGGCGGGCGTCGTTCGCGCCCGCCCGGTAGCCGCCGAACACCGGTCGGTCGGTGTGCCCGGGAGCGTCCGCGGTTGTGGGGTATGTCGGCTGGCTGCTCATATGTCGGGCACCACGATCCGCTCGCCGGCCCGCACATCTCCGGTGATTTGCACGGTCCCGGCGGCGTCGTCAAACGTCCCGAGCGACACAGCCACAAGCTTGTGAACCCCGTCCGCTCCGACGGTCTCGACCGCATAGCCGCCTGAGAGCGCCAGCAGCGCGTCGATCGGGACGATCAGTGCGTGCCTGACCGCCGCGGTCGTGATCTCGACCGTGACCGGCGCCTGATCCAGCTCGGCGGCAGCTCTCGGATGCTCGAGCGTGATGTAGAGCGGGAGGGTCGTGCTCGAGGAGCCCGAGCCGGACGAGCTGTTTGCCGATGAGCTTGCGAGGACCGTCCCGGTGCTGCTCAGCACTCCGGGCGTCGTCTGCCCATCCGGGAGCGTGACCTGAACGTCGTCGCCGACCTTGACCTCGCTCTGCTCTGAGGCGTCGAGATTGACGACGACCTGCTGGCTGTTGGAGGTCGCCTGCATGACCGCCGCGCCGGGTCTGGCGCTTGTTCCGAGAGTCGCGTTGACGGTGCCGATCCGAACCTGACCGGGTAGGAACACGGCCTGCCCCTCCGTCAGCGAGCCCGTCTCCTCCTCACCGAGGTGGTGCTGCAACCGCTCGAGCGCGGCCTTGGTCTCGGCACTGAAGTAGCTCCAATCCCCCTCGACCTCCGAGCTGGTGGCGTACCCGAGCGCGACCAGGTTCTCGTTCAGCTCCCGCACGTCCGGCCCTCTGTCCCCTTCAGACAGCGACCGATACACGGGCGTGTTGCCGTACAGCAGGATCACCGGGTCGTTGGAGACGCGGTAGAGCACCTCCCCGCGCGAGAACACCTCGCCGGCCCGCGGCAGTCTCGAAAACGTCCCCGCCGCCTGGTCGATGACGCTGTAGCTCGACCCGCCCGGTGTCGTGTATTGAAGCGTACCGTCCGCGCTGATCTGAGAGGACAAGGACCCCTCGCCTATGGTCGCGGTCGAAGTCAGATATCCGTTATCGCTGACGCCGGCCGCTTGCTTCGCACTGGACATGACGGCCACGGCGCCGACGACGATCACGGCGACTAGGACGGCAGCTCCGACCAGCAACCGAGCCTTCCGCTTCACTGGGTCGCCCCCGCCATGAGGTAGCGGCACTTCCGCAGAGCGGCCTGGAGCCCTGTATCGCTCTGGCCATTCCGCACGTTGATCAGGGGGCCATTTTCGGTGGGGTCCGAGAAGTCCGGCACACCGTTTGCACGGATGCACTGGGCGAACTTGAGGGCCGCCTCCTGCTCCTGGGGGCTCCGCCTGCTGCCCATGAACCCCGCTGGCTCCAGGTTCCCACACGCCCTGAGGGCCTGCTTGAACGCCGGGGCGCTCGGGTCCAGCGACGAGCCGTTCACTATCCCATCTATGGTGAACTTGCCCGACGCGCCCGGGTCTGGGAACTCGCTGACCCCGTTGCTGCGCATGCACTCGGCGAACTTCAGCGCCTTCTGATCATTGGCGGCCGTGTGATTGCCGCCGCCGCTGCCGTCGGGCGCGTTTGAACCGCACGCGCTGATCAGGGCGACCAAGGCGATCGGGGCAAGGGCCGCCAGCGGCCGTAGCTTTCTGTTCATCGTTTCTCCCCGAGGGTGGTGATTTGGGTTGACATCAGTTCTGTGCCGAGCGGCGACCGGTACCGCGGAGCTGCGGGGCGGCCCTCATGGCGGAGGCATCTCGTCATGAACCGCCAGGCGCGCCGATCGCGGGGATCGTGTGCGCACCCCTTACCGTGGTGGCGGAGTCGACGATCTGCTCGGCGGCTTCGCCGGCGGCGGCGAGGATCGCGGACGTATTGCTGCCGTCTCCCTGTCCCATCACGACGCCGGCCGCGATCACCCGGCGCCCGCCGACCGTGACGTGGGTGAAGAACGCCAGGCAGCCGCCCGCCGCGGAGTCCGATCCGGTCTTGCCGGCGTAGCCCTCGGCGATCAGCGGGTTGAAGTTGGTGACCGTGCCGGCGACCGGCAGCGTCACGCTGCTCATCGAGACGATCTGGCGGAACACCGGGAAGCGCATCGCGTGCTGGAAGACGCGCAGCTGGTCGGCGGCGGTGGAGACCGTGCTCGGATCGAACCCGCTTGGATCGGTGTAGATCGTGTGGGCCATCCCCAGCGCGCGGGCCTCGTCGTTCATCTCGGTGATAAAGCGCGCTTCGCTGCCAGCCACCTGAGTGGCAAGCATCTGCGCGATGTTGTTGGCAGAGGGGATCAGCAGCGCCTCCAGCAGCTGGCGCTCGGTCAGCTGCTCGCCCGCCTGCACCGCCACGTCCGACTCATCCTGGGCGGCGTCTTCGGCCTCCGTCTGCGCCTGGGCCGCGGTGACGGTGATCGTGAATCCCTCCTGTGCGCCGCTCAGCGGATAGCGCTCGAGGGTCAGGTAGGCGGTCATCACCTTCGCCAGGCTGGCGATTGGGGCCGGCTGCTCGTACGTGCTCGCCGCCGGCCGGCCGTTTCCGAGCACCAACGCCGCCTGTCCCTGCTGCGGCCACCTCACCGGCGACAGGTGGGTGAGGTGCTCGTCGTTGAGCACCGGATGCCTGTCGTCCAGCAGGTGGCGTACTGGCGCGAACACCGTGTGGGCAAGGAGTGGGGCGAGTACCGCGCCGAGCAGCAGCAGCACGCGACGCCAGCGCCAGCGCGGGCCGTATACGGTCACTCGGGTGCCGCGAGCTGCTCTTCGCCCCAGTTGGCTGTAGGCCATGCCTCCAGTCAAGGCCGCGTCGTGTTGCCAGCACGTATGTGTTTTTCGATATGCCGGCGATATGCGCCAGCTCGTAGCATCGGAGCGTGCGCGTGTTGGTCGTGGAGGACGAGCCGTATATGGCGGAAGCCATCCGCGATGGGCTGCGCCTGGAGGCGATCGCCGCCGATATCGCCGGTGACGGCGACACCGCTATGGGACTGCTGAGCGTCAATGCCTACGACATCGCCGTCCTGGACCGCGACATCCCCGGCCCCTCCGGCGACGAGATCGCCGAGCGCATCGTCGCCGCCGGCAGCGGCATGCCGATCCTGATGCTCACTGCTGCCGACCGCCTCGACGACAAGGCCTCGGGGTTCGAGCTCGGCGCCGACGACTACCTCACCAAGCCGTTCGAGCTGCAAGAGCTCGTGCTCCGGCTCAGAGCTCTCGACCGCCGCCGCGCCCACAACAGGCCACCCGTTCGAGAGATCGCGGGCCTGCGGCTGGATCCGTTCCGCCGCGAGGTCCACCGCGACGGCCGCTACGTGGCGCTCACCCGCAAGCAGTTCGCCGTGCTCGAAGTCCTCATCGCTGCCGAAGGCGGTGTCGTCAGCGCCGAGGACCTCCTGCAGCGGGCGTGGGATGAGAACGCAGACCCGTTCACCAACGCCGTGCGCATCACGGTCTCGGCGCTGCGCAAACGGCTCGGCGAGCCGTCGATCATCGCCACCGTGGCCGGCGCCGGGTACCGCATCGACGCTCAGCCAGACACCGGGTCCGAAGCAGGGCATCGTGGATAGAACCCCCGCCCTGAGGATGTCCCGCCCCTCGCTCGCCGGTCTCGCCCCTCAGCGGTGGCTCCACCTGCCCTCGCGGACCGTGCGTCTGCGCCTGACCCTGCTCTACGGCGGCCTCTTTTTCATCTCCGGGTTGGTGCTGCTCGCGATCACCTACCTCATCTTCCGTCGCGCCTCCCGGGTCAACCTGATCGTCCCGAACGGGCCTTCGCATCGGGCGGCCGCCCGGGACGCCGCCACCGAACTGAGATACGCCGAACTCGTCCGCCATTCGACCGACGCGCTCCACCACGGGCTCCTGCGATCCGTGATCGTGCTGGCGATCATGACCGTGGTCTCGATCGCCCTCGGCTGGCTGATCGCGGGCCGGGTCCTGCGCCCGTTGCGGACGATGACGGCCAGCACGAGGCAGATCTCCGAGCGCAACTTGAGCGAACGCCTCGCGCTGGCAGGGCCCCGCGACGAGCTGAAGGATCTCGCCGACACCATCGACGGCCTGCTCGCGCGGCTGCAGGCACACGTCGCCGAACAGCAGAGGTTTGCCGCCAACGCCTCCCACGAGCTGCGCACCCCGCTGGCGGTCACGCGGTCGCTTCTCGACGTGGCGCGCAGCGATCCGAACCACAACGATGGCGAGCTTGTCGACCGCCTCCAGGCCGTCAACACCCGGGCGATCGACCTCACCGAGGCATTGCTCCTGCTCAGCCACGCCGGCCAGCGCTCCTTCACCCAAGAACCCGTCGACTTGTCGCTGATGGCGGAAGAGGCCACCGAAACGCTGCTGCCCCTCGCGCAAGCGCGCGGCGTCACCATCGAGACCTCTGGCGAGATGACGCCCACGATCGGCTCGCGCGCGCTGCTGCTGCAGTTGAGCACGAACCTCGTGCACAATGCGATCGTCCACAACCTGCCCGACCGAGGCACCGTGTGGGTCTCGACCAGTGCTCGCCCCGACGGCGTGGAGCTCACGGTCGAGAACACCGGCGAGACGCTCGCGCCCCACACGGTCTCCACGCTCGCCGAGCCATTTCTTCGCCGCGACGAACGCGTCCGCGCCGATCACTCAGGCGTCGGACTCGGGCTGGCAATCGTCGAGAGCATCGCCCAGGCACACGACGGCGCCCTCATCCTCACCCCCCGAGCCGGCGGCGGGCTCCGCGTCGTGGTGCGACTACCCGCCGCGCCATAATCCCGGCCGTTGAAGCGGAGCTCAGGCACGACGGTCCGGCCGGCGGCCGAGAAAGGGCCCCGGTCACGAGTTCTGACTCAGGCTGCTTCCGCATGACGCCTGAGAAGCAGCATCGCGGTCACGTGCTCCAGCCAGCGGCAGTTGCTTTCCTCTCCGGGGCTACCGCGCACATGGGTGGAGCTCCCCCACGCAGCGTGAACCATTACGGCAGCCACCGGCGTATGCGGTCGAGTGCGAATTGAGTCTCGGTCGTCCGGGGGCGTTAGAGCCGTCCGTTGTCGCGCAGCCAGATCAACGCGCGCAAGGTGACGTTGCCGCGCCAGTCGGTCGTCTGCGCGGGCGACCAGGCGAGCCAGTCGAACATCCAGCCGCCGTCTTGCTGCTGTTCGGACTCGACGGCGTCGAGGTGAGCCTCGATCTGGTCCTCGCTAAGCAGGCCGCGCGAGCGGCTGCCTGGGCGAGGGGAGAGGTCGAGCGGGCGCAGCGCCTCTCCATCGACGCCGCCCATGGGCACGACCGCGGAGGTGTCGGCGCTGGCGGCGAGCGACGCGATCGCCGCACGGGCTCGCTGCTCGTCGTCAACCGCATCGAGGAATGCGCAGGCGAACTTCAGCCAATAGCCGCCTGGCTGCTCGGCTGTCTCGATCGACCGCCAGCACCAGTTGGTGGCGCGGTCGAGCCACGCGTCTTCCGTCACGGCGCCGGCGTGCAGGACCGCGGCCAGTGCGAGCGTGAGCATCGATCCGGGCTCGGGCTGGAACCAGGGCGCGTGCGGGTAGGCCTCGTAGCCGGTCAGTACAGACGGGATTCCGCCGTCCGGCTCGGCAATCCGCGCGACCCAGCCGCGCGCGTCGCGGGCCAGCTCGCCGTCGGCTGCGCCCGCCTCGTTGAGGATCTCGAGGGCGTAGAGCGTCGGCGCCGGCTGGCTGGCCGGGCCGCGCAGGTCGGGCTCCAGCGCGTGGCCGAAGCCGCCGTCCGGGTTGCGATAGCCACGCAGGGCCTCGACGACCGGCCCGGCCGGCCCGTCTGCGAAGAGCATGCTGTAGCGGTGGCGGTCCAGCAGGCGGGCGGCTGACCAGATGAAGTTCTCGGCGGCGGCGTGATCGATCGGCATGACCACACGCTACGCGGCGGTGGGCATGCGGTCTTTGAGAAATCGGACGGGCGAGACGCCGGTGAGACGCGTCACCTCGGCGGTCATGTGCGCCTGATCGGCGTAGCCGGCATCGAGCGCCAGCTCGACCAGCGGCGCGGGCGGGAGCGTCTGCAGCCGCCGAAAGCGCAGCACGCGCTGGAGCATCTTCGGTCCGTACCCGACCGCATCGCTGACGCGACGGTGCAGCTGACGCGCGCTGACGCCAAGCTCGTCGGCGACCGGCTCCACGCGCGCGCGCGGGCGCCCGAGTGCCACTACCGCAGCGCGCAGAAACGGATCGAGCTCCGTCCCGCGCAGCTCAACGGCTCGCAACAGCAGCGCGTGCGGGTCCGAGCCCCCCGCCAGCTCCTCGAGCAGCGCCGCGACCACATCGCGTCCCAAGACCTCTGTGGCATCGGCTGATACGTCGCGCAGCTCCGACGCCGGCAGCCCGAGGATCGCGCCGGCCGTGCCTGGCCGCAAGCGAACCCCGACGAGCCCCGAGCCCGACTCCAGCGTCACGACGCGAGCACGGGTATCAGGCCCGGCGACGGTCAGCCGCCCGCCCGCCGCCCAGATCAGATCCACGCACGCATCCGGCACGATCCGCTGCTCGTGCTCATTCGTGCTGGCTTGCTCCCACGTGCAGGCCACCACCGGCGACGCGACGAGACGCTCGACGTAACTCACAACCCCAACGCTACCCAGCTCGTCTTTAGAGTGGCCAACGCCGGCACCAATCCTACGCCCGATAATCGACGTTATGTAAACTCGCGCGCCTTCTGCCCGGCGCCGGCGCGTCGAGCGGGCGGCGGCGAAACGTCGGGGGCGTCCTCTACGTTGCCGAGATGAGCAGTGCCGCCACGGTGCGCAGCTACGGCAGCGCCTTCGACCGGGTTGCGAGCGACTACGACCGCCGCCGGCCGGCGTATCCGGACGAGATCGTCGAGCGCGCGTGTGCAGCTGCCGGGCTGAGGAGCGGCGATCGCGTGCTCGAGCTCGGCTGCGGCAGCGGGCAGCTCACGCAGGCGCTGCTCGCGCGCGGGCTGCGCGTCACGGCGGTCGAGCCTGGGGCGAGCCTGCTGGCGCTCGCCAGGGGCAAGCTCGCCGGCCGCGGTGAGCTGGAGCTGATCAACGCGCGCTTCGAGGACGCGCCGGCGATGCGCGAGCGCTTCGCGGCCGTGTTCTGCGCCTCCGCGTTCCACTGGATCGACCCGGACGTGAGCTGGCGCAAGGCGGCCGATTCGCTGGCGCGCGGCGGCACGCTCGCGCTGATCCAGCACTTCGGCCTGCAAGAGCGCCACAGCCTCTCAGACCAGGAGGCGCTGCTGGCGGCGATCGCCAGGGTCGCACCGGAGATCGCCGCCGCCTGGCCGACCTACCGGGACCTCCCCACGATCCTCGCCGGGAGCGCGCGCCGGCGCAGCGACGTCTCTGAGGTGTGGTCGTGGCTCGGGCGCTACGAGCTTGCGCGACCGTGCGCCGGGCGGCTCTTCGGCGAGGTCGAGATCGCGCTCACGCCGCTGCGCAGCGAGCACACCGCCGCGGAGCTCAACGCCCTGATGGCGACCACCTCGATCTACGCGCGCCTGTCCGCGCGCCAGCGCGGCGCGCTCGAGCGCGAGACAGATGAGCTGCACCGGCGTCTCGGGCGCCCGATCCGCTCGAGTACCGCGGCCGTAGCCGTCACCGCCAGGCGCACCGCCCTGCGCTGAGCCCTCGCGGCTGCCGCGGTCTCGTGCTCGGAGGCGACGCCCGCGGGCGTGATCGCCTGCGCCTCCGCTAGATCACCCCCTGTCCCGTCGCGACCTCCGCAGCCGCCACCGCGGCTGCGCCCGCGGCGGGCTCGCCGGGCGGCTCGAGCTCGCGCAGCCTGTCCACCCCGGCCAGGGCCGGGAACAGCCAGCGCCAGCCGAGCGCGATCGCTACCGTGAGCGCGCCGCCGGCGACCACCGCGGGCACCGCGCCCAGCAGGAAGGCGGCGAGGCCCGACTCGAACGCCCCCAGCTGGTTGGAGGCGCTGATGAACACCATCTCCACCGCCATCACGCGCCCGCGCAGCGCGTCGGGGGTCGCCAGCGCCACCGTGGTGGAGCGGATGTACATGCTGTACATATCCACGAAGCCGCTGACCGCGAGCGCCAGCAGCGACAGCGCGAACGAGCGCGAGAGCCCGAACACCACCATGCTCGCGCCGAAGGCGCCCACCACCGCCAGCAGCCGCCGCCCGGCGTGGCGCTCGAGCGGGCGGCGCGTCATCGCCGCCGCCGCCAGCAGCGCCCCCACCGCGGGCGCGCTGCGCAGCACGCCCAGGCCGGCCGGCCCCACGTGCAGGATCGAGCGCGCGAACAGCGGCAGCAGCGCCACGGCGCCGCCGAATAGCACCGCCAGCAGGTCGAGCAGGATCGCGCCGAACAGCACCGGCGTGCGCCCCACGAAGCGGATTCCCTCGAGCACGCTGTCGATGCCGGGTGCGCGCTCGCCCTGCGCCCCGGTGCGCGCCGCCTCGTGCCGGATCGCCGCCACGCTCGCCGCCGCCGCCAGGCACATGCCGGCCGCGACCGCGTAGACCAAGCCGGGCGCCAGCGGGTACAGCACGCCGCCGAGCGCCGGCCCCACCACCTGCGAGGCCTGCGTGGCGATCGAGCGCAGCGTCATGGCGCTCTCCAGCAGCTGCGTCGGCACGAGCGTCGGCGGCAGCGCGCGGGCCGCCGGGGTGCCGATCGCGTAGGCGGTGCCCGCGCCCAGCGCCAGCGCCAGGAACGGCGCCAGCGCCCTCACGCCGGCGGCGCTGAGCGCCACCAGGCCGAGCGCCACGCCCGCGCTCAACAGCAGCGAGCCGCCGAGCACCAGCCGTCGCGGCAGCCGGTCGGCGAGGTGCCCCGCCGGCAGCGCCAGCGCGAACATCGGGATGAACTCCGCCAGCCCGATCAGGCCCAGGTAGAGCGCGTTGCGGTGGTTGCTGTAGACCTGCCAGCCGATCGCCACCTCGAGCATCTGCATGCTCACGCCCATGCCCACCAGCGCCAGCCACAAAAGCGAGAAGTCGCGCTCTGCCAGCGCCGGCCCGAGCGCCGTGACGATCCGCTTGCTCACCCGCGCTGGTCTAGCAGGTGCCCGCCGGCCAGCGTCTAGGATCAGTGCGGACCACCACCCGCGAGCGAAAGGCAGCGCGATGGCACAGACGCTCTATACAGCCAAGGCCCACGTCACCGGCGGACGCGCCGAGGGTCACGGGCGCACCGGCGACGGCGCGCTCGACGTGCAGCTGCGCCTGCCCGAGGAGATGGGCGGGCACGGCGGCGGCACCAACCCCGAGCAGCTGTTCGCGGTCGGCTACGCCGCCTGCTTCGAGGGCGCGCTGGGGGTGGTCGCGCGCCGCGCCAAGGCCGACGTCGGCGACGTCGCGATCGACTCCGAGGTCTCGCTCTCGCCCGACGGCAAGGGCGGCTTCCTGCTGAGCGTGGCGCTCGACGTGAGCCTCCCCTCCGTGCCCGAGCTCAAGACCGCCGTGGAGCTCGTGCGCGGCGCCCACCAGGTGTGCCCGTACTCCAACGCCACCCGCGGCAACATCGAGGTGCGCCTCAGCGCCAACGGCGCGCCGGTCGACTGAGCCAACGGCGCGCCGGTCGACTGAGCCAGCGGCGCGCCGGTCGACTGAGCAGCGGCGCACCCGTCGACCGAGCCAACGGCGCGCTCGCTCGACCGAGCGCTCGCCCCGTCGAACCGGAGCGGCGCAACTGCGCCCCTCCCCCGCCTATCGCCCCAGCGTGCGGCTGAGCTCGCGCGCGCTCGAGGGCACGCCGGAGAGCAGCGTGCGCACCGCCTCCAGGTCGGCGCGCAGCTCGGCGTCACCGACCTCCACCGGCAGCAGCGAGTCCTGCAGCTCCGCCAGCAGCGCGTCGGCGTCGCCCGCCGCGCTCACGGCGGCGTCCAGGAAGCCCTTCACGCCGTGGCCCGGAGCGCCTGCGCCGGCAGCCGCGAACTCGCGCGGCGCCAGCGCGTGGCGCGAGGCGAAGCCGGCGTATGCGCGCCGCGCGCGCCCGTAGGCGCCCTGCACGGGCCTGAACAGGGCCGCCTCGAGCGTCTCGGCGCTGCGCTCGTCGAGCAGCTCGTAGAGCTCGCTGAGATCCGCGATCGCGCCCGCCAGCCGGTCCACCGCGTCCGCCACGGTGTCCAGCAGCTGCGCTCTGCCCTCGGCGGTGGTGTACGCCACGAGCGTCAGTCGATCGCGTAGGTCAACGACACCTGCGCTTCGAGCTTGCAGCTCCCGGCGGTGGCCTGCTTCGCCGTCGGACGCCTCGTCGGACGCCTCGTCGTACGCCTCGTCGGACGCCTCGTCGGACGCCTCGTCGGACGCCTCGTCGGGCGCTTCTTCCTGGCCTTCTTGACCGCCGGTTTGGCGCCGGCGCGAGCGGCGGCCTCCGGCGCCACGGTTCGCACCGCCACGCCCGTGCCGAAGTCCGGCTGTTCGCCTTCGTATTCGGCGTACGCTTCCGCTTCCTCGGCGCGACAGGAGATGGAGCCGCCGTCTTCGGCGATGCTCTGCACCGCGCCCAGCGTCACGCCGGCCTTGCCGGCGAGGAATTCGGCCTTGCCCTGCGCGTCGCCGAGCGCCGCCGCCATGCCCTGCCGGTACACCGCGTCCGCTTCGGCCGCCGGCGCCGCCTGCGGGATCGGCACGCTCGCCACGCCCACCACGCTCACGGTCCGCACCGGCGCGGTCGCGGTCGGCGCTTCCGCCGCCGCCACGCCGATCATGCTTGCCGCCACCAGCGCGGCCGCCGCAGCCAAGATCGCCACAAGCGCGCTCCTCATAACCGCAACCGATGCTAGCGCTCGCCGCGCGCGAGCCCGGCGGCACGACTCAGCACCGCGTCGATCATCGGCTCGCTGAGCCTGCCGGTGAACGTGTTCTGCTGGCTCGGGTGGTAGCAGCCAAGCAGCGTGCGCCGCGCCAGCGCGAGCTCGCCGCCGTGCGCGAAGCGCGGGCGCGGGCGGGCGACGGGCTCGTCGTCGAGCGCCGCCACGAGCCGCAGCGCGGCGTCCCACGCGAACGCGCCCAGGCACACGATCACGCGCACGCGCCGTAGCAGCGCCAGCTCGGCCACCAGCCACGGCTGGCAGCTTTCGCGCTCCTGCGGGGTCGGGCGGTTGGCCGGCGGCGCGCAGCGCACCGCCGCGGTGATCCACGCGTCGCGCAGCGCGAGCCCGTCGTCGCGCCCGCGCGAGCGCGGCTGGTTGGCGAAGCCGGTGCGAAACAGCGCGGCGAACAGGAACTCACCGGAGCGGTCGCCGGTGAACATGCGCCCGGTGCGGTTGGCGCCGTGCGCCGCCGGCGCCAACCCCAGCAGCAGCACGCGCGCGCCGGGGTCGCCGAAGCCGGGCAGCGGCCGGCCCCAGTAGGTCTCCGCGGCGAACGCAGCGCGGCGCTCGCGCGCCACCTGCTCGCGCCACGCCACCAGCCGCGGGCAGCGCCGGCAGCTCACGATCTCCGCCGCCAGCGCGCCCAGCTCGCTTGTGCCCTCCGATCGCACCCTGCAGTAGTACCATCGCTGGCAGGATGGAACTTTGGGTGTGGGTTCTCCTGGGAGTGGCAGTGATCAAGATCCCGATCGCCGCCCTGATGCTGTGGATTCCGTTCCACAACGACCAGGCTGCGGAGCCGGCCGACGTGCCCGACTCCTCCGACGAGGACGGCGGCTCCAAGGCGCTGCCGGGCGGACCGCTGGACCCGCACCCCCGCGCGCCGCGCCCGCGCGGACCGCGTCGCGGCCCCCACGGCTCGCCCTCGCCACCCTCGCCGCCGCGCGTGCGCACGCCGATCCGCACCCGCCCGCAGCCGGTGCGCCTCTCGCACTGAGCGGCGAACCGCGAGGGCGGCGCTCGCGCGCGGCGCTCGCTCAGGGCTCAGCGGTTGCGCTTGCGCTGGCGGCGCGCCGCCTTGGCCTTGGCGCGGCGCTTGCGCAGCGCCGCCTGCGAGTGCCTGGCGTTGGCGCCCTCCAGCAGGTCGGCCTCGCCCGCGGGCGCCACGCGGCGCATGTCGCGGAAGATCACGAACATGATCCCGATCAGCAGCACGGCGGCCGCGCCGACGCCGGCCACCAGGATCGAGCTGCTGATCCCCGACTGCGCGGAGGTGCTCGCGGCGGTGGTGGCGGTGGACGTCGTTTCGGTCGATTCGGGGGCGCCTTCGGTGAGTTCGCTGAGCGCGCTGCCGCCGCCGATGCCGGCCGCCAGCGCCCCCGGCGCGGGCACGGTGGCGCCCGCCAGCGCCGCGCACAGCGCCGCCGCCGCCAGCACCCTGCGCGCTCGCCGGCGCGGCCGGCGGGGCCTTCCTGCGGTGCGAGACATGCGATCGAGCATACCTGCTGGCGGCGCCCGCGCCAACGGCTTCGCGGCGCGCCCCGGCGGCGCGTGACGCGCCGCCGGGGCGCCCGCCGCCGGCCCGTGCCCGCCGGCGGGCGCCCAGACCCTAGAATGGCCGCCCATGGCTCCCAAACCACGGCAGGTGCGCCTCGAGCAGCGGGGCTCGATCGAGGCGCTGCAGGCGCTCGAGCAGGCCTCCGACGAGGAGCTCGAGGCCGAGACCAAGTACAAGTCAGCCGCGCTCTCGATCCTCGGCGCGCGCGCCGCGGAGCGCTTCGACGCGGAGGCCGCGCGCGGCTACTTCCAGCGCGCGATCGCGGCCGCGCGTCCACAGGAGCGGATGCAGATCAGGCGCATGGCCGACGCCTCGCTGGCGCTCGCCGAACGGCGCGCCGGCGACCTCAAGCACGCCGTCGAGCGTCTCGGCCAGGCGCCGCCCAGCGGTCGCCAGCTGTTCGCGCTGCGCGCCATGGGCCTGCTGATCCCCCCCTCCTCCGCCGGCATCCTCGCGCGGCTGCGTGGCATCGTGCTGATCTTCGTGCTGCTGGTCGCGCTGCTGGCGGTCGGCCTCGGCATCGTGGAGCTCGTGTCGCTGCCGTTCGGCGGCCTCGGGCTCGCCCCCGGCGTCCTGCTCGGGCTGTTCGTGGTGATCGCCGCGCTGGCGGTCGCCGCGGCGATCGGCCGGCGCCGGCGCAACCGCGCCCTCGCCGCGCGGTCCACCTGAGCCGTGCCGAAGCGCGTCTGCCTGCTCGTCAACCCCTCGGCCGGCGGCGGGCGGGCGAGACGCCTCGCGCCCGCGGCCGAGCGCGCGCTGCGCGCGCACGGGCTGGAGGTGAGCCGCGCCGACACCCGTGACCTCGAGCACGCCCGCGAGCTGGCCGCCAGCGCTGCGGCGGAGGGCCGGATCGTGGTGGCGCTCAGCGGCGACGGCCTGCTGGGGGCGCTCGCCGACAGGCTCAGGGACCGGCCCGAGGCGCTGCTCGGCGTGATCCCCGGCGGGCGCGGCAACGACCTCGCGCGGGTGCTGGGGATACCGCAGGACGCCGACGGCGCCGCCGCGGTGGTGGCCGCCGGCAGGGTGCGCGCGCTGGACCTGGGAATGGTCGAGGAGATCGGCGCGAGCGATGGCGGCGGCGCGGCGGACGCCGGCGCGGGCGCGGGCGGGCCCGGCCCGGCCCGCGCCGCCCGCGGCAGGGCGTTCGTGGGCATCGCCTCGGCGGGCTTCGACAGCGACGCCAACCGCATCGCCAACGAGGCGCCCGCTTGGCTCGGCGGGCTCGTCTACCTCTACGGGGCGCTGCGCGCGCTCGCCGGCTGGCGACCGGCGCGCTTCGAGATCGAGCTCGACCCGCCGGGCGAGCGCTACGTGTTCGACGCCTACTCCATCGGCGCCGCCAACTCCAAGACCTACGGCGGCGGCATGCGCGCGGCGCCGGACGCGAAGCTCGACGACGGCCTGCTCGAGGTGATCGTGCTCGAGAACGTGAGCAAGCTCGCCTTCCTCACCCGCGTGCTGCCGAAGGTGTTCGGCGGCAGCCACGTGCGCGAGCCCGGCGTGCACGTGTTCCGCGCCCGCGAGATCGAGCTCAGCGCGGACCGGCCGTTCACGATGTACGCGGACGGCGACCCGATCGGCGAGCTGCCGGTGCGCGTGCGCGCGCTGCCGGCGGCCGTGCGCGTGCTGGCGCCGGCGCAGGCCGGGCCGGCCTTCTCGGAGGGCTGATGGCGGGCGCCTCGCCGCTGAAGCTGGCGCTGGCGCGCGGCGTCGGCTCGGTCTCGCGCCTGCGCGGCGGCGGCGGCACGAGCGCGCCGGGCAAGCTGCTGATGCGTCTCGCCCCCGACGCGATCTCCGAGCTCGGCGGCAGGCTCGCGCGCGGCAGCGCGCTGATCTCCGCCACCAACGGCAAGACCACCACGGCGGCGATGAGCGCGGCGATCCTCGAAGGCGCCGGCGTGACGCTCGTGCACAACCGCGCCGGCGCCAACATGGCCGGCGGCGTCGCCACCACGCTGCTCGCGGCGGCGCGCCCGCACGGCGCGATCGCCGGCGAGCTCGGGCTGTTCGAGGTCGACGAGCTGTGGCTCGAGCGGCTGGTGGCGGAGCTGCGCCCCCGCGCGATCCTGCTGGGCAACCTGTTCCGCGACCAGCTGGACCGCTACGGCGAGCTCGAGACGATCGCCGACCGCTGGGCCGCTGCGCTCGCCCACAGCGACGCCCAGCTGCTGCTGAACGCCGACGACCCGATGGTGGCGGACCTGGGGCGCGGGCACGCGCGCGCGGTGTACTTCGGCGTCGAGGACGACTCGCTGGCGCTGGCGGGGCTGGCGCACGCGGCCGACGCCAAGCACTGCCGCCGCTGCGGCGCGCCGTACGTGTTCGAGGCGGTCTACCTCGGCCACCTCGGCCGCTACCGCTGCGCCAGCTGCGGCCAGACCCGCCCGCGCCCGCAGCTGAGCGCCCGCGAGGTGCGCCTGCGGGGCGTGCGCTCGGCGCGCTTCGAGCTGCACACCGCCGATGCGGCCGCCGAGGTCGAGCTGGCGCTGCCGGGCCTGTACAACGTCTACAACGCGCTCGCCGCGGCGGCGCTGGCGAGCGCGCTGGGCGCCACGCTGGAGCAGATCGTGAGCGGCTTGCAGAGCGCGCGCGCGGCGTTCGGGCGGGCAGAGAGCGTGAGCGTGTCGGTGCCCGCGGGCGGCGGCGGCGCGGGCGCGGGCGCGCCGCCGCGGGTGGCGGCGGCCCGCGAGCTGCGCATCCTGCTGGTGAAGAACCCGGCGGGCGCCAACGAGGTGCTGCGCACGCTCGCGCTCGAGCCCGGCGAGCACGACCTGCTGGGGGTGCTCAACGACCACGTCGCGGACGGCCGCGACGTGTCGTGGATCTGGGACGCGGACTTCGAGCTGCTGGCGGGGCGCATCCGGCACGCCACCTGCGCCGGCACGCGCGCCGCCGACCTGGCGGCGCGCCTGAAGTACGCCGGCGTGGAGAGCGCCCGCATCGACGTGCGCGAGCGCCTCGCCGACGCGCTCGACGCGGCCGCAGCGGCGCGGCCCGCGCGGACCGGCGCGCCGCTGTTCGCGCTGCCCACCTACACCGCGATGCTCGAGCTGCGCGAGCTGCTGGTGGCGCGCGGGGAGGCCCGCAGCGCGTGGTCGTGAACGCCCTCGCCGGCGAGCGGGCAGCCGCGGCCGGGCGGCGCGGCGGGGACGCGGTGGTATGGCACGACCTCGAGTGCGGCGGCTACGCGGCGGACCTGCCGCTGTGGCGGGCGCTGGCGCGCGCGCACGCGCCCGGCCCCGGCGACGGCGTGCTCGACGTGGGCGCCGGCACCGGCCGCGTGGCGCTCGAGCTCGCCCGCGCCGGGCACCGCGTGACCGCGCTGGACCGCGACGCGCGGCTGCTGGCGGCGCTGCGCGAGCGCGCCGGCCGCGCGGCCCGCGGATCGCGGTCACCGGCAGGCGCCGGCGTGCAGACCGTGTGCGCGGACGCGCGCGCGTTCGCGCTGGACGAGCGCGGCTTCGCGCTGTGCCTGGTGCCGATGCAGACGCTGCAGCTGCTGGGCGGCGCGCGGGGCCGCGCGGCCTTCTTCGCCTGCGCGCGGGCGCACCTGCGCGCCGGCGGCGCGCTCGCCTGCGCGATCGTCACGCGTCTCGACTCCTTCGACGCCGCAGCAGGCGACGGCGCGCCGCAGGCCGAGCGCGCACGCGTGGCGGGGCGCCTGTACACCAGCCGCGCGGTGCGCGTGCAGGTGCGCGCGGGCAGCGCGCGGATCGAGCGGGTGCGCAGGATCGCCCCCGCGTCCGTCCCCGCGCGCGCGGGTGCGCCCGGCGCCCCCTCCCCTGCGCAGCCCAGCTGCGAACGCGACGTGGTGGAGCTCGACCTGGTGGGCGTGCGCGAGCTCCAGCGCGAGGGCGAGCGCGCCGGCCTGCGCGCGGCGGGCACGCGCGGCGTGCCGGAGACCGCGGAGCACGTGGGCAGCGTGGTGGTGCTGTTCGATGCCTGAGCCGCCGGCAGCGCCGCGCACCACGCCCCCGCTGCAGCTGAGCGTGTGCGCGCTGTACCCCGACCTGATGAACATCTACGCCGATCGCGGCAACCTGATCGTGCTGGAGCGCCGCTGCGCCTGGCGCGGGATCGGCTTCGAGCTGAGCGCCAGCCACCTCGGCGAGGAGCTGGACGGCGGCGCCCACCACCTCTACTACATCGGCGGCGGGCAGGACCGCGACCAGCGCCTGTGCGCCGAGGACCTGATCGCGAGCAAGCGCGCGGGCCTGCAGGCGGCGGCGGCGCGCGGCGCGGTGGTGCTGGGCGTGTGCGGCGGCTACCAGCTGCTCGGCCACTCCTACACGCTCGGGGAGGAGCAGATCGCCGGCGTGGGGCTGCTCGACGTGCGCACCGTGCGCGAGGACGGTCCGCGCCTGATCGGCAACGTGGCGATCGAGGTGGACCTGGAGGGCGCCGGTGGCGGGGCGCGCCCGCGCGCGGGGGACGCCGGCGGGGAGGGATTTTATGAGGACGTGCTCGCGGGGTTCGAGAACCACGGCGGGCGCACGAGCCTCGGCGCGGGCCAGCAGCCGCTGGGCCGGGTGCTGAGCGGCCACGGCAACGACGGGCGCAGCGGCTTCGAGGGGGCGCGCAGCGGCAACGTCATCGGCACCTACTTGCACGGCCCGCTGCTGCCGAAGAACGTGTGGTTCGCAGACTGGCTGATCGCCCGCGCCCTGGGCGTGGAGCGCGGCGAGCTGGCGCCGCTGGAGGACCGCATCGAGGCGCAGACGCACGAGAGCGCGTTGCGGGCCGCCGGGGTGTGAGCGCTTGGCGCGCGCGTGGCGCGCACCCACCGGTGGGCGCGGGGCGCACGGGGCGCGCACCGACGCCGGCCCCGTCGCTCGCAAAGTCGGCGTTCGCGCCCGCACGGCCTCGCCGGCGGCGCATACGATCGCGCGCGTGGAGCTGTCCGAGTACCAGCGCATCTCGCGCCGCACCGCGGAGTACCCGCGCGCGGCGTGGCTGGCATACCCCGCGCTGGGCCTCGCCGGCGAGGCCGGCGAGGTGGCCGAGCACGCCAAGAAGGCGATCCGCGACGACGGCGGCGAGATCGGCGAGGAGCGCCGCGCGGCGATGGCCAAGGAGCTGGGCGACGTGCTCTGGTATGTCAGCCAGCTCGCCACCGAGCTGGGGCTCGACCTCGACGAGATCGCGCAGGCGAACCTCGAGAAGCTCCTCTCCCGTCAGCGCCGCGGCGTGCTGTCCGGCAGCGGCGACGATCGCTAGCGGCGCGCGCGCGGTGGCGGCCGAGCTCCGGCCTGCGCTGCAGCGCCCACGAGCGCCGGCGAGGCAACCCGGCCCTGCTCCCTGCGGCTGCCAGGATGGGCGCATGAGCGTGCGCCCGCAGCAGCGTCCAGCCGGCGAGCCGACGCGGGTGAACGCCGACGAGCTGGCCGCTCCCGAGCAGCTCAGCGGCCGCACGCTGCGCTCGCGCGTGGCGCTGATCGCCCTCGCCGTTGCGGTGCTCGTGGCGCTGGTCACGCTGCTGCCGGGCCTCGGCGGCCTGCGCAGCCGCCTCGCTCACGCCGACCCCGCGTGGCTGGCGGCGGGCGTCGCGCTGAAGCTGCTCTCCGGCCTCGGCTACGTGGCGGTCTTCCGCATGGTGTTCTGCCGGCGCATGAGCTGGCGGGTGAGCACGCAGGTCGGCATGGCCGAGCTGGGCGCCAACGCAATCCTGCCCACCGGCGGCGCCGGTGGGCTCGCGCTCGGCGCCTGGGCGCTGCGCCGCGGCGGCATGGACGGCGGGCACATCGCGCGCCGCAGCGTCGCGTTCTTCTTCCTTACGAGCGTCCCCAACGTGCTCGGCGTGATCGTGCTCGGCGTGCTGCTGGCGCTGGGCCTGGTCGGAGGGCACGTCTCGCTGGCGCTGAGCCTCGTGCCGGCGCTGGTCGCGGCGGGCGCGGTCGCGCTGACGTTCGCCGGTCGTGCCTGGGCCGCGGCCGCCGAACGGC